>CAZWBB010000079.1:0-1935 GCA_964632045.1 uncultured Methanosarcinales archaeon | reverse complement strand
GATTAATTGAATACACATTTTGTAACCTTCCGGGATTGAGGGTTATTTATAAATGTTTCGTGAGCCTTTACCAAAACCGTCTAGAAATCTAACTACTCTGTATCTTCCTTTTCCTCTTAGCCTTCTTCATTTTCTTACGCTGCCACTTCCAGCGCATCTGACCTTTCTTCTTCCAGCGTCGTGAACTCCTTTTCATCTTTTTGGCTGAAGTTGCGATGCTTTTATAAAAGTTTCTGAGAAATTAAGGAATTAGTGTTAGTATTGTGTTATTCACCCTTTCTGTAAATCCCTTTCCACACCTTGATTCTTGCAGCGACTTTATTTTTCGTCATAAATTTATGTAACGAAGAACCAGCATCCTCGACTAACCTGAACTGCTCCCTGGTGAGTTTGCCGGTCGCATCAAGAGGAATAGGAACGTTATCAACCTGACCAATAAGATCCACTTCTCCATCACATCCATTATCTACCACACCATGATACACTCTACCATAAAGACCATACCCACTGCTGCCTTTGACAACAAGATTCCCTTTTATGTGGTCGATGACACAGGTCTCCGAATCCGCCTCCTCCACACGCTCACTTTTTTCATTTCTGTAAACCAAGGTGCACACCTGTTTGGCAAAAAGGTTGCCTTTGTCTGCGATCGTAAATCCATTTTCATCAGCATCCACTCCGACAAGCAGTCCATCGGCCACTGTCCTCAGATCAACCCACTCTTTCTCGGCAGGTTTGACAGAAACCTTGTCCTCAACGGCACTCGTCTCAGAGAGATCCGTACTCTCACTATCGACCATTGCAGACTCCTGATCAACGGAGGTTGCATCATTAGATTCTCTTCCAGTAAACCCTACCAATGTGGCATAACCAAGTAGCATTATCCCCGCTGTAGCAATCGCCGTCGCCATCATCCCAATCTTAGGTAGAAGTGAGGATTCAGCTTTGTATCTCGCATTTCTACGTCTATGGCGCTCAAAATATTTTTTTCTTGCCCTGGAAGAGATAGAATCTTCTTCATCATCAACAGTTTTGTCTGTCTTCTCTTCTTCAGTAGGAGATTCAATTGCCTGAATAACTTCATTCATGGAACCATACCGACGGGTGGCGTCCGAATCCACCAACCTGTCAATAACATCTGCAAAATCATCTGAGACCACACAATGCTTCCGATAGTCAATTTTTCCTGATATAGACCGCCTTAAGCTCCTGTTATCACTTGAATATTTTCCAGTAAGCATTCCTATGCATAATCTACCCAAAAAAGATGCATAAGAATATTCTTTGTCGGCTTTTGGTAACATATCAAAATCAGACATGTAGGAAGCTGATGAATATCCATTCCGCTTCTCCTCATCAACTGGTTTGGCAAATCCGACGATAACAGGGTTGCCATCTTCCTTGATGATGACATCAGAAAGAGCCAGACTAGTGGGTGTGATCTCATCCTGTTCTAATTCCAACAAGCCCTTAGCAGTACCAATCGCCACCTTCTTTACTTCATCTTCATCAAATATCCCCCTTTCACTCAGCAGTCTGTCAAGTGATTTCCCAGGAACATAATCCCTTTTGATTATCGGCAACCCCTCTTTATCACAAAAGAACCCATGCACTCTTACCAGGTTATCATGCTCAATACGTTTCATGTGATCTACCTGCTTTTGGAGTGATCCTCCTTCAGACCCGAGACCAGTAAATACTCTCAACACGTATTCATGATCTTCATCTTTATCCCTACAGTGCAGAATTTCTACCTTAGCTCCTGGAGTGTGCAATTTTTGGATTATCTCATACCGATCCATATCTAGATATTCAGTCATAGTTGTGATCCCCCCTTGATTATTGTTTAGAGACGAGCACATATAAATGTTTCGGTATCATAGGCTGTGGGACAGAAAAACTATCCCAGCCAGTAAAGATTATGCCATAGTGAAG
>CAZWBB010000078.1:0-2735 GCA_964632045.1 uncultured Methanosarcinales archaeon | reverse complement strand
GAGATCAAAGTTCCTGTTTACAGAGGAACTCCTGTAACGCAGGTGGTTAGCGAGGTAGAAGGATTAGCTTATCTGCAGACATTGTTTAATAGTGAGGATGAAGGAGAAGAGATAATTCAAATATTTGAGTTTGTTAGCGGCAAGAAAAGAGAAGAGATAAAAGTATGGACACCTACTGTGGGGGGAAATGATTCACGTTCACAATATCCCTCGCGGGCGGGCAGCTTCTACTATTACAATAGCGACTTCCTTGTTGGTGGCTACTACTACCTTTACGACCGAGGTCGCTCCCGTGGGGTGATTTATCCGCGTAGCGGCGAAACGAAAAAATGACACAAATACTAAAACCACTAAGACCATCAGGACTGCTTTCCGAGGAGGAAGCGTTGAAGGATTTAGAGAGTGTGCCGGTCATCAACAAGGCTCCTCAAAAAGAGCGGAAGGCAAAAGCCCCCGGAGGTCTGGGAACAGATTATGGGCTGATTCTCACAGATGATTCAGGTCATCTGATGGCATCAAAAGACGGGAAATCTCGTATGATTCTAGGCGTAGGTTTCCATTCTGAAATTCTCTTCCACAATGATGATCTCTACTTTGGTCATTCCAGTTCCCTCATGCACTGGCCTTTCAAATTGGCTGACCATTATGATGGTACAATCACAAGTATAGCTTGTCATGAAGATCGAATTGTAGTAGGTGTCAATCACACAGGTATTTTTAGCCGCCCAGGAGATTGTCTCCACAGAAGTGGAGGACATTTCGCAAGTGTCGCTGCGGCGGGCGGACAACTATTCTATTCCCATAGCATTACTGATTTCAGTTCTTACGAAGTTCATCAAGTTGGCGGAGAAAGGATTGGACCTATGTATTGCCATGGAGAATTGACCTCCCTGGACGACGTCCTGCTTATTCCCGGCTGGTCAAAGATTTATCAATATGACGGAAGAGAGGTCAAAGAATTCGACAAATTAAGAAGAACCAGAGGTATGGCAGCTGTTGCTGAGAAAGAAGGGACGGTCATCTACGCTGGCAGAGAAAATGGCATTTTTGTTATTCATCCGAAGAAAAGAAGGGGAATTCTTCAAAAACTAGTATATAAGCCCAAATGCATTACTACGGCTCCATTAGATTTCATTGATTATCTAGAAAAGACAAAGAAAATATGAGGCAACAAAATGAGCGACCTAAAATATGAAGAACTGAAATTTCCTTTCTACGTCAATAGCAGCAATGCTGTTAAACTGACCGGGAGAGTGAATGGTAAAAACAAGACTCTGAATCTTACTTTCTGCGATGTCATGTACGCTATCGAGTTAGCTGGACTGAACTCCATGATCATCTCGGATACAGGAAGAGGAAAGACGCAACTGATGACAGATATCGCCTGGTATCATTTCGGCGGCGACCATGAAGGAGGGAACTGCAACTGGGCAGATGGACGGCCAAACTTTGAGATTGAAGATCTCTTCGTACGGCAGAAAGTCGATCTCAGTAATGGGCAGTACGACTCAGATGAGGCGCGGCAGCTGAAAGAAGACAGGGTGCGAAGATTATTTTTCGCAGTCGACGAAATAAACCGTGCCCCAAAACCAAGACAGAACGACTTTTTCGACTTGGCCGACGGTAAATACACTTTCAACGGAAGAAGACTGCCTCTGGGCCATGCCGGCTATGCTGCTTTTATGGCTACTGCCAACCTCAACAAGCTTAACGGAGATTTCTCAGGGACGTTTGAGATGGACCGCGCTCTGCTGAACCGAGCTCACCTTACCATCGACCTTGACCATAAAGATTTCCGTCCAACTCCTGAAGACAAGATCCGGATCGAGGAGCGGAAGGCAAATCCAAAAGTAGATGTTCCCGAGATCAGAGATATCAGTGATAAGATCCTGGCAGTAAACGTGAAGATCATGGAGCAAGCCAGACGGCTAAATCCCCATCTTCTGGCTTTCCGTTTCCTGATCGATGAAGGTCTGGACTTCTGTGAAAAGGACAAATACAAGACAAAAGAAGCTTTTCCAATGCTCTGCTCCGATTGCGACAAGAACGATAGGATCTGTTCCCTGGTAAAGAGTTCTACCGAGCGGACAATCCCTGCGATCAAAAGTTTAGCTTATGCCTTCTCTTACATCGCAGAGATGAAGTTTGGTCAGAAAGGTAAACCGGTCGAAGTGGATATCCTGGACGCAGCTCTGCAGGCATTCCGCTTTACGACCTACCACGGCAACCTTAACCACATAGTCGCCCAGGAAGAGTATGCGGGCAGGAAGCAGGTGATGATGGAAGAGACCGCCCAGAAGCTGAGTAAGTGTGTAGGTATGTTAGGAACCTATATCCCTTTGATCGAGCAAGGTCTGCCCCCAATAATCCTGGTTTACCGGCATAATGGCAAGAAACGTGCACCCAAGACCCAAAAACTCGTCGACACATTCAAATCGAAAAATATCTCTTACAAAGAGATATCCCTGCCGGATGAGCTGAAGAAAGAGGGTATAGGCACTGATTGGGTCGACTCATATACAAGATACATGAACACAAAGGCGAAGAAATGAACATCCTTAAACCATTAAGACCATCAGGACTGCTTTCTGAGGAGGAAGCGTTGAAAGATATAGAGAGTGCTCCAATGGTGAGAGAAACATCCCCCTCTACGGGAGAAGGTTTTGAGGGGATTATTACGGATTGCCATGCTGCTGAGAAAGGAGATAGAAGAACTCAGGATGAATGGATTGAAT
>CAZWBB010000077.1:0-2998 GCA_964632045.1 uncultured Methanosarcinales archaeon | reverse complement strand
CAATTAAAAGAAAGCGACATTCTGGAAGAGTTGAACACCTTGCACAGCGAAGGGGTCAAACTAGTAGATCCGACCGACAAGTCAGGAGCTTTCCGTGGCAGGAATAAAGTCCACGAACATCTGGTCACAATGGTCAAGAATGCTAAAGAAAGCGTAACCCTTATGCTAACATCGACCGGTGTTGAACGGAAATACGATCTATTGGCAGCCCCGATGAAAAAGCTGGCTAAAGCAGGAGTCAACATCAGGGTTTCCTTACCTAAAGGATCTAACAAAGATATGATCGAACTTTTCTCAAAGTTCTCAACAGTCAATCAGCATAACGGAGAAGGAGCAAGATTCTGCATCGTCGATGGAAAAGACATGTTATTGTTTATGACCGACGATAAAAAAGTCCACAAGAGTTATGACTGTGCTGTCTGGGTAGAAGCACCTTACTTTGTTAAGTACTTCAACGGCTTGTTCGATAACGAATGGCAGGTTGAGCAGTAAGCGTTTATTTTTTTCTTAACTATTCATCAAATATTATGGTGTTGACTATGACCTCGTACCTGATCGTCAAACTGGAACATCAAGGAAATGATTATTACATGGAATGGTCCCAAGTATGTGATGCTCCCGCCGGCAAGGGGATGGAACTCAACCCATTCACGGAATACTGTAAAAGAGAACATACCCCGGAATTATTGGCCATACTTCCCGAAAGGATGGCCAGAGTTGAAAGAATCGGTACCAGCAGTATAAATGGAACAACTGCGGAAGAGTTGGTTGCAGGCAACCGTGCAGGCCCAGACGAAACTTCTTTGAGTAAGGATGAACTGATACGCCAGTATTGCCTATGAATGAGCGTTGTTCTGTGGGGCAGCATACGGTATTCCATATGCAGAAGAACAACTGAGCAGTATACAGAAGAACAACTACCCTGTATTCTAAACACCCTCGTACAGTTACCTTTTTATACAATCCATCACTACCCTCCATAAAATGACTTCATACAAACAGGTAATCCTTATCCGCCAGGACCTGAAACTTCCAAAAGGGAAGGCTTGCGCACAGTGCTCGCATGCTTCTGTAGAAGCTGTCCTCAAATCTGAACCGTCTCTCGTGAGGGCATGGAGAGAAGAAGGGATGGCTAAGATCGTCGTCAAGGTGAAGGATGATAAAGAACTTATCAAATATTTTCAGCAAGCTAAAGATGAGGGCCTTACTGCTGCTTTGATAACCGATGCCGGCAGGACGGTTATTGCTGCGGGTACAAAAACTTGTGCTGCAATCGGCCCCGACGATGAAGAGAAAGTGGATGGTATTACTGGAGGGCTGAAGTTACTGTAAAAATTCCTTTCATTGAGGAAACTTTTATAAATAACTCGCCTTCTGTATGCACAACATAAAATGAAAATCCCTAAAACCAAGAAAAGGCTGTGCCGTCACTGTAAGAAGCATACTGAGCACAAGGTCCACAACCAGAGTTTTAAGGGCCTCAATAAGAACCGCACCCAGTCCAGAGGATCACAGACAAGAGTCAAGAAAAGAGGGTTGAGAAGAGGCTTTGGCAACCTGGGAAGATTCTCCCGAAGACCTGTTGCCAAGTGGAAAATGACCGGGGCCAAGAACACTAAGAAAACTGATCTTCGCTACACCTGTAAAGAGTGCAAAAAAGTGAGTGTACAAAATTCAGGCATTAGGACGAAAAGGGTAGAACTGATATAAAGAAAATGAACGCAAAGACTCCAAGAAGCAAATTCATAAAGGTACGATGTTCTAAATGTAAGAATGAGCAGATAATTTTTGGTAATACCAGTAGTGTTGTCTGTTGCTTGGTATGCAATAAAGAGATAGCATTCCCTACCGGCGGAAAATCAAAGATTTCAGCAAGAGTTTTAGAGATACTTGAGTAGTGCAAAAATTTATAAAGAATGTCCTTTCCTAGCTAATAATGCTATATAAACGTCAAGGAATGCCGGATGTGGATGAGATTGTCCTCTGTAAGGTCACCAAGATTTTCCCCAGTTCTGTCTTTGTAGACCTTCTTGAGTATGGAAGATCTGCGATTGTCCACATTTCTGAGGTCTCTCCTGGAAGAATTCGTAACCTGCGTGATTTTGTGAGTATCGGTCGGCAGATAGTCTGTAAAGTGTTACGTATAGATACACAGAGAGGCCATATCGACCTTTCATTGCGACGAGTCAATTCCAGCCAACGGAGAGAAAAGCTTGATGAGATAAAAGCCGAGTTGAAAGCAGAGCAATTATTGAAGAACCTGGCAAAAAAACTTGATGAACCACTGGGAAAAATTTACAGGAGCGTCTCTGAGAAGGTTTTTCAGGAGTATTCACACTTACATCTCTGTTTTAAGGATATTGTGTCTGGAGATGCCAATCTACAGAAGTTAGGACTCCCAAAAAACCTGGCAGATGAACTTACTCAGGCCATTATTGACAAATTTAAGCCAGCCAGGGTTAGAATTTTTGGAGAAATAAGTTTGCAGACTTACCATTCAGACGGACTGGAGAGAATCAAGACTACACTTATTGAAATAGAGAAACTTTCCCCCACGATAACCATTTCATATCTAGGTGCAGGTCACTATAAGCTCATCATTGAAGATGAAGATTATAAACCTGCCGAAAAAACTGTATACCAAGTGGAACAGACACTTGAGAAATTCAACGACAAACTATCTACCGCGTCATTTGAGCGAGAGAAGAATGACTAATGATCCTATGAGCTAGATAGGAAAAGGTTCAACAATGGCTCAGCACATTCACAAATGTTCTTCTTGTGCAAGGTACACTCTTGAGAGAGTGTGTTCTTCCTGCGGGTCCGACACAATCCTTCCAAAACCGCCAAAATTCTCTTTGAATGACAAGTACGTCAAGTACAGAAGAGAAATCAGGAAGAAAGAGCTAACGGATAAAGGGCTTCTCTAGATTCCCACTGATGTTTACTTGCAAAACATTTATATTTTTGTTCTCATTCCTGATGTCTGGTGATGTCT
>CAZWBB010000076.1:0-3266 GCA_964632045.1 uncultured Methanosarcinales archaeon | reverse complement strand
AGCCATCATCACACCTCTTTATTTTTCTTGTCGGAAGAAAAGTAGTTCTCCTTTTTAAAAGTTTCTAAAAACAATTTTGATGGTTTTGAAACTCTTTTTTTTTTCCTTGCATAAAGTTTTAAAAGGTAAAAATATTCATAGTGATTTATGGTTCAGCAAGACTCAGAAGATGGCTCCTCCCGCTTTGATCATGTCACGCAGGAAGAGGGCGTTGTACTACGTGAACTTTTTGATAAGACACATCAGGAACTGACAAATTTGAAGAAACCCGCGCTGCTGGTGGCGGAAGTGGTCAACATTCTTGATGATAAAGCTGTGATCAGACTGCCTAATGGAAACAAGTTTTTTTGTTACGTCTCCCAAGACGTCAAAGATCTCAGAAGCGGTGATACGATCTTAGTTGATCAGAAAAATCTCAACATCGTCGGGAAAGTAGAAGCACAGAACAATTTTGATGTTGAAAGGTTTGTCATCCTCAATAAGCCGGACGAGACCTGGAAAGCTATCGGGGGTCTGAAAGAAGAGATTCAGGAAATAAAAGAGGTTATCGAACTTCCGCTGAACAATCCAAAGTTGTTCCAGACGGTCGGAATTCAGCCGCCTAAGGGCGTGCTGCTGCATGGGCCGCCAGGGACAGGGAAAACGCTGTTGGCAAAGGCTGTCGCCAACAGCACTAAGGCAACATTCATCGAGATCGTCGGTTCAGAGCTGGTGCAGAAGTTCATCGGAGAGGGTGCTAAGTTGGTAAAAGATATTTTTGATCTAGCCAGGATGAAAGCGCCTGCCATCGTTTTCATAGATGAGATTGACGCACTAGCAGCCGTAAGGATGGAGAACGGTACTTCTGGTGAAAGGGAGGTCAACAGGACGTTTATGCAATTGCTGGCAGAACTGGATGGTTTCAAACATCTGGGAGATGTAAAAATTATCGGTGCGACGAACAGGGTTGACATCCTGGACAAGGCGATCATCCGCCCGGGAAGACTGGATCGGCTGATTGAAGTTAGTCTGCCGAACGAAGATGGGCGGTTGGAGATCTTTAAGGTCCATTCGAAGGATATGAATCTGCAAGGTGTAAAGATCAGGGAGTTGGTTTCAGAGTCGGATGGTTTGTCCGGGGCAGAGATAAGGGCTGTTTGTACAGAAGCTGGATATTTTGCGATTCGTGACAAGAGAGATAACGTGGTCCATGAGGATTTCTTGCAGGCGATCAAAAAAGTGAGGATTGATGAAGAAGAGGAAGGGCATCAAAGGTTGTATGGGTGAGATCTATGAACGCTCATCAGTTACTACCGTATCCCATTATGGGAATGGTGTTCACCTAATCATTGCGTTTTTCATTCTCATGATTCTATAGTAGGGGACATTTGTTTTTGTACAAATGTTTCCCAGTATATCCCAGCGGCAATTTTCGTTCGAATATTTATTGCCACTGATATATCATCTAAAAAACGTCCAAAATATAAAAATCTATGCATAAATTTATAAAACTGCGGCGAATCTGAGCCATAAAACGAGACTAAGAGTAAAGCGTACCTAGTACCGCTTAGTTGAAGTGGAGGAAAAAGTAAAATGGAAGGAACAGTAAAGTTCTTCAACCGGAAAAAAGGTTTCGGCTTTGTTACTGGTGAAGACGGAAAGGACTATTTTGTCCATGTTAGTGCAGTACCGCAAGGCATCTTCTTGCGCGACAATGATCGTGTCTCATTCGAGGCTAATGAAGGCGACCGCGGTTTGAAAGCAGAGAACATACAGCTTCTGGAGAAAGGTTCAGAAAGGACGGACTTACCAGATGAAGAAGAAGGGTCTGGAGAAGAGGAAGCCCAAGAAGAAGCACCAGCTGAAGAGGAAGCTCCTGCTGAGGAAGAAGCACCTGCTGAAGAGGAAGCTCCAGCTGAGGAAGAAGCACCTGCCGAAGAGGAAGCTCCTGCTGAGGAAGAAGCACCCGCAGAAGAGGAAGCCCCTGCTGAAGAAGAACCTGCAGAAGAAGAAAAGAAAGAAGAATAAGTTTTCTGAATTTTATTTTTATTTATTATTATTATTATTATTAGCCACGTCAAAACAGACTCTAAAGGTTCCGGGAGAGAACTGACCGCATTTTGTCCTTCCCAATACTTTTACTGGATACCCTAATCTCTTGCACAGACTGATTATTTTTCTGGCGTGGCCGCCGATCTCTTTCTCATCAAGGAAAGAATAAAGATGGATCACTGCTCCCTTTTTTGCCTTTGGCAGGGCTACATCTAGGAACTCTTCTCCTGTCTTCGGAAGTGGCATAACAATACGATCAAATCTCCTCCTCATTTTAGGCAGAATCTGGCGCACATCTCCGAGTTTGAGGACGATTCGGCTGCTCAATCTGTTCAGGTCAACATTCTCTTCTGCGTAACCATGGGCCACCCTGTTGAGTTCGATGCCATAAATCCTACCTGCCCGTGAATTCCTGGCGATCACTAAAGGATAAGGTGCTGCGCCCGAGAACATTACTAACACGTCCTCACCTGGCTTGACCAGTTTAGCGATTCTCAGCCTTTCATTCCCTGATCGGGCAGAGAAATAAGTGCCTTCCAGATTCAATTTAATCCTCACACCATTCTCAAGATGGACGGTCTGCTTGCTTCTCTTTCCAGCAAGTATCTTGACTTTCCTAAGACGATAGATCCCTGAATGCATCTCTTCTTTCTTCACTACAGTATCTACATTCCTGTTGAACTGCAGATAGGCCTCAGCAATGATTCTTTCCTTGGAATGCAGTTCTTTTGGAACCTCCAGGACCATGATTCGGCCGACGATCTCCTGCGCCCGTGGAAGCAGGGATAATTTCTTTTTAGTCAACTTATCTTTAAGGAGATCTTTCATACTGTTTGGCCTGTTCTTTCCCGGGAGAGAAAATTTTGTATCAACAACTTCAGCTCCAGGAATCTTGGTTCTCTTGGTCAGAGGGAAATAAATGTAACCCATCTCCCTCACCGGCAAGAAGCCATGGTGGAGAATACTTTTCTTTACTATGTACTTCTTGACCTTTTCTGCGTTTTTCAGTGGAGTAAAAGCAGCTAACATGTGGATGACACAAATGTTTCGAACATAAAAATCTTTCCCCACTCCAACCACCCATCCACCCCCTCCCCTTCTCATTAGAGTTGCACCATTTTTAAGTAGTAATCAAACGAAACTTTTATATATCACCTCTCTGCTCAGTTATCTTGAGGGTGACAGAGGGGAGGATTAGAAAATGCTTGAAGAGTATCATAAGGTAAAAACAGGGC
>CAZWBB010000075.1:0-4306 GCA_964632045.1 uncultured Methanosarcinales archaeon | reverse complement strand
GTTAAGATATAGTGGTTAAATTCTGGGACTACAGATTCTTTAGTAAAAATAATTGTATCGTCTTTTTCTTCAAAGAAGATTTCAACAAAGAAAATAGGGCTGACATTTCCATTTGAATCCATGAATAATGGATAGCCATAGAAAACAGGCATATTTCTCTGAAGAAGTTTATAGTTTTTGAAAATATTTTCAATTTCGGGAGTTTTCTTAATTATAATTTGTTCTTTTTTCTCTAGGAAGAGTTGTTCTTTTCTGAAAATATTTGAATGAAATTTTTTACCCTCTAATCTGTAGTTGAAGGTAAGTGATAGCATATCTTCTTTCTCTAAACAAGATATATAATAATCTAGTAGAGAGCGAAATTCTTCAATTGAATCTATGTGTTTTAGCATGATTATATCTGTGTTGTTAACCTATTTTTAATACTTTCTTTTATGATTTAAATAACGAGAGAGCCATATTTTAGTTTTTACATTTTTTTTGTTTTTGCCGTTATAGAAGTTTACTTCCAGTTAAGATTAGTGCCCGTTAAACTCAAAGAAAATTCGACATAACCCGTATTATGCTGGATTAGTCTCTATCCGGGATATTCTTTGTGCACAGCTGCTCTCCCGACGTCCATAAGCACGTAACTAAACGTAAATTCCATCGGAAATTGTTGTGCTTCTGGTGGAAAGTCCGACTTAAGAACCCAGTCGCTTTCTCTTACAACTATGCACCAACCCGACGATCAGGACCACTCCTAGAAACAACACAACTGTCGGGAAGAGATTTCCAGTATAACTGGCGATCTCCTCAACTCTACTGAGACTCTTGAACATTGAAGAGATAAATCCATCAAGCACCGCTCCTAAACCAAAACCGGAGAAGAAGACTGCCCATCCGGAAGTTCCATGAAAAAGAAGGAGAATCACTCCCACCGTTACCATCAATACACCGTAATGATAATGGTGGATGTTCAATCCAGTCATCCCCCTCAGATAAGATACCTCCCCTTCCCTCAGCAAAACCACAAGACGATAAAAAAGGGAGGCTAGAATGAACGATACTATGAACAGAACCGCCCTTTTATTTCGTTCCATTGATGGCTGTCATCATGAATCCTATTTAAGGATTTATTGTGTGGAAAAACTAGGAGAAATGCAGTATGACAGAAACTATTTATCGAAATACTTACTATTCAAACCAACCCAATCAACCACACCAACAACAATCCCAGAAAACATCCTGCGCCTATGAAAGGCATGGCAGGGTAGAACTTCCTCTTGTCCCCATAATACATCAGGTATCCTAAGCCAAGGCCGGCAAAGAAAGGAATGATGAGACTTTGCCACAAACCTATCTCCTTCAACACTACGCCTGCAAAAATCAGAGGGAAACCGATATCACCGCCCCCCAGGATGGCAGTCCTAACTTTGATAGGAACCCCCTTAGCTTTGACTGCCCTCTTCAACTGAGCCGCCTTCTTCACTTCTCCCCTTCTCTTGATAATTTTCCCACTAGCCGCCTGGTATGGGATCATCAGTCCGGCAAACACTTTTGCCTTTGTCTGCGACTTAGCCAGAGTGATCATATGCTTAGACTTCCACACCGCATAAGCGTCATATATAGCGATCAGTACCATGAGTATGCTCACGGACCATAAATTGAAAAGAGGTACAAAAATGGCAGCCAACCCACCGTAGATGAACAACTCTGTCAGATTGTGTATCCAGAAGTTAGGTCTGTATACTTTCCATGCTCCAAGAGCAAAGGCAAGCAGAAGAGCAAGCCATCTCCAAACAAATGCGCTCCAAGCCACTCCCAACGAGATCACCACAGCGATAAGAAACCAGGCCTTCCATACCCATTGCAGATTGTATTTGATCAACAACAGTAATATCCCTGTACCGATGATGATAACCAAGATTATCGGCAGGAAAGAAGTCTGTTCTTCCACTGGTGGCCTCTCCCCGATAGGAAGTTCCTTGAAAGTGGTCTTCCCTTCTTTCAGACTTTTGTCCGTGTCGATATATTTGTAAAGTACCCCTATCCCTAGAAATTGGGCTAAGAGAAATGTGATCAAAATAACCAGGGTGATCTTTAAATTATGCTTCATCCTGCAACAAAATAAGTTGCCCCATTTAAATCCTATTGACTACTTTTGAGATACAAACGTGGAAAAATTTATAAATATGGCTGCCTAAGGACTACTCAGATTTGATAGTCGGGGGAGATTAAATGGAAAATACAAAAATAACATACGATACAAACCGTTTGGAACAGCGGACCGCTGTATTGCAGCGGGATTATGAATCTTTTGTTGATGTTACCGGGACAGTCTTTAACATTGCTACCCATCTAGACGCCCTTCCGGAGGAAGAGCAAAGGCAGGAACTGACGGCAGTACGACGTTCGTTTCAGGAATACACGGCCACTTTATCCCGAGCAATAGACTCATGTCAACAGCAGCTAAGGAAAATAGATGGCTTCCTCACTTACTTTGGAGAAAATGAATTCGAAAAAAATGATGAGAAGAAAAAACTTATCTTTGCCCAGGTGCAAACCAGAATAGAAGGGCTGGAGAGAGACCACTCTGAGATGATCTCCCTTGCAAACCTAGCCGGAGATTCAGGAGAAAAAATTGTTGAGCTCTATGAGAAAGAAACGCTGGAAGAAGAAGACTACCAACCCCAGCAAACTCTGCTCGACAACTACATCAAGGATATTTCAAATATTGCTACCAGAGCTAAGTCAAAACTGGATTTCCTGGAAACAGTCAGTCGGCACGTCCTACAATCAGAACAGTCTGCGCCCACGCCCGATTTTGCAGAATCTCTGGACAAAGGGAATGACTTTCTGGATAGATTGTCTGAAAGTGTTCAGAATCTCATGAACGAAAACGACGGACTGAGGAAAGAACGGACAGGATTACAGCAAAACGCAGAAGAGCTGCAAGAAGAATGCAGCAGACATCAGAAAGCATTTCAAGATGTAGAAGAACGCAACGACCTGCTGAAAGACGAAAATGATGGACTTACGGAGAGGTGTGGAGAACTTACAGAAGGCCTTGAATCAGCTGCACAAAGGCAAGAGGAGCTTGAGAGCGAAGGAGAAGAGCAAAGGCAGAAGTATGCGAAATTAGAAAATGAAGTGGAGGAACTGACCAGCCATAATGAACTGCTGGCAGAACTAGCAACCAAGTTCCAGAAAAGGATAAAAGAAATAATCAGAAACCGTGATGAGAAATATGCCTTGTTAGCAAGAAAGATCGCCGAAGCAGAGCAAAAATCCACTTGCTTAGAAGCATTATTGGACTCCTATGAAGTCTAAAAAGGAAGTTAGAACTCGGTAAATATTATGAGTGTAAACATAATTTGACCCAATATGGAGACTCTTTTACAGCGGATAGATACTGTACGGGGAAGTTATCTTGAGCTTTCTGATTCTGTCAAGAGAATAAACTCCCTCTCCGAGCAGATAGAAAGGATTCCCGGGGAGCAAAGAAAAGATGAACTGTCTGAATCCGCTCATCTATTTCATCATTATTCTGTCGCCCTGAGCACCATCTCAGAAAAATCACAAAAGCAGTTAGAGCAGATGTACTCTGGGCAGAGATTACTATTGAAGAGAAATGGTGTGCCACAAGACGTCGGACCTTTGCTGCAGGCGATAATATCTGACCGCCTCATCAACCTTGAGCAAAATCATGCAATTCTTTCAGATATTGTTAAAAATGCATCTGAAGTTGGTACTGAAATTATTTCTCTGTGCCAGAAAGATAATCTGTCCGAAGAAGATAATCTGACTTTATACGGACATCTAACCAGGTATGCGAGTGATGTCAAGAGAATCTTCACCAACGCTGGTTACAATGCAAATTTAGCGGAGTATATCAAAAACCCAGAAAACCTGTTGACCCCACCAGAGACCGGCCAGAGGTTCAGTTTACTGAAAGCCTATCAAAGACTTGGCTCCCATGGTTATCTGGCAGAAGTGCTGAGGAATGAGATGAGAGTAAGAAAACAACTGTGGCAGGAGAGAGAAAAAAGGAAAGTCCTCCAGGAGCGATACCAAAGAGCGTGTGCTGATCTGCAGGAAGCACACCAGATGATCAGTTTCCTTGCAGAGAACCATGCAAATCAGGAACCCTCTCTACGGCAAGTGGAAACTGGCTTTCAGCAGCTTACAGAATTTCTGGTTAATATGGAGCAACTCAACACCTTTTTGCAGGAAGGAGAGTAACAAAAATCCGCCGCTCGTTGCTATCCACGGGCTAAAGCCCATGGCTTTACGCTCATCGCTTAGACTGGCGGATTTTTGGAAC
>CAZWBB010000074.1:0-4886 GCA_964632045.1 uncultured Methanosarcinales archaeon | reverse complement strand
GACAAGAAGCCAACACTATGGGCCGATTCTATGCCACACTGGGATTTTCTGGCAAACAGGACCCAGAGATTGACGAACGGATCAAGGACCTTACCGTGCCAGAAGAAGATGAAAGCTTCTCACATTACAGGGCAAGATTTTATTCTCAGGTACTGGAAGAGAAATCAGAAGAAGGCGCAGCAACAATTGAAAGTGAGACCCAGGGACATGTTAGATTAAACATCTTTGGGAAAGATGTTCTTTCCGGCGAATGGCTTTCCATAAAAGATCGCCTGTCCGGAGCTGCAGACAAGTTAGGAAACCTATACCTAAAAACCTGTGCGCACAACAGTAAGTTACCTTTAATAAACAGAGTTATCGAAAAGGTGGCCACACAGGGTATAAAACAAAGAATCGGGCATGAGCATTCAATCTCTGGCGACGGCAGTTCCACTCCCATCTATCGTGATCTGTTCCGGATCGAAACTCATCTGGAAAGTAACAAATATTCTGTCACCATCGGCGCAGACGGGATATATTCCGCCCGAGGTAAAGAAACTGCTGAGATGCTTAAAGCCAGATTTGAAGGGGAAGGAATGCAGGTTAAGTACGAAGCGGTAGATCTGAACTAAGCAGACAGCATTTGGGTGAAAGACTCAATCCCAGCAAATATTTTTCTAAATTTTTCATTCACTATTCCCTGCAACCATTTCACCTCTCCAGAGAACAGTATCTTTCCATCATGATAAAGAGGCATCTCAATAAACTCGCTTCCTCTGACTTCCACAATGAACTTGCTGCTGGCACTGAGCAGGCAGCTTTTTTTGAAAACTCTTCTTGCTATCTCCAGCAGCCTGTTCGTCGCTTCCAGATTACGACAGGCTATGTGCATTATGAATCCTTCCACTCGCAGCCATACCAACTCCCCTTTATCTTTCACATCCACTTCAAAAAAATCCTCATCAATCAGATCATGGCTCACTTTGATCCATTCCGTTTGGTTCTTCTTCCCCGTTCCACTCCAAAGATATGCTCTTCCTGAACAAGATGAGGTTGTGTAATAATCCTCTTTGTTGTTAATGATGTTGACCAGAGGGATCACTTTTTCATCGACCTCTCCCTTTTTACTCTTATCAAGTTTTTCCAGAAAAGTCTTCTTATCGTTTTGGAACCTCATTGTACTACTGTAGAAATTAATCCTAAATAAAACTTACCCTTCTCTTAACCCTTCCCTTTCCAGGAGCATCACAATATCTGTTTCCGCCACCAGTTTATTGTATTCATTAGAAAGGATCTCTATCCTCTTGGGAGAATACACCCTCTCAATTTCCTTCCCGATGGTCAGATCTATAATACCTTGCATCAGGCATATCACTTCACAGTCAGAGTGAGCATGATCTGCTGTGATTGTTCCCTTCTTTCTTTCGATGTAAAAGATAAGGTCACAGTCGTAAACAATCCCCCTGGGGTCATCCATCTTCTTACTGATATCACTTATTTCCATAAGAGTGATCCAGTGATTAAAGCATTAAATACTTTGTGGAAAATGGATAAATTATATAAAAACGGGGCATAATATGAAGTATATGAGAACTATCAAGAAACTCCTCATAGAGCAAAAGACAGGAAAGAAATTTCTGGTGAAAGATCTAGAAGATGACTTCCACACCTCCTCAGGAATCATCTCTTCAAAAGACTTGAGATCAAAACAGACAAAAATCAGCTCCAGCAAAGGAAAAACCTTCCTCCTCATTGAGCCAACATTCACAGACTTGTGGGAGAATCTCAAAAGGGGCCCGCAAGTGATGATCCAGAAAGATATTGGGATGATTCTAGCGAAGACGGGCGTCAATTCTCGGAGCAAGGTCGTTGATGCTGGAGGAGGTTCAGGAAGCTTGTGCCTTTCCCTTGCCAATGTGTGCAAAGAGATCACTGTCTATGAGATCAATCCGGAACATCACGATATCATGGCCAAGAATGTGAAATTGTTTGGGATAAAGAATCTGGTATTGAAACAGGAGAATGTTTATGATGGAATCCAGGAGAAAGATGTTGACTTGATCACATTGGATCTGCCTGAATCATGGAAGGCCATTGAACATGCTGTGGGTTCTTTGAAGAATGGGGGTTCCCTTGTTGTTTACCTACCGAACATTAACCAAATTAAAATGTTTATTGACTCTTGTCATGGGAATTCCATAAAAGTTATCGAGACCATTGAACTGCTGGAAAGGAAGTGGAAGATTGAAGATAAGATTTTACGTCCGGAGTTCAATATGCTGGGACATACGGGATTCATGTGCTTCTGTAGGAAGTTATGAAGACCATCACCATACTCCTGGGATAAACTTCCATCTCACTTTCATGCAATACTTTCTATACTCAGGATCCGCCAGAAGGTGCTTCTCCTCCGTGATAGCTCGCAGGTAATAGATGAAACTCCAGAAGGCCATTCCCAGGAAGAACCATATGTTGATCACAGGCAGCAGCGTCACCCACCACAACAGATTCTTGCTGATATACGCAGGATGACGTATCACTGAATAAGGAAACCTCCAGACAATCCCCCTGTTAGTAAGATTAGAAGCCTTTGGTCCCAGGGCAAGCGTCGCCCAGACATAGATTACCAACAGAAAAATTACAACAATCCTTAGGATAAGAGTTGCCGTCTGATTCAGAAAGAAAACGTAATCATTTGCTCCCCAGGGAATTACCTTACCAGCCCAGACATTAAAAGGAGGATAACAAATCAAAGCAACTGCCCAACCCAGGAAAGTTGGTTCAACCGACTTAACTACATTCTTAACTGTCTTGAACTCAAAAGCATACGCAAGCGCAAAAACAAAAGTGTCAATGAGGAACATTATCGTCAGGACGTAAGGATACCAATGCCAGTGACCCCATCCTCTCATCAAGCTGCCCAGGTTGTTGAACACAAAATTGATCATGATCGGTAGGAAGAACAATTTCACCAGAATGAAGAGGATAGCCACTTTCTCTTGCTGGGTAGGTTTTTCCCACTGGAAGGCCCTCCGCACCGCCCGAAGCAGAAGGAGAGGCTTGTTCACAGAATCCTCTCTTCCAAAAAGAAGGTAATACACAGGAGCCACAACCAGATAACCAGTATAGAGGTATACTAAAGTAACTTTTGACTCCAGAAACAGCCAGTTATGGTAATAATCCAGCAGGAAAAATGGCAGCAATCCCAACCCATAGACCAAGGCACTGGAAAGATAGAGTTTCAGTCCCCGCAGCAACGACTTCCTGGTTTGCATGATTCTAACCATCATTTCCACCTCTTTTTATTGATTTGTAACCTGAAACACACAAAACCTTAAAAATGTCGCAGAAACCACTGACAGAAAGATGAGAGTCAAGATAAAGAGGATAGATAAGTCTCTTCCCATCCCTGAGTACAAGACAGAAAAAGCTGCGGGCTTTGATGTCTACAGTCGGGAGACGATTACCATCAAACCAGGAGAAGTTAGATACATCCCCCTCAATATTGTCCTGGAAATCCCTGAAGACTCCTGGGTTCTGCTAGCGCCAAGAAGCTCTGCCCACAAGATGGGAATAACTGCAGCTAACAGCATCGGTATCGGTGACGGGGATTTCTGCGGGGAGAACGATGAATACCATCTGGCCGCGCTGAACTTCACCAATAAAGAAGTCACGATCGAAAAAGGGAACAGGGTTGCCCAGATGATCATCATGAATTATAGGCAAGTTTCCTTTGAAGAAGTTGAAACTATGAAAAATGAGGATAGAGGTGGCTTTGGTAGTACCGGGTTGAAATAATGCAATTGTCCGTTCACTTGATGAGGTAACCTTTCCTTTTCTTCAAGAATTCCTTGGCCAAGGCCAATTTAAACTCATTTTCTGAATAAACTGTATACAACAGTTCTCCTTTCTTCACTCTATCTCCCACTTTCTTAGAAATAAACAATCCTGCCCCTTTATCATCAGGTGCACCGGCGATTCGGGCAATCTTTGCAATAACAATATTATCAATCCCCAATATCTTTCCTGCTTTGCCTGCTTTCACCGAAAACTGATACTCTCCCAAATCCATCTTCTTCTGCTTCCCCTGCATACGGATGATCTCTTTCATCTTCCTCAGCGCTTTCCCATTCTCCAGAATCTCCCTGGCTATGTTGATCGATTTCTTCCTGCTGTAACCATTAGCCATCTGCAACAGGACCCCAGCCATGGATACCGCTTTCTCTTTGAGATCCTGCGGCGCCAGAGGATCATTCTGCAAAACCAACATTACATCTCTTGCTTCCAACAAAGGACCCACACCATTGCCTATCGGCTGCGAACCATCTGTCACGATTACCTTAACATCCATCCCCAGCTTCCTACCAATCGTCTCAAACATCTTCCGAAGATGCCTGGCCTCTTTCTTTGTACTCGCTTTTGTACTCTTCCCCATAGGGATATCTATCAGTACATGGTTAGCAGTCACAGAATACTTCTTGGCCATCACCGATGCAAGCAGCTGGCCTTCTGCATCTATGGAAAGAGGATGTTCCACTTCGATTATCTTATCATCAGCAGGAGCAAGATTCATCGAACCCCCATGGACTATACAAGCTCCCGTTTTCCTGACAACCTGCTTGATCTTTTTCTCAGGAAGCTCAACCTTAGCTAGGCATTCCATCGTATCAGCCGTACCAGCAGGAGACGTTATCGCCCTGGAACTGGTCTTAGGAATGGTGTATCCTGCTGCAGCCACTATTGGAATTACCACCATCGTCGTCCGGTTTCCGGGAACTCCTCCAATACAATGTTTGTCTAGAGTGATCCCCTTAAACTTCAGTTTCTGACCAGCTTCAACCATCGCCTTTGTCATATCAACAACTTCCTGTTCATTCCATCCTTCGATAAATCCAGCAGAAACAAAA
>CAZWBB010000073.1:0-4915 GCA_964632045.1 uncultured Methanosarcinales archaeon | reverse complement strand
TACCTTGAAAAGAGACACCTTAGGACACCGCAAGAACAGCGGTTTGATAGAAGCGGTGTGTAAGCACGAAGGCAACGACGTGTTCAGCATGCGCTTACTAACGTCCACACCTGTTAACTTACATATGGTTTTCATTTACATTTTTCTTTTTTTTTTTAAACGTAGCTTTAGCTACGTAAAATGCACTGATCAAAGCTTATCATTATCAAACAAATTTTCTGGAATAGAATTACTTAACAAAATCAATGCCCAACTCAGACTCGATCGCATGTTGCTTCTTAGAAAAGTACTGCTCTTCCTGTCCAAATATCTGTTCAGAGCTAACCCCTGTTACGATAAGCATAGTCCTAACAGTCTTCTCCAAATCTTTGTAGATCTGGGCACCCCAAATTATCTTGGCACTGGAATCAAGACGTTCAGCTACTGTTTCCACAATCTTACGAGCCTCGTCAAGAGTCATACTCTCTCCACCTGAAATATTGATCAGTGCACCTGTAGCATGAGAAATATCTACATCAATGAGAGGGTTATCAAGAGCTTTCTCCACAGATTCGTCAGCTCTATGTTCGGAATCAGATTCACCAACACCTATCAGAGCTACACCACCTTCATTCATTATTGCTTTGACATCAGCAAAATCTAGGTTGACCAATCCTGTCTTGGTAACTAATTCGGCAATACCTTTTACTGCGTTAGTGAGGATCTCATCAGCAACCTTAAATGCGGTTTGGAGAGGTAGATGGGGGGCCAATTCAAGAAGTTTCTCATTGGGAATGACAATCAAAGTATTGATCGTCTGTTCTAGCCTCTCCAAACCCATCATCGCATTCTCAAAGCGATGAGTCCCTTCCATGATGAAAGGAATAGTAACGATTCCAACCGTGAGCAGGCCCATCTTCTTTGCTATATGCGAGATCTGGGGCAGGCTTCCGGTTCCCGTCCCTCCTCCCAGACCGCAGGTAAGGAAGACCATGTCTGCTCCGATCAGCAACTTCTTGATATCATGCTCGCTTTCTTTTGCAGCTTCTTCTCCTACCTTTGGATTAGAACCAGCACCAAGTCCCTGGGTTAGCTCCTTACCAATCAGGAGTTTCCTGTCAGCAGTTGTGTAAAGGAGATCCTGGGCGTCCGTGTTAATAGCGATTGTATGGATACCTTTTATACCAACTTCGGAAATACGGTTGATCGTGTTATTACCAGCTCCTCCACTTCCAATCACTTTTATTCTTGTCTTTTGATTGGCGATGATAAGTTCTAGTTCTTTGTCCAGGTCAGCGTTAGCTTGGCTATGGGAAATCTCCTGTGCTTGGACTTTGGGTTGAGCGGGGTGGGGTTTTGTAGGTTGAGATGGGGGCGGCGATTGCTGTGGTATTTGTTGCGTGGGTCTTGGTTGTGTATGGTCCTGCCGCGTTTCAGAAGAATGCTGTTCTGTATGATGTTCAGAATGCGGCTCTCTATCCCCTTCAATATAAGTTTCCATAATAACTGGCCCTCAACCCTTTTTCTAAGTGGTGAATCAGAAAGGTGACTTGTTTATAAATATTATTGTAGTGCAAAAGTGAGTTAAAAGAACAAACTTTTTGCTGCATAAACTTCTTCACTTCTTCCGGACAACCTTGAACTCGATTTCCTTAAGATTGACTAGCTCTGCAAGTTTTTCTCCCAGTGCTTCGGTGAATTGAGCGGGCAGTTCCATGGGAATCGATACAACAGATTTTTCCTCTGCTATGTCAACTTGAATCTTATTTTCTGGGACTTGTAATGTCGTATGTAGGAAAGCAGCTATCTGCTCCTTTTTGTCTGTGATCTTGCTGATGACATGGATTTCGTAAACGACTTCTCTGCCGGCAAGCGGATGGTTGAAGTTGACAATGACTCTTCCACCAGAGACTCTGCTAACGGTTCCCATCTCCCCATCGACATCTATCTGCAGGCCAGGACGAGGGTCCATCTTATGTTCCCTGAAAGTGCTCATGGGCATGATGCGCATCTTTTTGATATCTCTCTTTCCAAAAGCCATTTCAGGAGTGAGATTGATCGTATATTCTCTGCCAACTTCCTTGCCGATCAGCTGATCATCAAGACCAGGAAGAATCTGGTGTTCACCAACACAGATTGTTGAGGGACCAAATTTTCTGTTCTCCGTTGGAAAATCATTCTCTTTGGCAATCTTCTCGCTGGTCGTGTCGAAGACTGTTCCATCAGTTAGTTTACCTGTGTAATCTAGTTCAATGAAATCTTTGGCTTTTATTTTGCCAGTCTCTTTTACTTTTTCTGCCATGGTGAAGAGAATTCAACGTATATTTATAAGGTTTATTGTTGGTTTTGCAGGTATTGGATAATCCTATCTGCAGCTTCGTCTGCGGTGATATTTGTCGTGTCGATGACTTTGTCGTAGTTACTCTTGTCCCTGTGATCTACACCATACAATTTAAGATATCTTTGTGCATCTCCCTCTTCCCTGACCCGGTTCTTGTGGATGACTTCCTCAATAGATGAAGCTGCTTCCTGGTTCCTTGCCTGGCTGATTTCTTTGTCTTGCAGATCTTTCCAGATCCTTTCAGCACCAGACTTTTCGTCTACATTTATGTAAATCTTGATCGATTCGGGTATGTGGTAGAACTGGACTCTTCCTTCAACGATAACATCTTTACCAGATGCGCTTAGTTCACGAGCCTTGTCTCTGACACGATGGTCAACTTCTTCGTCAATCTTGGGATCGGTCTTTGCGTTGAGCATAAGCTGCTCAAGTGTTATGTTCCTCTCTCGGGCCATGTCCCGCATGATTCCACCCGCATAGATGCGCTCATAGCCTTGTTCTCTTACCAGGATCTTGGATACAGTACTCTTCCCACTTCCGGGGTTACCTGAAATTGTGATAATCATGTTAGTTTAATATTCTTTTAATTAATAAAACTTACCTCACTTTTTCATATTCAACATTTTTTAGGCTGCTGAATGAATCCTTAAAAAATTGTTTTATCCAGAAGCCGACCGCTCCTCCAAGACCCCATTGCTCGAACCTGCGCATGGAAGTAGTGACGTGTGTGTTTATAGATATATATTTGCCTTTCTTCTGCAGCGCTTTTATCAACCTACGATGTTCCCTCAAAGTTATCTCCGGATCATAAGCGCCGACTTCATGAAAATCTTTCTTCCTGCAGAGCAGGGCGCCGCTGCAGCCCTGATAGAAACTTAAGGAATTGTACTTGTTCTTAAGCCACATGGCGGTCTTGTATTTGAACAATGCTGTATCTGGTTTTACTTTGGTGCTGGCTACGGCAATTTCATCGGTAAATTCCTGGCTCATTTTTTGTAATGTGTCTGGGGATAATTGAGTGTCGGCGTCAAGAAACAATAGTAAATCCGCTGACGCATTCAGTGCTCCCATGTTACGGGCAGCACATACATTCGCTCTGGGCATTGAGAGGGTACTGACTTTGTCGTTTGCCCTCTTTCTTGCAATATCCTCAGTCTTGTCTGTACAGCCGTTAGCTACTATGAGGACTTCATAATTCTGGAAGGTCTGCTGTTTGATGCTGTGCAGCGTCTTCCTTAGATAATTCTCTTCATTATGTGCAGGTATGATGATGGAGATGGCTGGTTTCACATTAGTGAGATGATGGTTGGTGGTTTTAATTGATTGTTGTACTGGAGACTATAATTAGTCCGCCTGTTGGACGATTCTAGCCAGAACAATGATATCTTCTGCCTCAGAATCAGACATAGAACATCTACCTTTCAGTACGTCAATGGCAGTATTTATCTCCTCCTGGGAAGATGCTATTGGCAGTATATTTGAGATGATCTCACAGAAATCTTTTCTTCCTACTGGGCCGCTTTCCTGATCTGTCAGATATTCCAGGCCAAGGTCGGGCCTCAATTTTGTTCCTCCAACCAGTAGGTGTTGCGGAGTCAAGAAAAGACCGGCAACCGCTCTAGACTTGTCGCAAATCTTCTTTTCCCAGGATGGGCAGCCTTCTTTGTGTTGAATGGATATGGTTGTCCCATAGACACCAGGTTGAACTTGTGGACCGGTGATATAGGTAAGGGCCAATTCCAGTGGTCGATTCTCGTAATTACCCGTCACGCGGTTCACTAATCGAACGTCGTGAGTTGTCGGAGATAGTATCACTCCAAGTTCACGTAAAGCATGCGTAGCTGTTGTAATAATAACTCCTTTTTCTAATCCCTTGTGTCTTCGTTTTTTGATATCTGAAAGTTTCTCTTTGACTGACAAATATTTACTGAAGAAATCCTGTTTTTCTGCATAATCTTCCAGGATGCCGTATGATGCGGCAGTTATCTTCTTTTCAATTTGGTCTTGCAAGGTCATCTCAACAGGTTCAGGAAAGAGCGAGAGTACTTTTTCAACCAGGCAATGTGTCTGCTGTCTGGAAGTTCCCAGGGCAGAGATCTGCAGAGTGGTGTAGCCGTCAAGATTCCTATTTGGCAACTTATAGAAGTCCGGCATGAAAGGTGGTTGTGTGGAATAAGTGAATGTAAGATCAGTGAATTCTCCTTCCTCTTCCAGCAGCGATTTGTAGCCGACTACATGGGGGGGCATCCCAGAGTAAGGAAAAAGTTCGTTCTTCAATTGTCCTGCCTTGGCGATTATCTTCTTCAATTTAGGCTTCCTGGGGACAGCTGTCCAGATGCCTGAAAAATGTAGGTTGTCTTTTTCTATTTCAATTGGGACCATATTCTGTTGACAGGAGGAGAGATTTATAAATGTTGTGGGCGAAACTACTTCTGGGTGGCACCCCTGCTTTGTCGAAAGAAGTTCTACCTAGGCAAAGTCTACTTAAACAAAGAAATTATGTCGGCCAGAATACTAACGAGTATTCCAAACCCAGCCAACTATAATACCCATTTCCTGACCGGTCTGTGACCGGTGGCTTTTCACGAACCAGAT
>CAZWBB010000072.1:0-5587 GCA_964632045.1 uncultured Methanosarcinales archaeon | reverse complement strand
GTGGGGAAATATGGGCTGCGCCATGGGGTGAGTGAGATTGTTCAATTCGTAAGATGGAAGTTCAAGCCCGAGCCATTCCAGTAAATCATTCCTATTATGCTGAATAATACAAGCCGGGCTCGGTCGAACGAGCGGCTTGCCCATATTTTCCTCAGGGAAACTTAATACGTACGAAAACACGATAAATTTATAAAATATCTAGTTCTCTAGTACTTAAGATGGAAGCCGTAACTTTAAACAAACTGGATAAGGACATACAAGAAATAAAAGTAGTGCTACATAAAGTAATGCACTTTCTTGAAGAAGACTTTGAACTAAGCGAAGCTACAAAAAAGGAACTAGCCAGAGCAAGAGCAGAACCACTTTCTGAATACGTTGATCATGAGAATGTTATTAAAGAGTTTGTATGATGACTTATGCAATCAAGTGGCGTTCAAAGGCATTGGTTGAATTAAGGAAGTTACCAAAAATTTCTGCCAATAGAATAGTGAAGAAAATTGATTCAGCAAAAGATAATCCTCATCATTTTCTTGAAAAATTGGTCAATGATCGTGGATACAAAATTAGGGGCGGAGATTACAGAGCAATTGTTGACATTGTTGAAGATGAGAAAGTGATTGCTGTCAGGATTGTTGGACATAGAAAGAATATTTACAAAAGGCACTTGTAATGAATATTGGCCCCAAAATTTCTTCCCACATTCCACCGAAATCTTTATAAATAACACTAAAACAGAAACCTTTGTATTACTTTTAATGGTAAATACGGAGGAGAAAATGGCAAAAGAAAAAGAACACATAAACTTGGTCTTCATCGGCCACGTAGATCACGGTAAATCAACTACTGTCGGTAGATTGTTGTTTGATTCCGGAAACATCGAAGAGCAAACTATGAGGAAGCTTAAAGAGAAGGCTGAGCAACTGGGAAAGTCTGGTTTTGAGTTCGCTTTCGTAATGGACAACCTTAAAGAGGAGCAGGAAAGAGGAGTCACCATCGACCTGGCTCACAAAAGGTTTGATACAGACAAATATTACTTCACTATCATAGATGCACCTGGTCACAGGGACTTTATCAAGAACATGATTACTGGCGCCTCACAGGCTGACTGCGCTGTTCTGGTAGTAGCGGCTAACGATGGTGTGAATGCACAGACGATCGAGCATCTGAAATTGTCCAAGATTTTTGGTGTAGGGCAGCTGATGGTTGCTGTCAACAAGATGGACATCTCTGGTGTAGACTTCTCTGAAGCAAGATACAAAGAAGTTGTTGAAGATGTCAAAAAACATGCCGCTCAGGCAGGTTGGGAAGCCGACAAGCTTCGCTTTATTCCAATAGCTTCTCTTACCGGAGACAATGTCACTAAGAAATCCGAAAAGATGTCCTGGTGGACAGGAGACTGCTTATTGGAAGCCATCAACAAGTTTGAAGCTCCGCAGAAACCTACTGACTTACCATTGAGACTGCCTCTTCAGGATGTATATAACATCACTGGTATAGGCGTTGTTCCTGTAGGTAGGGTAGAGACGGGAGTGATGAAGATCGGAGATAAGGTAGTTATCGTACCGGGCAGGGAAGGAAAAGGTATCCATGGAGAAGTAAAATCCATCGAGATGCATCACGAACAGATTCAAAAGGCGGAACCAGGAGACAACGTTGGCTTTAACGTTCGCGGTCTTGGCAAGAAAGATGCAGCCAGGGGAGATGTTCTAGGTCCTGCTGACAATCCTCCAACAGTTGCCACTGAGTTTACTGCTCAGGTAGTTATCATGAGCCATCCAAGTGTTGTTACTGTGGGCTTCACACCTGTATTCCACATCCACACGGCCCAGATAGCTTGTCAATTTATAGAGATTATCAAGAAAATCAACCCTGCGACGGGAGAAGAGATTACTACGGACAAGGATTTCCTGAGAAACGGCGATGCTGCTATTGTCAAGTTAAGGCCTGTACAGGCTTTGGTTATTGAGAAGAACAGCGAGATTCCACAGGTGAGCAGATTTGCTATCCGTGACTCCGGAACGACCGTAGGAGCTGGGATGTGTATGGATCTGGTTAAGAAAGAGATGTAAAATTTTTTTTATTTTACTTTTTCTTCAGAGACACCATATTTATTCAAATCAAACAACAAACTTTATAAACAGTTTGTGTAATCCAAAGGAAATCATAGTAAACGTGGGTTTATTATGCAAGATAAATGGCGGCAAGAGCAAGAATAAAATTAGCAAGCACGGACATAAGTAAGGTAAATGGTGTATGTAGTGATATCAAGGAAATTGCAGAAAAGACAGGAGTAAATCTGCGTGGACCTATCCCCTTACCTACCAAGAAGCTAAAAGTTACTACCCGTAAAAGTCCTGACGGAGAAGGAAAGGCTTCCTGGGAACGATATGAAATGCGTGTTCATAAGCGTCTTATCGACCTTGGAGCCGACGAACGGACCCTAAGGTTGGTGATGAGAGTGCCTATCCCTGAAGGTCTCAACATCGAGATCGAGATGGTTGATATGTAGGTTTTCTTTCGGAATTATCTTTAGGTTGAATATTTGAATTCTAGTTGCGAAACACTTTTTAATAGGAGTATATTTCAGGTATTTATGGGGGGTAAAAGAGTAAATGTACTCTGTGAAGAGACCAGGAATTCCGGTAATCGTAAGAATGGTTTCAAAGGGAGAGAAGAGCTTGAATCTTTGCTCGACGATGATTTTGATGGTAGCCTGACTCTGACAGACTTGGGAAATCTGCTTGGTAAAACACGTCAGGGAGTCAGAGTTAATCTTATTAGTATCGGTCGGCACAATTTCTTCCTGCAAAGAAGGAAACAATATGAAGAGGGGAAGAAAGAGGAGAAAAGAAAGAGTCAGAGGGATAGAATAGGCATCTGCTCACTGCTGCAAAAGATGGCTATTGACAAAGCTGATGATTGGGCTGTTGTTCAGACAATTAATTACCGGATTCTCAGAGGGAAGAGAAGCGAGGTCTCGTTGTATAAAGTAGAGCACTTCCTCCGTCTGTATAAACGATACAAAGATGAAGGAAGACCTGTAGGCCTGCAAAGGATGGCAGAAGAAAGTGGACTTGGTTATGCAATGTGCTGCCTGCAGATATTACGGATAATAGGTGAGAAGAGCCTTTACTGGAGCGCAACGCGGAGAGTATTCAAACGCCACAAAGAACAGATGAAACGTGCCGCATCTCTCCCTTTATGCAACGAGGATATCGCCTACTTCATTGGCATTGGGAAAGATAACGTGAGATCATTCTATTCCAGAAACAACATACCAAGAAACAATGGGTTCAAGCCAATGTGCACTTTTGGCTGTAAGAAGCAGGAAATAGGGCTTTACTGGATGGCCAGCATGGTATATGAGGCTGTTGACAGAGAAGGCTTTTCAAGGGCTGAGCTCCATGAATTGTTTGACGGGGGGGCTGTACCAAAAGTTGTTAATTACTGCCTGAAGCATAGGAAGAAGATCGAACCAAAAATCGATAGATTCCTGACTACGATATACCCGGAAATGGTAGTCACAAAACGCTCCTAGAACAAAGCATAGATGAATGGTGAAACTGCGCTGCTCTGTCCGAAGACAATAACGATGCTCACTAAGACTAGCATAATTATTATCGGGGCTAACCACCAGGCTTTCCTCACCTTCAAAAAATTCCAAAATTCTCCAAGCAAAGAGCTATTTCCCATTTTTCTGGTTAGATTGGTGCTTATATATAATGTTTGTGGTAAGGGGTCCTAATTCCACAAAGAAAAAAAGTAGTTTTCCCTGATCTAATCTTTGGCATATTTCTCGCTATCCCACATATGCTGGGGATTATCCTCTCTCCTGATCATAAACTTATCAATGACCAGGTAGTCTATCCCTGTTCCCATCATGCACTTATATGCGTCAAATGGAGTGCAGACAATCGGTTCTCCTCTTATATTAAATGAAGTGTTGATCAGGATAGGTATCTTTGTATGTTTGCCAAACTCTTTTATCAGATCGTAATATAGATGGTTCTGATCCCGACGTATTGTCTGCAATCTTCCAGAACCATCAACATGTGTTACTGAGGGAATCATGCTACGCCATTTCTTGACAACTGGATATACCATAAGCATGTAATCCGTCGGTTCAGGAATGGGATTATCGCATTCAAAATATACCATCGCATCGTCTTCGCAAACAACGGGTGCAAAAGGTCGGAACTTCTCCCTGTGCTTCACTTTCGTGTTTAGGATATCCTGCATCTGCGGATTGCACGGATTAGAAAGGATGCTTCTAGCTCCAAGAGCGCGCGGACCCCATTCCATCCCTGAATGAAACCAACCTATCACATTGTCCTGGTAAAGCAGCTTGGCTGTTGTCTTGACAAGCTCATCTTCATCTTTGAATGTAGAATGTTTGATTCCATTCTTCTCTAGGAATCCTTTGATGTCCGTATTGCAAAACCTCGGGCCCAGGAAAGCGTCTGTCATTCTGTAGTCCCTTTTGTTCCCCAGGATAGTATTATATATATAGCAAGCTGCACCGATGCTTGTTCCTCCGTCAGAAGAATTTGGCTGGATCCATATTTTGTCAAATGGTGTGTTCTTCAGTATCTTTCCATTAGCTACACTGTTCAATCCGCAGCCTCCAGCTAATACTATGTTATTACATTTTGTAACGTCATGAACATGATTGAGCATCTTAAATAGCACTTCCTCATAGATCAGCTGAAGAGCCGCTGAAAGATTCTTGTGTCGGTCGGTCATCTCTGCATCTCTCTCAGCGATTGGTCCGCCCAGCAGTTCGCACATCTTCTTGGAAGGCATCTTATCTTTGTAATGGTAGACAAAATAACTCATATCTAACCTATAACTGCCGTCTTCCTTGATGTCAATCACCTTTCGCAGCTTCTCATAAAAAGGATTTTTCTCCTTGTCCATGATCCCATAAGGGCTTAAACCCATTACTTTGTATTCTGAATTATTCACACTGAAACCGAGGTAGGCAGTTATCGTAGAATACAGCAATCCTAAAGAATGTGGAAATTTGATCTCTTTCATCAGATGGATGTCTTTCCCTTCACCCATCCCAAAAGCAGTGGTCGTCCACTCCCCAACCCCATCTATAGTGAGAATAGCTGCCTTCTGGAAAGGACTGACCAGGAATGAACTGGCCGCGTGAGCCATATGGTGTTCGATGAAAAGAGTATCTCCCTGATATCCCAGCTTCTTCTTGAGTGTTTTTGGTACTCTAAGCTTCTCATTTATCCAGGCAGGGAGCGAACTTAGGAATGTTTTCATGCTGAGAGGGAACATTTGCAGATGCTGTGAGAGCATCCTTTCCAGCTTTAGGAAAGGTTTTTCATAGAAGCCAACAAAAGCGATATCTTTGATAGAGATATTCTGACTCTTAAGACAATATTTTATTGCGTTGATGGGAAAAGTCGTATCATGTTTTTTCCTGGTGAAACGTTCTTCTTCCGCTCCCGCTACAAGAATACCATCCTTCAACAGAGCCGCTGAAGAATCGTGATAATAACAACTTATCCCAAGTATAGGCTGTGGGACAGAAATAATTAATCTTTAATCATAAGCACATAAACCCTTTTCC
>CAZWBB010000071.1:0-5926 GCA_964632045.1 uncultured Methanosarcinales archaeon | reverse complement strand
TGGGTTTTGTTTCGCATGGCTCACAAAACGTCGGATTTTAGTAGCTTCTAGGAACTGCTACTTCCCACCCACCTCCCCTATTTGACCCAGCCCCCTATTTTTTGGATGAAGTCCACCTCCCCATAACATTTATATATTAATCTTCTTTTCCTTATCTGCTGAACTATGAACAGAAAAAGAGGTTCTCAAAATAGAGGTAGGTTTAAGAGTATTCTGGTATCAAAGAAGGTAGCGATGTATAGGAAAGGGCAGATAACTGTTTTCATGATTATCGGTATCATCATTTTGTGTACATTTGCTGCTATCATGCTTTTAGTCAATACGACAGTTAAAGAAGAAGTATCTACAGAAGGTGAGACTATTGTTACCACTACTCCAATGGCTTTTTCGCCGATCCAGACGTATACAGAAAACTGTATAGTAAGCATTGCTAAGCAGGGTTTGATAATTATGGGTCAGCAAGGGGGTTATATCCATCCTGATCTGATGGGTAAGTATTCTGTTTCTGAACCTACTGATGCTGATGGTATTGACCTAGAACCGATGCGAATTCCTTACTGGCACTATAACGTTGATCCTAACAAAGGTAACACAATTACTATGACTTCACTGCGGCCAAAGTTGTATAAGGAGGAGGATCCGGATATGAGCATTGAGGTTCAGTTGGAGAGGTTCATCAAAGAAAGAATTGGTGGTTGCCTAGATGATTACAGAGCTTTTACACAGCAAGGGTTCGAGATTAGCTATCCTTTAGGAGAGGATGTTATGGAACCAACTGTCCGTGTTGGAGAGGAGACCGTGAGTTTCTGGTTGAAGATGCCTCTTCATGTAAAAAGGGGTGGTGCCAGTGCGAACTTGAATCTGTTTTCTGTAACGATCCCTTTGAAACTGAAACATTATTACGATATCGCTAGTGACATAACCAAAGCGCAGCAGAATTTTAGTTTCTTGGAACACCAGTCATTAGGTTTGATTTCAGCTTATTCCGGAGTAGATATGGATAAGTTACCTCCTACTACCGGAACCGGTTTTGATTTAGTAAGCACTCACTTCTGGATGAAGGAGGATGTGAAAAACAAACTAACCGGCTTACTGGCTTCGCGCGTTCCGATGCTACAGATGTTAGGTTCGCATAACTTTAAGCATTACGATTTCCCAGTGTCAGATCTGAGCAGGACACACCAACAGCGTTATGATAATCTTATAATTCCCTTAAGAGGAGCAGAAGATGTGGATGTTCGTTTTGACTATTATGGCTGGAATCCTTACTTTGATATTAATGACGTGGAGGGTATTATCAAGCCGCAACATGTTTTTATGGGGGGAAGATGGGGCATAGTACCCCCTTTCGGTATTCAGCGTTATTATACAGTCTATGACTTAAGTTATCCGGTAATGATAACCATCGATGATCCTCTAGCTCTGAAAGCGGAAGGATACAAGTTTGTATTTGCTTTGGAGGCAAACATACGCAATAATAAAAAAGCTGAACCAGATCAGACGATCCCTTCCCCTCCCCCGGTAGTGGAGGAGAGTCTAGCTTGCAACAAAGGACAACGGAAGACGGAACTGGTTAAGTCGATCGTAGTAGACAGTTTCACTAAAGAGCCGGTGGAATTGGTAAGAGTGGGGCTGACAATCCCTAGCTTGGATGAGTGTAAAATGGGTTACACCGACGATGAGGGAGTATTTGAAGATATTTATCCTGAGGTGTATGGAGGTGTTGTAAACTACGTCAAAGAAGGATACTTAGCTTCCTATTTTCCGATCGACACCTATGATCTGGACAAGAGGACTATCGTAGGTCTTGTGATTAAAGAGGTTCAGGAGCCAGTTATTGAATTACATAAATACAAGACGATTAACATCTCCGCAATCAAAGTAAAAGTGGGCAAGTGTTTGACACCGATGAACTGTCGTGATACTGACTGTGAACCGGAAAGCAGGCAGTGCTTCTTTGAAACCCCGCTTTTTGGATTGCCTCAACGAGAGATCCGTTATAATGCCACCGGCAGCTACAGTTGGTTTAATGATTATTACTTCCTTCAGTATGCACGTGAACCATTGACGGAGGATGAGCAACTCTCCATAACTCTGACTAAAGTGGCCGACATCCGTTACGGAGCTTACAGCGAAGGGAATTCCGTCATGCTTAGATTGGATGGAGATGAGAAAAGTGAAGCTAATCTTGCGCCTGGAATATACAAAGTGAATGTCCTGCTCAGGTTGAATAAAGAAGTGATCATCCCAAAAGATAAGAGGGGAATGGAAGGAGAGGATGTCTACTTTGATATTGACGAGGCGATCAATGAGAATTACATTGAAAGTACATATGATTGGAATCGGAAGGAAACCTATTTGAAGATTTACCCCGAGGACTTGTATACTTCCAGTGAGCTTACCTTTTACATACCTTACCAGGATATCCTGAGTGTTCCGATTACTACAAAGAGGAGGAATGGTGATGTTATCAATGCAAGAGTGATAGAGGATATGCAGTTGGTAGGATATATGACCAACATTTCGCAGGATCATCGAGATAGCCTAGAACCAAGATGGAAGTGAATCAACAAGCAGCGTGGAAATGCATAGCACTTTTTATTATCACTTTAGTGGTGAGCCTACCTTTCTATACAGCTAGCGTCATGGCTGCTCCCCAGATAGAAATAGTAAGAAATTCTGGAGATGCGCAGCTCGAGGAATACATCAGTGCGCGGGGAGATGTCTGGAGAGTTGAAGTTTTGATTACTGAAACAAGTGATGATATTGCTGTGGAAGATGTCACAATAAACATCAATGATAACGAGGCTGTCTTTAATTCCTGTGCCAATACCGAAGAAGGAGTTCTTTGCGAGTACATAAGTCCTTTAACAGACGGTATCTACGAGGGGGAGTATCGCTTCAAAGTTGAATATAAGTATATTAATGAGGAAGGGGCAGTAAGAAGCATGAGTAAAGGGGGAGTGATTAGGGCGGATGGCAGCTCACCTAAGATTGAGTTCCCTTTTGCACAACAAGATAGGGAAGGGGGAATAGATATTGATTTCTCTGTTAGTGATAGGATAAATGAAGATGCTCCTGCAATCGGCTTGAAAAAGATTGAGATTATCGATGCGGAAACTGACAGTGTAGTGCAGACAATTGAGGACTTCCTACCCGGGCAGACAGAATTCAAGTACAGTCGGGATGCTGGTTTCAATGGAAAGTTGCAGACGCAGTTACCAGGCGAGGGATTGAAGCGGCTTAAGGTGATGGCTACGGATCTTCTTGGCCACGAGACACGCAACCCTTTGATCCTTTCTTTCAGAGGTGATTTTGTCCCTCCTGTTGTCAAGAAGGATACTTTGCAGTTCGCTGATTTTGGCAGGTTCATGGGAAAGTTCATAGGTACGACCGACTTGACCGTTGACGTTGTAGAAACCAATCTCAAAGAAGTGGTTGCTTTCTCAGAACAGATCGATTTCCCAAAGCAAATCGCTTCCTGCACACCAGATGAAGAAGAGAAGACGCTTTATCATTGTACATGGAAAGACGTCCAGGTGCAACCTGGCGATGCTGTAACCATCACGGTTGGGGCGATTGATCAGTCTGGAAATTTGGTGGAGGAAGAAATAGTAAAAGATGATTGGGTAAGCGATGTTTCTCCTCCACAGATTGAATTTTTTGGTACTGTCAATCAATTTGAGGGACAAAGCTTTGTCAAGGATGGCGATAATAGGATCGTACTTAAAGTAAGTGAACAGGGCGCGGGGATGATAACAGAAGGAGTCAGTGCTAATCTGGAATCTTTAGGGGGGTCTGCCAGGCAGGAACCGATCTGCAATCAAACGACTACCACCTTTGATTGTTACTGGGATGTTTCCAAACCGAGGATAACTTCCAATACAGTACGTGTTGCCTTGAACAAGCTGCAGGATAAGGTAGGTAATGAGGGAGAGCTACGCCAGATAGAGTTAGGAGTTGATAATTCTGGTCCGCTTATCACAGATCTGAAGATCTACGGTCATTCTTCTGACGGAGATAGAACCTATTTTCAGAGCAATGATCAGATAAAGATAATTTTTACTGCAAAAGAATTGCATGGATTGAACGCTTTAGTTGGGTTGGAAGACGTGGTCAATGATGCAGCGATTATATATCCTGAAAATGAGCTGACCAGGGGCCTTGGGGATGGCTGGCAAGTGTTCACGGAAAAAGATTGTCTGGGTGCAGCAGGTAACTGGACATGCACTATTCTAACCGATGCCATCAAGAGCGGTTACAGCAGTTCTGTCCCTTTGAAGCTTAAGATAAGGGATGCTGCCGGGAACGATGCTCAAAACAAGGGAGAGTGGCTGGAGAAACCTTCAAGTATGATCGGTGGCTCAAAGGGAGAATATTACTTTGAGCTTTTGGGACTAGATACAGAAGAGAGTCCTGATTATTGGGAGATGGCTGCTGTGAAGCCCTTGACAGAGTTCATAGACATCAAGACAACTCCTTTGATCAACACACGGATAGCTTTTGACATCAGGTTGAAGAGCAGTTCTGCCGCCAAGGTGCGTAAGATCGAGATGGTAGGCTGCATGAGTGAGACGATGGAGACAAATGGCAGGCAGCTTCTTTACAACAACAATTATCTTGAAGCTAGAGCCAGCCCGGCAAAGTTCAATCTAGTATTAGAATTCCCGCCTTTTGACGCAACGGAGATGTTTTTGGAAGGAGCAAAAGGGAGACAGACTGTCGAAGTAGATTTCCTTTGCCGCGTGCGTGTCTTCTCTCAGGTCGGCACTATGGCTGTAAAAGAGCCAGAAGTACAGGAGTTCCATGTGAATGTTCCATTTGGCTATTCCGCTATGGGAGCAGAAAGTGCCAGTTTGGAGGACAAAGTAAGGAAGCTAAAGAAAGACGTCACTACAGGAGGATATGGATTTCTAGAAACGATGGAGAATGTTTTTCAATGGGCGAAGAGGATAGCTACGCTGGCGCAGTTTATTGTTGATGCGGTAATTTTGTATAGTGCGATAGATACAGCTTTTGATCAGGGAACGATAGCGATGACTACAACTGTCCCTCCTGTTGGACCAGCTTCAATAGCTATCAGGTGGGGCTTTTGTTTGGGGAATAATGTTGGGAAAGGAGCGGTTTCGGAGACTTTGGAGTGGATACAGATTCCCCTCTCAATTTTAAGCTGTAAGCAAGTAGAATGTGGGACTAAGCAAGAAGGGGGAAGAGTTGTTTCAGCATGTGATGGTTCTACATCTTTTTATAACACATACGTACAGTATGTTATTAACATATACAATAAGTGGGTTCAAGATGCACAATCTGCAGAAGGGGTTTCAGGAGTTCTGGGCAGGAACCTTATCCCTCAAGCAACTAATGTTTATGAAAATATCTATCTATCTTCTGTCTCTTTATGCATACCAGGAATAATCCACAACCTGGATAAGTGGAGGCAGATAGAATGCAGGTACATCTCCTGTCTAGAGAATGACGTTGCGCAAGGCAGGGCTACGATTAATACCTGTGATGAGTTAAGGGATGTGATGCAGTGCAAATATTTCACTGGGCCACTATTCCAGCTGATTCCTGTTCTTAACGTATGGGATCAGTTTGTAAGTGCCTTGCAGAGCTACCTTTTGGATCCGATCGGGATTGTGACCTCTTTGATTATCTATGGATGTGCTATTGATTGTATGATTACTGCTCCAGGAGTGCCGACCTTAACTTTGTCCTCTGGATGCGTGGCGGCACATTTTGTCATCAAAGCTCTTTCAATACTTGATCAGGCCTGGGGAGGTATTAAAGAGTTTATCAGTTTCACTGAATCTGGAGCTCCCAACTACTGCAGCCAGTTGGATTTCAGTGATGTGGATAAGAAAGAGGAGCCTACCAGACAAGAAGAAGCTCCGGCGCCATCTGAAGGAGCTCCGCAAGGAAGAGA
>CAZWBB010000070.1:0-6037 GCA_964632045.1 uncultured Methanosarcinales archaeon | reverse complement strand
TAGGAATACTAAAGATATAAATATTATCAGTACTTTCTTCGCTTCATGAAGAAGATTCCAAAATCTCTAAGAATATGGTTCATCATCCATTTCATTATGGATATTCTCTTTGGCTTGCCTCTTCTGCTATTTCCTGCCTGGACCTTGCAGTTGTTTGGTTTCACAGCGGTTGAGACTTTTACTGCTAGATTAGTAGGAGCTGCGCTGCTGGGAATTGGTGGAGTCTCTTTATGGATGCATAATGAAGGTATGGAGAGCTATCGGACAATGCTGAGATTGAAGATAATCTGGAGTGTAAGTGCGATAATAGGGATATTTCTGTCGGTGATGTTGGGAGCACCCTCAACGGCATGGTTTTTCCTGGCAATTTTTGTAGTTTTCTCTGTAGTCTGGATATATTTCAAGTTAAGACTGGATGTTGCATAATCTTTTTATTGCCACCCGGTTTATTTTTCCTATGGAAGATAATGTGATACCCGAGGGGGTAAGCGGCTGTAGATATATGTACCATCTGACAGAGGGGACTGATTTCAAACCTTTGACAAGCTTTGAAGAAGCAAAGAAGTGTGATGATGCCTACCTGATCATGGAAGGTGATTATGGCGGGCAGATCTATCTCTCTGTACCACTCAACCAGGTTGGGTGTAAGTATCAGGTTCTTGAGAAGCTGCTTCTTGAAGTAGATAGCCGTGAATGGTCGTGCAACAAAGGCGAGGGATCAGGAATCTACTTTGAGAGGATGGAACCGGGAACGGGAATCCCCGGCGGTATGGGTGGTGGAATTGCTTTAGATGGATTATGGGTGCATGAGGATCTGGAGGGACTCAAAGAAAGGATCAACAGAATCCTGAATGGTGAGAGTACTTCTCTTGATCATTAGGCGATCACATCGATCGTTCTTGGGGGAAGGACGGTCACTTCGACAAGTCTGCCCAGTTCATCATAACCTACTATAGAATCAAGTTCTCCTTTCAGTTCTGGTTTATCGGGGCCGACCAGATCGTACAGGCTGAGCTGATCTGGCTGGTTGATACCTACTTTGTGGACTTTTTCTGGTTCGTGTACACGAATCCTAATTCCATATACCTGATTTTGAATTTTCATTGTTATCACATCCAAACATGTGCTGCATGCTCTTCTTCTACTCTTGCCAGTTCTTGCTGGTATGTTTCCAGTTGTTGAACCGCTGCCTCCAAAGGAAGATCGTTTATTTTCAGTTGTACTTCTCCGTTGATCTGGCTCAGCTTCTGGGTGGTCTCAAGTCCGATCATCATCGCCCTGACTCTTGCCTGACACCTTAACTTTTCCCTATCTGGATGTTGGTCAGACGGTTCTTCATCATAGATGATCTTGACTCCATCCAGAAGTGTCACTTCTACCTTCGCTGAGTATGCATGATGCAAAGGAAATCCGACAAAAGTTGTTTCTCTCTCCTGGATAGAAGTATCAATAAATACTTCACAAAGAGGCCCATTCATAGCTACTTCTCTTACGAATGCATCGACACTGTCAACTTCAATGAGGCCATATAAATCTTCATCTGTCATTTTCCTTACCTAAGCGACCATCCGTTCTCTCGTAGATGAATCCCTCAATTCAGCAGCATAATCTTGCGCTACTTGTTCAGAATCATGTTCAGTCCGTTCCATGAGAAATTCTACAAAAGCTTTCTGGGTACCATATCCTCTGCTGACTGTCGCTCTGACCAAAGCATCTCTTTTCCCTCTAACTACATAATCTGATCTGTGGGATGGGCTTAGAGTAAGGTCCGCGTCTGGCAACATTCCAATAAGTTTTGCTTCTACATGGACAGCTAATTCCAAAAGAGAATCCTTGCCTGCTAGCTCTACCTGAACTGCTGGTCTGAATGAACCTTTTCCTGGTTTGTATTCAACGTTTGCTATTTCCATTGTAATTGCACCTCTTTATGCTGAGAGGGGGCTGCGTTTATAAATGTTTCGATGGTTTTACTACGGCAAGGGAGTCACACACCACAAAGTTTTTATAGGAGTGCTGTTCCTTGATTGATAAACAATGACAGAGGTTACTAAAAATGCCGACTTATGAATATGAATGTCAGAAATGCCATGGACACTACGAAAGAATGCAACGGATCACAGATGATCCTTTGACAGAATGTCCTGGTGAGCCAGGTAAAGAATGCGAGGGTCTGTTGAAAAGGTTGATTTCCCAAAGTTCGTTTGTCCTGAAAGGCAGCGGGTGGTATGTGACCGATTATGCAAGGAAGGGTAGCAATGAAGTGGAGAAGTCATAAAATAACACGTAAATCTACTTGAGCCCCACTTTCCTAAACGTCCTTGCCCAGTAAACCTTACAGCTTTACCATGCCGGTGGTGTGGCATGCGTTCGTTACACTCACTTAGCCCCACTTTCCTAAACGTCCTTGCCCAGTAAACCTTACAGCTTTACCATGCCGGTGGTGTGGCATGCGTTCGTTACACTCACTTAGCCCCACTTTCCTAAACGTCCTTGCCCATGATTGTCCTTCTGCCGTTCTCTTTTGCTCTCTTCGCTGCTTCCAGAACTAAAAGTTTAACTTTCTCATCCAGTCGTTCAAGGAAATCTCCGCCGATGTTCTCTATCCCAGTGTCAGAATCCTTGAGTACTTCCTTAATCTGAGTGCGAACTGTAATCATGAGTGAGAGATTAGGAGGATTTATTTAAACTTTTTTGTTTGTATTAGGTGATCAGCGACCATCCCCTTACTCTGTTTACTCCTTTTGTATAGTAATGTTTATAAACCGCCATTCATTTTGATATGACACTATGGGAGGAGCAGTCGCAATAACCATCCGTGAAGAAGACGGAGAGGAACATCGTATGTGTAGATGGACGAATGGAACGCAGTGGTTCTTCAAGAACATCTGTTTCCTGGATAAGGATTCACTCCATGTTGAGAGATATCTGAAAGGCTGGTATGGAGCACACTACGAAAAAGGAAAGAAGATGCGGCCTGAATCTGATTACGCCGACCATCCCTTTCTGGCACCCGTAGAATATGGATTAGTGGTCGTGGATATGGCAAGAGAAGTCATTTTGGATTATCAGAGATACACTGCAATCGATACAATCCATGATGTCAGTTTTGCTGAAGAAATGTTCCAGTATGGGGAGGAAGCATTTTACATGGACAATGAGAATGAGGCGATGTGTTTCCGTGAGTTGCTGGAAGCAGAGAAGATCGTAGAAGCGATTAACACAAGAACAGGAAAACCTGTAGATATCTCCGACAAAAGTCTGCAGGATGTCCTGACCATGATCAATACTGCAAATGAAAGAAACAGTCATCTTAAATTCAGGATAGATATGCAACCTTACCATCATATCAAATATGGTATGGCCGATCCACTCTCCCCTGTACAGATGCAGGATAAGATTAAAGAGTTGGGATTCCGGTTGACCAGCCAGGAAGAACAGCTCTGGGACAGATGGATTAAGGAGAAACTGAGTACACAAAGTACATCCGGAATAGTTAACTAAATTTGGTATTGAGTAAAGCTGCACCCAAAACCCACAACCCATTATCATACTACAAATGCCACCAATACAAGATTTACTGGAAAAGCTTGATTGCGGGAATATTCCATTATTTACTGATGAAGAGAGCAGTATGCTAAGAGGACCGTCAGCTGCTCCAGCAGGAGCTTTCTCTGTGTTGGCAGGAGCACCACCTGATGAAGAGGAGCTGACTGAAAGAGCTGTGAAAGGGGTGCTGAGCGCAAATTCTTTTGCAGATACGAGAAGTGGAGTAAGATCATTAGGGGGCGATGGGCCGCCAAAACGTATGCTAAGAAGAGCTAGGGGAACGGCTGCCAGTGCTTTTGCAGCTCCCCGAGAGAAAACTGATAGGGTGCCCGATGATTTTGATCTATTGTCGTTGGGGTATGAATCTCTGGGAGGAGATACTGTCATAGATGAAATGCTAGACCCGGATGAACTGACCAACGATGTCAAAAGTTTTCAAGAGACTTTAGGTGTGCCCGGACCATCCTGTAGAAGAATGCCTTCTGCGATGGAGCAGAGCAAACCCAAAGAGATCATCCTCCTGGAAAACATCCTTACTCTCTTCTATGATTGTGCAGTCAAGGTAACAGATGTCAGGCAGCTGCCAACGACCAGAAAAGAGGTAAAAGAAGTATACTTCCTTAAAGGACATGCTCAATCCAAAGTATGGGTATTTGAAGCCGACCCTGATCTGACGGCAAAAGAACTGGCGATCTACCATCTCATCCACCAGCAAGGCATCCCTACGGGCAAACCGATCGGTTATACCCCTACTCCCAACCAGAAACAGTATCCATTCAGCACTGCTATCCTAGGTGGGATTGTCGAACATGCCGGCGACTCATACGATCATCTTATCGCGACCATGAGGATGGAACCTGAGGTGATCCATCAGATCGCTATTACAGTAGCCGGGCTTATCGCCGATTATCATTTCAAACTCACCAGGGCGGAGAAAATGTTCGGTGAATACGGGATTAATGTTGAAAGATGCAGTCCACGGCAGGAGATAAGAGGAAGATTTGTCGCAGGATTGGGGATAGACGAAGTAAAGGCGGAGAAGCTGATCAGGGCGTGTGAGAGTCTATATGAAAAACAGAATCCTAACAAAGTAATTTCGCATGGTGACCTCCATACAGGAAATGTTGTCACAGTGCGTAGAGGTTATGAAACTTTTGTCAATGAGTTCGGAGTGATTGACTGGGGTTCTCTTACTAAAGACCATCCGTATGGAGATCTACAGGATTTCTGGCTGCACCATAAACGTCAGGCAGAAAAAGTCTGCTATTATGATTTCGGCTTTTCTGATATGGAAAGGGCCTATGAAGAGCATCGGGCCAGCCTGCTTGGTACATACGATCAACCTTTCGACCAAAAGGATTCTCTGATCCAGTCTGCTCTTTGGAACCTCTATGAGATGTATGACCCGGTGAGGACTGACGAGAAAGATATTCGGGAGAAAGCTGTAAATCATCTCACTTCTCTAAAGAGCGACCTTGAAAAACTGGAATTGTACGGATTTGATGATGCACGTACAATAATGAAAGAAATGCAAAATATATTAAAAGGGAAGTATTATCTTGCTAGTTTGATGGATTGATGGCAGATAGAAATTTCATAGACTATACATTCTCTTCGCAGGATTTCTCTCCTGCTTATACCACAAATAATCCACATCAGTTTGTGGTGCAGGACGAAGGGATTGCTATAAACAGCAATTCTGACTTCAAGCCACCACCAAGCGAGACACGTCTAGATGAACTTGCTTCTTTCGCAATTTTTGGACTTGATCTGAAGATAACCCCTCAGGAGAAAGTCAAACTGATCGAGATTAATGGAATGGAATAGGGGATGCGGGGTTTCAGGACAAATGAGACGGGCGATCCCTCTTTCAGTCCCGAGGAGAGAAGTATCAATGCTCATCTGCAAAGATACGGAATTAAGCAGCTTCACTATCTCACCCGTACGCTGTCTGAAAGAGGACAGACCCCTATCCGACTGACAGAAGCACTATGGGGTTGTCCAGTTACATGGGGTGAGGTAGATGCGGAATGGCACCGTTATAGGAATATTGTTGACGGCCTGCACAATCTGGAAAATGTTATTGATGATAAACTTCAAACTGACAATTATTTTGAGGGGATGAGGGATTACAAGACGAGGAGTTATAAGATGAGTGGTAATCTGGAGCATCTTTTTCAAGAGAGGAATAAGTATCTGGTTATCAAGTGGAAAAACGGCCGATGCGGCGATTACGTCTCCATCACCACACCAAAAGTCCTGAGGAAGAAAAAGGACCTCCTTGATCCTACTCTCATTGTGGAAACTTTCATCCACTCCACTCCAATAAAATCCACCAGAACAAGAAAAAAGCATGATGGTTGCATGAGATACATTGTTGTTTTTGAGAAAGAAAAGACAGGGCCCATAAGAACGCATCATTTCGGCGGCTACTGGAGACTCTGCCCCCTGCCGATCCGCAAGTATGGTAAGAAAGAAGCTATGATCGCCA
>CAZWBB010000069.1:0-6356 GCA_964632045.1 uncultured Methanosarcinales archaeon | reverse complement strand
GTACCTTCCTACTGAGGTCAAACCAAGAGTTATCCTTTGTGGTTATAACCGGATTGGCTTCAGCATCCTGCGGAGTCTGGAAAGAAGGAAAAGAAGTGTTCTGGTAGTTGACTTTAATCCTGAGGTGATATCTAAGATGGTCAAGCAGGGATACCACTGCATCTACGGGGATGTTACAGACGGCGAGATAATGGAGAGGATGAACCTGCCAAAAATAAAGATGCTGATTTCTACGGTACCAGAGGTGTCAGACAACATCCTGTTGATAAGCAAGGTGCGGGAAGTTAACAAGAGGGCAAGAATAATTGTAACGGCGTCAGAGATAGAGGAAGCGCTTAAGTTGTATAGTCAAGGAGCAGATTATGTGATTCTGCCTCATTTTCTGGGAGGAGAGCATGTCGCAGAGATGATTTCCGGTGTTTATACGAAGAAAAGGAAATTGCGTGAGGAAAGGGAAGAACATATTGAACATCTGCAAGAGAGAAGAGACGTCGGTCATGAGCACCCTAAGCATGAATGAACAGCACACTGGACGCAGGGCAGTGATTGCAAGAAACATTTAAAACATTGCCTTGATTTCTATCCTCAAATGAACTTTCAGACTATCCCTCCGGTTGAATCCAGTAAGAAATTCTTAGATTTTGCTTTCAGACGTGCAAGGGAGCAAGGCAAGTCTAAGAAGCTGAGAGGTAACTGGTTACAAATAATCCGTCAGAAAGAAGCTCTTAAGCTAGATGTTATTAAAGATAATGTTACCCCCCGGCTTATCCGGATACTTCAGGCTTTCCCAAATACGCTTGATATGTCCAATTTCTATAATCGGTTGATGGAACTGACACTCGATTACGTACAATATAAGAAGTCCCTGGGGGCGATTAATTGGGCGATGAAAAAAGTCAATTTGCTTCATAGAGAATTCGTGAGGAGAATTATCAAAGAGAAAGACCGACAAGAGATCTCAGCACTTTCAAAACAATTCTATGGACGGATCTCTTCAGTATTGAAGCAGATAGATTCTAACCTGCAGTATCTGGAAGTGGCGCGCAAGATAATGAGAACTTACCCGGATGTGAAGGATCTGTTCACTGTATGTCTCTACGGTTTTCCGAACGTGGGTAAGAGCACTTTGTTGAATAAACTCACCACAAGCAGAGCGAAAGTTGCTGCATACGCTTTTACTACGAAAAGTATCAATTCTGGTTTTATGACAGTTGATGATCAGAAAATACAACTTCTGGATGTACCCGGAACACTGGCAAGGAAGGACAAGATGAACAATGTAGAAATGCAGGCAGAATTGGTTGTGGAAGAATTGGCAGATGTGCTCATATATGTATTTGACTTGAGTGGCCATTGTGGGTATTCTGTAAAAGAGCAGGAGAAGCTGTTCGAAAAAGTGAGGAAAAGGAAGACGGTACTTGTATATCTAAGTAAGACCGATATAATTGAACCTTCTGTGGTGGCAGGATTCAAGCGAAGGCATTATTCTCTAACACAGCTCAGGAAAGAGATACATTCACTGAGTCAGAAGAATTAAGTTCTTGTATGTGAAACAGTCCACTTCAATTCGACAGGAGTTTCACAGTTACGAAACTTCGCAATCCGTAAACTTTATATAATAAAGTAATATTCTTCTGAAAGATGGAACATAAAGAGGAGAGACTTTCAAGAGCGATCAGTGCTAGTTCCAGAAGGAAAATCCTGCGTCTTCTTGCTGATAGAGAATTCTCGGTCAAAGAGATTGCTGCTCGTACCAAGATGTCCGTCTCTCTGGCATCCCGGCATCTGAAGATGCTGCATGATTTAGGTTTCCTTAATGTGAGGAAAGTGTTTCCCAACAAGTTTTACTCGCTTAAGGTCAAAGCCCTGAAAGAGTTATTGATAGTGTATGATAAAGTGATTGATAAACTATGAAAAAAGGAAAGCAAAGAAGAAAGGAAAGAAAAGGAGGCCATCGGCGCAGTCCTGAGCATCATCTGGCACGTGAGCGTTTCCTCCTGTCGTTCATGATTATCATAGCTTTGTTTTTCTTAATCACCCATTCCGATCAAAACTTGACGTCCGGGGCATTGGTCACTTCTGATCTGTCTGCTTTGGACACCAATGTTTTTTTAGAGACACTGCTGATGGGAGTTTCTAATGGTTTGACTGGAGCGGCGGTCTCTATTCAAGGAGATTTTGCCATCCTGGCTGTTGAAGGGGATGAAGATACTGACAATTGGAATTTGAATCCAATAGACGAAATCAGCAGTGACTGTTCCGGTGTTGATGAAACAAGGGTTGCCTGTTCAGGTAGCTCCTCTGGATATATTTGCACTGATCTAGAAGATTGCTACATGGTGTCTGGTCTTGCTCATTCCGGAGCGGTTGAAACACCAGATGTATCAGCTTCATCGAGCACTAGTACCAGCGGAGGGAGTGGGTCCAGCGGCTCTGATGGTGGGGGAAGTGCCCTCCCAGTGAAAAAAGAAGAAGTAGTGAAAAAAGTACCGGTTAAGGAAGTTATTAAAGAGAAGTTGCCTCCAAAGGAAAAGGCAAAGGAAGATAAAATGAATGAGAAAGCTCCTGTAGAGAGGGGAGATCTTGAGAGAACAGAGGATGCTAGACAAAGAGCAGCTCTTGTCGGATTTGCCATCTCAGATTATTTGAAAAGAACGACTATGGATCTCAGTATCTACTGGCTTGCTTTTGTTGTTTTCTTGATGTTGTTAGTGATCCTACTGATTGTTTTCCACCACACCAGAAAGAAGCCACATCTAATCCATAAATCGATGGAAGAAATTCCAGAAATTCCAAGGGCTCCCATCCGGCAGTGGAGGGGTAAGGAAGAATTGCCTTTGCATACTGAGTTGGAAACAGTAAACAGGGAACTGACTGAACTGCGTAAGAAGGAACCATTACCAGAGAGGAAACCATCATTTTTTAGACTGAGATCACTTAACCTGCGTGATATTTTCCTTAATGATGAGTTGCGGAGGATAAGGGCCAAGCTGCATGGTTATGGTGCAGGAAAGGCAACGAGGGAGGAGATTACATCCGAAGAGCTGATTGAACCTGCAAGGCGGCCTGAGACCACTGTACCAAAGGAAGAAGTAAGCAGACCAGCAACCGATTCAAGGAGATGTTCTGATCAAGTTGAGCTGGATCAGAAGATGAAAGAGATCCAACGCAGGGTGCAGCAGATGGAGGAGGAACAGGTTCCGATAAAAGTAATCGAAAAGCTTGATGAGGAGAAAATATGGGAAAAGAGTGGTAGCAAGAGTTGTCCCTGGGAGAGGCAGGTAGAAGTAAGGAAATGCACAGATTCTCCTAAGACAATACAAAGCCAATTATTAGGAGCACAGAAAAGGGAAATTGAACAAAAGTTGAGGAGATTGGATCCTGAAAGGCCGGAAGGAGATTGTATACAAAACAAAAATCTAACTCTTTGGCAGAGAATAAAAAGAATGTTTCAATGATCACTGAGCAATAATTTTACAAGAACATGGCATCTTTTTGGATGCCCTGGACAGAGCTTCTTTTCCTAATCTAAGATTTGCCGTATCAATACGCAATTCTATCAAAGTCTGTCCTTCCTTTACCCTGGCTGCGGAACCGACCGATTTTCCATAGGACTTCTTCATACCAGTACTCATCCTGTCCGCTCCTGCTCCCGAAGCAAGAGGGTTTTCCCTCAGCACGTGAAATGGATATACTTTAATCCTTAGGTGATATGCGCCCCTACCGATCGTTTTCTCCAGTAGGCGGTTAGAAGTCATCCTTGCTGATTCCAATGAGTTATGACGAACATTCATGGCCTTGCAGGCATTGAGCTTGATGGTAGTATCATATTCCTTGCGTGGATCACCCATGTCAAACTTGATCACTTTCATATGCGGAAAGCCTCCTCGGACAAAGTTCTTCTTAGTGAACTTACTAATGCGGGTGTAAGGTCTTTCCAGCTTCTGATAAGCAGCATTCTTGCGTAATTTTGCCATGTCTTCCTGGAAATGGGACGTATTTATAAAGATTTCGAGGCAGATTTGGACAGGAGGCGGTCAGGATAGTTAGAGAAAACACCATCAACTCCCAACTCTATTGCCTTTTGCATATGCTTCTGCTTGTTGATCGTGTAGGTAAAGACTTTCAATCCGGCCTGATGAGCTTTGCTGATCATCTCCTCGCTAAGCTGCGCATATGACAAGTGGATGGAGTAAGCTTCCATCCTTTGTGCAGTCACTATGGGGTCCTCTTTTATCTTATGGAAAAGGATGCCGATACGGACCTTGGGCAGCAACCTATGAAATTTACTTAGCTCTTCATGTTCAAAGGAGGAAACTAGAAAATCACCCTCCTGCCACTTTTTTTTTGTCAGGTATTCTTTTATGAGGTTGGCAGTAGGGCCCGCAGTTCCCATCCCCTTAAGTTCGATATGGACTTCTGTCATTCTGTTGACAAGATCCAATACTTCAATAAGTGTAGGAATCTTCTCTCCTTTTCCTGCATCATATTGCTTCAATTTTTCAAGACTGAAGTCAGCAACTTTTCCCTTTCCATCAGTTGTCCGGTTGATCTTCTCATCATGGATGACTACCAGCTCTCCCGTCTTGCAGAGATGGACATCTAACTCGATTGCATCTGCTTTCAGTTCGATCGCTCTCCTGAAAGAGAGGAGAGTGTTTTCCGGTTCATATCCACTAGCGCCCCGGTGGGCTATGATGGGCATAAACCAAGGAATAATGTGTTCTATTAAAATGTTGTCATTTACAGGCACAATCCAAAAAGTGAGTGATAATCATTATGGCCGCTCACCGAGTGCCCCCACTATACGTCTAAAGAATACCTGCTCTCGGCTCACCTCTTGGCCATCATGATAGTTGCCTTTCAGCAACCTCATGGGTTTGCCTGCAAACCTTAATGTGATTATCACTCAGAAAATGGATTGTGCTCATTTACATCCATCAGGTATCCCTGAATTTCCCGATTGCATACTAACTCTGAAATTGGACGGATTTCTCCCGATGACAATTTCGTATCGGTTTGATGCATAGCACATATCATCTTCTTCCCAGTAGCCTTTGATCAATCCCAAAGAGGTTATGATGGGTCGGCGACGATCAGGTAGGATGAGCTTAACTGAAGGTGCATAAATCTTTGCATGGTGGCTGTAAAAGTACCCCCCGAGGGGTGAAAGATATTCCACTTTATCACAGAAGCTAAGAAGTTCAGAGATATCATCTGTTTTCTTTACTCCACCAGCTGATTCAAATGTCATTGTTTTTAGTATCTTGATCCTATCTGAGACTATTGTGCCTTCTTCAGGTTGGGTAATTTCACCAGTGAAATACCATTGGACAAGTCTTTTAAAGCCACAGTATTCTCTAAAGAACCTACCCGGGTGCTCTTTCATATTGAAATAGTATTCGCCTGGTTTAATGGATGAAAAATCTGTGTGGAATCCACTCCATTGCAGGTCTTGATGACCTTGCGTGATTTTTTTCTGCAGCAATGAATGTAATGTAGGCCAATCAAGTTCTTTAAATGCCTGCCGGACATTCGTTGCGGTTTCAAAGTCCCTCTTGCCAACCTGTGAAGACAAGAAACTCAGCAGGTCCTGGGTTCTGCTTGTTGTTGTTACCATATCTCTGATGCAGCATTCCATGTTTTAATATCTTTCTACTATTATTGATATCAGTAATATCAAAATATTTATATATCCGAAGGATTTTGTAGAACCTGGAGTGTAGATTTGGCTGAGATATTCATTTCAACGACTATGAAAAGAAAACTAATCAGGCAGGGAGCAGGAGGGCTTACTTTTTATGTGCCCCAGAGATGGGTACGTGAAAGAGGTCTGCATGCCGGGGAGGAAATAACTCTCCAGCCATTTGAAGATAAACTGCTCTTGTCATCAGGGAACAGCAGCGAGAGTAAGGAGATAGACATCACTATCAAAAACGAAAGCAAAGAATTCATTCGCAACTATCTTAACCAACTGTATCGCCTTGGATACGACGTGATCCGGATAAGTTGTTCTGTGCCAAAGCAATTATTGCTCTGTCAAAAATTTGTCCAGATGTTCCTGTTGGGTTTTGAGATAACTCATTTAGGAAAGAGGCATTGTGTCGCTGAAAGTATCTCTGAACCGGGGAAAGAGATGCAGAAAGTCATTTTACGCAGGATTTTTCTGTTGATCAAGGAATCTTTTATGATACTTGAGGAAGAGGTGCGGGAGGGGGGGTTGACCCGGCAAAGAGATATCAATAGGTTGGTCAAGAAGGTTACCCAATATGACAACTTTTGCCGCCGCGATATGGTGAGGAGAAATCTTGCTTTTGGATACCAGTTCTTCCACTGGGAGATGTATAATTTTCTTT
>CAZWBB010000068.1:0-6439 GCA_964632045.1 uncultured Methanosarcinales archaeon | reverse complement strand
AGGGGTTACTGGGCCAGAACTCGTTGAGAAATGTAAGAAGCAGGCCGAGAAGTTTGGGGCAAGGTTTAAGATGGGAATAGCTAATGCCTTTGAGAAAATTAATGGGGGCTTTGAACTAGAACTCTCTGGGGGAGAGAAACTCCAGACAAAGACACTGATCATAGCTACCGGAGCTGTTGCTAGGTGGCTGGGCTTGCCTTCAGAGGAAAAATATAAAGGGAGAGGAGTGAGTACATGTGCGACCTGCGATGGGGCCTTTTACAAAGACAAAGCAGTGATCGTTGTCGGCGGTGGTGATGTGGCTATGGAAGAGGCTATGTTTCTGACAAAATTTGCAGATAAAGTAACGGTTGTCCACCGGAGAGATGAGTTGAGGGCATCAAAGATTATGCAGGAGCAGGCCAGGAAGAATCCTAAGATTAGCTTTATCTGGGATGCAGTTGTGGTGGAGATCGTTGGGGATGATAAAGTAGTTACTGGAGTGAAGTTGAAGAATGTTAAGACAAAAGAGAATACTGATCTTAAATGTGATGGCGTTTTCCTGGCGATAGGTCATGTTCCTAATACAAAAATATTCACAGGGAAGCTGGATATTGATGAGCATGGTTTTCTGAAGGCTGACAGAAATATGCACAGCAGCCTTCCTGGAGTTTTTGCAGCTGGCGATGTGCAGGATATCAGGTTTAAACAGGCAATAACTGCGGCCGGTTCTGGTTGTAAAGCAGCGATAGAAGCAGAGAAATATTTAGTTGGTTAATCATTCCACTTTTCTCTTCATAGCGAAAAACCCGCCAACGACTGTAATTAGAATTAATAAGATTGCATAGTCAGAGAATTCCGGGACAGCCCCTGGTCCATTGATAGTAATGGTGCTCGATTGTGTTGTGTCACTGTCGATATTTGGTTGGAGATAGCTGTCTGATGATGAACTTGGTACATCACTGTCTGTGGTAATTATGTACATAAAACCTTCTGTTTCAACTGCTCCAAGCTCTATTGTCGTCGATGGGTTTGGTTTTAATATAACCCGGCCTAAACTTGTGCTTAGAATACACCCATCACTTGTGTCATCGCTTTCAAAATCATTAAATCCGCAGTTACCAAAAGTTGGTTCTGTACCTGCCCATACGCTATTATTGCCATAGACATTGAACTGGGTGACATTTTCTCCCTGTGTCATTGTCTTACCTGCGCCACCTTCGAGCAATATAAATTCTACCCTGTATTGTGTACTTGCAGAGATACTACCCGGGGAACAAGTCACTGTTTCAGTGGGTCCGTTGGTCAGTGTTCCATTACAAACATGAGTCCCTGCCCCCCACGTTAAGCTTCCTGACTGGTAAATCCTAAATGAGTGGGTAGTGGTCCAGTCAAAGCCCGCTACAACTAATTGAAATGACATTGCAAGAGCTAAGAACAGAGCCCCTAGTAAAAGTGATTTCTTTTTCATCTAGTCACCTGCTCCTAACAAACGCTTCACACTTTATAAATACTTGTTACTACTGGGAAAGAAGCAAGATTATTCTTTACTTTTCATCCATCCATATCCAAAATACAACAACACTAACATAAAAGCTGAAAACAGGAGCCATCCTGCGTGAGAATGAAACAGGTCCAAAGCAAAGTCTGGGTATGCTGTTCCGATAAGAATAAGCAAAGTGATTCTGAAAATGTTCAAAAGGAAAGTTCCCATCAAACCTATAAGAAAAACAATTGCAGTTCTTTTCCATATCAAATTGTTCAATTCATAAATGACTAATAGTAGAAATAGACAAATATACAAACCAAGACTTTCTACTCCCGAACATGGAGCGCCAATTTCAACACTAAATGATTCTAGCCCTAATATTGGTTGGCCCTGGCCTGGCGAGAAGACTGCTGTATCTGATATTAGTCGTAAAAAGAAGTAGATTATCCTTGCAGCTGCTAAAGATAGGACACCCCATAATTGATTTAAGATGTAGGTTAGAGAAAAGAAAATAATTGTGATTATGACTAGGATAAAGAGGGATTGATAAGTTTTTCTAAATATAGACAATCCAAAGATGGTTAAAGCTAAGCAGACGATTCCTGTGCAATACAGTAACAAAGACAGTAACACTAACCAGTGGAAGTTACCTGTCGTATACTGTAAACTGAACATTGTGAAATAGTAAAATGAAAAGCTGATAACAGAGCAGACGAAGAAAAGCAAACTCTGCTTTTGTTTAATGATGTAGTGGTGTTCAAGTAAGATTTTTCGGTTGAACACTGCGAACAATACAAAAAGGATAAGTGTAAATGCGGGAAAACTAAACAGATTATATGCAAAGCCAGCTGCTTTGTCATCAGTAAATATTTGTAGTAGTGCTGGGATAACAACGTAAATCAAACAGAGAAAGATAAATCCTCTTACGATTAGCTGATGATACTTTGTTAGTTTTGATAATATCTCCCTCATCACTTGAAGGAGAACTGTTTCTTTTATATAGTTTTTGAATCCCCTGGTTTGGATGCTAGCACGTTCTTTGTCTGGATACAGAACATTCTAATACTTTAAACAAACAGCTTGCTCAATAATGGATAAAACAAACTAAGAAGTAATACAAGTAATAAGAACATACTAACTTTTCTGTAATATCTTTCCCCTTTCTTTGTTCCTTTAAGCCTATGCAGGAATACCTGAGTCATCCTTCCTCCGTCAACGATTGGCAGCGGCAGCAGATTAAACAAGCCGATTCCCAAACTTAACAGAAACAACCAGCGTAAAAAGTGGGTGACCCAATCCAGGGCAGGATAGAATATCTGCCAGAGGTCCCCTTGGTATTCTTCCTTGATGTCAAGTTCATTCCGAATTTCCGATATGCCCATGAAAGCTTTACCTGGTTGATCAGGACTTTCAACCAGTGTGATAGGATAATCTTTGTCCTTGGTTTTTATGGTAACACTATCTCCCGGTTTCAGGCAACCTATTTGGCTGCTGAATCCCTGGAAATCAAGTGTTGTCTCCGCATTAATCCCAGTAATGATTGTGCCAAGGGGAATCCCTGCCTGCTCAAATGGGAATGATTCTCCAAAATAGGAATCAAAGGTGAACCCCGCGGGGGTAATCATTGCCTGTTGTATAGGGGTGCATACTACATTTAGTAAGATAATGGCAAAAACTGCCAGGAGGATGTTGGAGAAAGAACCTGCCGCTAAGACAGAATACTGGACAATATCTTTTTCCTTGTTCAAGCTCTTTTCATTTGGTTCAACGAAAGCGCCGATAATCGGTCCGAGAAGCACAATTCCAGTGTTCTTTACTTTAATATTATGCGCTCTAGCCACAATTCCATGAGAGAATTCATGCACTATCGCGATAATAAAGATGGCGATCAACCAGTACCAGAAGGGCAGCACCCCTAAACCCGGCACTTTTATTCCAGGTAATACGAGGGAGACGCCAGGGGTTGTGGCTGGTTTTAGGATGAGGTCATATAAATTCTTGCAGAGAACATAAGAAATGAAGACAAGACCAGCAAAACCGATACCAGTACCAACATAACCGAGCAGGATTATCCATTGCCTGAATTTCTTGGCATACTTGTCCATCCACCTCAGTCCCCATTTCATCCTGTAAAGGATGATCACTTTGGCTTGGAAAGCAAGTTTCTTCCGTTTGAGAAAGAGGAAGATGACAATCGCTAGGTAGAAGAGGAAAACAAACTTATACTTAACAATAAATGAAACTATTTGTTCAAACATCTATCAACCTCTTTGTTTACTTCTTCCGTTTTGGTCTTAGTTTCTTTGAACTGCATTTCCTGCAGCACACTTTACCCTGAGAAACTTTAAGACTGGGTGCTCTGACCTTACTCTTACATTTCCTACAGACAAAGATGTTTTGAATCAATCTTGCCTGTGCTTCGTCGAATTTTACCAATGTCAATTACCTCGCATGATTGGAATCACCAATTACTTCACTTGTTTCATCACAAACCTTTGAGCTCCCTTCGGTCGTCAAACCTTTGGAGCCAAATGCACTCAAGTGGGGCCTTCACTTCGTTCAACCCCACTACATTTTATTTCACTTGTTTCATAACCTTAATGCCCATCAATACCCAGTACAGCACGTTTGAACCTTCGCTGACCTCTCCTTTCAGTTCTTCGGGGATATCCAGGTCGAAGGTTTCGTATGATTCAGTATCCATTACGTTGGCAGAGTTGCCAGATATGGATAGTACCTGAGCGGTCTTCTTCTCAACGATGGGTGCCTCCAGTTTGTCGTGTCCAGGAACAACCAGGTTTCTTTTCTTTCCGTCAAGCAGACCGACAGCCATCAGGTTGACTTTAGCGTGTCCATGTTTCCCTGGACGTGAAGTAGCCGTATCTGTCACCCGGCATGGTGCACCGTCGATGATGATCGTATCCCCTTTTTTCAAGCTAACAGCACTGACCAATTTTTTTTCATACATACAAACCACCTTTTTTCATTCTTTTACAGCTGAACACCCCTTCTTCGGCATGAGATGGAGAAACAGGTTTGATTTTTAAATGTTTGGGATTTTTGATGATGTTTTGGGCATGGTTGCTTTTTTCTCATTCACAAGAATGAGCAATTTTCCACGAAACATTTATATGTGGCTACTCTCCAGTAGAAAACAATGGCTGATGAAATAACCATCAAAGGCGAACATGGATTTCCTGACGAAGTTTTCACGGTGGAACGGCTAGAATGCTTGCTTGAGGGAGCAGAGATTTATAATGACGGAAGACTTGCCGGGTATCATGGACCAAATATGGGTGTGTTTGAAAGTACTGTGTCTCTTGGGGAGGACAGAAGTCTATTTGTGAGATCATTGCACAAAAGGTGGTGGTACCATTTCGAAGGCTGTAAAAAGCGTGGTTTTTTTGGACTAGATATTACTTTGTCACAGGCGGTGAAATCAATCTTTTCTTACCCCTATATGTCCGTATTGAGTATTGTCTATAGTGATTCTATAGAAGAGACGAGCTTCACTAATACTGCCTATTTTGAAAAATCCACCAGGCATAATTCTAAGAAGTTGTATGAAGTTATGAAAAAGCTGTATGAGCAGCAGCAAAGTGCGCAAGAACAAAGCGGTCAAAAATGACACAATACATCCAGACAGACTACCTCGTAATCGGTTCAGGGTTGGCAGGTATGAGAGCTGCTCTCGAACTTAGTAGCCGAGGTCAGCAAGTATCTCTGGTCACCAAAAGGGAACTTGTAAGAGGATCATCTGCCCTCGCACAAGGTGGCATTTCAGCGATGGATCCAGAGAGGGTAGAGGATGGACAGGACAGCTACCATTTGCACATTGAAGATACTCTGGCCGCAGCAGATGGCCTTGGCGATGAAGATGTTACCTCGAGATTTGTGCAGGAAAGTCATGATGTGATTCGGTTTCTGGAAGCAAAAGGAGTTCAATTCTCCTGCAAAGATGATGATTACGTACTCCATCAGGAAGGTGGCCATTCCCGACCAAGAATCTATTGTGTAAATGACTTTACGGGAAAAGCGGTTGTGGATGCTCTCATCGAAAACGTAAGGCAAGATCCAAACATCACAGTATATGAAAGCCACACTGCTATTGACATTATCACTGAAAAGAAACTCAACCCACAAGCAGACATAGATGCCTGCCTGGGAGCTTATGTACTTAACGGAGGAGAAGTTAAGACTTTTGCCGCGGGTCACACTTTTCTGGCTACAGGTGGAGCTGGAAGAATCTTCCTCTATACTTCCAACGACAGTGTTTCTACCGGAGATGGAATTGCTATGGCCTATCGTGCCGGAGCAGAGATTGCCAATATGGAATTCACTCAGTTCCATCCGACAGTCCTTTATGGTTATGATGAAGAAGGTAGAAGTTTCCTTTTGACAGAAGCGCTACGAGGAAAGGCCATGGGAGCAATATTGACTCTTTCAGCTGATTCCACAGATGATTTTGTTAAAGCATACTCTCCTGACGGTTCTGCGGGTACCAGAGATGTGGTAGCACATGCTATCGATAAGGAGATGAAGAAGAGAAATCTCTCTAACGTATTTCTCAACGTCACACCTGAGGTGACGGGAAAGACGGCGGAACAGATCGCTAGCGGATTTCCAAAAATTCATGAGAAGCTTCTCTCACTGGGACATGATATGACAAAAGAGGCCATTCCTGTAGTTCCTGCTTCCCATTACACTTGTGGGGGCGTTGTTGTGGGAAGAGATGGAGAAGTTCCTGGAATACCTGGATTATATGTTATCGGAGAGACCTCTTGCACAGGCTTGATGGGTGCAAACAGACTTGCTTCCAATTCCCTGCCGGAGGCAGCACTTTATGGAAGAAGGGCGGTTGAGCATGCTACGGATCTTGAAGCACAAACCCGGTCGGATCTTCCTTTGTGGGATCCAGCAGAAGCGACCAGGAGTACAGATCAGAACCTCGTCGGATATTATTGGAATGAA
>CAZWBB010000067.1:0-6967 GCA_964632045.1 uncultured Methanosarcinales archaeon | reverse complement strand
TTCTCTAACGAATTAGCGATATAAAAAAGGATGTCCAGATCAGCATCTATTGTTTTCTTGACTGTCGGTCTCTGCACTTTGACAGCCACTTTTTTACCAGAGTCGAGATGAGCAACATGCACCTGGGCCATTGAAGCAGAGGCAAAGGGCTTCTTTTCAAACTTCGAAAAAGCGCGGGAAAGAGGCATCTGCAGATCTTCCTCGATTGTCTTCTTGACCTGGCCGAATGAGAATGGGGTTACCCTGTCCTGCAGTTTTTCAAATTCCTTACAATACTCAGCAGGAACCAGATCGGGACGAAGGGAAAGTAGCTGCCCTAGTTTAACAAATGTTGGTCCTAACCGCTCAAAAGCCTTTCTCAAGCGTACAGCCTGCCGCTGCTTATCGGATAATGGTTTACTGGGAAGGATCCGTTTGTGAAACGGAAGGTGAGAATGAAGTTTTGCTCTGGTAACGTAATAGCCTAGTCCCTCTTCAACAAATACAGTGATAATCTCCCTAAGACGTTCTATATCTTTAATATGCAACAAGTTGAAGCTACCTCTTTTTTATGGAATTAAATTGAAGAAGTTTTTAAGAGTTTTGCTCGGAGATGCAGGAATTGACAGATACGAGCCCTAAATTATGAAGTAGGTTATGAAAAAAAGAAACTAAACCTGGACATTCTTCCTTACGACGAAAAAACCACCAACCACAGTTATTAGAATCAGTAGAATAGCATAATCAGAGATTTCCGGGACGGGGGGGGGCATTTACACCGATGGTTATTGTACTTGACGCAGTAGTGTCGCCATCAATGTTTGGCGCCCAATAACTGGTACTACTTGAGGAAGCATCACTGTCAGTTGTAATCAGATACATAAACACCTCTTGGCCGCCTCCTTTGGACTGATCGAATTTCACTAGTGTCCCTCCCCCAGCCTGGATTACAACATCATTTCCCGACCAACCAACCACACAATTACTATTTGTGTCATCGCCACCAGTATCACTAAATTTACAATTACCTAAAGTTGGACCAGTCCCTGCCCAACCCCCGCTGCCATTAACATTGTAGTGAGTCACAGTTTCTGAACTGGTCATCGATTTTGTTGTTGCTTCCTCTTTCAATATCACTTCTACTCTATATTGTGTGCTGACATCAAGATTACCTGAACAATCATTCGGTCCCCCACCATTGGACAGCGTAACTTGACATATAATAGTTCCTGCTCCCAGGGTTAAAGAACCAGATTCATAAATTTTAAAAGAATTTGTAGTAGTCCAAGCTAAACCTGCTTCTACCGAGTAAAACGATAGAGTAAATATTAGAAACACTAACACCACAAACAGATTTTTGTTCATACATAGATTATTAATGTTGCATTTATAAACTGTTGTGACCACTCACCAGTAGAACTGAGGTTGCCAATAATCTGTCAAAAGTCCATGACCACCACCAGTGAATACACTGGTGGCCAGGTCACTACGTTCGTGGCTTGCCTGTCGACAAACATGCTCGGCTTCGCCTTGGGTCACTCCCCCTTGAGCACATTTTATAGCACTTCATTCCACTCGTGAACATCGGGTCACTAACGTTCGTGAGCTGCTGACAGCAACCACGAGTGGTATAAGCTGTATTAATTTTCAGTACTGAAGGGAAAACTATCCCTTCATGTATTAAACCCAAGATATAATAAAAAAAGAAAATTCTAAATCTTCTTTAAAGTAATCTCGATGTTACTAACCCTGACTTGCCTACCTTCCTTATTCTCGAACTCCTCGCTGTCTACTGCAATATCTTTTATCTCGATAGAGTTTTCCATAAACCTTTTCCTTGCTACCTCCGCCACGTCAACCGCTCGAGAGATGAATTTTCCCCGCGCTTTCACTATTACTTCATTTGCTTTTTTAGTGGTAAACTGCATTACAACGCCAGTCACATAATTCATAAAAGGCTTGTTCCCTATAAACACAGAATTCTCGTCGCTCATTTTAAACCCCTCCAATTTCCCGTTTTTACTTCTTCTTTAGTCGCGTCATATATCCAGCAACTATGTTTCTTAATTTCTTGCTGACAATCTTAGTGTGTTGAGCCATAAGTTCCTTATTCTGAGTAAAGTCAGTAGTAAACTTATCCCCCTGTGCTTTAAGCAATTCCTTAGTTTTCCTCTTGATCAACTTTGTTTTTATCCTTCCCATGTAAACCGTACCGTCCATGTTTGTGGTGCCACATATGCTTCGCTTAGTGCCACAGTCACGGAAAATGGACTTCCTCCTTTCTGTTGTATTACTCTAATGCTTTTTGTTTATAAAGATATCGGAAAAATCCATAATGTTCTTCACCTCAACCTTTGCACACTGCACTCAAAGCCCTGAATGCGGCTCGCTGAGCCAGTATACCTATTGGTAACATTTATATATTAAACTACATTTTCGCTAATAATGGTTATTCTCATCGACCAATTCACTTTGCCAGAGGGCATCTACAAGGTTATTTTTGCTACAGAGCAGCAGGAAGTCGTCGCTAAGATGTTGATCAAATATATGTGGGATAACGGTGGAGAGATAGGAAAGACGGAAATGAGTCTCTTTGCCACACAATTACATGAAGGAAAAGCTGTCGTCAAAGAGAAGGGAAAATCACCATTACAGAAAGAGGTCCGGATATCCTACAATAAAAGGCAGTTCTATGACCGCATCCTTACTCCCATGAGGGGGATGGGTATGATCGAATATGATCTTTACAAGAAGACTTACCGTGTCTCCGAAAGATTCAACAAGCTGATGATAAAAGTCGGCTTGATGTGGCTGAGAGAATTTGAAAAAGGAAAGAGATGAAACTCCCTAATCCTTCTTGAAGAAAATTCCCAGTGCAACTTGCCCGGTGTCGCAATAATTCCATTTCCTGGCTTCTGCAACTGCATTGCTCAGATCCATGGGTATAATCTGGTAAGTATTATTCTTCAGTATTTCGGAGGAGTCGTGATATATCAGGCAGGGTTGCAGGATATCGACAAAAGAGAAACCTTCATGTTTGATGGCTTCCTCAAAGACTTTTGTCATCTGTTTAAGATCAAGCGCAGAAACCCTGGCTACAAAACTGGCACCACATTCCAAGGCAAGAAGAATTGGATTGAGCGGTTTTTCCTTGACACCAGAAGGATGGGTTTTCTCCACGAATCCTTCCTCGGTTGTGGGGGTGGCCTGTCCGGTAGTCAGAGAAAAAATTTGGTTATTATGTACAAAGATGTTGATATCAGGATTGCTGCGGCAGGCATGGACAAAATGGCTGATCCCCTCGCTGTAAGTGCCACCATCTCCACCAAAACAGACTACCTGTAGCTTTGGGTTACCAATCTTGATGCCTTGCGCCACTGGAATCGTTCTTCCGTGCAGACCGTAGAATCCTGAGAGGTCCAGATAATCATACATCTTGCTGTTACAGCCGATATCTGTGACCGTCACAAAGTTCTCTTTTTTGTAGCCTTGCTTGAGCAAGTTGGAAATCGCGTCTTCCACTGCTTTCTTTATCATGAAATTTGGACATCCTGGGCACCAGGTTATGGGAATTTTTGTGTTGAACATTTTAGGTCTTAAGTATCTGATCTAACTGATTGATAATCCGTTGAGGAGTGAAAGGTCTACCATCATATTGAAGAAGCCTGTTCTTGGCAGGTATCTTTATGGCCAAATTTTGAGAGAGATAATCGGCCAGTTGTCCAGTTGCTGTATTATCAACAACAAACACTTGCTCCGCTTTCTGCAAGTACTGTCCGATTTCTTCTGGGAAAGGTTTCAGGTAAATCAAATGACAATAACAAAATCCATCTAACTCTGGCAGAGCATCGAGGATGGCCCCTTTGGTTGAACCATAACCGATCAATAAGTTCTTTCCTTTTCCATAGAATTCATGAGTTCTTAGCTTCTCAACTTCCTTTTTTATAAGAGGTATCTTCTGGTTCCTCCTTTCTACAGCTGCAATAATGTCTGCTGCCCCCTCTGTTGTGTTCCCATCCAAATCATGCTCGTAACTATTCCTCTTGAATACTCCTTTGCCCGGGGATTCATTCCTGGATGGTATGTTGAGAGAATATTTTTTGTGTGTGACTGTAAAGTTAGATTCCAGTAAGTGCTTGTCCGTAAGCAATATCACTGGCACACAGCATTTCTCTGAAAGAAAAAATGCTTCTAAAGTTGCTCGGTAAGACTCTTCAGGATCTCCCGGTGCGATTACGATCCTGTTGAAATCGCCGTGCCCCCCATAAAGAGCTACGTTCAGATCAGATTGAGCCGTGTAAGTCGGCACCCCAGTAGAGGGACCGGTACGCTGGCCAAGGTGAACGACTATAGGTAGTTCCACCATCCCGGCCAAACTAATTCCTTCGGTCATCAAATCAAATCCGCCGCCTGAAGTTCCGCACATCACTCTCCTCCCTGCAAAACTAGCTCCCAGAGACATGTTGATGACGCTGATTTCATTTTCTGCGGCAAAAAACTTATGAACCCCTTGCTTCTGAGCCAGGATGGCGCCCACATTAGTTGCAGGAGTCATGGGATATGCGAAATATACTTCCATTCCCGCGTCCATCGCTCCCTGTGCAACAGCTTGTGAACCACTCAGAATTTCTCCTTTTACTTTGCTAGTTGTTAACTTGATAGCTGACCCATAATCCTTAGAGTAAAAGTGTCTAAGAGCTTTCTTATCCAGTTCGTACAACTTTTTCTTACCAAACCTCTCTTTGATCTCCTGCAAAAGAAACTCTTCATCCAATCCCAAAGCCTTCCCCAGGAACCCCACAAAGGCCATGTTCTCTACTTTTGGAAAATCCGTAGCATCAATAAAGACACATTTGATCTTTTGTTTCAGAGCAGTTTCGTCAGTAGCAATGAGAGCATCTTTTCTCAATTTGCTCTTATGAACAGTATAAGTATTCTCATCGAAAGCTATCAGGACATCGATATCCTCCCCAGAACTAGCAACCAGCTCATCAGAGAAAGTAATGATGTTGAAATTATGTCCTCCCCGAATAAGACTGGGATAATCACGGTATTCAAACACATAGAATCCTGCTTTGACTAACGCTGAAGAAATTATCTGGGCCACCTGGTTGATGCCTTGGCCTGCCTTTCCACCTATCAGGATGTTCTTTTTCACGGATGCTGGGAAAAAGCAGTCTTATTTAAAGGTTGTTAAATCTCACTTCTCTAATCCTGATAGATCTCCCACGGGCAGTCCTAACTCTTGTGCTTTGAGCAGCCTCCTCATAATCTTACCGCTACGGGTTTTTGGCAGGTCCTTACGAATCTCAATCTCCTTTGGATAGAGGTGTCCAGCCAGATGTTTCTTGACGAACTTCTTGATCTCTTCCTGAAAGTCCGCTGGAGGGGAATAATCTTTCGCCAGCACTACATACGCTTTTATTATCTCCCCGTAAAGAGGATCAGGTTTGCCGATGACAGCCGCTTCTACTATCCCAGGATGCTCGATGAGAGCTGATTCCACTTCAAAGGGTCCAACACGCTCACCTCTGGTGTTGATTATGTCGTCCCCCCGACCCTCAAACCAAAAATAGCCATCCTTATCCTGCAGCGCTTTATCTCCTGAAAAGTACCAGCCTCTCTTGAAGTAACTTTCATATTTGCTCTTCCTTCTCCATATTGTCTTCATCATGGCCGGCCAACCCGGTTTGATAGCCAAATTTCCTTGCTCGTTGATAACAGGTTTGCCCTGCTTGTCAAGGATTGCTGCCCTGATGCCTGGAAAGGGCTTGCCCATCGAGCCGAGCTTTATCCTCAGGCCAGGATAGTTGGCGATGATGATGCTACCAGTTTCTGTCTGCCACCAAGTATCATGGAAACTTAGGTTGAAGACCTTCCTACCCCACTTAATCGCTTCAGGGTTCAAGGGCTCTCCAACCGAACATAGATGCCTCAGTGAACGGAGGCGATACTTCCTGACAATTTCCCCTCCTGCTTTCATCAGCATCCTTATTGCAGTTGGAGCAGTATACCAGACAGTAACTTTGTATTTCTGGATCAGCGAATACCATTTTTCTGCTGAGAATCTTCCGGAATAGACCAAGGAAGAGATTCCATTGGATAGATTTCCCAGAATTCCATAAGAGATACCTGTAACCCAGCCAGGATCGGCTGTACACCAATAAATGTCATCTTTTTTCAGATCAAGCACCCATTTTGCCGTAAGATGCTGCTGCAGGATAGCATAATGAGTATGGATCACACCTTTCGGCTTTCCTGTCGTGCCACTGGTGTACAACATGAAGGCTGCATCTTCCGGTTTCATCTTTGCAGCATTGAATTTGTCTGAAGCCCGTTGCATCTGTATTTGGTAACTTACCTCGCCTCTCTTGACCTTGTTTTTATCTACAATGATAATCTTTTTCAAGCAAGGAAGATCTTTCCGGATCTTGTCTATCCTTGTCTTCAACTTTTTGTCTGTCAATACAAATTTGGCTCCGCTGTTTTTTAACCTATCCAGTAACGCCCTTTTTTCGAAAGCCTGGAATAGTGTTCCGGCTGTCGCACCGGTCTTGAGAATCCCCAGGAAGCCAATATAGGTCTCTGGGATCCGAGGAAGAAATATGAATACTCTGTCTCCCTTTTTAATTCCCTGCTTCTTGAGCACATTGGCAAACTTGTTGGATAACTTCTCCAGTTGGGAGAAAGTAAATCTTTTCTCTTTTCCATTCTCATCTTCCCAGAAAATGGCAGTTCGGCTTTTGTTGTCCGAGATAGCGTGTCGGGTGACAGCGTTGTGAGCGGCATTGATTTTTCCCTTTTCAAACCAGTCCAGTTCTGAGAAATGATCTTTCCAGCGGAATTCCCTGTACACCTTTTTGTAATCAATAAGATTACTCCCCTTTTTCATGGATGTGCCTTTACCCTGCCATATATAATTCTTTCTGAATTGAGTACGTATTAAGTTTCCCTGAGGAAAATATGGGCAAGCCGCTCGTTCGACCGA
>CAZWBB010000066.1:0-7182 GCA_964632045.1 uncultured Methanosarcinales archaeon | reverse complement strand
CCAGCTTCGCTTCCTAATCGGATGCCACCGGTCTATGACCGGTGGTTCTTCACAACATAACGAAAATTTTTCCAATGCTTATCTTACTACATCTATCTTCAACAGCAATTTTTCCATACCTTCCTGGTGGCCGGCTCCAACGACAACCAGGATTTTCTTCCTTGGATGGTCACGCAGAAGCTTGACAATCTGCTTTACCATATACTTGTTTCTGTCATCTACAAGTACTTTGTGCAGGTTAGGATATCGCTTCTTAAGTTGTCCGATCATCTTCTTGATCAATTCTTTCTCTGGCACTTTGCTTAGGTCAAAGCTCTCCAGACCAAATTCTTGCATCTGCTTTTTTCTGAAGAAGATGCCTTTGAAAAAGTCGGCAATAAAACGTCCTTTCTCCCGCCAGGTGAGAGCCTTAGAAAATTTTTTCAATGTGATCCTGATCGGTTGGTCGATAAATGCGGCTTGAAGATTTCTCTTCCTGGCCAGCTCTAAAGCAGCTTTCATCTCCGAGCCGGGCGAAACGCCGACCATCTTCCCTAATTTCTGCTGGATGTATTGTCCTATCTTCACGAAAAGGTAACCTTTCAAACCAATCCCTGCAATGTCTGTTAAAGATACCTTGTTTTTCTCCTTCTGCAGCAACGACGCTGCCCGTTGCACATCTAACTCTAAAGCTACTATATCTGGCTTGTCATCAGTTATCGCTTTCCGTATTTCATTGACGCTTTGTTTGGCGATATGGGAGGTCCCGATAATTTTGATGTGTCTATCGGTCTTTGAAGCTGTGTCCATGACCAATCAATAATAGAAAAGTATTTAAACTTACTTAATTTTGGAAGTTGTAAGATTATGAGGTGGTTGTTATGCTAAAGATGAAAAAAGTATCTGAAACATATGATTTAAGGGTGTTTACCGATTCAGGAGACTATTTTGGGGATATTGAAGACAGCATTGTTGCGTCAAACAAGGTATCTGGCTGGAAAATTAAGGCGACAAAGAATTCTTTCCTCAGTAAGGTTTTGGGAAGTGCTAAAGGTGTTATCGTTCCTCATCAGCTGGTCAAAGCCGTTGGTGATATTTTGATAATCTCCCGCAGCGCAGTTCCCAGCAGCAATGTTGAAGAAGGTGAAGAATAAAGCATGAATCTAGATAAGTACATCCAGGACTTGATTAATTACCGGTATGTACAGGGAGACTGTGAGGAATTGGATGAATTTCTGCCCGTAGCTGCATGAACCAGTGTTTAACTGATTGTTCTTTTTTACCCTTGCTTTAATCAGGTCTGTCCAGAATGGAATGTAAATGTATACTGGGGCACGGCGCCCGAGATTTACTCCCGTCGGTCGTAAATGCGCCTCAATTGGCGCCAGTATACAAAAGGACTCCATTCTGGACAGACCACTTTAATCGAAATTTATTTAAATGAGTCGGTATTAACTGTAGTATTCAAAAAAAGGTGATTAGATGGAAGTCGTAACTTTACTCTTGGCGGTGAGCTTGATATTGTTCTTTGGCTTTTTTGCAGAGTTCATTTTCAAGAAGTTAAGTGTTCCCGACGTGTTGTTCCTAATCGTGCTCGGTTTTGTTTTGGGACCTTATGCTTTTGGGGTTATCAGACCGGAGATGTTAGTTAATATCGCGCCTGTCTTTACTACCTTCACTTTGCTGTTTCTCTTGTTTGATGGGGCTTTTAATATTAACTTGGCTTCTCTGATAAGGGAATTTTCCCACAGTTTCTATCTTACAGGATTTAATTTTATCATCTCTACGGTTGTTATCGCGGCTGTTATGTGGATCAGCGGATTTCCAATCCTAATCTCGGTACTTGCCGGTTTTCTTTTAGGGGGAGTTTCTTCTTCTTTTGTCATCCCTATACTTAAGGAGATAAATGTCAGCGAGAGGATATATTCGCTATTGACATTAGAGTCAGCGCTCACAGATGTCTTTTGTATCGTATTCTCACTTACAGTGATGGAAATTTTCCGTCTGGGCGATTTTGGAATCAGGGATACGCTGACCCAGATTGCTTCTCTTTTTGCCATCGCCGGACTTGTTGGAGTAGTGGGGGGAGTACTTTGGATAATTCTTATCTTAAAAGTGTTTGAGGAGCGTAACTACATGATTACTATCGCTTATTTGATGCTGATTTATGTTGTCACTGAATTCCTGAACGGTAATGGCGCAATTGCGGCTCTATTCTTCGGTCTGATACTGAAGAATTCAAAGCAGTTATCATCAATCATACGAGGAATTTTGAGTAGCAAGGCAAAGGAGAAGAAAAAAGCCCTGAAAGGAGAGCTTGGTGTGACTGTTACAACAGCTTCGGAACAGTTCTTTTATCATCAGATATCTTTCTTCCTTAAGACTTTTTTCTTTGTCTATATTGGAATTCTCATTGACCTGACAGATGTTAAAGCGTTGATTATTGGAGGAATCCTTTCAATCCTATTGATGGCTTCCAGGAGAGCTTCATTATTGCTGACAAGACAGATGGGGCAGGACAACCGCGTCCTTGTAAATGCAATTTTTGCAAGGGGATTAGCAGCAGCGGCCATTGCTCAGCTAGCTTTGCAGGCAGGCATACCACACTCTGAATTCCTGGTCAAGGTTGCTTATGTGACAATCACTGGTACAATACTATTGAGTTCGATTCGCGTTTTCTTGCTGAGCAGGAAGATGGAGAGAGCCCACCCGACGAAGGGATGAAGGGGGAGAGTATAGAGGAGAAAAAAATCACACCATGAAGGAATATGTCATGCAGTGGATTGGTACTTTTTCAGGAAATCCCTATTTACAGAACAAATACGTAACTTCGCTGTTGATCTTACTGGGTTTTGTCATCCTGGCCAAGGTGGTCTTAGTCATTTTTAGCCGCTATCTGGAAAGGATAGCCGGAAAAACGAAAACAAAAGTTGATGATCTTATCTTTGAGAGGACAAAGAAGCCGATATTTTATCTGGTCCTGGTGTATGGGCTGAAATTGGCTATCCTCAATATCGGGATCGACGGAATCGTCGCAAGAGTTGTCACTTCACTGATGGCTTTGGTTTTTGTATTCATCCTTTCTCGGGCGCTGGACGTAATTCTTCAGGTGTGGGGTGATTCCCTCGCGAAGAAGACCAAGACAAATATTGATGATGTGCTGTTGCCTTTGTTCTATAAGGCTACCAAGGTTGTTTTCATCGTCGTCGGCATAATGTGGGTTCTTAAGATCTGGCGGATCGACATAACTCCTTATCTGGCCGGGGCAGGTATCGCTGGCTTGGTTTTAGGCATGGCCTTGCAGGATTCACTGAAGAACGTTTTTGGCGGTGTTTCTATGATCCTGGACAAGAATTTCAATATTGGTGATGCTGTAAGACTGGAAAGTGGTGAGCTTGGCACGATCCAAGAAATTGGTCTACGTAGTACTAAGATGTTATCTTTTGACAGGGAGATAATATTCGTTCCGAACGGACAGTTGGCTAACATGAAGATCAGGAATTATGTCAAACCTGACAAGATGGTCCGTAAGATTGTTGAATTTGGAGTTGAATACGGAACTGATCCGGAGAAAGTTAAGAAGGTCGTGCTGGAAGCGCTGAAGAAGATCAAGGATATCTCTGATGATCCTTACATGGATGTTCTGTTCGAAAGCATGGGTGATTCCTCTCTGAACTTCAAAGCAAGATTCTGGGTAGACTGGGATGATGCCTACAGCAAGTACATTGAAGCGACACAGGTCATTTACGCAGCCTTGAACAAGGCAAAGATCGGCATCCCTTTCCCTACGAGGACTGTTTATCTTCAGAAGTAAAGAAATTTTTATATACTTTTACTGTTTACAGCTTCGAATGGACATCTTAACACCGCTTGGTTTGTTGGTTCTTATCCTTGTAGTACTTCTTGTGAGCAAGTTCTTTACAAAGATTCTGCATTTCCTTTTTTACGTGCTGGTCCTAGTGTTAGTGATGGTGTTTGTGTTTGGAATATCTTATTCCGAGGTAATGAACTGGTTCTATCAGCTGGTGCTTTGGGTTCTGTGAAGAAGGAGTTGGATAAGATGTGTTTACGGGAGTGTCAAAATAGAGTTTCTACATGAGTAAAGCTTATAAAACAGAAGAGATGGTATTTGGCTTAAGGGGACGTTATGGAATCATCAATCTGGACAGAGAAGTACAGGCCGCAGACATTTTCAGAGATAAAAGGTCAGAAAGAGATAATTGAAAAGATACATGCTTTTGTAGAGTCAGGTAGTATGCCACACCTTCTCTTTTCGGGGCCTGCAGGTATCGGAAAGACTACTTTGTCTTTGGTCATAGCAAAACAACTCTTTGGAGATAGCTGGCGGCAGAATACTCTGGAACTGAACGCTTCGGACGAAAGAGGAATTGATATTATCAGGGTGAAGGTGAAGGATTTTGCACGCACCAGGGCAATAGGGGATGTTCCATTTAAAATAATCTACCTTGATGAGAGCGATGCTCTGACTAGAGATGCACAGCAGGCCTTGCGGCGGACAATGGAGAATTATACAAGGACTTGCAGATTCATTTTGTCGTGCAATTTCTCATCAAAGATCATCGATCCGATTCAGAGCAGATGTGCAATTTTTCGTTTCAAGCCACTGTCAGAAGAAGATATCCGCAGCATGATTGATACGATTGCCCAAGAGGAAAGTTTAACCATCTCTGACGAAGCCAAACATGCTTTGTTTAATGTCTGTGCCGGCGATTGCCGGAGGTTAGAGAACATCATGCAGAGCTGTGCCGTAATCAGAAAAGAGATCGACCCAGAGTTGGTTTATTCCATGGCTTCCGTCGCTAAGCCGAAGGAGGTGAATGAAGTTCTGAGCATAGCTGTTCGGGGAAATTTTCTTGAATCAAGAAAGAAGCTGTTAAATTTGATGTTAAATTATGGGTTGTCTGGACTTGATATCATCAAGCAGATCCAGAAAGAGATCTGGAACCTGGAGATTGATGACAGGAGGAAAGTAGAACTGATGGATAAGTGTGGAGAAGTGGAGTTCAGGATGGTAGAAGGCAGCGATGAGTATGTGCAGTTGGAGAGTTTTCTGGCATTCGTGTGTTTGGTTGGGAACAAGTAGTTGTATGGAAAAAGAAAATATAGATAATAAAATGAAAAACCCTAGCCAGCACTCTCTTTGATCCTTAACTTCTCTTGAATCAATTCTTTATACGTATACTCCAATGTCAGCCTCACCGGTTTAGTATAGATGTCATCATCCGTCAAAGGATTTTTCAAGCGGCAGATGATCTGGGCTGTATTTTCCATCATCCTTGCTTCTCCTTCTCTTCCACCAGATTTGCATTCCCACTTCTCTGGCTCGTCGATTGTATAAGAAATCTGATCAAAGCGTTTATCAAACTCACTGCCTACAACAGTTGAATCTCCACTACCGATGTTCTGAATCTCAATGCGCAGTATGATGATCCCTTTTCCACCGGCATCTTCACTTACTTTTGTGACCGTGATTGGAGCGCCTGAAACTGAATACGTTTTATCCTCTTTTACCTCGCAGACTTTGGTATCGGTGATATCCCCTTTGAAGCAGACGTCATTCACGATGAGGTGGGTCTTGTAATCATACCAATATTCCAGGTTCCAGGTGACGTCGGTAAATCCGGTGACTTCACCTCCATAAAGGGCACGATTGTTTGGTGTAAAAGAAATGATCTCTTCTCCACCTTCAGGATTAAATTCAGAAATCTTCTCGATCTCTCCTTGGTTGCTCAACTGCCATTTTGGAATATTCTTAAAGTCTTCTTTTGCTGGTCCAAGCAACCTTAAGTTTGCCATACCAGGGGCAAGATCTTCTTCCCCTTGGTTTTTTAGGATGATGTCTAGCGGGAAATCTTCTGTGTCGAAAACCGTGTATACACCATCTTCCTCAACACTCAAAGGTTCGAAACTTGCTGTGATGCCTGATGTGCCACCAATAAATGCGCTTTCAGTATCTTGCTGTTGTTCATCTTCCCCGCACGAAGTGAGGAGAAACAGAGCTACTAGCAGAAGGGGCAAAAGTATTTTGTAAATTTTCATTGTAGACGCCTCTTTTAGTTGTTATGTGTTATAACCTTGGCAAAGAAGCAGACATATTTAAAGTTTTCTTTATTGTAGCTTATCTCGGGGTCTGTATAATCTTTATTGGCTGACTATAGGATTTAATGTAACCGTAGTCAAGGTCTATCAGAAGGGGCGTTTCATAAGCAAAAGAACCAGGGATATTAAAAGTGCACCGAATCTTGCCCTGGCCGTTGTTCAGCCTAACTAGGCCGTCTTTTGGATTGCAGTCAACTAAGTTGGCACCACTTAATTGTGTTGTGTAAGCTACTCGATCGACTTCTGTTCTGTCAAACGTACCATCTGCACAGCTCCTTATATCTGCATGTGGACTTAACACTGTTCCTCCTCCCAGATTGTTAATGTTGATATCAAATATTGCCCTACCACCAGTCATCTCTACTCCAACGTATCCTACGCCGACAGGAGCGCCCTGCCCGCCACCTGTTATTATGCTCTTTCTAAAATCACAAGCTTTTTGTTCTGGAGTGACCTGGTAAAATAGTGGGTCGATGCAAACCTGTGGGTTGGCGGTAGTGTGGTAATGATAGCATGAAACAAACTTCAGTGTGGGGTTGTATTCAAACACTCCCTGTGGAAGGAGAACGTTTGAGGAACGGAACTCAATCTGGTTGAAATCGCCTTCAGTGTTATATACACTTTTTCCCTCTAAAACACCAAGGTTTTCGGCGCAGGAACGGGGCACTGTTAGACTTGGTCCTACTATGTTTGGGTCAGGACCGGTTATCTGGATGAAGCAGTCCTGAGGCAATAAATCATAGTTACCCCTGTTCCTAACATCCACAAGAGCAACTAATTCGTTTTCGTCATATATGGTGGTTGGTGGTTGGTTAGGCATTGTTCTGATCTCCACTCCCTGTGTTCCGGTCTGCACCATCCTCAAAGCGGCTGCTGTATCCAAGGGTTTTTCTCCCCCACTAACCTGAGGTTGGCAGGCGGTAAGAAATAGTGTTGCTAATACTACGCCTAAGAAGATAGTAATACTAAAACTCTTTTTCATATCAGGTATAAAATTATTTATTTATATAAGCTTTTTGGATTTGGAAGGTACGTATTAAGTTTCTTTGAGGAAAACATCACCTTGGCCGCTCACTCGGCATT
>CAZWBB010000065.1:0-7294 GCA_964632045.1 uncultured Methanosarcinales archaeon | reverse complement strand
AAGCGAACGAGCTAATCTATTCGTCAGACACAGTTAAGTTGCATTTTCCTTACTATGATACATCTCTTAATACGGAAAAGAAAACGTTACAGAAAATGCCGAGTAAGCGGCCGAGACGATTATCACTCGTTTTTTGAATTGTGCCTTTGTGGTAAAATAATTTGTTGGCAATTTAACTGTTTTAGTGAAGATGATATACTCCCAAAATAAATCCATCTAAGGATGGGAGTATCTTAAGCTCAAAGCCGAGCGAATTTGTCTGTTTGCGTAAGATGTACAGGAGAGGATATGTGTGGGGTCCAGGAAAGTTCTGTAGGGGCGTTGGTTCTGTAACTGAAGAGACTATTGAGAACTACATCAAGTATAATCGGCACAACTGGAAGGATGTGAAACCAAGAGCAAGGAAATCTTTCGTGAAGCGAGGACAAATTCGGTATCGATACAAGAATTAGTCATAAACATCTTTGCGATGATCGAAGCAATTAATGATTATTTTATCTTGTTCAATTCTGTAGATTATCCTAAATGGTGCAACTCGCACACTACGATGATTCTTCAAATCATATTTTAAAGGTTTGCCTGTTTCTGGACTTTCAGAAAGTTTTCTTAATTGTTTGATGATTTTCAATCTTGTTGTTTTGTCTTTTATTTTCTTGAATTCTCTTCTGAAGTCATCAGAGAATATGATTTCCATTTTTTAAGCCATCAATAGATCATCAATTTCCTCGTCACTCATAGAAGTATCTGCTTGGATAGTTTTACCACTACCTATTTGTTCTTCGCTTCTTTCAATGGCTTCCATTAAGTGAATATCTCTTACCAAAGTTTCTTTTCGTATCATTTTCAATAAGATGTTTCCTCCCTCATTAAAGACGAGGAATTTTGTTGATGGTCTTAAACCTGCATCTTTTCTGATCTCAGCAGGTATTACCACTTGCCCATTTTCTGATAATTTTGTTATTGAAACTTCCATTTCGAACCTCCGGTGAGAAAAGGAAGCTACGAACGTAGTGACTTTGCTTCCATTTTTCATCTCCTACAACGCATTTTAACATTAAAACGTCTTTTATATATAAAATGTTCTATTTTGTGTTACTACTATTGAGTTATTAAATCTGCGAAACATTTAAATAGTAGTAGCGTTCTTAGAGCATAAATAATAAAAAGATGGTGAGCTTACACCCAAAAAGCGGAGAGGAAAATGGATAAAAAACAAAAAATAATGAGCTTTGCCGAATTGACGAACACTCGTAAAGCAATAAGCGATAAAGGAAATCGTGTTTCCGCACCCTGTCAAAATATGACTTTTGTAATTGATGATCCAAGAGAAACTGAAGGATATGAAGAAAGGATGCGTTTGGCTGGAAGGGTTCAAGATGTAATCAATGCATACGAAAGTGCAACTACAGCTAGAGAAAAATACAAAGCTGAAAGTGAACTCTGTAGGCTAGTAGATAGAATTAGTGGCGGAAGAGGTATTGCTCCGGGCGTTCAAAATGGTGATAGAAAGTATATTGCTCGTGTTATACGTGATGGCGAATATAGAATTCCTCAATTGCATGTTGTAGAAGGGATTAGCCCTAGTCAATTATCTAGGATGGAGTTTGATTTAATGTTCCCTGACAAGTCTGGCTCAATGCCAAATCCAAGAACTCCTGAGCAGAGTTTAGAACTTAGAGATTTATTTTCAAGACATTATGCTGGAGTGTTAGGAGTTGAACCCAAAACAATGAGAAAATATGTAGGTGTTGTAAGTAATGTTTTAGGAGAGCGTGCAAGAGGAGTAAAGAAGGAATAATCATTATTATTTCTTTTTATCTTCTCATCAATTTTTTCTACGATTTATTACGTCTTGGGTTTAATACCCCGTTGCTCTGCAACGACTAATTTGAAATAAGACGTAATATTTGAAAATGCCGGTTGCGGAGCAAAAAAATTCGCCAATACCCCGCAGCTCTGCTGCGATTGGGATGGTGAATTTTTAGGTATTTTCATTTTATCGTGCAAAGGTGCCGAAATATTTGGATAACCTTATTCATGGAGAAGAGAAGAAAATTGCTACAAAATTTAATCTTTCAGTTTTGGAGCAGTAATAGCTGGAGAATTGAGTCCGTAGTGATGGCAGTGAACAAAACAAACGAAAAAATATAACAATAATGTTTTATACTGCCACTTCCGGAAACATTACCATACGTACAATTTTGGGTACGTATTAAGTTTCCCTGAGGAAAACACCGCCTTGGTCGTTCGTTCGGCGGTCAAATTGCTTCTTTAATAGCAATAAGCAGAAGTGTTTAATCGATATTGACCAACCGATGAATCCTCATAAACGACAGCAACTCCTCACTCGCCTACTGACCCAGGCGGCGGCGTTTTCCCACCCAACTTAATACGTACAATTTTGGGCTAAATATTTATATCAGTGCTTATTTTAATCAAAAAGATGGTAGAAAAAGAATCTCATAAAGCATTAGTTGTGTTTAGGAGTAAGAAAATCCGGAGAGCTTGGTTAGATGAGTGGTATTATTCTTTAGTTGATATTGTCGAAGCTTTGACAGATAGTTCTAACCCTACTGATTATTTGAAAAAAATGCGTAAAAGGGATGAAGAGCTTGGAAGCTACCTGGGGACAAGTTGTCCCCATGTAGAAATGCTGACAGAGACTGGTAAAAAGAGAACAGTTCTTGCTGGAAATACTAAAGATGTTTTTAGGCTTGTTCAATCAATTCCAAGTAAAAATGCTGAACCATTCAAGAGATGGCTGGCGGAAGTAGGAAAGGATAGGATTGATGAGATTGAAAATCCAGAACTAGCCCAAGAAAGAATGAAAGAAATTTATGCAACCAAAGGCTATTCGAAGGATTGGATTGATAAAAGATTGAGGGGTATTGGGATAAGGCAAAATTTGACTGATGAATGGAAAGAAAGAGGTATTCAGGAGCAAAAAGATTTCGCCATTCTAACAGCAGAAATTTCTAAAGCAACTTTTGGTATGACTCCTAGCGAATACAAAAGGTATAAACAATTACCCAAGAAGTCAAAAGCCAATCTTAGAGATCATATGAACGACTTAGAACTAATCTTTACTATGTTAGGTGAACGTATGACCACGGAACTTTCGCAAGAGGAGAAACCTGAAACTTTCTCTAAAGGTAAAGAAGTTGCTAAGAGAGGAGGACAAGTAGCGGGAGATGCGAGAACTAGGGCTGAAAGAGAGTTAGGTCGTACAGTGACAAGTAAGGAAAATTATCTTTCTATGGGTGATAGAAAAAAGAAACTCCAAGATATAAATAAAAAATGAAAGAAGAAAGTCAAGCAGTTAAAGAATACAGACAAGCTTTTGATGAGTTTTTCAAAGATAAGCCCAAACCAAAGGATGAAGAAGAAAACAAAAAATTGCTGGAAGAGTTCTCCCATTGGTATAACAACATAAGGAAACAATCTGATTCCGGAAAAACTCCTCCTGAGATGTATAAAGAGATTTATGGAGAAGAGGCACCTGATTCTGTAGATATATCAGGTGAAGAAGATTTGAATCAAGAAGAAATAGAAAGTATGAGGGAATTTTTTAATGAGGAGCTTTGGCCAAAACTAAAAAAAGATTTGAAAGAAGCCACTAAAAAAGAGGCTTGTTTCCTCAGTTTTTTAGCCGGAACAGAAATCTCAAATAACATGTTTAAAGAAGAAATGAAACTTGCTCAGGAAACTACCAATAATAGGACTCCAGAAGAAGTTGCAAAGATGATTAAAAATGGTGAAAGGCAAGATTAGTGATGATAGTCTCTGGTCTGATGGATCTTTTGCAGAAACATTAGGTCCTATTGACATAGAAGAAAGAATGAAGACTTTTCACATGGGCCATGATGAATATGTAAATTATGATTGCATAAAATGTAATCAGAAAATGTCTGCACACAATCGAGATTGGCATAATCACATGTGCGATGATTGTTTCAATAAAGAATATTTCAAAGAAGATTAAGGAACTCCCCCCTTTCTAAAAAGAACTTAAACACAATTGGTATACTGCCACTTCCGGAAACATTACGATTCTTTTGGAAAAATACTTAAAAGATATGCTTTCCTGAGTAATCATATTGGTTTAAGGGGGTTATAAAATGTTGATAGCAGAAGAAGCGATAAAAGTAATACAAGCAAGATACGATAGTCCTGAATACATAGCGGGAATAGAATCAATAAATGTTCCTAATCAGAAGATCTATGGGGCAATTGACAAGGTACACACGTCTGCTGTCCTGGACTGGGTCAGGAAGCTCTGGAATGATACCGATAACGCTCCGGAAGCGCTGCAGATTGCTGCAGCAGGTCATGACTGGGACCGTTCTTTTGAAACAGAGAGGGATCGCCTGGAAGATTATCCCAGCGATGACGGAAAACCGGTAAAGGAATGGTACGATACCCACAAAGCCATGCATTCTGCCAACACGGCAAGGATTCTTAGAAGAGAATTATGGGATATTGTCCCGGTCGAAATGATGTTGGATGTTGTCTATCTCGTACTGAACCATGAGATTGGAGGAAAAAGGGACGTTGATGGTTTCTTGCAGCAGCTCCCAGATAGAGCAACCGCATTATATAACCTCAACGAAGCTGCTGACGTCCTTCAGCAAGCAGATTCTTTGGCTTTTTTCAACGTCTTGGATATCTATGTGGACTGGAGGAAGCCGCAGAAAGTGGAACAGAAAATCAGGTATATGTATGATCGGATTGATGACCCGAAAGTGAGGCGGCATATCAAAGAGCTGAAGTTTGAGAATCCAGTCGCATTAGAGATCTTTGAGAGGGTGCTCAAGTGAATACTCGGTGATAAACATAATGATAATAGTACCTTACGATCTGCACAACCATTCTATCATTTCAAAAGATGGAAAAACTCCAGCACCTATACTGGTAGACATGGCAGCAGAGAGAGGAATGAAAGGGATCGGCATATGCGATCATGATGAATTCCCCGATGAAGAGTTGTATGATTATGCTCGATACAGAGGGATAAAACTTGCTTTAGGCATCGAATTCACCTGCGACAGGGCCCATATCATCGGCTACAATATGCAGATAAACGGGAAAGACAGGGATTTTCTACAGGAAAGATTCCAAAGCCTGAAGAAAAGTTACGTCAATACCGCCAGCAGGATTATATCTACCCTTAATGAAAGAGGCCTGGACATCTCCTACGAAAAGGTGAGCAAAGCTTATGACAAGGAAGATTTACAGAAACTCTTTGTCATGAAGTATCTGGCAGAACATTTGGGGATGTTTCCTTCCTGGGCCGGTGCGAGAAAATACCTGCAGCAAGAAGGAGTATATTGGAAAGATGGGGCAGATACAGAGGAGTTACATCCGGTGGAAGCGATCAGGATGATCCATGATGCTGGCGGTTTTGCCATCTGGGCGCATCCATTCATGACTCCGGAGGATGTTAGGGAAGAATACTGGCAGCAGTTACCTGAACACAATGTCGATGCAGTGGAAGCTGCTTATGCCTATCAGGAGAATGGCTACAAAGGGGATGAGTCGAACAATCAGTTGGAGAGCATTGTCAGGAGCAGGCTGAAGAAGCTGGATATTCCTGTTTCGGGCGGGAGCGATAGCCATTTTCCCCTCAAAGTCTATGCTGATGGGCAGGCCATAGCGCCTGGAGATTTTGGAATCGATGAAAAGGAATACGAAAGAATCAGCCATTTTTTCAGAGATGGGAAATAAAACTATTTCTGGGCTCTTGCAGCAACTAGGCTTTTCACAGGTTCCAACGATAGGGTACTATTACCCTTGCAGTGAAAAGGAGATTGACAAGGTTACTTATCAAATATCTCAATTATCTCAAGAGGTACTACCCATTTTGGACAAGCAACTGCAACTGCGACCGGGAATGCTTCTTGTTGATGTGGAGCGGCTTGCACCCGATCTCTATGATGTTAATGTTTATGCAAGGTCTCCTGACTCTGGCCGTGGAGCGGCTCGACTGACACTTAACAGATGGAAAGAACAATTTTCCTGTAAGTTCCCCTACCATGCCAGACAACCTTCTGATAATATTGTTTCGATTTTTGAGGAAGAGATGAGAAGTTCGTTACATCTTACGGAAAAGTTCATATTTTTGCTTACTAAGATTAATGACGGTTATCTTGTAGAGAATTATTCACTTGCCTGATCTTCGGCGATAACTTTCAACATGTCTTTGAGAGCTGATTCAGTATGTTTAGCATAGTTGTTCATCAGCTTTGGTAGGTTAAAGATGATCTTCAGATCCCTCTGGAATTTCCCAAGGTATTTTCCAGGATTCTCCATGATAATTTGTCTTAGGCTGTCCACAAAGCCCGAAGCAGAAAATACATCGGCAGATTCCGAGTGGGTGCCATCTCTGGCGTAGAGCAAGCCAGTTCTTATCCAATATTCACCAGTCCGGGTGCTTATATTAAGGTCAGTATTCTTCGTATAATGCTGGTCAAATAAACTTATAGGAACAACTTCAAGATGATCCAGTTTACCAGTGCTTACTCTCCGTCGCCTGATTCCATCAGACCACCACCATCTATGAACTTCTTCTTCAACCTCTTTAGTCTTGTAGATCGGCTTCAGATAGAATTCAAGGTCGTTCCCTTTTCCAGAATTCATCTCAACATGGACAACATCCTCACCACATTTCTGGATGGAAAGTGATCCCGGATAACTTTCTCTGGCCTCATCTCCATTTTCTTTCATCTGAAACCTATTATATACGACCGCTTCCCAGACATAACGCATCACTGCAGACAAAGGAGCTTTTAGTGAATCCAGTTCAGAGGCTGCTTCTTCAAGTTTGGAGAGAGCAGATGGTAATCCTGCCAGCTGTCTCCGGTGATCTCTCCTGGCTAACTGAGTACGTACTTGCTCACTACTGGTCGCAACTTCTTCCACAACTTCTGAAAGTACCTGAGAAAAGATATCCAGATCAATTTTACTTGTGATAGGTACATCCCAACGGTCAAAGTAAGCAGCGATAGCATCATCAGAACATAACTGGAAATATGGTTGGTCATCTTCTAACCGCAGCTGCAGTTCAGCCAGCCTTTCAGAAGAATCTACTTGCTGCAGCAATCGTTCATATTGGACTCTTTTGCCTTCTTCAGTTGCTGCTGGAGCTATATCGATCGTATCTCCATGCAGAACCGCATAATGTACTGCGCGTTCAATAGGTGTCGCTAATGCTGCCATATATATGCTAGAAATGCAGGTTGTTTATAATACCCATTTCCTGACCGGTCTGTGACCGGTGGCTTTTCACGAACCAGAT
>CAZWBB010000064.1:6075-7441 GCA_964632045.1 uncultured Methanosarcinales archaeon | reverse complement strand
CGTCTTTCTCTCCCTTTAGCAACAACATGGCCCAGGCCGTTGAGCTGATACACTGTTTTGATCGTGCCATTGAGATTCTGCAGGGGAACGAGTTCAAAGAGGAGGAGCCCGTCCCTCCAACAATGATGAACGGATTAGGAATCGCTGCTAATGAAGCTCCCAGAGGCACTCTGTTCCATGAGTATGAGATCAAGGACGGGGAGATTGTAAGGGCGAACATAATTACCCCCACTCTGCAAAATCTTGCAAATATCGAGGAAGATCTGAAAGCATTCATTCCCACAATCCTGGATAAAGAGAAAGGGGATATCGTTTTGGAGATAGAGAAACTGATCCGGGCTTATGATCCATGTTTCAGCTGCGCCACGCATTTTCTGGAAGTTAAGTGGTTGTGATGTTTAGTAATTGTGTTTGGTTGTAATGTTTAGTTTTAATGTTGCAGAAGCATATAATCCATTATTTCATATCCCCCAGTAGTAACAACCAAAACATTTAAATAATCCAGGCTCTTTAATCCTCAACAAAAGAGGAAAAACCGATAGGGGGATAATAAAATGAATAAATACTTAGTCTATGGAGGATTAGCATTAGGTCTTGGTACTATCGCTACTGTAAGCATGTGTGGCGATGATGACGCAGCTGCACAGTACGAGAAAGGAGAAGTATTATTGCAGGTAAAAGAGAGTGTATCTCATACTCCAAATCTTGCACGTGGATTACTGGGGATTGATTCTTTGGATAAGATTAGCCTGAAGCACAACGTCAAATGGGTAGAGAAAGTCTTTGACACTGTCCATAGCAGCTGACCAGAATATATCAGCTAGAATTTGCTGATGACGCAGATATTGAAACTATCGTCCAGGCTTATCAGGCTAATGAAAATGTTGAATATGCCGAACCAGATTACGTTAAAGGATTTGCTCCTCCTGAAGAAGATGATGCGCCTGATAAAGGTGTTATCGATTGGCTGACCACTTGGGGAGATCAGGGAAATGTTCCCAATGATCCTAACTTCGAGCGGCAGTGGGGTCTGGAAGTAGCCAGAGCACCTTTCGCCTGGAAGAAGCAGACAGGAAGTGAAAGAGTGGTTGTTGCGATCGTTGATACTGGTGTTGATTACAATCATCCTGATCTTAAGGATAATATCTTAAAGGACAGACATGGCAGGCTTATCGGAAAGAATTTTGTGGAAAACAACGATGATCCTATGGACAGAAATAGTCACGGAACTCATTGCGCTGGTATTGCTGCTGCTGTTACTAACAATAAAGTTGGAGGAGCTGGAGTGGCCTGGAACGTAAAGATAATGCCTGTTAAAGGTTTGTCTGATAGTGGGATGGGCCATGTTGAGGATCTGTCAGATGGG
>CAZWBB010000064.1:0-6040 GCA_964632045.1 uncultured Methanosarcinales archaeon | reverse complement strand
AAATAACGGAGCCGATGTCATCAGTAATAGTTGGGGCAGCAGGTTTCCCTCGATGACCGTCAAGAACGCTGTGAGATATGCTCATCGTAAAGGTGTTTTTCTGGTAGCTGCTGGTGGAAACAGTGACACCGATTACCCCCACTACCCGTCAACACATTCCGGAATACTCAGCGTAGGCGCGACAGATGATGATGATGACAAAGCAGGTTTTTCCAACTATGGCAAAAATGCAGAAGTCTCTGCACCTGGAGTAGCCATTCTCTCTACTTTGCCTGGGGACAGATACGGCAGCTTTTCAGGGACGTCAATGGCCTGCCCGATGGTAGCAGGAGCAGCTGCCCTTGCCCTGTCTGAAAATCCGCGGCTGAAACCTGATCAACTGATGAAAGCTCTCAAGGAAAGCGGTGAGAAAGTTGATGACAGACTAGGTCCAAGAATAGATCTAGAAAAACTGATACTGAAAGTAAGATAAGGTGAGATAAAATGGGAAGAATAATGGGAAGGATTAATGATGTGATCAAGGCGATAGAGGATACTACCGGTTGTAAGGTTGTGAAGCACGGCTATAAGAAAAGAGATTTTCCGGACTCAAATCTTGGATTAGGAAAGAAAGGCGAGTTTGCCGCGCAGGTGATCACTCCTGGTTATGAGGTAGATGTGAGACTGAAAGATCCTTCTTCAGGGAAAGAGTACCGGAAGAGTTATCATTCTAATCTGGAAGGAAGCATTCTGAAAGAGAAGTAATTTTTTCTTTTTTACATGATTACCACTTCTTTCCACCCCACCACATGACCACTAAAGAGTGATTACTGCCAAAATGTTTATATATCAGCAGTCCCACCAGCAGTAAAAATGGCAAAAAATCACTATGATACTTTAGGGCTGCCAACGTTCACTTCAGATACGGCGGAAATCAAGAATGCTTACAGAAGGTTAGCCAAAAGATATCACCCAGACAGAAATTCGGGAGATGCAGCTGCAGAGGAGATGTTTAAGGATGCTAGCGCGGCTTATAATGTTCTTTCACATCCTGAGATGAAGGAGACTTATGACCTTAGTTTACGTGCAAGCAATGGCAGAAGAGGTGGTAGAAGCCATGTAAGGCCTGACTTTGTTCCCGAAGCGGAGAGAAGTAGACAAGCCAGGGATCTTGATGATGAACTGGACAGGTTGGCTGAAGAACAGCTTGAAAGAGATGGTTTCTACGAACATCCTCCAAAGAGGGATTACCAGGAAGAATTTCGGGATTGGGCATCTCGCACCCAAAGAAAAACGGCAGACTGGGTTGACAGGAGCAGCAATGATGCCGGCGAGTGGTTAGATGAGACTGGCGAGCAGGTTGGAAAAGCAGCAAAACAAGCTGCAGGCAGTGTTTCCAAACTTATTGATGGTCTGTTCAAATAAGAAATAATTCACTTGACTTTTATCTCAACGACACTTATTCTCTGCCAGTATTCATAACCATCTCTCATCTCCTTTTTCAATCCTTTCTCCTCAAGAAGGTATTCCATCCACTGAGGATCGTTAAGGACGTTGTACACTTTCAGAGGAACTTCCATGCTAGCCAATTCTTTGACAGATACTCCTACACTTCTCATCCTCTCCGTCACCATACTCTCACAAAGACTGGAAATGTTTGTGATCAGCTTCCCTTTCTCAGTCAGATGTTGATGAGCATTCATGATCAGATAATTCAACAGGCCAATTCCTTCATAGGGATTGTCATCAATGCTGCTGGGTCGGGGGATGTAGGGAGGGTTGCAGACTATCAAGTCAAATTTCTTTCCCTGCAAATAGGAGATGGCATCACCGATGTGATAGTCAGTCTCAACTCCGGAAATGTTTTCCTGGGCGCATCTGATAGCGTGTGGATTAAGATCGGCCAGGCTCATTCTTCCCAATGATGGCGCTTGTTCAACCACATATTTAGCGATGAAACCTGATCCACAGCCGATCTCTATGGCTTCTTTTACATCCTCCAATTCCGTCTTCCGCAGCCCATTACAGAAAAGCAGCGTATCGATTGATAGACCCCATACTCCTGGAAATCTTCTTTGCTCAAAACGTAATGAAGTTCCATCATATTCAATTACTTTTACTGCTCCTCCAAAAAGAGCGAATAGACTGTCCCTGGATGTAGGTTCCAGTTGGGCTATCTTGTAATTGTCTGTCATCAGAACAGGATTTTCAAAAGAGGCCACAAACATCTCTTCTGTCTCAGGATGGATATGGACGCGCCTTCCTTCCTCATCTTTATCTCTGCCCATGATCTGCGCCAACTCTTCTCCATGAGCGTAGATGTCCTGTCCTGTAAGGTCGTTGTTGAATCTAAGTATCATTTTGTGTTGATTCTATCCTTTTCCAATCTCCTCCAATATCAATCCCACAGCTTTCTGTTCACCTTCATCGCTCTCCAGTTCTTCCGCTAAAGTATCACGCTCTCCATTGTCGTGCACGTACAAAGGCAGATCCGAAACGTATCCTACAAATCCAAATTCTATGCTTAATGTTCCGTAATATCTGCGTATGGCCCTGTTGACTGATTCGACAGTCTCTCTCGCTTCTTTCTCCACGCATCTGCAACCCCAGTCATATGCCGATTTCAGTGTCTCAGAATCTTCATCAATTATACTATTTACATTAAAGAGATTTCCCCGCATACATATTCTTTTAGGTTGGATGATATTATAGAAAGGATATACATAAGCCCTGCCTGCCAGTAGATCAGTCTCATCCAATATACCATCCGGAATCACAACATCACCTCGATTCAAGCCACCCAAACCACCCACGCGTCCGAACATGAAATATTTAATATCACGATGGCCCTCATTCTCTGCCACCATCGCTTCATACTTTCTCATCATCTTATCCACGATTATCCCCGACTGGTCGGCATAGACATAACCGATATTCAACACTTTCTTTCCAGCAACTTCAACCACCTGCGCATCCAGATACTCATCAGGTATCTCCTGGACGACTTTTGCCTGCTTGGCTACAGCTTCCAAAGGACCAGCGATGATGGTGGAGACGTCCTGCATGATTCCCATCCCAAACAACCTTTTGACAAAGTCATAGGCATAATTGTCAAAATAGATGTTAGTCTTATCCCTGCTGCCATCCAGTTCGTAAGAAGTGAAGCTAATCCTTCTGCCACTAGCCTGGATATACGCTTTGATCATCTCTTCATACCTCTTCCTCCTGCCAAAACCGGAATATTGTGGAATGTGCAGGCTGCCTTTCCCGCCGACGTCTTTCCTGGAGAAGAAGATAGGTTCCCGGCCGTTTTCCTGCAGAACCCGCACAGCTTTTTGCACTCTAAGATTTGCCTGAGTTAAAGGAGCGACCCTTGCCCGCAGAATCTCTTCCAGATGGGAAGGGAGAACAGCATTATATAGCTCAATATCTCTAACATCATCTGCGCAAACATTACTGCCGAAGAGTCTTGTCTCTGCGTACTTGATGATCTGCTTTTTGGAAAACACTTGAGTTGACATTTGAATTTATCTCCACGACCCTATTCGATAGCTCCGATACTAATCAAGAACAACTAAGAGTATTTAAAGTTTACTACTTTTTAGTGGTTTTTGGCTGCACGGGCCCCCCGCACCACCGATTTCAAAACTTCCGAATGAAGAACAATTTCAAAAAGTTTAAAACACAGCACACTCTCAAGAAACCGATGAAACTCAACCTCACAGGATGGTACAATGGACTTATTGGCCTGGAGAAGAATGTTATCGATCTCAAGCAGTGGGAAACCCGGCCCAGAGTGACGGAAGAAGACCTGCAAAGGTATCATGATGAATGTCTAGGTAAACTAGCGGGACATCAGGAATACTTTGAGGACGAACAAGCTTTTACTGAAGTGTTGGAGGAGATAAGATACAAAAAGAGGCCAGAGTTGGTGGCCCGTGAATCAGTATACCCTGGGTTTTTCAACCATACTCATTCATTCAACGCTCTTCAAAGCATCTTCGAGAAAGGATATTACACGGAAGATGATAAATACTTCTACGTTCCCAGATGTTCCCTACCGATCAGGCTCAGCCAGGATAGCCCTTACCGGAAGCTGATTGAAGATAGCGATGAAAGAATCCACAAAGAACCATGCGAGATGCAGCCAAAGATAGAGATCCCAAATGATTCAAACCAAGCGCAGGCAAAAGCAAGCCTCTTTCACGAAGCGCTGCATCATGTCATTACAAACTACCAAATAAAAAGCGGTAGACTGGTTACTGAAGAAGGTGATTACTCCAGCAAAAAAGAGAGGTATGTGGCTGAGCGTTTCATACATGAGCACGTGATTGAAGAGTTGACGGACGTTCTGCTGGAAGATGACAAAGAGGCTCTTTTTGCAAGGAGATGGATCGAATACGAAGTGATACATGCTCACGAGAAAGCCTTTTCAACAATGAGTACAGCAATACCTTGTGGAATCCTCTTGGGATTAGGATTATCATACCCCTGGCTGCTTCCTTTTGCTGCTATTCCTCCAATATTGAAGAACATCCTCTACAACAGATACAAAGATTCTAAGAAGGAAGAACTTACCCAAATCAGGGAAAGAAAAGCATTCAAACTCTGACCTCTCACTTCACATACTTACAATCAGGGCTGCCCCATAAAGATTTCCGCGTGGTATCTACATATCCAGGCCTGCCAAAGTGGCTCTGGCCGTAGCAGTACCATTTCTCCCATCCCAATTCACAACCATAACTTTCCAGGACATCATCTCTCTTCTCAAGAATCTTATCCAGCTCCTCACCCTTCTCGCATACCTCCTTGAACTCCTGCAATATCGGTTGCATCTGCTGCTCCACGATTGCTGGATAAGGCGACTCATTCAGCCGCTCCTCACGCCAATCCAGAAAATAAACGGTCCCGGCGAACACACCCATGCCCAGTCCCGCAGTTATCGCTGCATACTTAGTGATTGTCCAAAGTCCTCTTCCTATAGCCGATACAATATCATCTGCTCCCATTGTAATCATATAGAATCCGCCTCTTTTAAACGTATGATGTATAGGAGACAACAACTGTTATAAATGTTTTGTAGATTCCAATCTCCAAAATGGAAATATCCCAACTATCTCAGCTGGAAGAACAGAGCATCAGGAGAAGCATCCCTATCATAGGAAGTGAAAAAGGAAAATGGCTGCTTGAAAAAGTGAAAGAGCTGCAGCCGAAGAAGATACTTGAACTTGGGACTGCTAACGGTTACAGTGGAATCATCCTGGGAAGTGAAGGAGCAGAATTGACAACCATCGAGATCGCTGAAAAAGCTGCCGAGGAAGCGATGCAGAACTTCGCAGAGTTTGGTATTAACGCATGGATCATCCTTGGTGATGCAGTGAAGGTTGTCAAAGAACTGGTCGAGAATCACAAAGTGGGATATTATGACCTCATCTTAATCGATCTTGCGAAAAGACAGTACATTGATATTCTGGAGAACTGTGTTAAGCTGGTGAAGAGAAATGGGTTTATTATTACTGATAACATTTCCAGTGAGAAGTGTGCAGATTTCAGGGAAGCTGTCCTGAATAATCCTAAGTTGAAGACGGAGAGGATTGATATTGGGGACGGGTTGATTTTTAGTGAGAAGGTGGAACAAAAATCTTATTAACACAAAAGAATTCCTCACAAGATGGCCAACTGGGAATCAATCTTCAAAAGTAAAAAAGTAAGCTGGTTGGAGAAGCCCCACCAAGACATGAAGAAGCTGATCCGATCATTCAAAAAAGCTGGAGTGAAAAAAGTCCTAGACCTTGGTTGCGGCTCAGGAAGGCATACAGTAATGTTAGCTAAGGAAGGATTTGATGTATTTGGGATGGATAACGCCCAATCAGGATTAACCCAAACCCGAGAAAAGCTTAACCAGCTCCATCTGAAAGCAAAACTGAAAGCTGCGGACTGCTATAAGAGATTTCCTTACCAAGACAACTTCTTTGATGCGATCATCTCTATCCAAGTCATCCATCACGCGCGTATAGAAGATATCCAGAAGTGCATCTCAGAGATGGAACGGGTTCTGAAA
>CAZWBB010000063.1:0-7925 GCA_964632045.1 uncultured Methanosarcinales archaeon | reverse complement strand
AAATCCCGATTGTCGAAATAGAAAGCATCGCCGCTTTCAAGGTCATTAACCCCCATTCCATCCAATTCCAAAAAATTGAACAACAAAAAGCAGGGGTCAGATTTTCTTTCCTTCTCAATAAATATTTTGACAAGCTGACGACAAAACTTACCGGCAATAAGGCCACTTACATCCACCGGAATTCAGGGGTCCCCCTCATCGGCAATCCTGCTTTTGGAATTGTCTATCGTAACTCTTCCATCATCGAAATAAAACCGAACACCGCCTGCAACCTTAACTGCGTCTATTGTTCTGTTGGAGAGGGACTATCCTCAAAGAAGAATGATTTTGTGGTAGAGAAAGATTATCTAGTAGAGGAATTAAGGAAGCTTATCGAATTCGTCGGAGAAGAAGTAGAAGTACACGTAGGTGTGCAGGGAGAACCTTTCCTTTACGGCGACATGGAAAATCTTATTGAAGATCTACAGGAGATGGAGAAAGTCCATACTATCTCTGTAGATACCAATGGAACGCTGTTGAGCAGGAAAAAGATCGACCATCTGGCTGGCTGCAGCAAACTGCAGTTGAACTTCTCGCTGGATGCTCTAGATGAAGAGAAAGCAAAAAAGATGGTTGGTACTAATACATACAGCGTGAAGCATATCAAAGAGATGATTGCCTATGCTTCTGACAAGATGAAAGTGATCGTCGCTCCCATCATGGTGCCTGGTTGGAACGAAGAAGAGATGGAGAAGATCATACTCTTCCTCAAGTCTATACCCCAGCAGCCCAGGTTAGGGATACAGAACTTCCTGAGATATAAGACGGGAAGGAATCCCGCTAAACAGCTGCCTTGGGAAGATTTCTATGAGAAGCTGGCAGAGTGGGAGAAGAAACATGGCATGAAATTGAGGTGGACAAAGGAGGATTTTAATGTTGGGAAAACAAAAGAATTACCTAAGCCATTCAGGGAGGGAGAGATCATAACTGCAACCATCAAGTGTCCCGATCGTTTTTCTAATGGAGTGATAGCTGTTGCCGATGATAGAAATATCTCTGTCCCCAACTGCTCGTTCAGGAGAGGGAAAAAAATCGAAGTGATGATTGTCAGGGACAAACATAATATTTTCGTAGGGAAAGAGAGATAAGAAAAAAGAGAAATCAAACCTTAAACACCAAATCTCCTTTCCTTGCTTTCTCATCAACCTTTAATCCTATCTCCTGACCTTTCTTGGCCGCCTTGACCTTCTCATTCCACATCTCCATCGACTTTGCTTCCTGCTCAAAGAAATTACTCTTGCCGATCTTTATCGACTGCCCCTGTTTCAAAGCCATGTTTAAGGCTACAACCGCAACTCCTATCTTTCCATAATAATGGGTAACTTTCCCAACAGGTTTTTTTGCCATAGTGTCCACCTCTTTAGGAGGAAGGAAGTTGAATTATTTAATTTTTTTGGAGGGAAATGGGAATTTTCCAGGACCAGTTGACTACTAGCGAGTTGTAAAATACGCGAAAGTTTTAAATAGTGATGCCGTTTCCAAGTCAAAGTATGGCTGATCTGACAGATATGGTTAACGATGGACGAGCTTTTGGGTTTCATGAGGCAGCGCCCCAAGTAAAGAAACTTTTCAGAAGGAAGAGCGGTCTAAGAGACCTTCTTAATTTTCATCTGGCAAAAGCATGTCTGCATGGTTTTCACCAGGTAGAGATGGAAGGTCAGTATGGAGTGCCGATGGAATTGCTACAGCAGTTAGATACCTCTGACGTTGCTGCACTCTACGTGGGAATTCAGATGGTTAAAGGCAGACTTATAGAGAGAGATGAGGAAGAGCGGATCGGACAGCCCTTTGCCGATCTTGTATATCACCTAATCAGTTGCGCATATGATGCTGGGAATGGAAAAGGTTCAGCAAACGCACTGCGTGAGATGCATCGTCTGCGCCTTGGGTTCACAGATCATTTTGAAGCGCCACTGACGATCCACCAGAGAATGGAGAATCTGGATGAGCAGACGAAAACCAGATTTTTGCGTGCATACAATACTTACCGTCTTTCCTCGCAGGAGAGAGCAGGAGAGGTCTGTGAATTCTGGGATCCCGTCTATGCTACTCATCATGCCAGGAATGGTACAGCAGGTGACTCGGCCTCTGCACGGGAAGCGTACATAAAAAGATTTACAACTCTCTTAAGGGAAAAACAGATTAGGAGAGATGACTTTTCCGAGGATAGGTTTTCAGGGATGTTCGTGTCAAGTGAATCAACACAAGGAAGAGAATACTTTGTACAACAAAATACTTTCCCCAGCTTTACTGGAGGAGAGGATATCGTTTCTTTCAGCTGCTCTTGTCCGCATGGTTATCGTAGGATGCACGGATATATCGTCAGGGGGGATGAATGCAAACATATCAAGTCTTTCAGAACAGAGATGATAAGACGCGAATGGGTTCTGAAGTCCACTGAAGGCGGAGAGCAGCTTCCACTTCTCTGAACATTAGTCCATAAGTATTATATACTGTTTTTTCCGTTTAAATTTTATGCTATCAGCAAAATCAGATGGAACGATCTACATCTCAGGAGGTATTCCAGATCCAAAGAGTCGAGAGTACGAATGTGTCCAGTGTGAAGATAAAGTCTTTCACGTAGCTGGTCATAGAAGAAGTGCAGAAGAATGGGTCACCGAACATTTCCGGCACAGGAAAAATGCGACACATCCTATCAGGGGCATGAGCAAGATGCAGGGAGACGCTCTTGAATTTATCTTGGACAAACTTTCTAAAGAATATGAGATAGAAGTTCTCACAGATCAGATATACACTACAAACCGAGGAGACATCCCTACGGATATCCTGGCCAGGGAACATTTTCCGGATGGGCCCCACGTGGACACAGTAATTCAGGTGGAAGCGAATCCTTTTGTGTACAAAGATTTTCAGGCCCTACATAACACATTGAGTGAGGTGGGAGTATATTTTATGCCCGTCTTATGTGCACAGGGGATGAGGAATCACAGGGGAAAATTCTTCAGAAGCGAAGTTCGGGATGCGACTGGGTTGACTGTCAAAAGTCTGGGCAAGAATGAGAAAGCTCTTTACAGGAGAATGGGCAATGGAATCTACTTTGACCATGACGAAAGATGCCTGTTGACAGCCAGGTTCAGGGATTATGAAGAGCAATTGGAAGAGGACATCATCAGTGGCGGCTATGTAGTGAGGGAAGCTGGCCAGGTTCAGACTTTCAGTCTGAAGAAGGAGTTTACGATCGTAGATAAATTTACAGACAGATTTAAATTTCAAAGAAGGAGACACCATTACGGTCTGAACGCTTATCCAAGAGAGATGAACATCGAGGATTACATCCAGAAAGAGCAGCTTGCTCAGGAAAGAGACGCTGGAGAGGAGGTCATTTATGATTTTTCTGAGAGAGTTGGCATCATGCTGGAGAACTGTTCCGAGGATGAGTTGAGGAGGTTGACTAAGAAGTATGGTCCTGAGTATATGGGAATGATGGCTGTGGAGTAGAAAGAAATAAAAGAAAATATTTTACTACCTGACACTCTCCCTGGCTACCTCTGCTCCAATGATCTTATTAAGATCCAGTCTGTTTATGGAGACTCCTCCGCCGCTTTCATCACAGGGCAGGACGATAATCTCTTCTGGGTTGAAATTATTCACATACTCCCGTTTGATGGCAGTATCCCCTCCTCTGCTGGCCATCGCTTCCCGTAACTTTGTTATTCCTTTTGCTTCCGCTTTCTTTTCGGCGACAATAGAAGCTGCCTGGTTCATCTTCTCCTCATAGGCAGCGTTAGCCTGGTGGATGGTTGATTTCTTGAATCCCTCGGCCTGGGCAATGGTCTCGTTGGAGATACCTCTCTGCTGCTCCAGCCTTTTCTTCCACTCTTCCTCTGCTGATTTTTTCTGCAGACCAAACTTCTCCTTGTCCTGTCCGGCGTTCTTGGCATCGTTGATCGCTACCTGATAGTTCTTATCTTCAAAGCGATAATCTTTTGGATTGACTGTATCGATGATGATTCCGTAGGGAGCAAGACGCTCTTTGAGTTCTACTGTCGCATTCTTTGCCTCCTCAAAACGTCGTTGGCTTTCATAGAATTCATTTGACTGCAGCTTGTTGAAGTAATCCCGTACGATACTCCTAGCCAGCGGACGGACATATTTCTCTTTGATCGCTTCAATGTCAGGGCCGACCTGCTCAATAATCATGGCTGCCTTGCTGGGATCAATCTTCCAGGTAACTACTACATCTTGTCCGATATTGTTACCTTCCTTTGTCTTAAATACTTCGTCGTCCCTCCTGGCCCTATCGCCGGTATTGGGATCTTTGGTCATGTAGAAGCTCTGCATCTCCCTGCTTAGCGTGTACCAGTCGTTCTTGACTGGAGCAAAGAAGAGCGTGGTGGATGAAGGTACTACTTCCACTTTATCCGCCCCACACCAGAACTTGCAATACTTAACGCCGATCTCATTTGTGTCGGTAGAGTGAGGTAGGCAACCGCTTCCTGCCATTAAACCTACCAGTCCCCCCATCATTGCCGCATATTTTATTATCTTCATTTTACCTTACCTCCCCGTGAATTTTCTAGTCAGATCCCCTAAGTCAAGAGGATTAGCTCCACTACCCCGGCAGCTTTTGATGTAGATCTTCTTCACGGCCTGTCCAGTTTTCTTGGCCATCTCAATTCCAACGATCCTTTCCGAACCTACTCCTTCAAAGGCCTTGTTTACCAAGCGTTGTCCTTCCGCTTCTGCATTCTTCATCAACAGGTTACCAGCCGCTTCCTTCTCTCTCTGGTAGCGCCTTGCTTCCGATTCAAGGATTCTCTTTTCTTTGTCCGCCCGTTCCGTCTCTACTTTTACACCAGCCTGTCCTTCAGCGATGATCTTCTTCACGTCAGCTTCCACGGTAGCTGCTTTGGCCAGCTCTCTGTTGGCGATTTCCAGTTGACGCTGCAGAACCTTGGAACTTATCTTCGCCTCGTACTTCTTCATGTAATGAAACTGTCTCACCAACACTTCTCCCACTTCAATACCCACAGGGTTAAGAGCTTCGTTGAGCAGTTCCAGTGATGATTTTTCTTCCACATATTTCTTTCTGGCCTGTTCGTTCTCGACTAGGATATTACCCGTAAAAACATCCAGTGCAAGTTTGTTCTCTTCTGAGGGCTTCTCCTCAAAAGCTCCTTTTGCAGCCTGGTATTGTGTCAGCAGCTCTGTGATTGATTTCTCCCTTTCCGCCCGGGTGGATGATGCATGCCTAAGTCTTGTATCAACGTTGTATATCTCTTCAGCCGCCATCGCTCCAAGACCTTTCTTGAGGGCAGGATCGGCTTTTGTTTTTACAAAGTCCTTGAAGAGGTCACCTTTACCTACACCTCTGTCGGTATCTATGACAATGTCCGGGTCGGTGATGCGGTAGATAATGGAGAGATCAAACCTGTTAAGGAAACCGTCCGATGAAGGGATCTCCAGTTGTGGTTCCTGATCATAGCCAGAGATATTCTCTTCCAATGTCTTTTCAAACTGGTAGTCATTAAAATCAAGTACCTGCCAGTCTTTTGGGAAGATGTTGTATCTTACTCCGGGTCCGCTAAAATAAACATTACCACCTTTGTATACACCTTCCTTGATTCCACCGAAATACTTGGATTCTTTGATAGCGGTCTCATTCGGCTCAACATATGTGAAGCATGCCCCATATGTTCCGCATGTACCTAAAGCAAGAACTCCCAAAGCAATTCCTGCTATGGACAGCTTGCCAGGCAAGCCGCCACTTAATCTTGAACCTTCGTCCCATCTCATTTTTGTATCCTCCTTATCTAAATACTATCTTAGCAACTTCATCTTAGCAACTTCCTATCCAGTTCCTCCTGCCGGGAACAGATGCCATTGTAGATGTTCTGCAGCTTCTCATGTCCCGGGTTTAGCATTTTAGGCAAATTGTAGCCTCCCGTTGCAAAGAGGATGGCCATAAAAGCGTCATCGACGTTCCCCATCGGCAGCATACGGGTCATCATGAAATATATTGGAGCCAGAACGGCTGTTGTAGCGGCTGCACTCACCCACTTGTTGGAGATCAATCTGTAAAGCAGTCCTTTGTTTTCAATTCTGTTCTGGGCTGCTGCATAACGGCCAAATCTAGGCAGGAACTCGTCCATGACAACAGATTTAAGCTGTCCATAGTAGCCTTCCTGTGGGAGATCAACTTTTTGGAAATCACTCTCTAACTCGTCTATGTAAGTCTCTGTGATATTGCAGAATGTAGAATATTCCTTCCCGGCCAGTCGGGCTGTCTCCAGGAGAGGAAGCAGGTCTTTAAGCACATTCTTAAGTGAGAAATGCAAAGCATTGTCTCTGTTTTCCAGGGTGGACTCATTGATTCTCTTCTGCTGGTGAGCTGCAAATTCTGCAAGATGGTGCAGATCCTCATTGACACACTTGTGAATCACGGGATAGATTACTTTATAACCAATCCCGGCTAAGGCTCCCATCACGATGGGCGTTGAGTAAGGCATCCTGATTGTTACCAGGCCAGGAAGGGCTGTGATGGTGGCTAGCGTATATTTGTTACCATAAACATATTTGTACCAGAAACTGCTCTCAATCTCATTCTTTTTGGCAGCAAGATTCTGATATGCCTGCACAAAATCGTTGCGCATCAGGCTGGAAATATCTTGCCAGTACTTCTTAGCTCCTTTTCCTGCTGAGTCTTGTGCGAACTGCTGCTCTAGTCCATTTAGATAATTGGCTGCAATCCGTCCATAGTCTGCCTCAACTCCAGAAACCAGTTCATTTTTCCTGGCAGCTTCCATCCTTGGCAATAAGTGAGATGCCATAGAAGCAATAGTATACTCCTTCTCCTCGAAGATGACTCCTTCCAGAGCTAAAGGATCAAGTTCTTTTTGCAGAGCTCTTTCTATGGCTACTATATCTGCCTGCTGCTGTGGAGTTAAAGTGTAGATCGCCAACTGCTCGTCAAGACTTTCCACTCCTTTCTCCTTAACTTCTACCTCATCAAAACGTGTGTGCATTACTGCAATCCCCCATCATTTCTTGAGAGATGGATGGTTTATAAAAGTTATGATACGTTTATCCTGAGAAGTAGTAAGTTGAGGGGAGGATGTTAGGGAGAACAGGGAATCATGAGGGGGGCATCATCACGCCCGATAAAGCTGGGCACTACCTTCTCCCTTCCCATGAAAGAATCCTTCAGAGAATTCACCGCTCTTGTAATGGATGCCTAATGACTGCACCATGTAACTTAGGTTGTCATCTGTCATCCCTGCTTCTCTGGCTATCTTGACGAGCTGCTCACATCTCTCCAGGAATTTCTTTCCCTTGCAGGTCTCCAGGAAACTTTGAAAGTCTTTTTTATGTCCGATAGATTCTACTTCCAGTTCGCTGTAGGAGTCGAAGACCTGTTTTCCCAGATCAGTCTGCCGCCCACAAAGGAATGCTTCTTCTTTTTCCGATTCCTCGTCGATCTTCTTCCTCAACCGCCTGAAATGAGGAACCTTGCGTGTTCCCCCTTCTAGACCTTCAAGAGTTCTGTGAGAATAACCCTGAGCGTAAGTCACCAGTACCTTCTGTTCAGGTTTAAGAGTGATGCCGATGGATGTGATCAGATCCTGCAGTTGATGTAGATTGCTGGTGCGGCCAGCTTCACTGATCGATTGATACCTGAAAGTGCCCCTCTTTGCTTTCCTGACCCTATGCACCACATAGATGGGCTTTTCTTTTATCTCGTGGCACAAGGCTTCACATTTGCTGGCCAGTCCTTCCAGAGATTTTTTTAGTCCTTCTGACTTGGTGTCCTCGGCGGAAAGGGACAGATATCTGGAAGGGAGGATTGAAGAGGTTTCCTGCTGCAGGTTGATGATCCGGATCCCATTTTTTTTTTTACCATAACCAACCCTGCCACCCTTGAAACC
>CAZWBB010000062.1:0-8093 GCA_964632045.1 uncultured Methanosarcinales archaeon | reverse complement strand
TTTATGTCGTGGAGGACTGAGAGAGGAAGCATCTGACTTCCATTTGGACCTGGTAAAAGAAGCTGTTGATGACTTTCTACCTGTGTTTTATGAGAGGGTGGTTGAATGGACAATTTAACAGCCTTTACAACACCAAAGCAAAGTACCCACCGGCACTTTCATACGTCTTCTCGACGATCCTGATGATATGATGTAGAAATACCGAGTCTGTTCCTTTAGATTTCTCCAGCTGCCCCCGATACTTTTTCAGCAACTCCTTCCTCTCCAGATATATCTTCTTCTTCAGTTCAGGATCAAACTTATAGAACATCTGATAGAATGAGAGATAATACTCAACCACCTCTTTGAAAGACTGCAAAACGTTCTTATCAATCACCTTACCCTCAACATCGTCATTAAACAAATCACAGATATACTTAAATTCATCAGCGATCCTTTCGATGTTCTTGACGATCTCGTACATCTGCATCGTACGTTGAGGGATCTTATACCCTTTCTTGTTGAGAATCCTGATACAGATGTCTGTAAATTTATTGTTCAGCCCCTCTAGCTCTCTGATCTCTGGTAACTTGCTGAATTCCTGCTTATCCAAGACTGCAAGGAGACTTTTGGCCATCTCATTTGTTATCTGAAATGATTTCTTCAGCAAAGTATCAAATTCGCTTTCCAGTGTAGTAGCGATACTCTTGACGAGTACGCTCTTCTCTTTCTGGTCGATTAGTTCAAAACCTATAAGGTTGGGCAACCGTCTCTTCACCTCAGCTACGGTTATGGGATCATCAAAGAATAACCTCACTTCATCATAGCCTAACTGATAGAGATGCGAAAGGTTGTTCTTGGTGAAGATGCCTGCTTCCCGACAAGAGATTTCTTTCTTGGGAGATGCGATTTGCTGTTCAGTGCTTACCATCAAGGTAGGGCCAGCTTCCTCAATATTCAACTCATCTCCCTTCTTCAGGCCAAACTTCTCTGTCCATTTGACTGGCAAAGTCACCGTAAGTGAACTGCTTCCGTGTTGTACAATCTTTCGTTTCAATTGTCCTCACCCAAGCAATTCAGAGTGATTCAACTATATAAAATTTTCGAAAATAAACAATAAATGAAATAATACACAATTGTTTACTGCTGTGTTTATTACAGTGAATAAGTACATATATCTGACCTGCATATGACATACAGAGGGGCAGCGCGTATGTTGCTGTGAACCTAATTGGAGGAAAAAAAATGAGACAACCATACAAACCAAATCTGTTACAGAAGTACCAACAAGAGCATATGAATATGGGCGGGTTGCGCATCAGCCTGCAGCGAACATTAAGAGTACCAGTAGGACAGCAAAACTCGCTGCCGGCTGGACTGGGAAGTTTTCCAGTGTTTAAAGTAAGCGACTTCAAGTCAGGCTGCCCTGATGAGTGGAGAGAAGACGGATATTTCTTTCCGATGTACAGGCAAGAAGCGATGTGGATCAACTTCGGCCGCGGTTATCAGGAGAGTCCCAAGGCGCTGATTATCGGAGCCGGAAACATCAATGCTATAAGTGGGATGCCATTCGACCCATCCAAGAATAAGATGGCCGGCAGGAAACGGAAGAAGAAATCCAGGCTGGAGATCAAATTGGAAGAAAAGCAGAACTATCTGGCGATTCCACCTCAGCCTTGGCTGGACGGTTGGAAGGCTGAAGATGGTAAAGTATATCAGTTTGTAGCTGCAGAGATGGGTTCCGGGGAGACGGTAGAAGGTCAGATTACAGGAGAGGAGACGGTTGGAGGGATCCAGTTCATTATCTATGATCCAAAAGACGGGCAGAAGCTAATCCAGGCAACCAGGCCTAGTGAATATATTTCAGGTGGCTCCTGGGGTGGCGGAATCGATGAACTTCTTAGTCTTGGAGACAGCGATTGCCTTGGAGGCGAATCTGAGATGAAGTATCTAGGTGGATTAAAAGCACACAGCTTTGCCTGTGCGGCAAGCGCATCTCCTCCGACAAACCAAGCTAAAGGATTACGATCGCGAGGAGCTCTCCGGAGAAGTGTCCAGAGCATGGGCCTTGGTAGAGGTGGAGAGATCATCCAGAAGATCTATCCTGATCCACACGGATTAGAAGTATGGAGAGAGAAGCCTTCTGTAGTTGAAGTTCTTTACATGGTTTCCAGTGAAGATTTCGAGCAGGTTACTGGCTACAAAGCACCATCTACACCGATAACAATGGAGACGTACCAACAACACGGACTTCCGTGGTTCGAGCTGCATGATACCAAGCTGGGAGATAGCAAAGGTTCTGATGTCTTCGACAAGTTGAAACCTGTCGGAGAAGGGAAGGCTGAAAAAGCAGAAGAGGTTGCGGAAGAAGCTGTGAAGGAGGATGTGATGGATAAGTTGCAGGTTTGAATTGGTAATGGGTTATGGATATTGAGTTTTGGGTACGAACGTACTCATGATCCATAATCCATAACTCATTATCTAGTAACCCAAATATTCCACTAATTATTTAAAATGCAACAACTAATCACCCTAACAATGCTAGAAGCAGTGAAACAGATGGCCCGGGAAGCTGGGAAAATTCTCCTCAAGTATCATCATGGAAGCTACAAAACAGAATTTAAGGAGAATGACAAACTGAATCCAGTAACCTCCGCCGATCTTGAAGCAGATGCTTTCCTAAGGAAAAGACTGCGGGAAGAGTTTCCTGATGACAAGCTTCTTTCTGAAGAGAACGACACCCTTCCCGATGATTATTCAGGCCGGGTATGGATGATCGATCCCCTTGATGGTACGATCGAGTTTGTCAATGGGACAAAGAGTTTCGCAGTTGTGATCGGTCTTTGTGTTGATGGGATTCCAATGTTGGGAGTAGTATTCCGTCCTGCTCATGATGAATTATTGTTTGCAGAGAAAGGCAAAGGAGCATTTCTGGAAACAAAGGAAGGAATCCGCAAAATCGAGACGAGTGAGGTTAGCCAACTCTCAAAAGCAAATCTTCTCCTTCGCAAATCCAGAAGATGGGGCAGGCCTTTGGAGAAAGCAGTAGAAGCCCTCAAAGTAGGAAAAAGAATAAATGAAGGTGGATACGCTACAAAATCCTGTCGTATCGCCAAAGGAGAAGGCGATCTGTACATCCACACCAGTTATCATCTCAGCAAATGGGATACTTGTGGCACACAGGTGATCCTAGAAGAAGCCGGTGGGAAAGTTACGGACACGTTAGGCAACCCTCTCGATTACGCTCAGACATCAACCAAATGGAAGTATGCAGCTGTCGCTTCTAACGGATTAATTCATCCGGAAGTTATTAGACATCTGGCAGGCATGACCACTCCAAAGTGACAAAATGGCCGAAACATTTATAAAGTAATGCTCATTCTGACTACCTAGAAAAGAGGTCGCGTCACCGAAAATATTGAACCCCCCAACCCTCAATACTTTTTTCTTGGTGGCGAGACTTATTTTCTTTTTTTATGATGAGGCAAAAAAGATGACAAGAGATACGACAACTGATACTGAAAAACTTGATGCGCAATTAGGAAAGATGAGATTTCCTGATGACAGACAATCAACCACCACGTCAATGGTTCCTTACCAACCAAAAGGAGACGGCTTGGATGAAGATGATTTAGAATTGATGGCAGCTGAACTCGATATTTCTGTTGATGATGTTGAAAGTGTTCTTTATGGAGATGGAAGTACATCTGCACCCGAAGATTCCCCTTACCAATCAGGACTGAGCGAAGATGAGCTTCAAGATATGGCTAGGGATTTAGGCATGTCTGTTCAAGAAGTAGACAAACTTATGGCTATGCCAGCTAGTGCTTTCGATGATATTCCAAGCATCTATGATGTACCTGAGACAACTGCTTTGCAGATTGTGGGAGAAAATGCCAAACGAGGGATGTATACTTTCATGGCAGGATTTCTGGGAGCAGGTGCCTGTCGCGTATTCGGAATGGATCCTGGATACTTCACGGCTACTATGGCAGCAGGTGGAATCACCATGGCAGATGATGTAGGCAGGATTCTTTTCAAAGGGACTAAGATCAACAAGGTTCTGAGAGATGACGTAGGAGCATTTTTAGGTGCTTTAGGTGGCATGTTTGCAGCTTATATGATTTAGGATGGTTCTGACAAAGAATTTTGTGGATAGCCCTGACGTTGCAGCGCTCCAAGATGTACCCGATACGGGAGTTGAAGATCTTCTATCAAAAATGAAACTAGCTGCAGACATTCCCACAGACCGTTCTCTGGCTCCCGTTTCACAATCAGACCGCTATCTGAGAGAAGGTTTCCCAACAAGAACTTTTGAGAAGCTGCGTAGGGACAGAGGGAAGAGGGTATTGGTCGTGTATTCTGCAGATAGTACAGCCGCTAGGTATTGTTGATGACTTTCGTTTCTATAATTTAATAAATAGTTGGTCAATTCCGCCATCATATGGACAGAATACCTTCACAATCCTACCAACTACATACACAGCTGCAGCTGATGGATCCTGCCAGAAAGAGCATAGAAAACCTTCTCTATCTGATGCAGGTGCAATATCTTGTGAAAGAAGCTAATGATACCAGCGCACTGCCTACGGTAACATCACAGTTGATCTATATCGCCCCGGTTGATTATAGGACCATGGGCTTTTTTCCCACGCAAGGTCGCGTAGAATCAGTGATATTCGGTCCACAGATGGAAAAAAGCCTGCGCAAGAGGATACTTGAGAAAACTAGTGAATATGACCATGACAGTGAAGGAAGAGCATTAGTCCGGTTCCGGTTGAGCGAAAAGAAACGGCTAATAAAGAAGCATGGACTGGATTTTTTTCACCCAGGACATCTGATCAATCTTTATTTGGAATAGAGAAAAAAAAATTGGTAATCACCTTACCGGATTCCATCCTGGTGCAGAAGGATTCTTTCTTACGTCGCGGTTGCTGTTTCCGTAACGGTTACCTCCTGATTCTCTACGTGGCCCATTGAAAGATCCTCTTCCATGAGAACCACCACTATAAGAACCTCTGCCATGACTTCTGCCGTTTCCACCGCTTCCGAATCCTCCTCGCTGACTGTATCCACGTCCACCACCAGAATATCCACGTCTACCAGAATCACGACCACCAAAACCACGACCGTTCCTTTCTATCCTCCTGGCGTCGAAACGTAGTCTGGTAAATTGTCCTTTTGGTATCTCTTTCACATCCATATCATAACGATCAAGAATTTGCTGAAAAGGTTCGTAATCCTTATGACACAACAAAGTAATCGCCTTTCCGGATGCTCCCGCTCTGGCTGTCCTGCCTACACGATGGATATACTCCTGCGGGTCCTGTGAAAGGTCATAATTGAAGATGTGTGATACATCTTTGATATCAAGTCCCCTTGCAGCTACTGCTGATGCTACCAAAACCGTCCCGGTGCTTTTGTGGAAATCTCCAAGTACTCTGAGACGTCTGTTCTGGCTCATCTTGCCATGCAGCATCTCTACTTTTATATTTTGTAGCTTGAGGTTTTTGGCTACTAACTCAACTGTAGAACGTGCTGAACAGAAAATCATGACTCTATCGGTCTCCTCCTTTTTCAGGAGATGTACCAGTAAAGAAAACTTCTCATTCTGCTCAACATTGTAGTACTCCTGTTTAAGATATTCTTCCTTCACTCTGGAATCCGCTTCCGCTTTGGCAGGATCTTTCATGTGCGTTCTCTTGATATGATCAATCTCATCTGAAATTGTAGCACCAAACAAAAGGACTTGCCTTTCTCTGTTGGAATAACCAAGAATCTGTTCGATGTCTTCGATAAAACCCATCTCCACCATCTTGTCTGCTTCGTCTAACACAAAACAGGTCAACTTGGTGATATCCAGATTTCTTCTTCCCAGATGGTCAAGTAATCTTCCAGGAGTAGCCACCACAATATCTGCCCTTGACATATCTCTTATCTGTGGGTCATAAGACACTCCACCAAAAATCGTTGCTACAAAACATTTCATATATTTGCTGAACTTGCGTAGTTCATTTGAAATCTGCACTGCAAGTTCTCTCGTTGGAGTAAGGATCAGAACCTGAACACCTTGGCCCGGAACAATCTTCTCCAGTATAGGTACACCAAAAGCAACTGTCTTCCCTGATCCTGTCTTAGACATGCCGATGACATCCTTTCCTGACTTGATTAATGGTATAGCTTTCTTCTGAATCGATGTAGGCTCTTCAATACCGTCCTCTTTTAACGCTCTCACTATCTCTGTTTTTACACTTAGTTCACTAAAACACATTTTATTTCCTCCTTGGAATACGAATCAAAACTTGATGCTTTGAAACTCAAGACACTATTGTCCTAATGAAACAGAATGAGTATTTTTCCCCTCTGTTTCCGCCTTTCCAATATGTTAAACTTTCCCTTGTGGGGATTGTTTTTTCTTTTTTTGTATTTAGAATGGGTACTACTATATAAATCTTTCGGTTATCCACTTGGGAGTGGTTACATCCGAAATGTTTATATACTTGCATCGCTTTCTTCCCTAAATATGACATTACCGACCGTTCCGGAAATGAGAAACGCAATGAAAGCAGCAGCAGAGATGCTGGTCATCGGCGGAAAGATTGATATTGTATACAAGCCGACAGGCACCCATTTTAGAGCCTTAGTTGCTTATCCAGATGATTTTCCTTTGGATGTAGAGAGTCTTCCAGATGATGTAGAGCTACCCGTGGAACCAGTTTTTATCGAAGGCGGTTCGCAGCATGGCTTCTTGAGCTTGTTGAGACTTCCTGGAGAGGGGAAGGGATATGAACATATTTCTATCCATGGATATTATGATAGGGATCGCGGCACAAGAAATATCACAGCAATCTATCTTCCAAAGGGAGAGATCAATCAGGCGAAGTATCCAGGAACATTAGTTGAACTTCTGAAAAGGGATGATGTTGAGATTAGACCTCCTTCACTATAAAGATGTCATTCAAATATGCCACGCAGAGAATTTCTGAGAACCACTACGTATTGCCACGAATAAAAGATATGAATGTAAAAGTAGATGCTTTTCTTTCAGATCAACTGTTTGAACAGACCAGTGAAAGGCTGTGGCAGCAGGCTGTAAATGCGGCCTCTTATGAAGGAGTTACAGGAGCTTATCTGATGCCAGATACACATGAAGGGTTTGGTGTACCGATTGGTTCAGTGATTGTCACTGATGATACTCTTATCCAAGCCGGTTCCGGTTACGACATCTCCTGTGGAGTGCTTTACATGAAAGTTCCTGGACTAAGTGCTGCGGATGTCGCCGATCCACAGGTCAGAAAAAGATGGGTAGGGGAGGTAGAAAGAAGGATTCCTTTGGGAATTGGATCTCATAGAACCGAACTGATGCCAACTTTCAACCAGAGAGAGATTGATGAGATGCTTCTTTACGGAGCTAAAGCGCTGGGAGTTGACTCAGAGGTCTGTGAGAGACTCTATATTCCTGTTCCAGAAGACCTGGATTTGAAAAAGATCCAAAAGGCTTATGGCAAAACTCTTCTACAGATGGGTTCTTTGGGTAGCGGCAACCATTTCATCGAGATGCAGGTTGATGAGGAGACAGGAGAAGTATGGGTGATGCTCCATTCCGGTTCACGAGGGTATGGATATCAGACAGCCAATCATTTTTTCTTTGCTGGTGCAGAGTTGAGGGGGCTGACCAGGAAGAGAAGGGAAAATTCCTGGCTGCGCATCAATGAAGAGTTGGGTAAAGAGTACTGGGCTTATCATAATACTGCAGCAAATTATGCCATCGCTAATCGACATACCATGATGCAGGGATTGCAGGAAGCTTTGAGGGAAGTTTTTGCAGTTGATGGAGAAGTCTACTATGAAATCTCCCATAATCTTATCCAGGAAGAGACTCTGCTTGTTCCGGATGGGACAAATAAAAAAGGTTTCGTCCATCGTAAAGGCGCTACCCGAGCCTTTCCGGCAGGACATCCTGACCTGCTTGGGACAAGATGGGAGGAAACAGGACATCCCTGCCTGATTCCCGGAAGTATGTACGATGGAGCAGCTATCCTTTTTGCAGAAGAAGGAGCGTATGGGGCAGGATGTTCCGTCAATCATGGTTCTGGCCGGGTACTGGGCAGGAA
>CAZWBB010000061.1:0-8463 GCA_964632045.1 uncultured Methanosarcinales archaeon | reverse complement strand
GGGATGTCCTCTAGGTCTCTCAACGCTTCCTCTTCGGAAAGCAGTCCTGATTGTCTTAGCGGTTTTAGTATTTGTGTCATTTTTGCCTATTCCTCACAAGGTGGTCGATGAAATCAATAGGAGCGGTAACTATAGATGTCGATCTTTTTGCCTCTTTCTTCAGGATAAGCGTCCTTTCTTCGTTCGGAAGGATGATGGATATACCTGAATCACGGCCTGCATAGATTACCAGGCCTTCTTTTTCAGCAACAGCTGCTGTTCCTTTGGGCTGATTTATATTGCATATACTTTCCGCCTTGTTGCCGTCGTACCTGTAGATGTTATTATAACCAGGAATCAGCAGAACATCATCCAAAGATGTCAGTTCTCCATTACAGTACATCTGGCCAAGCCTCCTGCTATCTGCTGAGAACACTTTATCCTCAGGATTTGAGTAGAACAATTTCCCTCCAGCGGAGGCAAGTCCTCGGAAACGTGCTTTGCATTCTAGTAGTTTATTGCCGGTAGTGTCAAAGAAACCGTGATTATCTACTGCTACAACGGCCTGACCATTATGAGTGGTAATACATGATACAGTATCTTCATATGTCTGTACCCTCTTATCGCCAAATTTGTGGAGAGCATCTCTGAAGCCGAAGTAAAGGTTGTAATCATGGTAAAGCATAGGGAGAAGATAATTGTCGTTAATTTTTTCAGCCGATCTTCCATCCTTTGACACCCATAGACCACGTATTTCCCTGCCTTTATTGAAATAGATCAGGCCATAGTCTATTCCCAACCCTTCATATTGATCTGATACTTGAGGATCTTCTTTTCTGGGAGCACTCTCTATATCCTTCAACGCTTCCTCTTCCGTAAGTACGTTTCCGTGTTTCAGTGGTTTTAGTATTTGTGTCATTTGAATCCCTTATTTAACCTTTCAATGAACTCTATCGGAGCAACAGTGATGTCTTTTGTACAAGAGTATGGAGCATGAACTGTACTTTCTACGTGGTATGTGTCATGCACGTAAAATGAGGAGATGCCCCAGTCGTGACCATAAAAGATCCTAATCCCTTTCTTGTCCCGGATGCCATACATGGTATTGACATCACGAGGAAATTCATCATAGATGATCTCAGATTCTCCGGTGATCTTGTGGCTTTGAATCTTTTTATATCTGTCACAAGTAAAAAGTGTATCTCCGACCACTGTTATCGCTGCCAAGGATTCTACATCAGCACCAGGCCACCTGCTTTTATTCAGCGCTCCTCTTCTGAGTTTACGTTCCGATGAAATATAGTACAGTTCACCAAAATAGAAAGTTGCATGCCTTGCCTTATCAGCTCTAAACATAGTACGGTTCTGCAGGTTGCAGATCCTGTCTTCCAGGGTAACAAATATCTTTCCGTGGTAGTGATTAATGTAGATCACTTTTTTTCCAAACTCGTATTCTTCGTCTTCAGGCCATCGCCTTACTTTGCTACCTACGACGAAATAAAGCGATCCGTTTTGGTAGGTCAGTCCTCCAGATGCAAAAGAGAATGGAACTTCCTTTCCTTCTTCCCCTTCAAGTTTTGTATTAAGAGTGTGGTTTAACCTTGTATAGATCAGGCCGTAGTTTTCTAGGTCATCCCCCTCGGAATTGTCCGAACTGGCTTCCGTCCCTTGATCAGATGGTGGTAAAGATGTGGGGCAGTCCCCTATATCCTTCAATACTTCCTCCTCCGTAAGCACATTTCCATGTTTAAGTGGTTTAAGTATCTGTGTCATTCTGCCTGCAAACCCTCTTTGATTTCAACTGTGTCTTCCTTGATCACATCTATCCTAACTCTGACTAATGTAGATGGTTTCAGTTTTTCTTTTAGAACAGAAGGAATGATTATTACTGCTTTCTTTCCTTGCTTGGCAATTCTCTTAGTTATCGCGTAATATTCTTGTTCCATTGGTATACCCTAAGTATACCTCTAACCTTCCCTCAGGTACCACGAATTAGCAGTTTTTTATAAATCTTTTGGCAAATATACCCTCTCTCAGTAGAAACACGGACGAAGGGACATTCTTGCGGGCAGAAATGTTTATATAATCGTCCTTTCTACAATTATCAGTGGGGTCGATAGGGAGGCAGAAAAATGGATTACATTATTGATTATAGGTTAGCTCAGTATGTTAAGGACTCATTGTTGCATAGATTAGAGACAGTGTCTGATGTGCATATTTACAGGGTAGAAATGAAAGATGAAGAGTGTCAGGATGCATTTAGTGGAGTGAAAATGTTGTATGCCGACGAGGAACATGAAATAATTGATTTTAATGAGAAAGGGTTGGTTGGTAATTTTGGAAGGCTTATGGTGGGCCAGGATAGATGTCTTTTGATGCAACCAGGACCATTTGATGTGGTAATGGGTGGTAGGAGTCCCTTGGATGCCCGGGTTACGATTGCTTTTGGTCAGATAGAATCTGGTCTCTCCTGTAATGTCGGCAATTTTGTGGCTAATATTTATTCACCTTATCTAAAGGCTGTTCATGCATATAAAGAAGGTGAAACTCAAGTAAGAGAATCCTATGATGGCAGAGTAGAAGCTGTCAAGAGAAGGTTTGGGGTGGGAGAAGTAAAAGGAGAATTTGTAAAACTCCTTGATGAAGTTACTAAAAAGGTAATGGTAAGTGGAGGAGAAGTAGATTTTGATGAATTGGACCGGAAGTACCAAGGTGTAAGAGTGCCATTACAGGAAGCTTATCACAGGCTGACACCCATCCGTGAGGAAAGGACGGAAGAGATACGAGACAGGTTGGGGGAGTTCCCATCTCTTGACGATTTTGCTCTGAAAATTATGACCCGTTAGGATTGACACGATCAGACCCACTTCCAGGCGATCGTACCTGGACCGCGTCTGCCGACAATCGGACCATCTTCATAGAACAGACTTGCCTTACTCATGTTCTCCCTGACCATCCGCGCGCAGGAGTAGGTCGCCAGGACCGCTGAGTCGTTCATCACTCTCCATATTTCTCTGAAAAGTTCGACTGACCACATCTCCGGCATGGTTTTTGGGGAGAAGGGATCAAAGAAGACTGCATCAAAATGGTTCTCTGAAAGCTGCTTGACAGTTTCTTTGGCATCTCCAAGCAGCAGTCTTACTGATATCTTGTCGTGGCGGAACTTCATATTTGTCGGAGTAAGTTGTCTATAATGCTGAAAACATTTTATCGGCGGTTTCACTACCTGAATCTTCTTGATGATCTCAACATCATTCTCCAATCCGACAACTTCAACCTCGCAATCAGGATTCTCCTGCAGGGCAACATCGATGGCCATGGCAGAATTATATCCCATACCAAAGCAGACATCTAGGATCCGTATCTTGCCCTTCTCCCTGGCCATATCTTTGATCTTGCAAGGGATAGAATACTTCTTCAGGGCTTCTTCAACCGCTCCTGTCTGCGAATGATACATTTCATTGACGTCTTCATTTAGGAAGGTTTCCGTGTTATCGCCAGTGATTATTTTTTTCATTATTGTGCTTCAGAAGCAGTTGATAAATAAATGTTTTGCAGTTGTACTGAAGTATAGAAATGTTTATATACTCTCGGATATCCAAGTATATCTTGGTGATTACAAAGGTGTTATTTTACTTTACTAGATATGCTTTAGAAAAAATGGATGCATTAGGGATAGGGAGGAGAGAAGTTGAAATGACCATCACCCAAGGGATGAAATGGAGAGAGAGATACGGAGATAAGTGGCATGCCAACATGGCTGGTATTGAAGCAGTTTTTATGAAGGAAGAAGAGTCGGTAATTGTTATTACTGTTTATTTGGCGGGAGGTAAAAAATGAAATGTGTTTTTTGTCAGGGAAAGTTGGTGGATGGTAAGACTGAATACAAAGAGTTCGGAGTAAAGCTAGGAATTTTCCCCGCAAAAGTTTGTTCAAAATGTGGCGAAGCAGTTTTTGACTCGGAAACATCAGATAAGATTCAACAGAAATCCAAAGAGATGGGCTTGTTCGGCTTACGGAAAAGAACAAAAATAGCTTTAGTTGGCAACAGCCTGGCGATAAGAATCCCCAAGGAAATAGCAGAGTTCGTCGGTTTTCAGAAAGAAAAAGAAGTTACTCTGTACCCTAACGATAAGAAAGGGATTTTAGTGGAAGTTTGTTAAGTAATGTGATTTTTCTACACTTTTACCGCTCTTCCTTTCCTTACAATCAGCTCGGCCACCTCAGGAAAGATCTCCGTCTCATCTCCTTCTTCAAACGGACCATAGACTTTCATATCCTTCCAGACAAAACTGGGCATGGGATGAGTGAATTTTATCTTCGTTTTTTGTGTCTCTTCTGTCTTCTCCTTTGGCGCTTCAGACTTCTCTTTTACTTCTGCATCGTCATTCTCTGTTGTCTTCTTTGTAGCTTCCTTCTCGCCTGTTTCCTCTTTACCAGGCACTTCCTTTTCCTCGGCTCCTTCAAATTTAGTCAAAGTGGTTGGGGCATTGCTTTGAGCCGGTTCAACCCCCTTACTTTTTACGCCGATAAATCCGGGAAGTTCTCCCTTAAACAGATTAAAGAGAACTCCTCCCCGGTATGTGTCCAGGACGGACAATACCCTTTGATAGAAATCCTTCTCCTCTCGCAGCATCGAACTTGTGTCGATGATATCTGAACCTGTCCTGCTTCTGTTAAGGGCGATATCGATGATCTTCTTCTCCCGTTTCTCGTAGATCTCCTTGAGAATCCTCTTGATGCTGCGCAGCTCATACTCCAACTTATCTCTTTCGCCTACAGCAAAGATCTCATCGGATTTTTCCTTGCTCTCAAGCAAAGCCTTCTTCTCTCTGAGGTAACTGACTACGTCTATGAAGAAAGATGCTTCTAACTTCTGCAGGTCCTCCCTCTTTTTTTCATTGCGGAGAATGTCGTACAATGTCTCTAAAGTAATTTTGATGTCTTCCATACCACCTACCCCACAATTTTAGAAGACTCCGTGCTTTTAAAATTATTGTAGTTACAGCAGATAATAGACATATTAATTTCTAAGTGACAAAATTTATAAATGAGGTTCACTACCACCTCTGCAGGGGGATGAGAATAGAGAAAAAAGAAATTCGGCAGCAGTTGGAACAGTTGGTAGAGGAGGCTCCGGTTAGCGAAAGCAGAAAGGGTAGGCCTTTGATGGAGTTTTCAGATGAGGTTACCTCTGATCTGCTGAATAGTGGAGCTGATCCCCGGGTACTTGGTCAGGATTTCCGGATAAATGTTCTTGAAATCTATAGTAAGTCCTTATTCTATCTTGCTTTGTCACATGCTCCGCGACGAATCTCGTCACGCTGGGAGGATTGTACTGCCAGTAAGTATTTTGATTCTGCAGTGCGTGAGATAGTCTATGGGATTCGGAAACTGAACGGCTGCTTCCCTGCAGCAGGGGAAATTATCTGGGAGAAAGCAAAGAGAAAAGTTCTCAATCAGGGAATTCCCTTTGAACAGGTGCGATCGGAAGAAAGCATTATCCTGTCCAGTATCCTGATAAAGGTGGATCACAAAGAATTCGCAGAATACTGCGGTAAGCAGGGCATATCTTCAGTGTGTCCTGCCCATCAGTTTTCCGGCTTCAACTGCGCTGCTGCTGCTGAGTGCAGAAGAGATTATGATCTTGGTGTGGGGATAGCCAATGGGGGGATGTACGCCTCGTACATGATGCATCAGGCAGGTCTGCCAGTGATGACAGTAGAGATGAAACGCAAAGGGAGGGGAGCGACCTGGCAGCCAAAGACTTTCATCGGGGAGAAATTGACCGGAAAGAAAGTGCTGGTCATAGAGAATGACATAGTTACAGGAAGAACGATGAGAAGAGCAGTGAGGGAGATAATGAAATATAGCCCTTCGGAGATCAGTGCTTGTTTCATGGAGGGACCTGATCTGTGTCGCCTGCAAAATCTTCCCGGGTGCATAGTTGATACTCATCATATTATAGCCGGCAAGGAACCAAATTGGGAGGAGGATATTGAATGGACACAGAGAGTGGCTCAGCGGTATGATGAGAAGTATGATATTTTCAGGTGATTGTGAGAAAATAATGACGACGAAGATTTTGCTTTCAACGGACATTGGTAGTGATGTAGATGATGCTCTTTCACTGTTGGTCATGCTCAATCATCCACAGATAGATCTGAATGGAATCTATACTGTCAATGGGAAGGTTGATGAACGGTGCTATATAGCAAAGCATATGGTAAACCTTTCGGGTCAGCAGATTCCGGTAGGTAGGGGAAGCGGGCAGCCTTTAGGTCCTGCTGTGCCTCCTTACTATTATTATGAGGACTACCTTGTCGATGATTCCTTCCTCGACCACCAAAAGATAGAGGAACAAGGTGATTATGAGATCCTTTTCAAGCCGCTGGAAAGTGTAGGTATCAGCGCTGGTGGTTTACAGCATCTGGCGGGACAGCTGGCGGTTGAAAAACACGTGGTTTTCAGTATCGGTCCTCTTACTAACCTCGCCCTGCTGTTACGCGATTATCCAAAATCCGCTGCAAATATTGAACAACTCTATGTTATGGGAGCGAAATTTCCAGAAGGCGTGATGGAACACAACTTTAGACACGATGTGGTCGCTGCTCAGGAGGTGTTGCGGTCGGAGATCCCGATCACGATCGTCCCTGGAGATTTTTGCGGTGGGTATCATATGCCCCTGAGTATTGAACAACAGATGAATGGCAATGAGCTTGCAGGATACGTGAGATCGATGCTGCGGGGTTTTGTCGGATCAAAATTTGCCCTTGCCTATCATCGGGAAAGGATGGGTGATGATGACCTCCGACGGGTTTTGATGAAGAGCAGTATGGTGACCGCACGGGGGGCTCCTCAGGATGAACTTTTACAGCTGCACCATTTCAAGAAGGTATTCCAACAGAATATCAATGCAGAGTCTGCTTACTTCGAAGCTGATGATTTTCTGGATGATCTTGACAAATTGACTGAACAGTTAAGGAATCCAAAATATGGTTACAGTTTAGGGGACAGGATAGCAGATGCTCTTGATTCATTGGTGCCAAAGGAGATTTCCATCGCCGATGTCTACATCCCATACTGCTTTCTTCATCCGGAAAACCTATCTACTGAGAGGATGACCTTGGATTGTGATGAGACTGGATGCACAATAGTTAAAGATCGTGGAGATGGAAAACATGAAGTGGTGATGGATCTATCTGATTGGAAACACTTTGAGGAGTTTGTCCAAGATTATATTAGATAGGGAGGAAAGGAAAATGGCAGAATTGGTTGAGGGAGAGATGTGGGTTGCAGAGGGAGTGGGAGATGTTGATGAAGAGACTTTTGCACGGGCTGTGATCAACTATGTGGAAAAAAATACAGACACTCGCCTTGCTGATGTATCGGAAGGAGATATTCCTGACCACTGGACAGTCTATGGAGAAGGGATTAACGGGCTTCCTTCTTCCTCTTGTTTGGTTCATCATGGCCTGTTTGACAGCGTTTTCAGCAGAAGGGCCATACAACCCCGTAGATGGTCAGATTTTGAAAGGCAGTATCTAAGTATTGAAGCTGATCTACTGGAACGGATGTACCAAGAATGCCAACAATTGAGTGTTACTGAATGGCAACCCGACCAGCAGGAAAGGAATCCTTTCCCGATGACTGGCGATTTCTGGACGAGTGAGAATCAGAAGAAGAATTTCCAAGGGATTGTTAAAGGGCTGGTTGAGAAAGACATAGTTGTCAAACCTAACCGCTTCTATAGGGATGATCTGGGCGCTTTTGGTGTGAAGATGGGAGACAAGGTTGTTGATTTCCCTGGCACATATGATAATCTGCGTAGCCTGGTTGAGGGGATGAATATGGGACATGCTTCCGGAAGAGATATACCTCAAGATCTTGAAAGGTACGGCTCGCATATACCAGTCATATACATGGTGGGAACCACAACTGAGTCAAAAGAGCTGATTTCAGAGGATGAAGAATTGACAACAGACCAGAAAATTCAATTACCCATGCAAAAGTTTGAATTGCTGGTCAAAGAATATACCTCGCCGACTCCGAAAAGTCAAAGCATTGTTTACGTATTGGCAGATAAAGAGGGTGGGGTAGTAAAGCCCCGACACGTTGGTTCCATTTACGCGTTCATGCTTGAATTTGCTTATCGGTCTCCTGCCGGTCACATACACTCAGATATGATTTATCACGTGCCAAAAGAAGACCTTTCTGAAGAAGAGATGCAAAACATACAATGCAGCCACTCCAACTGGGGGATGCACCATAGCACATTTTTACAGAACCACCCTAAGATCCTGGGAGAGGTCAGGAGGATTGTTCTTTGACGACTTTGTTCCCAATCCCATAAATTTATAAACCACCCTCTTCAAGTAACAATAATATGGCAATCCTCTCTTTTGAGACGTTAACATTCAGGATGGATGGTGGAGAAAAAATCCTTCACGTAGATCTTCTCCGATCATGGACCACAAAAATCCC
>CAZWBB010000060.1:0-8640 GCA_964632045.1 uncultured Methanosarcinales archaeon | reverse complement strand
ACTTCAAGTCTTCTCAAAAACCGCCCCATAATTCTTCCATATCCGTTCTGCAGCATCCTCCTCAGAAATACCTTTAATCTCAGCAATTTTTTTGATAGCTTCTATCACATAAGCAGGTTCGTTCTTCTTTCCAGGATATGGACCCAACCAGGGAGCGTCTGTTTCTGTGAACAGATGATCCAGTTCAACCATCTCAACCATGATCTGAAAATGCTGCAGCTTTATTATGTTGGGTGGGATGGAGAAATAATGACCCAACTCGGCTGCTCTTCTGATAAGCTTCTTGTTGCCTGAGAAGCAGTGCATGATAACAGGAATCTCCTTGTTTGGAACCTCTTCTTCCAGGATGTCGATACATTCTTTCTCCGCCCTTCGTGAATGGATGATGATAGGCATGCTTATCTTTTTTGCAAACCGGATGATTTTCTTGAAGTTCTCCTTCTGCTCTTCATGATGTTCTTTATCCCAATGAAAGTCCATGCCAATCTCGCCGATCGCCACAATTTTGGCAATGTTTTTCTCTATGAACTTGAATTCTTCTTCCAAGTTGATGGGAACGGTCTGTCTGGGCAATCCGGTTGCATCCGCTCCCAGGCCAAGAGCATCTATCGGATAGATCCCCAGTGAGATCCTGACGATGTCTGGGTATTTCTCCGCAATCTGTAGGACTTCTTGGTTAGCAGGTGGATTCACTCCTGAGAGGATTATCCTTTTTACTCCTGCATTCTTTGCCCGTTTGATCACTTCGTCTAGATCATCTTTGAAACGTTCATGGTTCAAGTGGCAATGTACATCTACAAGATTCATTTTCATTATATTTCACCCCGCAATTAAAAACTTTTGGGAATATTTCTTTGCATATACAACAGGTCTCCTTCCTTCCTATACGTTCTGAACCCAAAATTGCTCAACAGACCTTTTGCTGCTCCATTATCAACAGAGGTTTTCACATGCCACCTGTTATAGTCAGTTTCCTCATCTACCATCCAAAATATCTCCGAACCTATGCCGTTTCCGGTCTTTCTTAGCGCTCCCAACCACATGTACAGATCTCTTTCATCTTCGTACCATACGATGATTCCTTGCAGAGAACCTTCTTCCCTGGCAACCTTAATCCCGTAGGTTCTGTTCGCCAACCTGTCCCGTACCTCTTCCTCTGTCAGGTCAGATTTCTTTGGGATACAATCTCTTATAAGTTCCAGATTCTCAATAATATCTTCTATACTTCCGTCCAATATTGTAGTGCTATTTGTTGATCTCATTTGTGACATATTTTCTCATTATTATCTGCGACACATCAATCCCTATACTTCGACAAAACTCTTCGTACTCCAGAGGATTTCTTGAGCTGGCTGTATCAGAGCGATAATCCGTAACAAAACTGACCATGGTTTTTATTCTCGACATATTACAGTCATTTACAAAATTGATAGCATCCCAGAAAGCATCTCTGCTCTCTTTCTGGGGTGGCCGGCATAACTTTTTGTAATCATCGCTGTCGACAGCATTCAAGGATATTCTTATCTCGTCAAGACCGGCCTCCTCTAGCAGATCAACTTGTCTCTCTCTTCCAGATAGGAAATAGATAAGACCATTGGTATTGATACGCATCCGGTAAGGAAAACTGCTTCTAGGATACCTCCTGCAGACACTTTTAATTGAACCTAGTAATGTCTCAAAGTGGAGCATCGGTTCTCCCATTCCTACAAATGCAATTTCTTCTGTTGAAGAAGTTATCACACTACTCAAAGCGCCAACAACTTCTCCGGGAGAGGGTCGACGGTCAAGCCACAGTGGATAACCTACCTGGTCCTCATAGATATTGTCCTTCTTGTCCTGCCGGTGGCAGAATAAACACCGGTTTATGCAAGAGTATCTCGGGATGATATTTACATAGATGATCTCTTTCTCCTGTTCGTACTGTTCTCTAAATCTATATACTATCTTATTCATTTTATAACCTCCAAATATTTTTAGAAACCGATTTTCATCCCCCTTTAATCAAGAAGTTTAGCCTCGAGATCAAGTAGAAACTTATGTCGGCAGTATAACTAACGAAACAAGAGAAGTACAAACAGATCCATGCTTGCTGCCATTTTGGAAGGTAAACTGTTCAAATATAAAAACTTTTCTTGTACATAGACGGACGTCTATCGATGGTGGACCATATGCAATCACTATCCCGACTAAATGCGATGAGAGCAAAAAAAGTGCGTAAATTTTATATATATACTACTGTTAGATTCAACAGGGGGATTAAAATGACAATATATTCATCTAGGTGTACAGAGTTTAAGGAAAATCCGGCAAATAGGCAGATAATTGAAGGCCTCATAGAAGAAGCAAGGGAACGAATCGAAGATACACATGAATCAATCAAACATGAATGGTGTGACGTACACATTGACAAGTCATACGACCGCATCGGTAACTTAAAGCTTGAGATTCGTGATTATGAACATGTTCTAAGTGTGCTGGACGATGAATCTTACAATATGCAAGCAAAAGCTCACCAATTAGAATCACAATTGAAGTCAATCCGCTCTGCATATTTAAGACAAGCTGCCCGGTTGGTCCGTGATAATCCAAAGGCACGGGAGTGGTACAATGTTTTTGATGACGTAGCCTCTTGCCTTGAAACGGCAAATAAAATTAAGTTGTTATACTGCCCGGAGGAGACGCTTGAGGCAGACATCAGCATGTTGGTTAGTGAGTTACCTGAGGACGACATTTCTTGTGATAACTATGAACACACGAGAGTTCTTTGCAAGCAATTGATCACAACTCACCGTGACTTGCTGGCCCATGCAGCCAAGGCTGCCCAAAGCAATGATAATGCAGGACAAATAAAAATTTGTTTTGCCATGGCAGAAAAGGTCAGAACAACTTATGAGGATCTTTATACTCTCAAAATGAGAAGGTGACAGGGTAGCGAGTAGATAGCTGACTTGGTGAGATTTTGTATTTTCTTCAGCAAAAATTATTTAAATGAATTCAATTTTGAATATAGCAATGGATTCCGTAAGAAAATCAGGAAGCTAGTATTTCTAATCTTCAATGAAGAAACATTTTCATCAAAATGCCATACGTAAAAGATTTCACCTGGACTCCTGGAATGACCGTCAAAGAGCTGGTCCGTTCTTTGGGAGAAGTAGGCTTCCAGTCTGTAGAACTAAAGAGGGCAGCAGATGTCATCGTTAAGATGAAGAAGAACTCCGCCAAGATCTTCCTTACTTTCACTTCCAATATGGTCACTTCTGGCCTGAGAGGATTCTTCGCCCAACTGATCAAGCTGAAGATAGCAGATGTTATCGTGACTACAGTTGGAGGGATTGAGGAAGATATCATGAAAGCATCTGGAGAAAAATTCTCTATCGGCAGATTTACGACGGATGATGTAGAACTGCATGAACAGGGAGTCAACCGTGTTGGCAACCTGCTCATCAAAAATGAATGTTATATGAACTTTGAAGACTGGATCACTCCTGTCCTGGACAAGCTTTACCAGAAGAAGAAGAGATGGCCGGTCAGTGAACTGCTTGCAGCCCTCGGCATGCTGCTTGATGATGAAGACTCAATTCTTTATCAGGCAGCAAAGAATAATGTCCCCATCTTCTGTCCTGCCATCACTGATGGTTCTTTCGGCTTCCATCTCTTCATGTATCAACAGAAACATCCAGATTTTATCGTTGACGTAGTTAAAGATTTTGGTAACATCCTGTTCAGCAGTTCTTACGATGAAAAGAAAGCGGTGATCGCTCTGGGAGGAAGCATAAGCAAGCATCATGCTATCCTCTGCACGCTGCTCAATGGAGGAGCTGAATATGCCGTGTATATGACAACTGCCCATAAGACCAGTGGAAGTATGAGCGGTGCAACAACCGAAGAAGCAAAATCATGGGGGAAGGTAAAGGATGAGAGTGATGTTGCCACGGTCGTCGGAGATGTTACGATCATGTTTCCCCTCGCCATGATCCATGCTTTGGAGGAATTGAATGAGGAGGGATTGTTAGGATGAATATTGAACCGATTCTAGAGTTGAATGAGAGAAAGCAGAAGATGCAAGAATTGTATTCCCAACTGCCTTACCCCGGCGACTTCGCGGTACAAAGGTTCGTCTCTCATCTAGGAGGCATGGAAAAGTTTGCGATGAAGAAAGTGTTAGAAATCGGAGGTACAGACTTGATGAACATGTCCTATTACTTTAGGCAAATGGAAGCAGAATATTCTACCGTAAGAATTGAAAATAACCAAGAAGGACATGACTACATACTTCCACAAAATGACTATATGAAATTGGACGTAGAATATGGCCTTGTCATCTCGTTGGGCGTCTTTGAAGAATATGCCATCGACAGGAACTGGAACGGAGGCTCTCCATTTGCACAACGACGGAGCAATTCTGTCCATCTGGCCAAACTTGCTGCGCTGACGAAAGAATATTGTATCGTTGGTACTGTCAGCGATCCGTGCCTGTTCTCCAGAGATGAGATCGAGAAGGCAGGTTTTGAATTGGTCCACAGGCAGAAGCCGTTCTACTGCCTTACTCTCGAAGGATATCCAGACTATGATACAAAGTCGGAACTGGTGGTTATGAGAAAATGACATCCCCCAGATTCGTCCTTTCCAAACAGAAAGTCCTTGAACAATACAACAAGGTAAGACCACTTTCAGATATTGTCTCCTACAGCTCCAAGACAAACCAGGTTGTGACCAAGATCCTTGAGGAAGACACGGATTCAATATTCTCTATTCACAGCAGCAATGAGCTGAAACACATCAACAACATGAATAGAGTCATCTTTCTGGCCCAGGGATGGAGGGAAGAGGAGATCCGTCAACTGCTCAGCAAAGGGATCAGTTGGTTCGTTGTCGATAATGAAAGCGACCTCGATGTTCTGCTGGCATATCTGGAGAATAATGATGTTTCCATCTCCTTGTTGTTAAGACTTAGATTGAAAGAAAACACTTTGAGAACAGAAAAGTACTTCGTATTTGGCATGACTTCAGAAACCGTCAACAGAAAGATAATGGAAATAAAAAACAATCTCTCAATAAATGAAAAACTCAACCATCTTGGTATCCACTTCCATCGCAAGACACAGAACATGGCTGAGTGGAGTCTATTGTATGAACTTTCCAATGTAGTCCCGGAAGAAGTGTTGCAGGCAATCAACATCGTCAATATGGGTGGTGGTCTGCCGGCAGAATATGCCAACACCAATGTAGATGTCCTTCCTGGGATCATCAATAAGATCGACGAGTTCAGGGAGTGGTTAAGGAAGAATGACATAAAAATGATCATCGAACCGGGAAGGTTTATCGCCGCTCCTTCCTGTCGGTTGATGACAAAGATCATTGGCATCCATCAGAACAACATCATCGTCAATGCTTCTGTCTATAATTCTAACATGGATGCCCTTATCGTCCCAGTGAAACTGCTGGTGGAAGGAGAATTGCCTAAAGAACACCCCCTGGCGAAACCTTTTGTCATCAAAGGGATCACTCCCTGCTCCATGGACCTGTTCAGGTATCGCGTCTATCTGAACAACCCAAGAGTTGGAGACCAGTTAGTATTTCTGAATGCAGGAGCTTATAATTTCAGCACGGACTTCTGTGACCTGGAGAAGATCGAGACGGTCGTGGAACAGTAACAAGAGAAACACTTACTCCTCAGTACTCAAACGGGGGAAAACTTAAATAATAGTACCAATCCTAAGTATGTGAAGCTTCAGGCAAATGCTAAAACCCACATATTGGACTTGATATTATACAAAAGAAGAGAGAAGTATCTCTTGAATTAGGGGGTAAAAATGTCAAATTCAGGAAACGATGAAAATGACCGTGAAATAAGATCTATCACAACAAACAGGGAAGACAACCTACACAGCATCATCTTCCGTGCTGTCCAGGAAGCCCCATGGAAATCCAGCAGTCTCTTCTTTTCCCCGCAAGGGCAGAACTATAATGGTCCTGTGAGGATTGAGATCCATGCTTATTCCAGCGATTTCTTCAGGAAAAAAATTGGCTCTCTGGAAATAAAGATACATCAGGAGTTACCAATCCCACCATCTGCAGAATTCGTCAAGCGGGCGCTGAATATGTTTGGGGGAAGAGAATATGCCACTATAGGTTATGATACAGGTAAGACCGATAACCTGATTCTGAATCCGACTTATGAGATCAATATTTCAAGATTCATCCCTTTCACTCAGTCAAACAAGGTCAAGATGCCAGCGGAAATTACACGTGAGGAAATCACTACCCTAACTCAGCTACTCGATTCCCTGGGAGTGTCCTATTCACGGAATGAAGATTCATTTCAGGTCAAGAAGTCCCAGTTCTTTAACCACGTAACACTGGAAGGGCAGTGCCATGCTTATCAGATTGTCCATGAAAAGGGCTTTCCATCAAGACTGTCATCCAAAGGCGACTACAGGAGACTACATCTCTCAGATAATCATGCAAATAGAAAATTTTGCACATTTGAAAGAGACAATCTAAAAAAAGAACGGGATGTCCTGCACATGCAATATTTCATAGAGGAATGGTATGGTCTGCAGTTTGGAGGCATAGAATGGGAAGTGAGGTGCCACGGACGAGCGAAAAAGAATGTAAAAAAAGAGAAGAAAAAAGAGAACTATGCACGGATTATTGAAAAGCAGGAAGAAGAGTAGCGAATAATCTCTGGATTTCTGAAGAATACTCATTTCCAATATGGGGAAGAACCTTGAATTTTCCTTTCTGCAGCAGAGGGTAGATATCGGCATAGATTTTCTCTAAGAATGCAAATGAATCTCTGATCAATGGTGAATCATCCAGAGTGAACTTCGCTCCATCCTTGGAACCATCATACTCAGTAATTCCGATCTCATTCTCGGGGATTACTTTACCCTCCAATCCTGAAAGATGTCCACCATACTGTTCTAACATGTGCTTCAGGTGAGCTGGACCTTTGTAGAAACTAACAGCTTTCCCATCATAACCACCCTTACCATCTACATTGTAGCGATCGACCCCCAACCGGATCCAATCCACATTTCCATCATTATCATCATCATATGCATCAAGTAAAATCCTTGTATCCTTACCCAGAAGAGGATTATCAAATGAGTCGATTTCGCAGAATGAGTTCTCACCCCAGTTGCGGCAATGGAGATTTGTTTCCTCCCCTTCCTTTTTGTTGGTTATGGGGGACCAGAAATCAGCTGTACCTGATGAAATCACTAGCCTAGGTTGCTCTAACAGGGGTTGCTCTAACTTATGTAAGCAGGTACTATCATCTGCTATACCTGTGTTTGCAAGTAGACTCAGGGCGATTACCGCCCCCAATGTTCTTGATCCCATTCATAGCTATAATACACGCCCTTTTATAGAGTTTGCCATACAATTTTCTATCAAAGATGATAAATCACTGCTGATTAGCTGCTCTACAAGAAAGCCTAATCAAAAAAGACAACAATCACTCCATCATTGCCAGAGAAATATCAGCGATCTGCCATCTGCGTACTACTGAAAAGGTTCCGCTCGGAGTCTCATCATGGAAAACACCTTCAGCAGTCACCCTGATCGGGTGTTTCAGATAAGTGATCTTCTTCTTCTTCAGAATTTTCTTAACTTTCTTCTCACTAGGTTTATCATCCCATCCAAATCCCTGAGAAAGGGATCCGCAAAAGAGTTCTTGTCCAGTAGCCTTCTCCACCAATTCATGCGCTTTTTCAGCCGCACTGCTTTCTGAAGGATGCCCATAGACAGCATTATATTGGTTTATCCTTCGCTGCAACTCCTCTATGGAATTGTACCTGCCTTCCAGCAGAGAAACGTCATCTCTGTACTTGCGGTCAAGGTTAAGGGTTCTCTTTACGATAATCGGTCGTTGTGAAAGCAGACCAAAGAACTCCCGACCAGACCCCCCATGGCCGCTTGCATACTCATTAGATTGTGGCGTATCTACTGTCAGCTGCACGGGAACGCCTTTCTCTTCTTCAAGAACTTTGATCAACTCCCTGGCCAGTTGATATTTTCGGTTGTCTCGGGAGAAGCCGCTGGCGATCTGGAACTCATCGGTGAGAGATACCTCCACACCATAGAAGCCCTGATTACTGAAGCCTTGCTCTGATGCAGTATACTTTAATGCCAATACGCCGGAAGGAGCAACCTTGTTGATTCCATCTTTTAATGCATCAAGTCCACTCACTTCCTCCCCCTGGGGAAAACCAAACCTTACGTACTGGGTATAATCCTCTAAGGCGAGCTCATCAGCCTCTATCCTGGCCACTTCCACATCATCCTTTGAAAAGGTAACTACACCGTCCCGGTAACCTACAGCCAATTCGTCATCCTCTTTAATTATTCCTTTTTCAACAGCATATTGCCTGCCTATGCATAAATGGTTGACATAGTCCCATTCATCATACCTACCTATCTTGACGCTGGAAACTTTCTCATCTAAAGGCACTTCATCCTGATTGACCGTGACAGAATCATTTGTTATGACAAATTCATTCATGTTGAACCCCCCAAACTTCTTTGTATCATGTATTGGGCTCTTGTAGTATATATGTTTTATGGAAAACCTTTAATAGTGTAGTGTCCGGAAATTATTTCGCATTAAGTGAAGATAAGCCGAGTATAGGCAAC
>CAZWBB010000059.1:0-9312 GCA_964632045.1 uncultured Methanosarcinales archaeon | reverse complement strand
ATCTCACTCACCCCATGGCGCAGCCCATATTTTCCCACCCAACTTAATACGTACTGAATTGACCTAGGGTACGGCCAACCTAAATCGATGTGTAACGGGGATATCAGGTAAGAGGGCCATCTCACTTTCCTGACAACCATCAGTCCAATTGTTGACTACCAACGGATACCCGTTGCTGCCAACCCTATCAGAAAGAATTCCTACATGATCTGGTCCATGCTTGCTGGGGAATGTATCCATGAAGATTATGTCCCCCCCTGCCCAATGTTTCCTACCCTCTGCCAGAAGTTCTTTACCCAAATCCTTGAAATGACGACGGAAATAGATTATCTGCGTCTTTACACGGCGGTGAGAGATATTTGGATTTGCTTTCCTCTTCCCATAAGCAGAGGGATTCTTTTTCATATCCTGATGCATCAAAACCTGCAAATCATAACCAGCGTTCCTCATCGCCCGGACAATAACATCAGTACATACTCCTTTCTCCCGAGGAACATCCCCACCAGGATATTTCAGTCTTTGGTAACCACCACCATATTCAGCTCCGTTCAAGGCAACCTTATGCGCACCCAGCAAGACATCCACAGTATCGGGTATACCATCTCTGTCCCGGTCAAATCTCCTTGGGAGCCTGGACAACACTTCCACCGGTGTGCCAACTTTCACGTAAGGGAGTACTTGCAGGATATCCTCATCATTCATGGCAATACAGCCTAGTGTCCAGTCTTCTCCAGCTCCTCCCCCATGAATCCTTATTGAAGAGCCAAGGCGTGTTTTTGGGGGCATCTCGCCCTTCCTGTGAGCTCGAATCACCCGTTGTTCATCTTTCCTACTGATAATTCCATTCACTACTCCCCTCTTAGCATCCTTCGGCCGCGGATAATTCAGGTAAAGACTTACAGCGCCATACTTGGCTGCAAGATCCTTGGACAACACTTCGATTATCTTCAGTTTCCCTTCAGGTGTCTTGCCATCACCATACTTATGTTTGGTTCCTTTCGGTGCAAAACCCAGGGAGATAGGATATGTAGTCAGGGGAACGCCTTTCCAAAGGAAGGAAATTGTCCGATGTTCTTTGTCAACAATGAACGAAGTGCCTTCCCGGGAAACGTATTGAGGAAACGATACACGCACCTTTTCATCAAGATCTGAGAATATACCTTTATCTTCACACTTGAAAGGTCTCATTTCTACACTACTATCAGCCGTAGCAACCCCACCTAGTAGCAAAGAGAATACCAACATACCACGAGCCCCCCCCATGGTTTTTTGAGATACCCAGATTTTATAAATATTATGCAAAACATTTATAAATAAGTCATCACTAAAAAGTAATCAGGTGGCCAGAGGAAGGGGGGTAAGCAAAAAAATGACCAATAATGGAAGAGATTATAGGACAGAACTACAGGAAACTACGTCTTTGATAGGAGAATACTTTTTCCTTGATCCTGAGAGGAAAAAAGTTGGCAGTGATGTCATCCCGAATTGGAATGTAACACTATTGACACTTTCCTATGTGATGGACCAAAATCCGCTTATTGTGGGAGAGCCCGGCTTTGGGAAGACGACTGCAGCAAAAGTGATTTCCTGTATGATGAGCGGTTATCCTTTTGATCTATATGAAGCAGCACAGATCCAAGGTCATCCTGACCAAACCTATGAGACAATGATCGCCCGTCCTGATTTTTCCAAGCTATCCAGGGAAGAATCAGTGATCTGGCTAACTTCTGCCTATCTGCCGGTGCGCATAATCGATGAGATCAACCGACTTCCGGCGGGAAACCAGGATGAACTGCTCAATACCCTGCAAACTGGCCGATTCAACTACCTGAATGCAACTTTCTTCACAGGGAGAACACCTTTTTTTGCTACTGCCAACCATCCTGATGACGGGAACCACATCCTTATTCCGCCGATGCGGGATAGATTCTCAGTACACGTCGAACTGGGAGATATCGGATCAGTACATGAGGATGAGATAGAAGTTGCAGAAAATAATATTGGAGAGCTTTGCAACAGCGAACTTACCGGTCAGATCATGGAGATCGTGAATGATAAGAGTATGGAAGTAGAGGCAAAACTTGATTTGATCGATAAGAGAAGGGGACAGTACATCAACTTTTTGCATTCAGATACAATCGGCACCTATCTCTTTGATGCAGAGGACCGTAAGGCAGTTACCAAGCAGATCAGAAGTATTCCTCTGAGTGACGAAGCTTTAGTGTTGCGTAACCTCATCAAGTCAGAGATAAATTACACGCCTACATTTGGCCGTAAGAGGAGTAACGATAAGGTTGACACAAGTAATCATGCTCAGGAACTAGCTTCCACCTGCGTGATGAACGCCCTGTCTCCCCGGGCCACGGGCGCTTTGAAAGGTTATGCTCAAGGACTAGCTTATCTGATCGGAGCAGAGAAAGTCAGGAAAGAGCACATCGTAGCAGTGGCTCCCCACGTCATGGGTCACCGCCTGGAGTTCACGACCGATTTCCGCGGCCAATTTGAAGACAAGAGAAGGGAGGGCATCTACGGAATGCCTATGGAGATGCATCTCTCCTCCCATCTGATTGAGAAGATCGAGAAGAACTACAGTAAGGCAAAGAAAGAGATCGACCTACTTATACAAGCTTATAAGGCTCCAGAAAAATTAAGTGATAATCTGCGTAAGAAAGCAAACGAAATGCTCAGCGGAGAGATCGAGTTGGATCACCCTCTGCTCAAAGAGCTGGTGAGGGCGCTCAAGGAAAGGAAGGAGCAGTTTTGAGCTAACTACATACTGTTTTTGATGACTGTGTAATGAGGTACTAGAAGATGGAACATGAATGGCTCATAGATCTGATGAAAGATGCAGAAGATGCTCCACTTCCAGGTATGCTCTTTCGCTTACAGTTGCTTCTTGAGTCAGAATATGTCCCGAATCCCTCAGGAATCCACCAGCGTTTCATGGAAATCCTTCCTCCTGAGAAGATAGACCGCTTCCTGCAGATGAGCAAGCGCTTTAACGCTCATGAATCCTATGATGATATAACCTGGCCAGCGATTTCTAAACTTATCGACAATTCATATTTAGCTGGACACAATGATTTCTTCCTGGATACGAAAGGATTGAAAGATGAGATTCTAATGCTTCCAGGGATAGGATGTTATCTGGCAGGTACTCCTGACAAAGAGCTAAGAATACAACTTGAAGGTCCTTTGATACCATACAGTCTTGAGGGCGTGATCCACTGCAGGGCGAGTTGTTCAGGAACGGCCAGTTATCTGGCTGCCCAGTCAGCAAGTCACTCCAGCTTCTACTTTGAGGGAGAGGTGGAAGGGGAATTTGCTCACGCGGCAAAAAAATGTTATTTTGAATTGCACGGTAGAGTCGGTGATAACTGCGCCAAAGGCGCTAAGGACTGCACTTTCAGCACTTCAAATAGAGACACGCTAGAACAGATGAGAAAAATGGTGCCCCCAGGCAACAAAGTAACTTTCATAGACAGATGATGGAACTGGAAATTACTAAGAAAAAAGGAATTGATGATTTTGTCAGAGAATACACTCCTCAACAAGCTGAGGAAGAAGGTGAAGTAATAACTGAGGGAAGTACTCTAATGCGTGATCTGTTCACGCGATTTGAGAAGTGCCTTAACCTAGATGATTATAATAGAGAGTGGCGTATCTATCAACAGTTCCAGGATATCCTTCCTCCCGATACGATAAATAGGTTTATGCAACTGAGTAGCGGGTACAAGCATGATAAATATTTATCAACTATCGATCCAACACTCACAAAACTGATCAACAACTCTTTCCTGGCAGGTAATAATGATTTCCATTTTGAACCATTAGGTCAACCATCCCAGCTAAACCATCTGGCAGGAACCCCAGACAACAGAATCCGCATAACAATTGACGGCTCCCTTGCAGAGGGAAGCTTATATGAATTGCTTTACTCTCAGATTACCTACAACGGAGAAGCTCCGGACACTTCTATATATCGCTGCAGTAATTCTCATTTCCAGATAAAATCAGCTGCAAGGCAGGTAGGATCTTATGCTAAGAACTGTACTTTTGATATCTATGGGGATGTCGGTCCTGAATTTGGAGGCGGAATGAAAGATTGCTCGGTCATCATCTATGGCAATTGTGACTACAGTTTTGCTTTTAATGCTAATAATTGTTGTTTCAGAGTTTATGGTGATGTTGAACGGGGGGCTTGTAGTGGTGCGCATGAATCAACATTCATCTTTCATGGTGAAGCACCCATGGATTTTTGTCAATATTCAAAATTTTGCACATTTGCAACTTATAATGAGGACTTCTACAAAGCACTAACAGAGGTATCAATGTATCATCCGAACAGGATATTGCTCCTCAAAGATGGGAAGATTGAAGAGACTTTGGGGGGGATTGTCTGATGGAAATTGAGGTAAGCAAAAGAAAAGGAATCGACACTCTTGTCAGTGGATACTCTCCTGGGAAGGTTGAGGAAGAGAAAGAGCTTGAATTAGAAGGGGATTCCAGGTGTGGGATTCTTCTACGTAAATTCGAAGAAATGGTAAGGGTGGGCAGACGCTCCAAATCAGAAAGATACCAATATTACTCTGTTGCAATATCTGGCATCTACTCAGCCAGTGAAATAGATTCTTTTGTTCAGGTCTCAAAATTTTTCAAAGAAGAACCCAATTACGGTTCTGCTTTTGGAAGGTTTATGTCCAAGTTGATTCACAGCAGCCACGATAATAATTATGTGCTTAATTTTAAAGGTCTGCCTGCCATAAATTTCTTTCTTGATTATAAGTTCAATCGCCCTCTTTCACTGGAAGTAATGGGGAATCTTGGGGAAGAATGCTGTTGCTTTTTAGATGACCTTAATTTAACTGTACATGGAGACGTCGGCAGATCATCTTGCCGGGGCCTGGAGTCATCCAGGATTACAATCCATGGAAAAGCAGGCGGTTTTTTCGGGCAGAATTCTTCTGACAGTTACTTCTTTGTTGAAGATGTAGGTCATGTTCATTGTGGTATTGGCAGCAAAAGATGTATTTTTGCTTCCACCAGGATGAGTTCAGTAGAAAATATGATTGGCACTGTATCTGCCGAATTGTGGGAAAGGAGTTTCAGGAAACAATCCCCTACAGGCAACAAAATCATTTTCATCCATCCTGATGGAGAAGAGGAGGAGATAGCAGATTACAGTGTGCAGGGGGGCAGCATACGGTGAGGCAGCAGATGGAATGTGATGTTAAAAAACTAAAAGAAACCGGGAGGGCAGTGTGCAGCGGTAGAAGATGGAACTAGAAGTAAAGAGGAAAAAAGGAATCGATCATCTTGTTAGTGGATACTCTCCAGGGAAGGTTGAAGAGGAGAAAGAGAACACCATAGAAGGCAGTCTTGGTCTCAGCGAACTACAAACTAAATATTGCCTGCTGATGGGTTCTCTTCGTGGTGAAGATTTTGTCCAGGGAAAGACCATGCCCCATATCAATGAAGAACTTAGCTCATCTATGATCAATGCTTTCCTACTCTTTACAACAAAATATGAATACCACCGTAATTACGAATCATTTACAGGAGAATTTGTTGCCAGATTGCTACAGAACTCATTCAAAGCAGGTTATAATAACTTCTCTCTGAATATCGCCCGGACACCACATTTGCGCCACATGAACTATTTTCGTGGAGATGAAGGCAACCCTCTTTGCCTAACCATCAATGGCAGCCAGGATCTCTGCTGTGGAAATTTCGTAGAATATATTGATATAACTTTCAATGGAAGAACTAACATCTGCGCTGTCCGGGCCCGCCTGTCCACATTTACTTTCCATGGAATGGTGAGTGGTGTCGGCTTGTCTTCCTATTGTTGTAATTTCAATACAACAAACAGGTTAGCTTTAGATCGTCTTATTCACGGAATCCCGAGAAAGGATGGAAAAGGGCTGCCATCAGGAAATAAGATAACTCTCATCCATGAAAATGGAGAAAAGGAAGTGGTGAGGGATTACAGGTAAACCGGTTGTAGGAGCTAAATATTTAAATGAGGGGGAATTATTGTCACAAAGATGGTAGGAAAAGAACTTCAAAAAGGATTGATTGCATTTCAGGACAGGAAAATTAGAAGGCTCTGGCATGACAATAAGTGGTACTACTCTGTAACTGACATTGTTGCAGTTCTCACTGATAGCAAGGACGAAATGGCTTACTGGAGAAAGCTTAAACAAAGAGAACCCCAACTCGTGACAAATTGTCACGGTTTGAAACTACCAGCTAAAGATGGAAAATTGAGATACACTGATTGCACAAATACAAAAAATGCCTTTAGGCTAATTCAATCAATTCCGTCCAAGAAAGCAGAGCCTTTTAAGCAGTGGCTGGCCCAGGTGGCAAAAGAGAGAATTGATGAAATTGAGAACCCTGAACTCGCTCAGGATAGAGTGAAAGAATATTATCAACTCAAAGGATACCCTAAGGACTGGATTGACAAAAGACTTAGAGGAATAGCGATAAGACAGGACCTAACTGACGAATGGAAAAGCAGAGGTGTTGAAGAGCAGAAAGACTTTGCCATCCTTACTAATGAAATCTCAAAAGCGACCTTCGGCAAAACAGTTGGAGAGTACAAGATATTCAAAGGACTAAAGAAACCGAATCAAAATTTACGTGACCATATGACTGACTGGGAACTTATTCTTTCCATGATTGGAGAAAAAGCAACGACAGATATAACAATCTCCAAGGATACACAGGGATTTCAAAAGTGTAAGACCTCAGCAAAGGAGGGAGGCACGGTAGCAAAGCATACTCGGGAAGAACTGGAGCAGAAAACTGGCAAGTCATTGATTTCTAAGGGAAATTATCTTCATTTTGGAGAAAAGAAATCGATAAGAGGTAAACTCGTAGAAAAGTAGGCGTTGCTTTTGGTCTGCCAAAACTTTTAAATAAATAATCTTCATATAACATGATTGGGGGGACAAAGAGTCTGTATGAAGCTAGAAATACGAAAAAAACATGGAGTCGAAGATCTTATCAGTGGATACACTCCCAAGAAAGTCGAACATGGACTATTACTTAACTCTACAGGAGGAAAGTTCACACGATTGCTTCGCAAATTCCAAAAAATGTTGGATCAACCTGATTCTATAAGCCATCCTCACCAGCGGATTAGAGATGTTCTTACTCCCAGAGAGATCGATAATTTTCTGCAGCTCGCCTCCATTGAAAAACATGCCCGGATAAGAAAGTATACTGGTTATTTCATAGACCGACTTATTCAGAACAGTTACGACGCAGGATACAATGATTTCATCCTCCACACTCCAAAACTGTTGGAAATCTGTTCAGGTCTGAAGGGAGTTGAAAATCAGTTGAAAGTGAAGGTATATGGGGACATATATTCTTGTGGTTCATCTTGTAATTGTGTGCAGATATCTTTTTTTGGGGAGTCGACAAGCCTGGGTGAAAGGGCGACGGATTCAGTCTTTGAAGCAGGTGATGTGGGTAATATCGGAACCAATGCAATTAACTGCAAGTTTCAAGCCGGGAAATTGAAATATTCCTGCGGATTCAGTGCAATTCGCTCTGAATTTTTCGTCGAGGAATTTGGAGATTGTAAACGGACGTACAGCTGCATATTCAAGACTGACAGAAGTGATACTCTTAGTTTGATGCTGGAGAAAGTCCCTTCATTCAACAGGGAAAAAACCTGTTACTATCACTCTCAATACAAGAAAGTGCTTTCAAAAAACAAAATAATTTTCATCCACCCAGATGGTAGAGAGGAAGTGGTGAGGGATTACGGAGAGGGGAGCGGGTCCTAAGATGGAGCCAACTATCACAAAAACAAAAGGAATTGACAGTATTTTAGGAGAGTATACTCCCGGAAAAGTGGAAGAGGAGCAAGAACTAGATCAAGAGAGTCAGCATAAGATTGCTGCTTTGCTTGATAAGTATGAAAAACTCCTGCAATATCATCTGATCATGCCTGCTGAGGTATCAGAAAGATTCCATGTTAAGCATGATATTAATGAGATACTCACACCGCAAGAGATATCCAGCTTCTTCCTGGCAACTGTCAAGTATGAAGATAAAAAGAACTATTCCAGAGACACATATTTCTTCATCGGCAAACTCATTCAAAACTCTTATGGTGCAGATCATAATGACTTCTATCTTGATACAAGAGTTCTTCCCCTACATCACAAAATTGGTTACTTTCTGGAAGGTTCCGAGGAAAGACCTCTTAATCTCAACATCCAGGGAGACATAGGACACCAGGGTTTTGAAGGGGCAAGTTGGTTAAACATCACGGTCGAAGGTAGTGCTGGCAATAGTCTGGCGACAGGAATAAAGAACTCTAACATCACTGTAAAAGGAGACACTGGTCACTATTTTGCCTTCTATGCTGAAGAGTCCACTTTTACTTTTTATGGGAGAGTGGGATATTACGCTACCGGTGATCCACTTGAGTTTCAGGATTCTAGGGCAACAAGATGTACGTTCAAGACACCTAACCTGGATACCAACCGACGGCTGCATAAGTATGTAAGGGGAGAAGGGAATAAGATAATATTGATGGAAAATGATTGAGGAAGTTAGTATAACGAAGAGGAAAGGTATCGACACTTTTGTCAGTAATTACACTCCTGAGAAAGTAGAAGAAGGTAAAGAACTGATACTCAATGCTGGTGATCCAGAGAAGTTCAAAAGACTGCTCGAAGTATATGAAGAAATGCTTCCGCGATCCCCTCCTCTTAGCGCAATAAAATTCTGGCGTCTTAATTCAGATGATGTTTTATCTCCTCAGGATATCGATCTCTTCCTCACAAGCACGACCAGGTATAAGAAGAATCAAAACTATCACAAATTCACTGGTATTTTTGTGAGTTACCTCCTGGCAAGGTCCTCCAAAGCAGGTCATAATGATTTCAGACTACGTCCAGTTGAGACCATACACCGCCTGGCCAATGTGATCTCCGGCCGGCAGGACTATCATCTGAATCTAACAATCAAAGGAAATGTCGGTCCTGATTGTGCGTATGGAGTCAACCACATTAATCTATCTGTAGAAGGAGATATATTAGGTGAGTTCGCCCAGAGAGCTACCAATTCAGTTTTGACATTTCATGGCCGGCTGATGCCCCCAGTTGGATATGATGCAAGGTATTGCACTTTCAGGACAACAAATGAAGATCTACTTCGGTTGCTCAAGGATAAAATAGAATTTGGGAACAGGATAATCTATATCCATGAAAATGGGGAGGAAGAAATGTTGATGGACTATGTCGATTTCCGCAGGAGATGATTTGGCAGTGAAGAAAAGCAAAGGGA
>CAZWBB010000058.1:0-9402 GCA_964632045.1 uncultured Methanosarcinales archaeon | reverse complement strand
TATCTCACTCACCTCTTGGCGCAGCCCACATTTTTCCACCCAACTTAATACGTACCTCAGAAAACTCACATGAAATCTTTTGCCTGATCATACCTAAACACTGGTCCGTCTTTACATACGTACTTGCTGCCGGCCTGACAGCGGCCACACTTCCCGATACCACATTTCATCAATCTTTCAAGAGACACATAGATTTGTTCTTCAGGGATATTCTTTTTCTGCAACGCTTGCATGGTATAATGGATCATGATCGGAGGACCGCAAATAATTACGATTGCTTCCTTAGAGATTTCTGCTTTCTCAACAAGTGAAGGAACAACGCAGACATTTCCTTGCCATTCCTCGTCACACTTATCTACGGTGATATTGCAGTCAAACTCCTCTTTCCATTTTTTTATACTATCTCGGAACAATATCTCTTTGGGCTCTCTGAAGCCAAAATATGCTTGCAGGCGAGCAAAATCTTTCCGATGACTCCTAATATATTCTATGACTCCCGCCAGAGAAGCCGTACCTGTTCCTCCACCCACCAAAACAACATCTCTCCCCACAAATTCCTCCATAGGATAACCGTTTCCATAAGGTCCCCTGATGAACAAGCCATCACCTTCCCTCAATTTATGGATGGCCCCGGTAAGAGTACCTACTTTTTTTATACAAAGATCAAGGTATCCATCGGAAAAAGAACAGATAGAGATGGGGCCCTCCCCTATTCCCAACACAGAAACCTCAACAAATTGCCCTGGTTTATGCTTCATACTTTTTTCCAGACGGAATAGTGAAGTATCATAGGTGAAACAAATTCTTTTGACGATCTTCGCTTTTTCCGGTATGTATGAATCCATCTCAGTTCACCAGTATAATGAAAATATGTTTATCATAGTTTCTCTATTATCTTCAACATATCTATTCCTGTGGGGCAGGCAGTCATGCATCTGCCGCAACCTACGCACATGAACATGTCATGTTCTCGTTTGAAGTAGCTAAACTTATGTAATAGCCGATGCTTCAACCTTTCATCCCTTTCTTTCCTGAATACATGCCCCCCTGCTACCTCTGTAAAACTCTGCAGTTGGCAGCTGTCCCACTTCCTTTTCCGCTCTCCTTCGGTTAGGTCCTCAATCTTAACATCGTCAAAAACATCAAAACAGCAACAGTTAGGACAAACAGACGTACAAGCGGCACAACTCAGGCAATTCTCTGCCTCTTCCTGCCAGACATTACTTTCAGTAAAATCTGCCATCTTGGTGGCTTTTTCAGTATTGAGTTCTCTTTTGCATTTGCGTGTAAAAGTTTTTTCTTCAGCCGGTTTAAATAGATCTTTTGATTTCCCGCCAAGCAGTGCTTTCCCTTTTTCCGATCCAACTTTTACATAAAAACAATCTTCTTCAGGAAAAATCCTCAGATCATAACAGTCAATTAGTCCCATTGACGTGCAGAAGCAGTTATCCTTTGTTTCCGGACAGAAATATTCAATGATTATCGTGTTCTCCCTTCTCTTGCTATAGTTCTGATCCTTAAACTCATCAAGATATAGCTTGTCTATCCTAAGCAAGGCATTAGCATCGCAGCGAGGAAGGAAGATTATTCTCTTATCGACCTTCAACTTTGCATTAATCTTCTCCTTATGGAAAGAAAACAAAGTCTCTTTAGCAGGAAGGAAAAATTTCTTTGGAGGATGGAACGGTGTCTCAAAAATAATCTCATCGCCATCTTTAAGAATCTTATACCTAACAATATCCTGCTTGACAGGAGCGATCACTTGGTACTTCTCTCTCAGCGAACCTATAAACTCTTTGAAATCCTCTTTTTTCAATTTCAGCATACTGGACAAGGCAAAGTTTAGTGGTATATAAAATTAGTGGAATCACGGCACAATCCAAAAAGTGAGTGATAATCATCATGGCCGCTCGCCGAGTGCCCCTTTGCTGTCTTCACAGCTTCCAGATGTGCTGTTAAAATAGGGGCGGGGCACCTCTATATTGCATCTAAAGAATACCAGCTCTCGGCTCACCTCTTGGCCATTATGACAATTATCACTCAGAAAATGGATTGTGCCGGAATCACAGGAGTCATTTGGGACCAGTTATTTCACAACTTTTTAAAACTCCCCTCGAAAGAATGTACTATGAATACAAGAATCAACGATTCTGCTGGTTACCGGTACCCTGGTTTGGTGCAACAGAGCAGCGGTCTGCCATTTGATACTATATCAACCTATATGCAGGAAATGCGTGAGATCCCTCTCCTGGATATGGAAGAGGAGAAACTGCTTGGTGAAGAGATGGAGAATTGTTATGATGGAATCTTAAGTCTTCTTTGTGAGTATGAACAAGCGGGGGGAAAGAATACTACTGGACTAGCGATCTTCCGTCAACAACTTGAAAGTGCACATAATACTGGAAAGGGCAATAGTGAAATCAAGAATAGGGATTACCAATTGTTCTGTGGTCTGGAAAAGAAGATAGACGCATGCAGGAAGCCAAATGGAGAAGACAGGTGTTCGTACTTCAATAAAGTGGATGAGACCTATCATGAACTTTTTGAACTTAGCTGCTATGGGATCTCCAGAGGGTACATACGCGCTGCTGGTAAACAATTATCTGAACATCTTAAGTGGAGGATTGATTCGAATCCAGCTGAGAAAGATTTACTGATGCCTTCCCTCACTTCATTAAAGCGGTATCTGCGACAGGAGGAGGGATTTGTCGAGAGATTCATCTGCCAGAACCTACGCCTGGTTGCTAAGCAGGCTAATCATTTCCATCACCAACTGCATTTCCGGTTGTCAGGTATGGATGAATCGGACCTCATCCAACAAGGGAACTTGGGATTGATGAAAGCTGTAGATAAATGGGATTATCGGATGGGTTACAGGTTTGCCACCTATGCTTCCTGGTGGATCCGTCAGTCTATCGATCGCGGGGTAGCCAATCAAAGCAAAACTATCCGCTTTCCGGTGCATATGCTGGAGACGCAAAGGCAGTACCGTCATGGTTACTTCACCCTGCTGAATGAACTTGGAAGAGAGCCCAGACCTGAGGAAGTCGCTGATCAGATCAACATGCCCAGAGACAAGCTGGATAAAATTACACTTGCTCCTCAGAAGAAGTTTTCGCTCTCCCAGCCGATGAGGAACGACGAAGATAGCCAGGAATTTGGCAATACATTGATTGATGAGCAGTCACCAGATCCAGAAGAACTATGCATCGAGAGCAACCTTAGCGAAATTTTCAGCAGACTTTTCTTTTCCCACCTTTCTGCCCGTGAAGAGAAGATCATCTGTATGCGCTATGGTATCAGAGAAAAACGTAGTTTTACCTTGCAGGAGATAGGTGATACTCTTGAACTTACTAGGGAAAGAATCCGGCAGGTAGAGGGGACAGCGATGAAGAAGTTGAGAGGATCAGCAGTAAAGAAAAAGCTCAGAGGAAGGCCGATTGACAGCAGAACATTTTTATAAATCAGCATGATTCTTGATGATATGGGGGATAATGGAACATGCGAAATGGACATTCTTAGTAAAGGAAAGCCGGATGGCATTGATGGTAAACTGGACATTATTACCATTTACATGAATGAAGCCGGGAAATATCCTCTGCTTACCAAAGAACAAGAACAGGAGTTGGGGAGAGAGATTGAATCATGTTACCGTATGCTAATGTCAGCAATGACAGAGTATGATCAAAGTGGAAACAATAGTGATAGGATGAATGGCCTGGAAATAATCTATGATGAAATAAGATTGTCCATTTCCAAGGAGAACGGTGAGCTGAGGAACAACGGTCAGTTGAAAGTAGCTCATGTGGAGCGATTTGCTGAACTGCTGAAAGTAAGTTACGATAATGGAAATAACAGGAATATGCAGATGGCTGAACTTCTATGTTACGACGTCCCCAGGAAAGCAGTTGATCGAGTGAAAAACAGGATCTTGTCAGAGATCGACTATGAACTCAGATCAACGAATAGGAAAGCTACTGAAACAAGGAAGAGTTACCTTGTCGATCTGAAAAAACAGGTCGAGCACCTGTTCTCCGCTGAAAGAAAGGCCCTGAACAGGCTAATCAATTGCAATCTGCGTCTCGCCATGAAAGAGGCTGGTAGATATTATGCCAAGTACCGGGAACGATTACGGGGTATAGATTTAACGGACGTAGTCCAGCATGCTAACCTTGGGCTTATAAGAGCTGCTGAAAAATTTGATTATCGCAGGGGAAACAAGTTTTCTACGTATGCTGTCAACTGGCTCAAGCAGTCGATGGCCAGAAACATCGCCGATTCCGCACGGACCATACGCATCCCTGTCCACCTACAGCAGGAATGGAGCAGATATTACCGCAGCAAGACAGATCTATCTTTCCGCCTGGGCAGAGAAGCGAAATTGGAAGAGATAGCTGCAGATACTGACATGCCCCTGAAAAAAATAAGAAAATTATCAGGAGTGATGGCCTTGCAGATCTCTCTGCAGGAACCGATAGGTGATGGAGACAATGTCTTTGGAGATCTTTTGGAAGAGGAAATAACTCCTCCTCAGGAAGAGACAGCCGTCAGGACCAGCCTGGGCAAACATGTTCAGAGCCTACTGGGAGAACTTCCCTGCCGTGAAGAGAGAGTGATCCGCATGCGCTTCGGCATCGGGGAAGAGAAGGAGTACACGTTGGAAGAGACGGGCAGCAAGTTTTATGTCACCAGGGAAAGGGCCCGGCAGATCGAATTTAAAGCACTGACAACATTGCGTGAGGAGAAGGAAAGGTTAGAGGTTTTTGTTGATGATAGATTAGGTTAGGGAAAATAATAATTACAAATCCCCCTCAAGTTCTTTCTTGCCATTATGTGCTTTGATAAACTTCCGGGCATGTTCTGGTGTTACAACAATCTCTTTCTCCTCATCGGCAAATTCTTCTGGTTCAAAAAGAATTTCAGTGAACAGATCGTTGCACACTGAGTTGAGTGCTCTCGCACCAGTTTCTTTAGGAGTTGCGTCAATTATCAACTGGAATACCTCTTCTTCAAGCTTCAAAGAATATCCATTCTCCCGGAATAAGGCAGTATACTGCCCAAGCCTTGAACCAGCCGATTCTTTCAGTATTCTGACTTTATCTTCATTCGTAAGCGGGAAAAGGGCCGCCATCGAAGGAAATCTGCCGATAAGTTCTGGTTTAAGCCCATACTTGATCATATCGGCTGGAGTCACCATACTTAACAATTCCTTATCATCATCTCCATTCCGACTCTCAATACGAGCGCCAAAACCTACTCTTGCCCTCCCTTTCTCATCCCTGATCCGATCTCTTACAATATCTTCCATAGCATCATCACTTTCTCCACGGAAAGCTCCCGCCGCCACGAAAAGCAGATTTTTGGTATTCATACTCCATTCATTGCTTCCTTCCGCAACATAAGCTGCCTCTGTCCATCCAATCAGATGATTCTGCAACCTGGGACCAAATCCACCGCCAGAACCCCAGTTATCTCCTGCCAACTTATCAATCTCATCGATGAAGACCACTCCATATGGAGCGGAGTCAGTAGATTTAGCCCTGATCTGCTCGAATAGTGAAGAAAGGTTCTGACCTTTGTAACCCTCAGCGGTAAGGGCACTTACCTGTGCCTCGGCCCAGGCCAGATCTGCTTTCTTGGCAAGAAGAGACACCATGTAAGTCTTCCCCACACCTGAGGGTCCGAACAAGATAATATTATCCTTAGGTAAGTCAGGATTCCCCGAACACATCCGCGTCATATAGTTAGAGAAGGCAACGGCCACAGTTATTTTTGCTTCATCCTGACCGATAACGTACTCATCCAGATAATCTTTGATCAATCTTGGTTTTTCCCAACTGAACTCTTCTTTACCGGATGCCACTTCGGGAGCCGGCCCACTTACCTCTGCAGGAGAATCATTTCCTGCAGCAAGTTCTTTTTTTTCCTTCCTGTCTTCCCTTTTCGATGTACTTACCACGATTTTCCGCTCATCTTCTTCAGTCATCCCAGGCAAGGAATAAGTGCCGTCCCTTAGCTGAGCCAGAAGATCCTTTATCTTCAATTTAAGTCCTTCGCCTAGAAAGTTTCTATACTGTTGAACCCCGCCCTGCAAAGTCTTATAGAACCCCAATGCACTAACCCCTTCATCACTTTCGTGAAATATAATGAAAGGGAACTGATGCTCTAACCCGTCTATGGTATAACCAGCAAAAGGAGAACCATTGTGCTCTTTCCATTTTCCAAATTCATCATTCGTACCGATTCCATGCATTATGTCAGTTGTCCTTAACGGCAGGTATAGATCACCCTCCCGATAAGAAAATTCCAAATACGCATTGGTATCTCCCTGTACAAATGAATAATAGAAATTGGTAAAATCTCTCCCCTGAGAGAGACCAAAAGGAAAATAACGCAACCCCTGTCCTTCTGTGTAGAGGCCAATTTCAAATTCTCCGCTCACCTCCCTGACGGGAGCCAGGTAAAGAGGAGTTCTCTTTGATTTTTTCACGCCATCGACCTTCCATGAACAGGTCTGTACAATTTCAGGATTCCAGACAATGCCTTCTAATGCTTTCTCCAAGGCAATTTTCGGTTTCCTGCGCCAAAATACCATTTTCTTCAGCTTCCTCCCCCCATCATACGCTCACTTCCTTTTGTACATGCTCAATAGGTAAGAGACACTGGGTTGACCACTGTTCACTCCTGCATGGATGTAATCATCCCTGCCGTCTCCGTTCATGTCAAAGCAATCTCTCTTTTCGAACCGGACCGTAGCCATCTCGATTTCTATACCTTTCCAGTCTTTATGGGCGATGAACCCTGGACCTCCTCCCGTGACGTTACGGGCAAAAGCAATAGTCAGGCCATCCCCCATGTGTGGTTCGTATACTGCAATATCAGCCTTCCCATCTCCTGTTAGATCGCAAGTGTCCAATTGTGAGATAGATATATTTCTAAGCAGCTCTTCTACTTCAAAGTTGCCCCTGTCTGAAAAAGTAATGCTTCCTTTTTCTTCTTTTGGTGTACCAGATAGGGAAATGTCTATGTACAGGTCATGCCAGTCATCCCAGAAAAGACATAGATCATCTCTACCGTCCCCATCAACATCAGCCCAGTCCATCTTAAAATATTTATCCAAGTCCTTGACGGAGTCAGCATCGAAGGCTTCCAAGAAACGTACTACATAGTCTCCTGCAGTCCATTTGTCAACCATGGAACTTCCGGCAAACTTGAAAGTACGGCCATCTCCCTGATTCATGGCGATTGAGATGTGGTACTCATCTTTTCCAATATTATCTTCATACTCTGTCATTATCACTTCTGCGCAACCATCTCCATTGACATCACCAGTGTCCAGTTTTGTCTTGGTAGAGAACCAGGAAGCGACCATCGGTAATTTAACCTCATATGGCTTGGTGAATACCACCATCCCTTTTTCATTCCTCTGGCCAGGGAATATATTACCTCTCCAATCCTGTCCAAACAGTTTCTTGTCATTTATTTCAATCATGTCTGTGATACCATCACAGGTAAAATCACCGAATCCTCTTTTCTTGGCATAGCCTGCCTCCGTGGACATCTCTACTCTTCCCGGTTTTGAGAATTCGATCGCTTCTGGAGCATCTGCAAGCGCGCTTGCCCTCGTACATCCAACACCTGCAGCTCCTGCTGCTAGAGCAGCTCCAGCCACCACTAAAGATAATTTCCTATTCATTTTGTTATCCTCCAAATATACCTAAAACCAAACCCCGATAAAATAGACAAAGGTTACCGCTGGTATATAAACCTTTCTGCACGTAACTACGTAGAAGTGGAAAACCAGGCGGAAAACCAGTTGGAAAACTTGGAAATCCTCACCCAGATCAATTCATTCTTCACTCCTTACCAAGAAACACATAGCCGATACTTGAGACTGCAGCGATGATGAAGCTGATGATGAAAGGATAGATATCGAAATAAAAGAGGAATATTAACAAAGGCAGAATGATAATTCTACTTAAGTTGAAGATTACTTCCCTTCCCACCAGGAAGCGGAAATATCCTCTCTGCTTTGCCAGGTCATAACTCTTAGCTGCCCATGGTACATGCAGTATTTTCTCTGCCATGTTCTTGTATGAATCAATCAGAAAGATCTTAAGAGTGCTGTCTGCAAAGATTCTACCTAGCCATGCTACAAAATACAAAGAGGTTCCTATCTTTAGGAGCTTTATCTTGTCATATTTATCTGTGAGATTTCCGATGAAATAGAAGAGTGACAGCGAGATGATCATTGACAGAGTTACCACCAGTCCGGTTTTGTAGACAGTCATCAATATCACTATTAGAAATATTGGCCAGATAATCCTGCCGATGATAGTCTCCACAGCATATCCTGTGAAGCTCAGCAAGTAACCTCTTTCTTTGCGGGAGAAAATCGCTTTCCACATATCTCTGTTGGTAAAACTGATCTTGCTGAAGCTCTCTTTTGTAAGGAAAAGTGGTAAGGCTCCTGCAATTAGGAAGGCAGATCCAACGATGAACAGCCAGGAAAATCCAGCATAGAAAGCGATAATTCCCCCACACAACGGTGCAGCTACGTTAGCAAGAACGGCAATTGCAGAGAGAAAGGAGATCTCCCTCCCCCGCTTCTTCATATCAGAATGAGTGATGTAATTAAGGTGATAACCATAATTGAAGAGGATCCCTCTCCATGACAGCACTATTGGGAGGATAAAGAAGAGCCAGGAATGATCTCCAATAACCCGTAGACCAAGATAATAGAGCATGAGGAAAGGGCTGGAGTAGAGCATCGAATGCTTCACACCGACTCTCGCTACAATTCTCGCTCCTGGATAAGAAAAAATAACAAAACTAAGAGATATTAGGAAGTAGAAGAAGATGATAGTATAGACAGGATAGCCTAGCCTGTAAAGATAGATGGGAACAAAGATGTTAATAAGAGCCTCAGCGAAAGCGATTATGGCAATGGCCACGTAGAAATGGTTCATCTCTTTGTTTCTGAAGAAATTGTGCAGATGGAAGTAGGACAGGAGTGACATTAATGGGAGGGGAATATAATAAAGAATATAAAGTTTACTTTTTGGGAAAACCACAAGAAATCTTTTTAAACAAACATCTATTCCTTCCAGCTACCATGAGATTCACAACGTACGATCATGCCAAACTTGAACCAGAGATAAAGAAGTATTGGGAAAGCAGCAGCATATTGGAGAAGTTGAAGAAAAAGAACAAAAAAGGAAAGAGATGGAGTTTCCTACAAGGTCCGCCTTACACCTCTGGCCGGGTACACATCGCCACCGCCTGGAACACAATGCTTAAAGACATGTCTCTCCGTTACAAACGTTCCCAGGGATTTAATGTTTGGGATCGTAATGGTTATGATGTGCATGGACTGCCTACTGCTCATAAAGTGATGGCGAA
>CAZWBB010000057.1:0-10456 GCA_964632045.1 uncultured Methanosarcinales archaeon | reverse complement strand
AAAATACGTCTTCTCGATATCTGTAAGACGGTCATGGGTGATATCCTGCATGATATGCAGCAGTTCCTGATAATTCAGACGCCTGCCATACAGCTTATCTCTGATATGTTTCACTGACTCTGGCTTACCAGTGAATTCAACTTCAACAGCATCGTTGTTCTCTACATTTATTTTGTCAAGAACTTCTTCAAACAATCCAATCTTCCCTTCCGGAACAGCCTTCTGACTTTCAGAGATATCCAATACGCAAGTAGTGGACTTCTTCCTGCATCGGACAACAATCCTGTCCCCGGAATGCAGATCAAGCTTATGGGCATCCTTCTGGTTAAGGACAGCTACAAGAGTACCCCCCGTATTAATGTCTAAATCTTTAACCTTGAACTTCAGACAGCACCTCTTTTTCATGTGTTTGGGAATACGGTTTGGTTTATATAGTTTGCTGAGAGGGTGGAGCAAGATTTTTCGGACAGGGAGAGCTTAAGCGAGAACATTGAACTGGGATACATAAATCTTAATAAATAAGTGATTGTTAAAACATGACATGGCAAAAAAAAGACATGCCGTAGCGGCAACATTATGTGCAGCAGCTTTGTTTGCGCCTAACGCAGCTGATAGTCTAATGCTTATTCCATGTGGCACCATGACTGATCATTATGTCAAAGTTGACAAAGAAGAGAGACGTACTGTAATAAAAGGAGACACTTTATGGGAAATCTCACGTGATGTTTATGGAGATCCCACTCGTTTTCCCGAAATAGCAAAACTTAGCAGAATAGACAATCCCGAGTTGATATTCCCGGAACAAGAAGTTAGAATCCCGAGAGGCGAAGGATACGAATTCTTAGGACGACGATATGATATTACTGGACATGGTTTCTGTGCAGTCACGGATAAAGGCGGATATCAGTATACTGGAAGAGTTAATCATCCAAAATATACCACTAGAGATATGATCCACTAAATTTTTATCCATTTACCTCAATATCTATTACTCACAACTCCCCTCCCTATAAACACATAACCAAACTAGAACTCCCCGCAAACTTCCTCCCTCAAAAACTCCTCAATCCCAGGAATATCCTCTTTGCACCCCAAATCCAGCCACCACTCAGCCTTTATCACCCTAACTTTCTTCTCCCTAGCCAACATAGAAACAGCATCCGTCAACTCGATCTCTCCCCTCGGAGAAAGCTCAACCGTATCCAAAGCACCCCAGATCTCCGAAGTGAACTTGAACAATCCAGTGTTGATCAGATTCCCCACAAACTCCTGCGGCTTTTCCCTGATCTCTTTCAGCAAACCATCTTCTTCCACAAGAATCCCATACTTCCTCCAATCTTTCACCTCAAAACCACAAGCATAAGCATAATCATCATCTTTGTTCATCATCCGCAGATTCTCAACACTCCACAAATTATCTCCTCCCAACATGACGAAATCGTCATCCCCGCAAAAATCACGGGCCTGCAGCAAAGCATGGCCTGTCCCTTTCTGTTCGGTCTGCTCAATCAAAACCGCTTGGAAACCATATTCTTTCAGAAAATCTTCTATCTTCTCTTTAAGGTGACCAACAACGATTCCAAACTCATTAAATCCTGCTTTCTGCAGATTCCTTAGAACGTAATACAGAAAAGGTTTTCCATTCACTTCAACCAAAACCTTTGGAACAGTCTCCGTAAGTGGAAGCATCCTTGTTCCTTTTCCTGCTGCCAAAATAACTGCTTTCATCTAACCACCTCACTCTAGTTCTTCAACGATCTTCATCAGCTCATCAGCCAGCTTCCTATGATCATGCCTGATCAGATTTCTCTTAAGGATATCTCCCTTCTGTACTTCTTTTACTTCGTTGCTCAGCAGATCGGCAGAGATCACTTTTTCCTCTCCATCCAGGTCATTCACAACAAGCTCTCCTTCCTCAGCGTACACTTTCACCAGTTCCTTCGGAGGCTCGCTGCTGTTCACAATAACAAAATCAAAGACATCCTTGCCGACGAACCTCTTGATCCCCATCAGATAATTACTCACCAGGAATCCAGGCGTCTGCCCGTACTTATTCATGAGATTTATCACAAACACTTTCTTTGCCTCTGTCTCTCTGAGTGCTTTGCCGATTCCTTCCACTAGCATGTTAGGAATAAGGCTGGTATAAAATCCTCCTGGACCAAAAACTATCAGATCAGCGTTCATGATTTCGTCTATGGCCCGTGAATTCACTTTTGGGAAAGGCTCCAGGTAGATGCTCTTGTATCCCCCGGCAACTTCCATAGATTTGTTAATCTGATCCTCGCCCTCCAGCAGCTTGCCGCTGTTCAGCAGCATCTTCAACCTTACTTTGTTTATCGTTACCGGGATAACTTTGCCTTTGATAGAAAGAACTCTTCCTACCTCGTCCACCGCCTTTTCAAAACTTCCCGTTACCTTTTCCAAAGAAGACAGAAACAGATTGCCAAAACTATGTCCCTGTAGGCAGCCATGTTCAAAACGGTAATTCATCAAACTTCTCATCAGCCTGCTGGAATCTGATAATGCCACAAGACATTGCCGCACATCACCCGGAGGAAGTACTCCCAACTCATCTCTCAACACACCAGTAGAACCGCCATCATCAGCCATGGAAACGATTGCAGAAAGATCGACATTATGCCTCTTCAATCCCCTTAGAACTGTAAAGCTGCCTGTACCTCCACCTATTACCACTACTTTTTTCATAGCCTGAGTTGAAGAGGCGTTTTTTTAAAGGTTGTGGAAGAGAGAAATAGAATCCCCCACAACCTCGTCACACTCAAAAAAAAATGAAAAATTACTCTTCAACAAAATCATCAATCTTAGCCGTCATTTTCTCATCTCCCAGCAGCAGGCCCTTGTTTTGCATGAATTCTCTCGCGACGAGATAAAAGACTAATCCTACAGATTTCTTTCCTTTGTTGTTGCATGGAACTACCAAATCAATCTTGTTTGACTGGTTATTAGTATCGCACAAAGCGATGATAGGGATTCCCACTTTTGCAGCATCTTCTACTGCATTCTTGTCCGTCCATGGATCACAGACCATAATTATTTTTGGTTCCGTGAATGTGGACAGTTCTGGGTTTGTCAATATCCCTGGTGGATACCTTCCCGTGATCACCGTTATGCCAGTCAACTCGTTAAGTTTCTTCAACGCCTTCCAGCCGTTCTCCCTCCTGCTCACTATCAGGATGTCCTCTGGTTTGTATTGCGTAAGAAAACTTACAGTAACCTGCAGCCTCTCATCAATCTTCTTCAGGTTCAGCACACTTAACCCGTCCGGCCTTGTTTTGTAGATGAAATTAGCCATGTACTTTGTCTTAAATTTTGTTCCGATATGAATACCAGACTTAAGGTACTCATTGGATTCTATCAATAAACTTTCTTGTTCTGACACAGTTCTTTCGCCAACTGGGAGCGAGATGCGACACGCGCCCTTGTCTTGCGACACTCACTCAGTCCCATTCCTCCATAGTTGGGCCTCCTTGTTATTTATTTTGCTGCCGAAAAGTATCTTCCTATGTAAACATTATTCCGGCGAGGATACCTAGTTAAGGAATCCGTTTTTTCTTACTTTATACACAAACAAGAATAAATTCTTGTCTGCGGTATTTTTTGCCTCACGCAGCTCTCTGCAGCGACCTCTCAGCTGCAGTTTGGCTATGTTATACTGATTTTGACCGTTTTTTATAAAGATTTTGCAAAAAAATAAATAGTAGGCCGATTTCCATCTTCCATGACCGAACTGACTTTCAGAGAAAGGAAGCATACTAGACGCATGCCCACCCAAGGCGATTTTATTCTCACTGCAGATATCGGGGGAACCAACACCAATTTTGCTATCTTCAGTAAGAAAAAGCTGTTAGTCTCGCTGCATTTCGACAGCAAGGAGATCAAGGATTTTGTCAGACCGGTTCAACAAGTGCTGCAATATGTGAATGACAGATACAACATAAGCATCTCAAATGCCTGCTTCGCTGCCGCTGGTCCTGTTGAGAAGAACAGTTATTGTAAGATCACCAACCTTTCCTGGGATATCGATACCAGGAGGATTCTCAAAAACACTCCGCTCGGATCAGCCACCATCATCAACGACTTCCTGGCAGTTGCTTATGGCATAGGAACTATCGAACAAAAATACATCCACACGATGAAGCGAGGGGAGGTGCTCAGGAAAGGAACAAAAGCAGTCATCGGAGCAGGCACCGGTCTCGGTAAAGCCCTCCTTATCTGGAATTCAAAGACTAACAGTTACTCAGCACTTCCATCTGAAGGCGGCCACATTGATCTGCCCATACATCCTGATAATGAAGAAGAACTTGCTTTGTATGACCTAATCAAAAAGCAACAAGGAGCCATTCCCACTTTAGAGGACGTCCTCTCGGGAGAGGGGATCGAAAACATCTACAGAATCTTATCCAAGACCGGAAGGTACAGGCAAAAAAAGATCGATGTTGATGCTGGCCAGATTTCAAAACATATCAAGAATGACAGGCTCTGCAGAGATACTCTGACACTTTTTGCCAGATTTTACGGAAGAGCCGCCAAGAACTTCGCCCTGGACACCTTAGCCCTAGGGGGCGTGTATATCGCTGGCGGTATCGCTGCCAAAAACAAGGACATCTTCCGCAGTGAATTCAAAGAAGAATTCCTTGACAACAAAACTCAGCGCAGAGTCCTGGAAAAGATTCCCATCTTTCTGATCACTAATTATGACATCAGCCTTTATGGAGCAGCCGTGGTGGCAGAAAAGTTATTAAAGCAGAACCGATTACCCCAAATAAGGTGATAGAACAGTGATTGAAAACATCCTTCCCTTCGTATTTGCAGTATTTGCGGGCCTGACTTACTTTTTCAGTAACAAATTTGACATCAAGCACAAGAAGTACTATTACAAGATCCTATCTTTCTCAGCCGGCGTTTCTATTACCTATGTCCTTCTGGAACTCTTCCCAACATTTACCGAAGGAGCTATCGATATCAACAAACTGCTATTCATTTCCGTTGCCGCTGGTTTCATCAGCCACCATCTGGTCGAGAAGTATATCTACCAGCACAACAGCAGGCATGAGCTGGTGAAGAACCTCACCTTTGAAGAGAATGTCTTTTCTTTCGTCTACCACATCATCCTGGGCATCGTCATCGTCACTTTTACCAAGCAGAGCATTCTGCGCGGCACTCTTTTCTTCCTCCCTCTTGTTTCCTATACTTTCGTAAGTACCTTGCCGACGAACCCCCACAGCTCGATCAAGAAATCAGTCCTTCTCTCCGCTTCAACTCTGATCGGTGTGTTGCTGGCAGTATTTGTCTGGACCACACGGCAATTGTGGATAGAGTTTTCCCTCATCGGGATCGCTCTTGGAGTGATGCTTTTTACGGTTATCAGGCACCACATCCCTTTTGGTAGAAGAGGAAAAATCTGGTATTTCAGTCTTGGATTTATCATCTATTCTATGTTAATCATCGGTAGTTGGTTTGTTTAAGATTATTTTGCCCAGCACGTAACCAACAAAAAATCCCAGAAATATGCACAAAAATGGCACAGATGTCTGAAGAGAAAAAAGAAGCAGGAACGGAACTGAGATTTAGGATTGCATCTCCCTAACCACCTTCCTCTTATCCTTCGCCTTCTGAATATAACTCCCAACAACAAACCAATCAGCACCAGCCTTCTTCGCTTCTTTGATCGTCTTCTGATTCATCCCACCATCAACCATCACTTTTATCCCGGGATTTATCTTCTTTATCTGGCTGATCTTTTTCAAACTTCCCCTCATAAACCTCCCGCCATAAAATCCTGGATGGACTGTTAAGACCAAAACGATATCTACCTCATTCAAATATCCCTTAACCTCTCCCACTTTTGTCTCAGGTAACAAGGCCAGAGCAACCTTCTTCTTTCTCCTCTTTGTCTCCTCGACGTATTTCCCAACATCCCGAAGAACTTCAAAATGGACAACATAAAAATCCACCTTTTTCCCGTGCTTCCGAATCCACTTTTCAGGATTTCGAACCATCAAATGAGCATTATATTTGAACTTGCTGCTCAGCCGGAAAGGAAAATCTAGAGAATGATTCTTGGCAAACTTACCGTCAACAACATCCAGATGGAGAGTCCCGACAACCCCTGACAAGTTCTTTAACACATGATGAAGCTCTTTCTGTCCCTTAGCGACAACTGAAGGGTAGATCCTTGCTTTCATTTCGGCGCCTCCGCCCAATCTTTATCAAATTCATCAAGAAACCCAAGTGCAAATTTCTTTTTTCTTTCTGCCATCTTCTTTGCAGTTTTTGTGTTCGGCCGATAGGTGTTCTTTACATATCGCTCAGCTCTTTTCAATGATTCGGTCAGGCTGCGCCCTTTCAGCGCTCCAAAATAGAAAAACTGTGATATCTTTACTGGACTGAGCCTGTCAATGATATCCGCATCCTGGATGATCTTTGCTTCCATAGTCCTCACTTTTACTCTTATATATGGGTCATGAAATCTAACACAGTGGATAATATTTTCCTTCTTCTTGTCAGACAACTTGAACTTCTTGAGGATCGGACCGGCCAACTTCGCGCTGACCACAGAATGATCCTCTTCGTCCGTCTCTTTATACTTTCCGATGTCATGCAGGATAGCTGCAAACTGTACAACTTCCAGATCCGCTCCTTCTTTTTCCGCCAGATATTCAGCGAACCTTAACACCCTGAAAGTATGATTGGCTCGATCAGGGTTTGCCTTCTCCAGATGAGGGAGACAAAGTTTCCATAATCTTTTCAGTTCCTGGTTCATCTTAACGATTTGCAGAAAAGAACAGCTGTCTTCTCTTCTTTAGTTCCCGAGAACCCATAATAGCCCGGCCACTCGTTGATCTTTTTGTATCCCATCTTTTGATAGAACTTCTGCGCATCTTTCATTACCTTCCCAGTGTATAGGCAGACTTTGCGGAATCCCTCTTTTCTTGCGTATTTTTCGATAAATAATACTAATTTCCTGCCAACCCCTCTCCTCTGCTGCTGCTTCTTTACAGCCAGCCAGTACATCTCACAGTGCTTGTGGCCGGGAAATTCTCTCTTTATGGTAACATACCCGCTTCTGTCCCAAACAAAAAACTCCTCCTTTCCTTCCTTAAACCTTCTTAAAATATATTTTTTCATCTCCTCTTTTGTTAATTTCCTCTGCACATCCATGGGATGCTCTGACAGGAAATCAATTTCAGCTAGCAATTCAGCATCTCTTATGGTAGCTTTTCGAATTTTCATCCTTCCTCCAACTTCTTTATCTTCCTGATCCTTCGCAGATGCCGTGCTGCCCTGGAAGGACGGGTTTGTAAGAATTTCCTAACCATCCCAATAGCTTTCCTCTCAGAATAAAACCAGCCTGACAGGCAAAGCACATTAGCATCCTCATGTTCCCTGGCCAGTTGCGCCCCTTTGATGGAGAAAGGTACAACTGCTCTGATTCCCTTAATCTTATTGGCAGCGATACATACTCCCTGAGCAGAACCGCAGATGAGCACCCCTTTGCACTTTCCTCTACTCACAGCAACTTTCTTTGCTACTTTCTCTGCATAATCAGGGTAGTCGTCATCAGGATCAACAACATAGCTGCCCAGATCCTCACAATCGATCTTATTCTCCTGAAGCCAATTGATTGCTTTCTGTTTCAGCTTGAATCCAGCATGGTCCGAACTGATGTAGAGTTTTGTCATTTTTCACCTCTTTCTATCACACATGATCATCTTTTATATTTAATTATTTCTGGTCTCACCAAATGATCCCACACTAAATGAACAATGAATGTAAATATTGTGACATAAGAGTAAATATTGTGACATAAGAGTAAAACATATTAAAACATTCCGTTCCCCAAGAGGCTAAAACCGTGTATATTGCCCAAAAAACAGCAAACAACATCAGCTCTACTGAAACAAGTTGGTACAAAAAATGACTCACTTAAATCACCTTTAATATACTCAACACCAACAATAAACCTATTCCTGCACCAACTAACAAAAATATCCAAGCAATGATGTCTTTCATTCTCCTTGTCATTTTTCACCTCTTTTGTCTTGGTTATTGTTTTCTATCGATCACATTATTATCTGAATCCTTATCACCTTCTCTTTAGCAACTTAATCCTTTCTCCCGCAACTTTCTGAATATACTCTCTGGCCGGTCCCAAAATGTGACGAGGATCAAATTCCCCTTTCTTTGTCTGTAATACTTTCCTTACAGCAGCAGTAAAAGCGATCCTCAGATCAGTATCGGTGTTCACTTTATTGATCCCATTCTTTACGGCCTGCCTGAGCTGCGAATTTGGTACACCCCGAACTTCCCCTAGTCTGGCTCCATACTTCTTAGCCTCTTTGACAACACCTCGTGGAACACTACTAGCGCCATGCAGTACTAAAGGAATCCTTGCTTTCCGCTTTATCTGTTTCAGCAGGTCAATCCTCAGCCTCCCGGTTCCCATAAACTTATACGCCCCATGGGAAGTACCAATGGCTACCGCCAAAAAATCACAGCCAGTCTTCTCAACAAACTCCCGGGCTTTTTCCGGGTCGGTGTAGACGATATGCTTGGAAGAGATGTTATCTTCCTCACCACCAATAGTGCCCAATTCCGCCTCAACAGATATTCCTTTTCGGTGAGCAAGTTGCACAATTTCCTTTGTCTGCCTAACATTCTCAGCAAACTCAAGGTGAGAACCATCAAACATCACTGAAGAATAGCCGATCCTGATACACTGCCGGATCACTTTCATGTCCCTGCCATGATCCAGGTGCAAGGCGATGGGAACATTCGCCAACTCAGAAGCAGCATAAGCAAGCTCATACAGGAAGTTGATACCAGCATATTTGATAGCCCCCTCACTAGTAGCCAGAATCACTGGAGAATTAAGTTTCACAGCTGCTTGGACAATTGCCTGCACAACCTCCATGTTGTTGATGTTGAAATGACCAACTGCATAATTATCTCTATGAGCTTTCCGCAAAATTCTTTTCGTGTTAGCTAGCATATCTCATTTCCCTTCACAATTTTTCCAATCCACCAACTTGCTAAAGCTCGCCATTATCTTCCCTCATTTTTTTCTCCTGGTAAAAGTGGTCTACCATAAAGAGGCCCCCTGTTACAAACAAAGGAGGAAGACCTGAAAAATATACCAAAGACAGCTGGGTGCCCATCGCCGCAATCAGGCAAAGCGAGCTTAGAATTATGAAAACACTACCGCCGATAGCCTCACTTCGCCAAGCGATGAGGGTGGTCAATAAAAAGGATGAAGAGATCAATAGTTTCAGCAGGAAGGCAAAACCCAGGATAGGGGAGAAGAAAAGGAAAATTGCCGTGTAAAAGAAAATGAATAAAGCCAACCCTCTGGGCAACCAATGAATTAAGTCTGCTAGTTTAAATTTCATATTCATGCACCTGTATTTTATACTTCTTTATCAACTTTTCTGCTTCTCTTTCTGTAAGTAATTTGTTCTTTGTCCCGACATGCTGGATTACTGAATTTGCATTTGCCTGTCCTAAACGCAGAGCGTTCGCAAAAGGATATTTCTTAATGATTCCTGCCAGGAAAGCTGCCGTGAAAGCATCACCCGCTCCCGCAGTATGAACCACTTTCACTCTTGGAGGAAGTAAGGAAAAATATTTCCCCTCGTGAAGCGCATACAACTTCTTAGGGCCATTAGTGATTACCACCGTTTCCGGGCCCAGAGCATGCAATCCAAGAAGCAGCTTTTTCATGGAAGAAGCAATTGTTGTGAGCAGAGCTTGTGCCTCTCTTTTATTCAGTACCAGGATCTTTGTTCCTTGCAGGATAGGTCTCAGAGCCTTCTTCCCCCTTTGCGCCAGGTACAAAGATGGATTGAAGAGGAGAGGAATCTTCTTCTTCTTAGCAAACTCAGCGATCACTTTAGCCGTCGTAAACGACTTGCCTAATAAAGTAGCCAGGTAGATCCACCGCGCTTTCAACTGCGATCCTCTAAAATCTGCGGTGGAAAGTTGCAGAGATGCTCCTTTATGGACATAGATTATCCGGTCCTTTTCTTTCATGGAAGAGATGATCGTTGCAACATCAGTATTCTTCCTGCTGTGATGCTTACAGATATTCCTTATCCTGTATTCTTTAAGTTCTTTCAGTATGAAATCTGCATCATGATCTTTTCCCAATTTGGTGAGAATTTTAACTGTCATCCCTAATTTACTGAGAGCAGCTCCCGCATTGGTTGCCCCACCCCCTGAATGCTTCTCTAAAGAACGAACCAGAACCTTGTCTCCCAGTTTAATTTTAGAGAGAGGAACTTCCGTAGTGAGAAATGTGTCTAAAGTAGCAGAACCTATGCAAAGGGCGGTTGGTCGAATCATCTATCTACCTCTTTGTTTACAGGGGAATACATTTTACTTTAAAATGGTTGTGGTTACCCGGCTTAGTCAAGTTATGTGGGGTAATCGTCAT
>CAZWBB010000056.1:0-10515 GCA_964632045.1 uncultured Methanosarcinales archaeon | reverse complement strand
TCCATAAGATCCATAATTACCGCCCGGTGGATGTAGTAAAAGAGTTTGCTCTCTGGACAAGGCGGGAACTAAATTTTGAGATCGAAGCTAATAATGCCATCCGGCTTAAGGAAGAGATGAAGAATAACAGCAATGTTATGGTACCTAAGGTATTTTTGGAACGCTCTTCTAAGAGAGTGCTTACCCTTGAGTTTGTGGAGGGATTTAAAATAAGCAACCTGGCCGCTCTGAAGAAGAATCATATCAGTACAAAGAAGATTGCCATGACCTATTTCACTTCGCTGCTGGAGCAAGGTCTTATGTACGGCCTCTTCCACGCAGATCCACATCCGGCTAATATTTTTATCCAGAAAAACGGTAAACTGGTGTATCTTGATTATGGGATTATGGGGGAGATCTCTTCTGCCGACAGGAAGAAGGTCATCCGGTTTGTCAAGTCGCTGCCTGAGAAGAACGCTGACAAGAGTTTTGATATCATCATCTCTCTTGCCAAGGACACAACCAAGGCTGATATCCCCATGTTCAAAGAGGAAGCCATCCCAATAATGAGAGAAGTGTACGAATCTGCTACCGGCGGGAAGAGCCTGGCCAAAGCATTCTATAAAGTGATCTCTCTGGGGGCGAAGTACGGTGTCATCTTCAACCCAGACCATGTTCTTCTGGCAAAGATGATCTATCAGGGCGAAGGTATCGGCATGAAGCTTGATCCTCATTTCAAAGTCGCGGAGGGACTGGAGATATTTTCTCAGAAATATCTGCAGGAGACATACTCTCCCCGAAAGATCGCCAAGCGTGTGAAAAGGACATTGTGGGACAATAAAGAGTTGTTGCTGGAACTGCCTGAACATCTTTCAAAACTGATCAAGAGACTTGAGCAACCTGGGACTAGGCAGGAATCTAATCGACAGCGGCTGCATGAGTTGGAGCATGAACTGGAGTACCTTAACAGGAAGCAGAATGCAGGCATCATCCTGGCAGCGTTGATCGTCGGTTCGGCGGTCATTTTTTACATGGAAAAAAGGGCCACAATTTTTGGTGTACCCCTAAGTTTTATGTTTGCAGGAGCAACGATCATCCTAGTATTGTATCTTGTTTCAATAAGGAAAAAATCGGAGGATTGAAAAATGGAAAGAACAGTTAAGAAAGCTATCAAGACTGGTTATGGTCTGGGTCTGCTGAGTATGAAGGAAGCCAAGAAGGTCGCAGGTAAAGTGAAAAAAGAACTTGCCCTGAGTGAGAAAGAAAGCATGAAGCTAGCCAAAGAGCTGGTAGCTAACTCAGCAAAAGCAAGCAAAGAAGTATTGGGTACGGCAGGCAAGTTTTTTGAATCCGCTCTTTGTAAGTCAGGTGTAGCCAGCAAGTCAGAGATCAGGATCATGAAGAAGATGGTCGGCAAGAGAGTACAGCGGCTGAGGCCAAAGAAGAAAAAAGCCAGTGTCTTTTGCCGTGTGAAAAGGAAGATCAAAAAAAAGGTGGGAAGGAAAAAGTAGTAGGTGGAATTGGTAGCATGACCAAAAAGCCTACTGTAAGAGATTGGTTAATGTAACTTCATACCCCACTGCCTGCAGTGGGTTTTTTGATTACATCATAAAAATTTATAAAGAACTCCATTTTCTAGTAATTAATGGCCAAGAAACAAGCAGTCAAGAAAGAAAAAGCTGTAAAGAAAGAAGAAAAGGATGGGAAGAAAGCAGCCAAAAAATCAGGCAAGCTCGCCATACAACCAGAATTGAACATCGCTCTCGTCGGGCATGTTGATCATGGGAAGACAACCCTGACCGAGCGGCTGAGCGGGAAATGGACGGACACTCATTCAGAAGAGTTGAAAAAAGGTATCACTATCCGCCTGGGTTATGCTGATTTTACTATCTACAAATGCGATAAATGCAATTTCTATACTGCTAGGGAGAAGTGTCTTAAATGCAATGGGGCAGCAGTCCCTCTCAGGAAAATTTCCCTGGTCGATGCTCCTGGCCACGAATCATTGATGGCAACCATGTTGAGCGGAGCGGCAATTGTTGACGGGGCTCTTCTTTTGATAGCTGCCAATGAAAAATGTCCTCAACCGCAGACCAAAGAACATCTTATGGCCCTGCAGATATCTGGTATCAAGAATATCATTGTTGTCCAGAACAAGATCGATCTTACCACACATGAGGAAGCGCTTAAGAATTATAAACAGATACAGGATTTTCTGTCAACCACCGATTACAAAGATGCTCCAATAGTGCCGATGTCGGCTCGTTCTAATGTGAATGTAGATGTGCTTATCAAAGCTGTCCAGGAATTTGTACTTACTCCAGAACGTGATATGAAGAAAGATCCTTTGATGTTGGTCGCCCGCTCTTTTGACATCAACAAACCAGGTATCAAACCTGCAAAGTTGATCGGCGGTGTTCTTGGAGGGACGGTGAAAGAAGGAAAGTTCAAAGAGGGACAGGAAATTGAGATCCTTCCTGGGTACATGGTCGAGGAGAAGAACAAAAAAATATGGAAACCATTAAAGACAACAATCATGAAGATATTTTCTGGTGGAGAGCCTGTTCCAGAGATCGCTCCGGGAGGAAGTATGGCTATCGGTACAACACTCGACCCAACTGTCGTCAAATCGGATTCCCTGACTGGTTCGCTAATCGGGCTGCCAGGGAAACTGCCTGATGTGCATTATCAGATCGCCTTGAAGACAAATCTTCTGGAGAGAGTAGTGGGGACTAAGGAAGAAGTTGAAGTTAAGCCGCTTGCAAAGAAAGAAGTATTGATGCTCAACGTAAATTCAGCTGCTACTGTTGGAATTGTGGTGGATCCTTCTAAGAAGAATACAACCTGCATATTAAAAAAGCCGATCTGCGCTAACCCAGGAGACAGAATCACTATCTCCAGGAGAGTCGGCGACAGATTCAGGTTGATTGGTTACGGGATTCTGAAGTGAGATGACGAGGGATTAGATGCGATATCTTTAGATGACTGACAAAATCATTGATGCAAATATTGAACTGCATGTACACCCTTTCCTTGGAAAGAATTCTTTAGTAGATGTTGTGGAGGCAGGGGAGAAGAATTCTCTTGATGTTGTTGCTTTGGAATCGCTTGATTGTTCAGTTTATCCCTCTGTTGTTAGGCAAGCAAAGGAATATTTTCCATATTCCACTTTTGATGAGGCGGGAGTGAAGCTCCCCAATGGAAAGTACCTACTCAATGCGCGTGAATACAATACAAAGGAAGGTTTTCATATTCTTACAGTAGGCTATTCTTTTGATGAAGCAAATCCCAAAACAGAGATCAGGCAAGTGATTGATAAAGGGCTGGAGCATGATGCCTTGGTGATCCTGGACCATCCTTTTGTGGACAATTGGAAAACTCGGACGGCCGGTCACATCTCAAAAGAGATGGAAGAAGAGCTGGAAGGAATTTGTAAAGAGTATTCAGGAGAGATTGCCTTGGAATGGAACGGGTATTGCGTCCCTTGGATCAGATGGTGTCTCAGGAAAGTTTTGAATCTTATCGGGAAGAGAGTATCATACCATGATGTAAATAAAAAAGTGGAAGAGTTATCAGGAAAATTATCTGAAGAAGGTTACAATGTCCCTGTGCTGGTCGATACGGATCTGCACGCTAGAAGCCGACGTCAGCTCTCAGCGATGGGCACTGCCAGGGTTGTGATGCATCTGGAAGGTGAAAACGCTTCTGACATCGTCCGTTCCATGAAAAAGAATATTTTTCAAGGAGATTATGAAAATGTGAAAGAATACGTCTCTACATTTCATCTTTTGGGAGCATTCTGTTTTCCCATATTGTTTCCAAAGTATTTTGAGAAGGCAAGGGGATGAGGTTAGTTATATGCCTGTTCTCTTCTATCCATCTTAACTACGATAATTTTTTCATCCTGGGATGTAAGTCTTCCTTGTTTCTCGTTCTCGTGGCTTTCTTCAAGAAGTTGTTTTTCCTCTGCATCAAGGAACATATCTTTATCTACCATATGAATCTTGATGTAATCCAATTCTTCTTTGATACTTCTCAGTTCAGTCATTATTTGTTGTGTTTCTATTACCATACTTGGTTAAAAGAGTATCTAATTTATATTATTTTCGGCGAAACAGGAAGTTTTTTTAACTGATTCCATTTACTTGTCCGTATGGAGAAGCCTTTGCTCACTTTGAAGCCGAATGCGACCAATGCTGCAGTACCTGAAGTATTGAAGAGCTTCCTCTATTCGTTGGGGATTGTTGTGCTGCTGTTTGGAATCTCTTCTCTTCTGAAGAGGTTTGATATTATCGTTCTATCTACCAGTAAGGTCATTATGCTGCTCATTCCGATTCTGTTGGTCGTAGCTGCAATACCTTTGGCTATCAAGCTGGTCATCCTGTATAACACAAATTACCATTTCTTTAGAGGACACCTTGTTTCCGAATTCAAGTTTTTCCGTATGAAGAGACACTCGCTTCCCTATAAGCAGATAGTCAACATCGTTATTGATATCTCTTTCTGGGACCGTCTCTGCAAAGCGGGAGACATTGTCATCAGTACTGCTGAAGACAAACGTCCCGAACTGACTTTAAGGTATATCAAAGATCCGATGAAAGTAGAAAGTGCAATCTATGCCATGATCAATAAGAAAGTTCATAAGTAAATTTTTTCCTTCCCAGTACTCAACAAATAATTTATACCCCGCCTTTTTCTATCTACATATGGTCAAGCTAATCAGCTACAATATTGAATATTGTGAAGGGATACCAGGGAAATGGTACCAATATCTAAAATTCTGGAAGATATTTTTCCCTCCCAAGAATCTTGATAAGCAGTTGGTGAAAGCTCTCAAAAAGATGAATCCGGATATTCTTACTTTGATCGAGGTAGACACCGGCTCTTTCAGAAGCAGGGGTAAAGATGAGGTGCAGTACATTGAGGAGGAGTTGGGAATGAAAAGCTTTGTGGAGAAAGTGAAATATCCTCTGCATGGCTGGTTTAGACTGTTCCATTACGCACCAATCCTTAAGAAGCAGGCGAATGCCATAATCTCCCGTTACAAGATCGAAAAAGTGAAATATCATGTCTTTCACGAGGGGACAAAGAGGATGGTCATAGAAGCAACTGTAAAATGTCCTAGGAAAGTCACTCTTATTGCTGCACATCTGGCTTTGGGAGGAGAGACGCGAGCTAAGCAGATCAAAGAGTTGATCAATATTGTTAATGGTATCAAGAACCCCGTCATCCTGATGGGAGATTTCAATACGTTTCATGGAGTTGGTGAGCTGAGAGGATTGCTAAAGAAAACACATCTTAATGACATGATAAGACTGGACAAGAAATCAAAACCTCTTACTGAACCAGCATGGAAACCCGAAAGGAGGCTGGATTATATCCTTACTTCTCCTCAACTGAAAGTGAAGAAATACTCCGTTCTGCCATTTCACTTCTCAGATCATCTCCCTGTGATGATAGAATTTGAATTCAGGAAGAAAAGAAAGACACTTGGATGAGGGCATACAAGCCTCCAGACGTTCTTAACATTACAGTCCGACTCCTTTCTCTGCAATCTCTACCTGTTTCTCAACTTCCCTTAATTCCTTAAATAAGAATTTCTTAAGCTTCTCCCTGAAAATGGCGACAAGGATAAAAACTGCTCCACCAATTATTACCATCACTGTTTTCCAGGTGAAACCTGCGAATAAGTCTTCACCAAGAGAATTGACGATCAGATAGCGAGGTATGTGTGCAATAGTGACCAGGAGAATGAAAGTGGTATATTTTATTCTCGTCAACCCCAGTATAAGGTTGACTGCATCACTGGGAAAAAGAGGGATGGCGTAAGAGACAAAAGCAGCGATGATTCCTCTTTCTTTAAAGATATGGTTGAAATGGATGATCTGTTTTTTTGCTACCAACTTCTCCAGCAGTGGCTTGCCGTATGTCCTGGTAAGGTAAAATCCGATCGTCCCGCCGATGACGCAGGCGATCAATGCCAAGATGGTTCCCAGGAACAGTCCATATACATATCCACCACCCAATACGACGGGTGTGCTGGGCATGGGAAGAGGAATGGTCGCCAGAAGCAGCACTATGAACATCAGATATCCCCAGTTTCCCAATCCCAGTAGGAAATCCCTGACATATGTAGGAGAAGCAAAACTCTTCAGTCCCGGAAAGAGGAATGATAAAGCGATGAAAACAATAATTAATACTCCCAGTATGACATACCCTTTCCATCTGTGCTTGTGTACCATCTTTTTTGGTTGGATTGTTGACATAGTTAATAAATGTTTTTGAGTATATTTTTGTATTTAGTTGTGAGCTATGAGTTTTGAGTGAGGCTGCATACTCAAAACCCACGACTCATGACTGATAACCCATGACCAAATATATTGTAGTAAATTATATAAATCCCAAAAGAATCCTTCTAGCATGAACAAAGTCATCCTTGCGGTCGTGCTGGCGGGATTTGGTGCGCAGTTGGTCAAGTTGTTTATCTACTGGTTCCGTCACAAAAGCTTGACCTGGCATGATCTGGTCGTCACCGGAGGGATGCCTTCTTCTCACTCAGCTTTTGTAGTCTCACTGACAACGATTATCTATCTGGAAGAAGGTTTGTCCACAGCCTTTGCCATAAGTTTAGTGTTTGCCCTGATTGTGGTAAGGGATGCTTTCGGCGTAAGAAGAAGTGTGGGGAGAGAAGGACAGGCCATCCAAAGGCTGCTGAAACTACATCACATCGGCTCAAAGTTTCATTATGCTATCGGACATACTCCTCTTCAAGTACTGGTTGGGAGCGTGATCGGGTTTGTGGTGGCTTTGATTGTGCATTTTGTTTGAATTGGTTGATTTGTTTCTTTTCATGGGCTAAATGTTTATATTAGTTCTATTTTTAATAATGGAATGAGAGTTTATTGAACTTGAACTGTCCCAAATTTGGGTACAGTTCAAACTCACACTAAATTCTTTTTGAACCAATCTACTGCAATTTTGTACATTTTATCTCGGTGAGGTCTCAAACCATGATCAGCCCCTTCAATTATTTCTTTCTCTTTTGGTTCATTTGCATTTTCAAAGTATGATTCCATTTCAGAAAGAGGCACTTTGTCATCCAGTGATCCATGAATAAATAATATTGAGCAATTAATCTTGGATATGGACTCCAACAGATTATAGTTGTCCATATCTTTCCAGAACTGTGATTTTATAAAAATAACTTCTCCGTTTGGTTTGACTTTCTTTGATATTCCATTTTTATCAAAAATCTCCCATTTGGAAGGCTTTCCTGAAACTATTTGCGGATGTGCAATACTTCCCATAAGAATTACTGTCTCTACTTTAGGGGTAATAGCGACTGTGACTGCTGTACCAAAAGATTGTGCCAAAATTCCTATTCTTGGTACATCCACTTTTTCTTGTGACTTAACAAATTCCAATATTTTTGATAAGTCGGATCCTTGTTTTGTCAAAGAGGTTTCGCTATAATCTCCCTCGCTTTCTCCTCTTCCTGAAAAGTCAAATCTATAAACTAAAAATTCTGCATCTGCAAGTTTTTTTGTAAGTTCATCAAACATACCTCCCTCTTCTTTAGTGACGCCAAAACCATGAACCAAAAGAACAGTTGGATGTTTTTCTTTCTTTATTGAGGGGATAGTTTCTATTCCAGTAAGTTTTTCATCATATTCATTAATGATTGAGACCTTTGTTTCTTTCATATGATACTGGATTGAACAAATACGTTATAAATCTATTGGGCTTGGGGATACAAGTTTAGAGAAATCAGCAATTCCGTTTTAACTATTTCTCTCATCATTCAAACCCGAACCGTAAACATGCTGCCGCTCTCATACTTCTTTAGACCATGCTTAAACACAGCTATACTAAAAGCCATGAAGAATCCTGCAATGAGGAGGCTTAACCAGAACCATTTGGCATCGAAGTTCTGCAGCAATCCTACAGGTACACCCGTTATGAAACCCGCTGGTATCAGAGTCAGCAGTATTATCTTGGCTACTCCTTCAAATACTGGAAATGGATACATGGCGAAGGACATCAGCCCGAAGAAGAGGCATCTGGACGTCTCTTCAGCAGTTCCCCAGAAGAAAGCCAGACTGCCTACGAGGATGCCGAAGCTGATGAAGATGGATGCTCCGATCAGGCTCATGAAGATGAAGAGTGGCCATTCAGACAGATTGAGGACGAATACCGCTAACACCAAACCAAAAATCAGGTCGCCGAAGGCAAAAGCGCTTGATCGGCTGATGAGGATGTGAAAAAGTTCGTTCTTGGGCAGGCTGAGGTAGAAGTCAAGTCTTCCTTCTGCGATGACATTCGCCATCTTGCTAAGGTTTCCAAAAAAGAATCCTGCAATGCCAAAGGAGGTAGTGGCGAAAACGAAAAGCATAAGCAACTCACGCATGCCCCAACCATTGACAACATCAAATCTCTGGAAGAAGATCCACCAGAAGAGTATCCATAAACCATCATTGAGTATCATCGTAACGGATTGCATGATGAAACTGGCCCGATATTCCATCGCTGTAGAGATTGCTATCTTTACGTACTCTTTCAATAATCTGAGATGGGTTGTTATAGCTAATTCTGACATTTTAACCTCCGTTGACACTCAGTCTTCTTATGCAGATGTTGTATATAATTGTTATCCCTGCAATTATCAAAGCGATCCAGATAAGCTGTCCGATAAGCACCGGCCATAGGTTGATCCATCTGAACATCACCCACAGCTTTGCCGGGTGATAGGCGATGTAGCTGAATGGTAGCACCTTACTGATATTCTCCAGCCAGGAAGGGAATATCTCTAAGGGGAGGAGCATACCTCCCAGGATGAAGACGACTTTTTGATATATGAAATGCATGGCATGAGCATCCTCTAACCAAAAGGCAAATATTCCCAGCAGCGCCATGAACAGGAAATGAAGAGTGAGCCCCAGGAATACCGTGATCAGGATGAAAGGGAGGTGATGCAGTTGCAGAGAGAAACCACCTACCATCAGGAATGTTATTAGGGAGCCAAAAATGAAAGTTGTTGTGAAAGCCAGCAATGTTTTTCCCATGGAAGAGGCATAGTTGAACAGGATGTAATTGTAGGGCTTGTTTATCTTCTGAGCAATGTCCCCAGAACGGACTTCTTCACCGATCTGTTCCAGGATCCTGCCCGGGCTGGTGACGATCGACTCAGTCATCACCAGATACCAGATCATCATGGCTAAAGTGAATCCTTCGATAGTTCCGCTCCCTCCTGAATAGACAGCTTTCCATAGTTGCACAAAGATGAAGATTATCAGTCCGATGAAAGCTGCCCGTGCCAGCAGATCCATCATATAGACAAAGCTATTGAAGAAACCTATCTTTCCAACTTCCCAATATTTTGTGAATCCCATATCGTATTAGTAGTGGGTTTTAGTAGTATGTTTTGGGTAATGAGTACAGTTGCACCCATAACTCGGTACCCACCACCTATTTCTTATATATCTGCTCAATAATCTCTTCTATGGGTGGATCCAGAATGCTGATGTCCTCAACATTGTATTTCTGCATGATATCTTTGACGATCTCCCTGATGGGATGCTTTGAGGTGTCTATCTCGAGGCCGTGTTTGAATTTCCCTCTGTACAGAAGTTTCGCGCCCTTGATGCTGATGCTCTTCACCTTCTCCTGCAGGATAACCACAATCCTTTTCTGGGTAAGATATTTTTCTCGTATCTCTTTTGTCGGCCCATCATAGACGATCCTGCCATGGTTGATGATGATCAGTCTCTTGCAGAGTTCTTCCACATCCTGCATGTCATGAGATGTAAGAATTATCGTAACATTTTCTTGCTTGTTAAGCCTTCTGATAAGCTCACGGATCCTTTTCTTGACGACAATATCCATTCCGATCGTTGGTTCGTCCAGAAAAAGCACTTTTGGTTTGTGCAGCAGAGAAGCCAGCATCTCGCACCTCATCCGTTGTCCTAAAGAAAGTTTCCGCACAGGCTGATTGATAAATTTTCCCACCTGGAACATCCTCACTAACCGTTTCAGTCTCCTTTGATATTCATTTTCATCGATCTCAAAGATCTTGGCAAAAAGGTTGAATGTGTCTATCGCCGGTAGATGGTACCACAACTGTGGTTTCTGTCCAAAAACAGTGCCGATGTGAAAAGCAAGCCGCTTACGCTGTTTCTGCGGGTTATGGTTGAGAACACTGATCTCTCCCGATGTTGGGAAGAGGATACCACTCATCATCTTGATAGTCGTCGATTTTCCTGCTCCATTGGGACCGATAAATCCAACCTTCTCCCCTTCTTCAACGGAAAAGGAAATGTTGCTGACAGCTTTGATGTTCTTATACTCTGGAAAGAAGATGCTTTTGATACTTCCCTTAAGTCCCTCTTCTTTTTGTTTGGCCTTGAAATCCTTGCATAAATTATTAACCTCTATCACCATGGAGAGAAGGAAATGGAAAGGATATATAAAATTTGTCCAGAAGTGTACGTATTAAGTTGGGTGGAAAAATGTGGGCTGCGCCAAGAGGTGAGTGAGATA
>CAZWBB010000055.1:10185-11155 GCA_964632045.1 uncultured Methanosarcinales archaeon | reverse complement strand
CCTTAACTCATCAACGGATTGGTAGCGCTCCTCCTTTTCAAACTGCAGACACTTACCGATGATCTGCTGCAGATTATTGTCCAGCTTTCTCACATGCTTCTTATAATTGATGACAAACTTCTCCTGAGGATCTGATGAATCATGATCTTGCATCTCTTCCGGTTTCTTCCCGGTCACCAGCTCCAGCAGCGTCGCTCCGATTCCATATATGTCGGATCGAACGTCAACTTTTCCCCACCATTGCTCAGGAGCCATATAGCCAGGGGTACCAGCGATAGTTGAATTGCCTACTGTACTGATCTTCTCATCGATGCAGCTGCCGAAATCTACCAGTTTGGCTTGCTGAGTTTCATCATCCCAGATTATGTTGGCTGGTTTAATATCTCGATGGATGACAGGTTGTGGTTTCTGCTGATGGGCATATTCCAATGGATCAAGTACTGAAAGGATGATTCTTACCGATTCTTTTGCAGGAAGAGGACCTTTGTCTGCCACAACCTCTTCAAGGTTAGGGCCTGTAAAGTATTGTTGCATGAAATAGAAACCTGTTTCCCCATTGATTTCAGAAGTGAAATTGCCCACAATCTTCGGAATCTGAGGATGATCCAGTTTGGAAAGAACTCTGGTCTCTCTTTCAAACTGAACAAACACTCTACCCATCTCACTCTCATCTGTTCCTCTGGGCAGCTTCCTGACCAGCGATTTAAGGACAGCCTTTCCCTGGGACGTTTCAACAAGGTAGGTGTTGTTGTTCTTAGAATCTCCGAGCAGTTCAATCTCTTCTATCTTTTCATCACCAATATGATAAGTAGCGATACCCTCCATCATCTCGAAGAAGGCTGTGTCTATTCTATCCCTGCGCAGGGCTTCCTCGATCGATATTACTGTTGCTGTTGACGGTCTAGTAGTTGTGCTCATGTTCGCTTGCTCGTCCTTTTAACTTATGCTTTTCTTTTGCTTCTTCAATTCC
>CAZWBB010000055.1:0-10175 GCA_964632045.1 uncultured Methanosarcinales archaeon | reverse complement strand
GTTCTACAGATTGAGCTATGCTGCGCAGAGGTCTGTAGATGTTGCCAACTATACTGCCAGCACAGTTCTCAACTTCGAATTTATAATACATCTCTCCAATAGCCCAACAAACACTTACCAAGCCTGCACCAAGAGTCCATCCGCCACTCTGTGTTGCATGATATGTGGCCAGGCAAGATATAAGAGGAAATGTACCAATATTTGTACAAGCACTGATATCAGATGACTGTTCTTCATCAAAGATTTCATATCCCAATTTTTCTTGAAGATATTCTCTTGTTCTATAATCTGCAAAACCGAAGAGGCCATAGCAGGTAATCTTAGCCGTCATCTTAAGAGATTTTTTCCCTAAATCAAGACAGCTACCGGCAATATTACTAGCTACTGCTTTAGCTGCAGTCCTCGCGAAGCTGGGCCGCTTCGCTTTAATTAACTGCTCTGGAGCAGTCAAGTAGGTAACTAGCGCTTTCTTCAAATCTCGAACAGACCTATAGCGCTCCTTCTTCTCAAACCCTAAACATTTACCGATAATCTGCTGCAACCCTTTATCCAGTTTCTTAACATGCTTCTTATAATTGATGACAAACTTCTCTTGAGGATCCGATGAGGAGTGATTCTGCATCTGTTCAGGTCTCTTCCCAGTAACAATTTCCAGAAGTGTTGCTCCAATCCCATAAATATCAGATCTCACATCCACTTGGCCCCACCATTGCTCTGGAGCCATATAGCCAGGAGTACCAGCGATCGTTGAATTGCCTACTGTACTGATCTTCTCATCGATGCAGCTGCCAAAATCGACCAACTTAGCTTGCTGCCTTTCTTCATCCCAGATGATATTTGCTGGTTTGATATCTCGATGGATGATAGGTTGTGGTTTCTGTCTGTGGGCGTATTCCAATGGATCAAGTACAGAAAGGATGGTTTTTACTGCTTCTCTTGGCGTCATCGGTCCCTGGTCCTCTACGATCTCCTGAAGATTGGGTCCGTCAAAGTACTGTTGCAGCAGACAGAATCCGGTTTCTCCATTTGACTCTGAAGTGAAATTCTTGAGCAGTTTTGGTATCTGCGGATGGTCCAGCTTGGAGAGGACTCTTGCCTCTCTATCAAACTGGATAAGTGCTCTCGTCTCTTCCTGGGCATCGACCCCTCTAGGCAGTTTTCTGGCCAAGGATTTAAGGACAGCTCTTCCCTGGGGCGTTTCCACGAGGTAAGTATTATTATTCTGTGTATCTCCTATGAGTTCAGTCTCTGTGATTGCTTCATCGCCGATCTGATAAGTACCGATCCCCTCGACCAATTTAAAGAAAGCTGTATCTATCCTGTCCCTGCGTAAGGTTTCTTCTATTGATACTACTTTTGCCCCCATTCTATTGATATCCCTCAACTGTTTTTTCTACTCTTCACAAACCCAACCTATCGGTCTGAACACATTACCCAACAGGCTGCTTCCTACAAGATCATCCCCTCCTGCTTTTGGAGTATACCTCAATCCTCCCTCAATTATCCCTGCAACTGCTCCCAATACCGCTCCTAAAACAAAACCTTTGAAATCGTGAGTTAGATAATCCATCCCATAAGCTGCAGTTATTGTGTAAGCGGTAAGATTAGTGAACATGCTGATAGAAGACGCATCGTCTGAAGAGAAGTTCTGCTCTCCCAGCTTCTCCTCAAGGAGTTCTCTGGTTCTTGTATCAGCGTTGCCGAAGAGAGGATATGTTGCACACTTGGTGGCGAACCTTAGTCCGTTTTTGAGATAGTCTGTGAATCCAATTTCTGAAGAATCGTCTGAATGTCCGCCAGTTCCTATTTTTGATTGGTAATCTTCCATCTTAATACTGCACAAACTCACCCACCATTATAGAGTTAGAATTGGTGTTTGTTTATAAATGTTTTGGCTGTTGCTATCGTGGAGGAGCAAAAGTATTAAATAAAACCCCTCATTTTGTATATGAAAATGAAACTATCCGGCTATCATACCCACGTGGAGCGCAGAGCTGATAACAGAGACTTCTATCAACACTGCCTGGATAATCCTGATTATGGCGCCCTGATTTGCGTGACTGAAAGGAATGCCAAAGAACAGATTGAGATGCTGGATAGATTCCCGCCGGAGCAGCCTCTTGAACGTCTAATTGGTCATAAGGTTGAAGTTTATGCGCTGCGTAATCCCGTATGGAGGAAGAAAGGAAGACTATTCATTCCTGTTGGAGAATTAGAAGAACTTCTTGTTGTTGATCTTGGAGAGGAACTACTGGGACAGATGAAAGGCAACTCTGTTGTAGAAGAGGTGGTTGAAGAGAATGCTAAATTTGAATTACCTGACGGAAGTGTCATCTATGGGACTCGTAAGAAGAAAGTGCCAGTCTCTGACAGTGCCATAACAGAAGTTGAGAAGTATCTTAATATTGGTTTTGACATGGTATTTGCATCCTACAAAGCAACCATAAAAAGAGACGTAATGATTGCCGGTCCATTAGAGTATCATCTGACGAAGTACGTGCTATTCAATGGAGAGAATGTTGAGGAACAAAAGAAGGTAGCACGGGCTTCTTTTGCTGCGAACAGACAGGGGAATCGAGGTAAGTTCAAGAGTATATTATATTCTGCAAATTAATTACCAATAGATTTATATTCTTACGCCTTCTCACTATAAACATGGGGGAAGAATTTGATCATCTTGTATTCTTAGTAAAAGAACTTTTTTCCAGCCGGGCTACTTCAGAAGGTAAGATAATCCTTCCCTGGTCTGCTCTTGTTGTTGAATACTCAAAGATACGCATGGGTAGAAGCAGTGGATTACAGATACAGGTTGATCCAAGTTTTGAACTTCCATTCTCGGTTGAGCAAATCTTGTGTCTCGAAAAGTATCACGTACGGAGTGAAGAGTACCCTTATGAAGATGTGATGCAGATCAGTTTTGTGAAACCGCTCAACCTGACAAATGAAATGGTTGATGAAATCGATAGATTCACATACCAGTATGAACAACCTAAAAGGGAGTACTTTCCTAAGGGATTAAGTGTACTTGATGAAAAAGAGAATCAGATACTTTCAGTGGTTGGCAACAAGAAGAGGGTTATTCTGTTCAGTTATTATGACCAGAAGCAGAAGAAAGAGCTAGGGAAAGCTGTTGCTGCATTGAAAGGATTGGAGATGATAATCGCCTGAGGAGATTTAATCTTGATTATAATCCAGCAAGGAGTCTGCGGATGACTATCCCAGGATAACCTTCCTTCTCCATCTTCAACTGCACTTTCTCTACATTGTACCCAATACTACCCCTGTGGACAATAACTTCATCATCTACAAACTCCATCACTGCATAACAGGCTTTGCTGCTGAAGTTTCTGGGCTGTCCCACAGAACCTGGATTTGTCAGAACTTTAGGTAGCCATACTGTACCTTTATCATCAATGTGAGGTGAAAGGGGGATCTTTCCCTCTCGACAGAATTTAACTTCTTTTACCAGAGTACCAAAATTACGCATTTGAGCAGTGGCCAGCAAAGGCTGATGCGTATGGCCAAAGATACCTAAAGGATAATCAACAAAGTGGAAACCATTTGTCTGCTTTTTCATGTTTTTCATCGCCTGAAGGACATCGTTGCTGTAATGTATGTATTTACCTTCATACCTGTTTTCCATGATTATTGATGAATCATTCCCGGCAAAACTGCCATGAACCATAGCAAAAAGACCATCTTCATCAAAGTAAGGAGTACTGCTGAGACCACGCAGGAAGTCCAGGTTTGTTCTGGTCAGAACATCCTTATTCATCATTAACGCTGTCAGAGCGTCTTCATTGCCGTAATCAGGATCTATGTCAAACATCCATCTCTCATGATTTCCTGCAACACTGAGAAATCCTTCCTCCTGGACTCTCTCTACAACCTCATTTGGATAGCAGTTATATCCAATGATATCACCGGCGCAAAGTTTCCTATCAAAAGAACCATATTGCTCTGCGTCCTTCAGCACTGCTTCAAGGGCAGGAAGATTAGAATGGATGTCGCTGAGGACCAGGAGTCGTGTTGTCATTGTCGTAGCTGAAAACAGATTGTTTTTATTGTTTTCGATAGGAGACAAGTTCAGGTTTACCTTTGTGCAGAGTTACCTTCTGCAAAATGATCATCTCCGGCGGATAGTCTTTCTCGAAAAGCTGTCTAATCAGATATCCGGGAGTATTAGGCTGCAGACCCAACTCTTCAAGATCCCCTTTTGGCTCCTCTAAGTTGAATACATCAAATTGCAGGAAGACTTTGTCTACGTACGAATCGATAGATTTCCTTATTTCATTTTTTAGATTGTTTCCAGCACGGATTTGGTCGGATTCTTCCTCCCGGCCATACTTACGATGGACAGCCATTGCATCCACTATCCTGTAAGCTGCTGTTGCCTTAATGGGAAACCTGAACTGGTTCGCGTTATTTTCATCTCTGTCCAGCAAGTAAATATCCACAGCGATCTTGCTTGATCTCCTGGAATAGTCGTAAGTATTGCCGGAATGGAAATGAAGACCTCTTTCTCCTTCATCCAGTCGCAGCTCCTGACCATCCTCGATCACTGCAAATTCAAAACCGGGTTCATACGTATGAGTGTGTGATATTCCATAAGCACCACCTGCCAATCCCAAAAATATGGTGGCGGTCATCGCGATGCCTATTGATCTTTCGGACCATCTACGTTTTGGGACGAAATTCTCATACTGCTTTTCCCGCTTCTGAATCCTTTGCTGGTGCTCCTCCTGACTCCTCTTTATTCCTTCACGTGTAAATACGGGCCTGTGTACTCTCTCTCTTTCAGATCTTTTAATGTCATCTTTTTCCAGGTAATCTTGCAGTGCCTTTCTCAGTTGCGAAACTGATGAGTACCTTTGCTCTTCCTTGAGAGACAGGCAATTACCAAGTATTTCCTGCAGATTTTTGTCCAGATGCTGCACATACTGCTGATAGTTGATCCTGAACTTCTCATTGAAATCAGTAGCGGAATGATCGATCATTTTTTCAGGTTCTTTTCCGGTGAGAATGTGAAGAAGTGTCGTTCCGATTCCATAGATGTCCGACTTTTCTGTCGCCCTGCCCCACCACTGCTCAGGTGCCATGTATCCAGGAGTGCCGGCGATGGTTGAACTGCCGACAGTGCTCACTTTCCCCTCAACCACAACACCAAAATCAACAAGTTTTGATTCCTCCTGGCCATTCCAGATCACATTTGCAGGCTTGATGTCACGATGGATGATGCCCTGTTGATGGCAGTACTCTAATGGATGAAGAAGGGACAGTATTGTCTCAACTGCTTTTTTTGCTGGAAGAGGACCTTCTTCTCTGACCAACTCTTCCAAGTTCAACCCTTGAAAATATTCCTGAGTGAAATAGAATGAAGTCTCTCCGTGATTGTCGATTGTGAAATTGCTTCTTACTTGAGCGATCTGCGGATGGTTCAGTTTAGAGAGCACATCCACCTCTGTGTCAAAGTGCTGGATGGCCTTAACCTGTTCACTCAGATTGTTTCCCGGAGGGTGGCGGTAACTAAGCAGCTTGAGAACTTCTTTGTTTCCTTCTGCATCTTCAATCAGGAAAGTGTGACCGCTCTTGGTATTGCCTAGAATCTTTAGCTGCCTATAATCCTTTCCGTTGATTGTATATATTCTGGAGGAGGTGTTGGTTTGAGTATCGTTGCCATCTCTTTCTACTCTAATTAGGGCGGTGTCTGTGTTCTCTTTGAACATCGCATTAACTTTCGCATCCAGTTCTTCTGTCGTACCTTGGGCTAAATCGATTCTTTCTTCAGTTTGCTCATCCTTATCCAATAGTGTCAGTTTTGGTGTCATCTTCACTTAACATAATATGTAAACCGTCCCATCCTAAGGAATGGGGAGAATTCTGCTGCAGAACCATTTTCAACACTATGACGGAGAAGCCACGTCGTTTTGACTGTTTCCAGATCCACCCCTTCAGCTGCTTTTTGCATGTATGATCCAATCGATTTTTCGAGGACGCGACGCAATTCTGCATCTCCGGCGGCCCCCGTAGTCCCTTTATTCCTAAGCACTACATGAAGCTCTTCAGGATTATTAATGTGATATTTGAGCGTACCTACAACTTCTGCAAATCTACTCTCCCCCTTCTCATCCTCTACTCCCAGCTCCTGCTTGATTCCGACAATCCCTTCCTGCCGGTATTCTGATATGCCTTCAGTGTGAACATGATACGGGATCCAGGAGGGATAATTATTGTCGCTGCGTACTTTTCCTTCATCATCAACCAGGACAGTTACCTCTCCTTTATCTGTATAATGGACATCTAAGTAACCATGTCTGACTCCGACAGCAGTCACTATCCCTCCAATAACCGCAAGGGAAGCCAAGGTGCCAGCAGCCCACTGCAGCCCGGCAAAAAGATCCTTGACCCAGGAACTTTTATGTATTATTTCCCTTTCTATCCTGACCCGGGGTGCGGCTTCTTTACTAGCTTTCTTCTTTCCTGCTTTCCTTTCAGCTTTTGGCTCTGAACGGAGATAACCTTCCAGAGCCTGCCTCAACTCAGCTATGGAGTGATACCGGTCTTTTGCATCAAGAGCAAGGCAATTATCAAGTATTTTCTGCAGCCTTTCGTCAAGATGGGAAGTGTGTTTCTCATAATCAACATGGAATTTCTCTTCAAAAGTTCCAGAATCCTCATAGCACATCTCTTCAGGACGGATTCCAGTCAACATATGCAGTAAAGTGGCTCCGACATTATAGATGTCTGATTGCAGTGAAGGGTGCCCGGTCCACTGTTCAGGTGCCATGTATCCTGGTGAACCAGCAATCGTATCCCTGCCTTTAGTACTTGCTTCTTCATCCAGCACAATTCCAAAGTCTACCAGTTTAGCTTCTCCATCTGCCCAAATGATATTTGACGGTTTTATGTCACGATGCTTAACAGATGGATTCTGGTTGTGGCAGTATTCAAGCGGGTCCAACAGCGAGATGATCTTATGGAGCGCTTCTTTCTCTTCAATCTTCCCTCTGCGTTTGATGATCTCCTCCAAAGTTGGAGTCTGCAGGTTATCGCTGGGAAAGTATTCCATGAAGATGTTAAATGTTGTCTCCCCTTCTTTGTTGACATGAGTAAAAGTAGAATAGAGTTGGGGTATCTGTGGATGTTCCAGTTGCGAGAGGATCTTTGATTCCCTGGCGAACTTCTCAAAGGCTTCCCCTTCTTTTTGAGCATCAAAGCCATGAGGCAGCCTTTCTTTGAGAGTCTTGACTACACCCTGGTGTCCATGTCTGCTCTCAACGAGAAATGTCTGGCTGGAATGGGTGTTACCAAGAACTTTCTTTTGGATGTATTCGATACCATCGATCAGGTAGGTTTTTGTGTCTCCTTCAAATTTTACTAAAGGTGCCGCTTTCTTATCTCCCAGCATCTCTTCTACTTGTGAGTCTAGATTAGAGGTATCTCTAGAAGTTGTTTCTTCCATTACTGCCCTTCCTTGGGTAGCAGTATTAACACCCACGCTGCTCTTAGCTTTCATTTTATGATCCTAACCCCTTCCGACTTGAAAGCAACAGAACTGAACTCAAGTAATCCTTCGTGCTGATAATCTGCATTAAATAATTGTTTGAACTCATTGGCTACTGAACCTCTGTCATAACCGTGTTTTCCACCTTTCTGCAGAAGTAATCTTTTATCATTATTTTTAGTCACCTCAGCGACATATCGTTCAAAAGATCCCTCCAGTTCGTGTTTGATCCTTTCCTGTCCTACCCGGCCAGCTTCATCAGGAGTAGAGTATTTGAAATGAGAACTTATCGGATCATCATTTTTTGCAGAGAAGTCAAAGCTTATGGTGTATTCAAGGATCGTACCGTTCTTTCCAGGTATCCTGATCTTGGCTTCAGTCTCGTAACTGAGGTATGTGCTATAATCAAAATATTCCTCTATGGATGAGTCATGCAAATGAAAGCCATAGTCGGGATTTTCTGCAGTCATGTTACCATATTCATCCAGAAGGATCGTCGTGCCAGAATATCCTACGGAATGGACACGGCTGAAGAATTCATAACCCCCTGCCATAAGTACAGCGGCCCCTCCCAGCAGCATGAGATTCTTACCTATCTGCCGGAGATGGGCTCTCTTTTTGACTTTTTTCTGTTCTTCTGGTGGAAGTTCAGTTTCCTCATCGGGTTCATCCTCAATATTATTATCATCAGTGCTCTCCTCTCCATACTCATCCTTAGTCTTCCCACCTTTTTGCTCTCCATCCTCCAGATATTCTTCCAGGTCTTTCCTCAACAATGATATTGACTCATACCTATCCTGTTCTTCGAAGGCTAAGCATTTCCCAAAGATCTCCTGTAGCTTTTCATCCAGCTCTTTTACATACTCTTCATAATGAATCGTAAATTTGTCATCAAAACCTGCTGCGTTGTTATCGTACAGGCTATCAGGATCCTTGCCAGTGACCATGTGCAGGAAAGTTGTACCGATCCCATAAATGTCAGATTGTTCAGAAGCCTTGCCCCACCATTGTTCAGGAGCCATATAGCCAGGAGTTCCTGCGATGGTTGAACCGCCTTTGGTGTCGACTTTCCCTTCAACCACAACACCAAAATCGACCAGCTTGACACCTTTGCCGTCCCAGATTATGTTGGCTGGTTTGATATCGCGGTGGATGATCTCTTTTTCATGGCAATAATCGACCGGATCGAGAAGTGAAAGCATCATCTCTGCAGCCTTCCTGGGGCGAAGCTTGCCTTGTTCTGCCAACTGCTCCAGATTTGGACCAGGAAAATATTCCTGAGTGAAGTAATAGGAGACCTCTCCATGATTGTCTGTAGTGAAACTGTTCTTGACTTTTGCTATCTGAGGATGGTGTAGTCTGGAAAGCACGTTGACTTCCCTGTCAAACAATTCCAATGATTTGATCTGGTCTTCTGGATTCTCGCCAGGAGGAGAACGGTAGTTCAACTGCTTTAGTACTTCCTTGTTTCCTTCTGAGTCCTGCACGAGAAATGTCTTGCCGCTTTTTGTGTTACCAAGAATCTCTACCTGGTGGTATTCATGTGGTGCTTCATCTCCTCCTTCCCTCTCATCTTCTCCATTCAATGAATAAACACGATTCCCACCATCTTCAACCCTCACCAAGGCAGTAACTGCTTTCCTTTCAAAAAGCTCTTCAAGCTTCCTGTCAAGTTCAGAAGTATCCATTTCAGATGTATCCGTGCTGGTCGTATCAATATCAGAAGAATCTCTCCCAGCAGTAGCTACTCCATCTCTGGTGGCAACTCTTAGTTTGACTGTCATTAAATCCCCCTAAATCGGTTTATGGAGCATCTCTTTTTAATATTTACGTATTTGTTCCCCAGAATAGAAATGTTTATATATAATCGCCTATAGCAGACTATGGCGCCCATATAATTAACTGAAAATGAACCCTACAACAATTCAGCTTGATAAGAGTATAGTCAAAGCTTTGCAGGAACTGAGAGAGTTTCCAAGGCAAACGTATAACGAGTTGATCAACAGTATGATAGAAGTATTTGTGAGATTTAGAAAAAGGAATCAGTATGATGAGTTTCTCCATAAGGTCCAGCAAACTAAGATGAAGGAATTATGGGATAACAATGAGGACGAGGACTGGGAAAATGCCTGATCCCGGCGATGTTATTCTTGCCAAAGTTCAGTTCACTGACACTTATGAAATGAAGAGGAGACCCGCTTTAGTATTATATGAAGAATATGGAAACGTCATAGTTGCAGGTGTTACCAGTAACTTAAACATGAAAGGTGTATCTCTTTCTAAGAAAGATGGAGCAATTAAACAGAGCGTTATCAAATTGAATTACATTTTTACTATTTCTGAAAGGATGCTAGAAAAGACCCTATTCCACTTACCTACGGAGAAAAAGAAAGAAATTTTTGATGGGATGGTAAGAAAGCTGGGCGGTCTGCGATGATCTGCTTGTAGCTCATTTCCCATCGCTTTCTGCATTGTTACTGGTCTTGGACAAACCCACATGATAATTGAATTCGCTGAACTGGATGCCACTTTGATATTCTTTCTCAAAAAGTTCTTTAATGACTCTTCCATGAAAGTTGAAAAAAACAAATGTAATCGATCGGTCATGATTGCTAGTTAAGATAACTTCTGAGCAAGAAATCCCCATCGTTTTATCGTTGGGGATGAATTG
>CAZWBB010000054.1:0-11245 GCA_964632045.1 uncultured Methanosarcinales archaeon | reverse complement strand
AGGGACGATTTGCGGACCTATCTGGTGGCTCCTGATATGATAGTGAGAAAGAAGAGAAGCAAACTTGGAAGATTTGTTAGGGCAGCAGGAGGAGATTTGGTAAGTAAGTTAGCCAGTGGAACCGGAACTGCCCTCTGCCTTCTTAGTTATCCGATTCTGGGAAATGCTGACTTAAAAACTCGAAAGTACATTGAAGATAAAGTGGGGAAAGATAGATTTAATCCTGAGAATGCAGCAATAACGAGCCTGTTCACCAACTTTGCTCTTTATACAGGAATTGGAGCAGCGATCAGCAGCAGTATTGAATCAGGTAACTATGGGTTAGGAATAGCCTATGGTGTGATGTATGGATCTCTTGAATCCGGTCCCAGATATCTCCCAACTGATTCTACCCAAGGTATTTACACCAAAGGAAGTCTCGTCGGTAACCTGCTCACTCCGATAAGATGGATCGGTGAATCGATACAGAAAGGCTTGGATGAAGTAAAAGATGAAGATTAGAAATACTCCACCTTAGGTTGTCCTTCCTCTTTGTTCTCTGTTCCGCGTTCTGCAAGATTGATGAAAGAACTGAAATCCGGTGGGGTGTCGGCGACATCTTTATGTGTAGTATCTTGTGTTGGTTGTGGTGAGGAACCAGCAAACATGCTCATCGGAGAAGCAGGTTGCTCTGTAGTCGGAGTAGGAGCTGCAGTAGGTGTTGTCTCAGGAGTTCCTCCAAACATACTCATCATGTTCGTTGAATCTACACTCTCAGCCGGTCTTGGAGACTGACTTACTCCCTGTCTTTCCAGTATACTATTAAGGATCTGAATAGCATGCTTTATCTCATCATGAGAATCATGTTTTGTATCGATCGTAATCTTCATTTCTATCACCTAACTGAAGAAATGATGCAGAATTTATAATATTTGTTGTTGCAAAGAATATTTTTATTCGCTATATGTGGATAAAAAAGTGATTCAAGAGATCATATGTTTATTTTTATGTTTTCAACATCTAGTTTTGGGAGAGTCTCAATGATGAGATTTTCAATTTTTTCTTTATTGTTATGTTTGATAAAATCCTCTTTATCCAAAGTACAGAAACCCATTTTATCATTCTTTAAATTGCATAGATATTGTTCACATAAACTAAGGTTTATTCTGTCGTTATCATTGTCTTTTATAATCTCTTTTAGCTTATCCATACAATCTTTGAATGATTTTAGCTTCTTGATTCTCTCAAAATCTCCTTCGGTTGTTGGATAAAATATTTTTGCATTTGAAACAAGTTGAACAAGGAATTTAATATCATTAAGAATTAAATTGACAATCCTAATCAATTCCTTAGATCTCTTTTTGTTATTAATGTTATTTTTCAGGATGTAGTTTCTAAATGCTTTATAGATTTGGGGATACTTAGTTTTAAAATTGGAGTAATATTTAGATTCAATTAATTTTATGGGGTTTCTTGTTTTTGCGATTTCATCTCTCAAGACAGAAAAAATCATTGATAATTCAACTAATTTTGGTCGGGATTCTACGCTGACTACTCTAAGAATAACGTTAAAACTATTGCCACCATAAGTCACATTTACTTTCTCTGCGCAACTTTCTGAAATTGTTGCATACAGAAAAATATTTGTGTCTAATGTAGTTTTCATTATGAAGCGATTTTCTCAGAAATATTAAATTTAATCCTGTCAAAACTGAGAATTGAATTAGAAATGCTCTGAATGGATTCGTGGTCTTTAAGCGCAATACAAATAGCAAGTTCATTTAAATTTTTAAAAATAATCATAGCTTTATTAAAAAGTTGTAATTTGTCAATTCTTTTATCCCAATCTTTTGATTTAATATCCTCTCCAATAAGTTCTATTTGTTGAAGAATATTTTCCAAAGCAAAGAAATATTCTCTATCCTCCTCAGAAATATTCAACTTACTTGCTTTTATTTGATAATACAATCTACTTTTGACTTTTGCTAATCTTACCAAAACAGCTTGAAAAGAGTATTTCAAAAGCGATGTGCAATCATCAAAACTAATCTCCATCTTATTTTTGAAAATATTTGCAATAAAGTTCAATAATCTTTTTTCCTCTTTTATTAGAAAACCATAATCTTCATCCAATGATGTAATATCATTTACTATTTCAACTACATCTTCGCTCTTTAATCTAAAATACTGCATTTTCTGACACCGACGATTCCTATACCCTTTGTTAGTTTCATATATTAAACCAGTTAGTAAGTCGTACCGTTTCGGGAAAGTTTGTTCTACTAATAACATAAAAGCAAGGATAGGGTAGAAGTTTAAAAAGATATCGGCAGATAATTATTAATACCTCATTTTCAATGATTACATATTATCGTGGCTGCCCGGCTTACGGCTCTAGTCATTTCACTTCAACAACTCAACTTCAACTTCCAGCTGATCGGCAGTGGGGTATTCTTTGACCACCGCCGGCAGTAAACCCAACTTCAAGAAATACGTCCTCTTCTTCTTCACCAGCTTCTTGGCCAACAAAATCCTCGGTTTCTCTTCATCAACAAACATGTCCCCCTCTTTAAGTTTGAATTTCTTCTTTATCCTCTCAGATAAGGGCTTCAATCTTAAGATTATTGAATTCTTATCAACCTCCATTAACTTCTTTCGATATCCAAACCCTGGAACCAATTCAGGCAGATACAAAGCACCCCTTAACAGCATCCCTTCATCATCAACGATATCAAAAGCTTTCCTGACACCTTTCGCTTCCCTCTTGATCCGCTTGCTCAACTGCACAGCGTCTTTCAGTTTAGCCGTACAAAGATGCACAGCCAATGGACACTCTTTCTCTTTGACATACTCCACCAACCGCAGACCCATCTCCATCGATCCTCGTACGGCATAACTCAGCTCGTCCTTTGTCTTGAATCCTTTCTGTAATAGATCCGAATGTTCATTATCAGCGACTTCTAATTCATTGAGATTCAGAAACCCAACCTTGCCCTCAATAAAATCAATGAGTTCCCTCGTCCTCTCTTCCTGATCTGGAATCAATGGGATCTCCACTCCAACATCCCAGGAGTGCTTCCTGGCTAATTCAACATTTTTCCACAAACTCTTATCGTCCAAATCAAGATGGAAACGAATCTCATCCAACCCAGCCTCATACAGCTCCTGTAATTTCTTCTCATCAACCAAATTAAGAGATGTATAGAGATGGATGTGGAACTCCTTGCCAAATCTCTCCTTAAGAGTCTTGATGTATTCGACAGTTCTCTGCATCCGGCATAGGGGGTCACCTCCAGTGATTCCAGCTCCCCTGGCTGTCATCAATTCTGCTTCTTTGATCAGGTCACAGGTATCAGAAACCTTCCTTTCATTGGCAAATATAACATCTTTCTGGTACTTTTCATCAGAGACCGGACAGAAATAACACTTTCTAGGACAGATACCTGTGACAAATATGACTAGCTTCTCACCGCGCACACAATATTGACAGCCTTTAGGAAGCTGTTTGACATTGTATGAGAAGTATTTGTTCTGTTTGATCATAATATGATATTACGGCCGTACTATAAAAAGTTTTTTATATCCCACCAATCTAAAATTAATATGTCACATTTAATACCGATTCAGGCTGTTGGATATGCCAGAGAATTCAAAGAACTGGGCATATTTGAAGCAGATCTTGGTAGCATCTCCTACAGAGATGGCGGAAACATGTGGATAACAAAATCAGGCCAGGCAAAATTTCAGCCCGACGGGTTAGTGCTTGTTGATAAGGAAGGTAATCTTTTGGATGATTCAGATGTGAAGCTGTCCGGAGAATACCCCATCCATCGCAGAATCCTCTATAGTGCAGAAAAGAATCAGGCAGTCATACATACTCATGCAGCTTTTCATATCGCCTTTGGTAACATTTTCCCCAATTACTGTTTTGATGCTCCTGCACTTGAGATGCGTAAGCTGTTGGATATTCGTGATCCTGAAGCATCATACACCTTGCAGGCAATTCCCAACTCCTTCGATAAAGAAGAGCTTGCTTTTAACGTAGCCAGAATTCTCCATGAAGACATTGCTGTCCTTGTACAGAATCATGGATTGTTTGTAGCAGCCACCTCTCTTCCTAAAGCAAGAAAATATGTTTTTGCCATAGACCATATGATGAGACAGGTGAATTACCAGCGTTTGTTGGGGAGTTAAACCATTCTGGACCTACTTATATACACTCACAACACAAGCCGATAGTTCTTCCCCAATCTTCTCCTCATAACAATTCTGAAGACGTCCAAGCAATATCCCTGCCCTTTCTATCAGTGGTTCCCTTACATGATCAATGCAATAACCCTTTTCTTCATTGCTGATATCACAAGGACGCACAATCACTCCACTGTCATTTCTGGAAGTTAGTAAAGCATCTTTAAGACACGATGATACTGACTCTTCTCCAACGCATCTCCAAGCATTTCCTAGGATTTCCAGACTGTGACGATAGTCTTCTACTGTCTTGGCTGGTAGACATTCTTCATGGTCAAAGTAGCAACCGTCCTCATAGGTTGACTTTAACCGGCTCAACTCTCTAACCTTCCCCTGCAGCTTTGCTTTCAGATAATTAGTCTCTTCCTCTAACTTCTGACTCCGTGCAGAGAGCTGTTCTGAAGAACTCACCAGAGCCTTCAGGGTAGTGTCAGCTTCGCCATCACTGTCAAGGTCAATCTTGCTTTTGAATTCATTTGGATTTACAGGATCATCCAGAGGAACACAATTCTTTATACTATCAGACAATTCAGTGCCAAGAGGCCCGTAGAAGCGTGACAACTGTATACTACTGCCTCCAATATGATACCATAGATGGCCGGCATTCTTAAACTCCAGCTCGATCAGCTTTGCCAGAGGACAAGGGCAATTCTCAAATTGATCCGGATGTACGAAATATCCTTTTACGATACCACAACTTGCATGCAGAAAAGGAACTCCTATCTCCCGCAGATATTCAGCTTCCTCTTTTCCGATACTATACCATTTCCCAAGTTCCAGGCGGGAGGAACCCCAGTCATCCACCTGCAACAGCCTGGATACAAAAGGATCATTCTTGTACATACCTGCTAATAGTCCATTGATATTAGGATCAGTAATCACTTCGGCTTCAAATTCAGCATCATGCAGAACTTCCGCTTTAGCTACTTTAGCACCGGACACAGGATTATCCATGTAATGTTTTGCCGTGAGATAGAAATAAGTCCTGTAATAATCCTCACCTTCTATCCTGTACGGTTTACTGGTCCTAATCAATGGTACATTCTTCGCATCAAGAGCCATACCAGCACATTCATCTACATGATACAACTCACCTAACTCAATGGGCTCATCTCCATTTCTCAGGTTTATCATCGTATGCACTCCATATCCATCCGGCAGACTTGAACAGGCTGCCATCCCTAATCCCAAAAGCGTAGTAGCTATTTTCTGTGTATTTTTCATTATATTTACCCCCAGATCATAAGAAAGAGCCCCCTATTTATAAATTTTTACTATCATAAAGTATATAAAAGACAATCTTCCTAAATCTATCATGCTGGAAGATCCTAACAAGAGAGAAGCATTCTTTCATACTGCGCTGGTATATCAGAATGTGGTCAAGATCGGCAGCGAGTCCGCAGATGCTCATCTTAGAGAGCTGCTGGAGAGATACATTACCTTTGAAGGCATCTACAAAGAACATGCCATGAATACTAATGAATACCGCAGCAATGCTAAGGATGTTGGATTAGATAAACTTCTCAAAAAGATCGAAAGTATTGGATTCAATTTTCATATATTTAACATCAATGATGAAGATTTTCCTGAACGCCTGAAATGTGTGCCTAGAGCGACTCCCGTTCTTTATGTCAGAGGGGAGCCAGAGATATTTGAATACAAAAGTATCGCCGTGGTAGGGACACGTCAGCTGAACAGCTGGACTCACAGGAAAGATGGAGAAAGAGTCATAAATAGGTTGCTTGAGAAAGATTATGTTATTGTGAGTGGATTAGCTAAAGGCTGCGATACTCTGGCCCATGAAACTGCTGTGGGTGACGGGAGTGAGACAATTGCTGTATTAGGGACACCTCTCGACAGGTATTATCCAAAAGAGAACAGAAAGCTGCAGGATAAGATCGCCAGTAGTCATCTTTTGGTATCGCAGTATCCCTTCTTTACCAGGACCTTTCCCAGCCATTTTGCTCATAGAAATAAAACGACGGTTGCCCTTTCCAGCGAAGGAGTAGTTGTGATCAGGGCAGGAGACAGAAGCGGGACTCAACATGCGATCCGCCACTGCTTAGCCCAGGAGAAGCAGCTCTATGTGCTGCAAAACAATCTTGCAGAGAGATATAAGTGGACAGAGAAGTACAAAGGGCAATATAAAGTGTGTGATAGTAGGTAATTGGCGATCAGTATTTGGAGTGAGTCATGGGTATCGGTTTTTGAGTGAGGAGCCACACGCATAACCCATCACTCAGAACTACAAAAGATGAGGCGACATTTAGTATTTGACCTGGATGATACTCTTGTAGATACATCTAAATTGAAGCCTTACCGGAAGACCAGACAAGGAAGGGAGTTCATCGTTGAAAATGTCGATGATCTGCCAACTGAACTGTGTCATCCCTCCCTTCTTGAAATTGTGGAAAGCTATCATAGAAAAACTAGTGTTTCAATACTAACAAATTCTCCATACGATTACTCAAAGGCCATCCTGCAGAAGCATGGTTTTCCCTCAGACCTGCCTGTCATCGCAGCAGCAAAGAAACCTTCTCCCGTCGGTCTAAGAAAGGCAGCTACCCAGGCCCGTATAGGTACCGGCAGTATGCTTCTTATCGGTGATGCAGCGACAGATATCCTGGCAGCACATAGTTGCAGGACACCCTCAGTAGCAGTTACTTGGGGCTTCAGCAGTGAAAAACAGTTGAGGAGAGCTGAACCACAGCGGATAACCTCCGATGCAGGAGAGCTTGAAGATATCATCACCGGTATGGAGAAGAGCTGGAACGCCTACAAACCTAGGGCATCCCCTAACCAATACAACTTTCTTCCAAAAGAAGAGTTCTACCAGCCCACTCCCGAGGTTGATTTTCACAGCGTGGGGGAGTACGTCCCTTTCAGCAGTGGGAGGAAAGATTACTTCTCCGGGGACATTCTCACATTCAAGAGGGCCAAAAATTTTACCATCAAAGAAATCGTTGATGGGGCAACAGACAAATATTTTTACAGTGGACAGATCAGAAATGGTGCAGGCTTCAAGAGTAATGTCGTCTCTTTTGCTAACAAAGCTGGAGATCTGTTAGATTCGATGGATCTGCCTGGAAAGACTTTGCTGGTAGCTGCTCCTAACTCTTACCCAGAATACTGCTACAAAGCAGACATCAACAGGGTTGTTGTAAAGATGCTTGCCAACAGAGACGATGACTATCACTGTCATGAAAGAAGGTTGCTACGGAGAATCCACCCAAAAACTGAGGCCCACCACATGGGAGACCGCTCACTTTATACTCACTACAAAAATATTGGGATGGGCAAAAAGGAGATTGTAGAAATAGATCCTGACAACATAGTAATCTTCGATGACATCAAGACGACAGGAACTCAGTTGAAGAGTTTAGCTAAGTTGTTACAGTATTTTGTAGGGGATGCTAACTTTTATTCCTTAACTTTGGGAGAGACAAGGCAGGAGTAGTCAGGGAGTCCCACTATTTAGTAGCAAACCACAAAAGTTTTATAAAGAAACAAACTCCCCACTATACATAATAGACAAAATTGTGGGGCGATAAAATGACAGAAACAACAACTGAAGAAATTGAGAGAGAATTAAGAAAACCTGAAACACGTACGATCATAGGCCAGTATATGAAGGCATCACAACATGATTATTACAGGCTGATCGGAGAAAGGATTGAAGAAGAACATCCAACAGCACATGCTCTGATGCAGGAAATGTTGAAATGTGAAGATCCGGTTGCCATGCTCGAGGAGAACAAAGGTGCTGTAGAGAAGTACAGAGAGTTGGGTAAGCAGATGCAATTTGTATTATTGATGACTCCAGCCAGTGAGACGTTTGATGAAGTGCAGGAGTTGGTAGCTTACATCGATGCGGGTTGCCAATCGATAGAGCAGGATGCTCCCTGGATGGAAGAACGATACTTTCACATGGCCAGAATCATACAGGAATTGAGTGATGAATGTCAGATTGCTCCTGAACAGGTAATCAACAGTAAGGCATTGAGAGATGAAGTTATCAGAAGACAGTATCCAACAGTAGAAGAGGCTAGAGCGGCTCAGAAGCGGGCGAGAAATTTTGCTGACACTCAGATTGAATTATCCCGCGGTTTATTGAAGATCATCGACAATAACGGACCGCTTCCAGAAGAGATGCAGAAGAAGGCAGACCTATTACCAAATGAAGAGGATTATGTTGGTATGATGGATCTGTTGGAAGAAGCCTTTGAGAGAGATCGGTTGAGGGTTTATTCTGTCTCTTAATTTTTCTCCATCCTCCACAATCCTACGTCAATCATGCGAACCGGTTTCTGGTGGAACCTAAACACTGCCTTGATTGGGAATTCATATCTCCACATATCAGTTATCGAGAATCCATGATCCTTGACGATCGCTTCCACAAATTGTTTTGTAGAGAATTTATGCATACTGTAGACAATCCCTCCAACCTCAAAAGCTTTCTCTAAGAACTTCTTATCGAGGTGCTTCTCCTTTGTCCCAAATGGAGGGTTCTGCACCACTACATCAACTTCTTCATCAAACAAAGAGATGTCATTTAGGATGAATTCTGCCTCTCCGACCTCGTATTCTTTTTTAATCCTTTGAAAATTCTCCATGCACAACTTAATCGCCTCTTCATCGCTGTCAACAAAATAGATTTTCCTGGCCCCCATTAGCAGAAGGCCAATTCCCAGTATTCCCGGACCGCAGGCAGCATCCAGAATTATCTTACCTGCCACTTCTCCTTTCATGGCCATGCTCCAGATCCAGTCAGCAGCGATATGTGCAGGAGTATCATATTGTTCCAGCTCCATAGAGGGAGCTGTGAAAGAGAGAAGCTTGCTCAGTTCGACCTCCAAGTCTTGTTTAGAACGGATTGACATATAACAAAAAAATGTTTTTCAGTTAATAAATGTTTGTAAACACCGGCTTAGGCAAGTTATGTGAGGTAATCATCATTATTGCCTTAAGATGAGTAAGCTAAAGCTATCGTTAGACGAAATTCAGGTGCATTTTCGTTACAATCATCCATCTCTTGATATGTCTTAAGGAATACTTAGGAAAATGCCGAACGAATGGCAATGATGATTACCTCTAACACAGATAACTTGACTTAGCCGTAAACACTTTGCATATTTCTCCTGCACCCCCACAACCTTTGATTCAAAGAAAACTGCCTGGTATATATTTGTTCATTTCATATGCGCTAATAGTACTTTTTACCATTTCTTTAACATCTTTCTTTGGCTCCCATCCTAATAAAGATTTTGCTTTTTGGAATGAGGCTGTCATTTTCGCCGGGTCGCCCTCTCTTCTGCTTCCTATCTCATGCCCTATCCTTTTTCCAGCAACATCCGAAAACATATCAAGCAACTCCATCACAGAAATACCTATACCCGTACCAAGGTTAATCTTTTCTGATTGTCCAAGTTGCAGGGCGAGAACATGGGCCCTGGCCAAATCGTTAATATCAACATAATCCCTTATGCAGGTTCCGTCGGGAGTGTCATAATCTCTACCGAATACAATAAACTTATCCCTTCTCCCTTTCAAGACTTCCATAAGTATAGGAAATACATTCTGAGCATCATCGTCAACATAATGAAGACCACAGTCACCTGCAACATTAAAATAACGAAGGCAGATGCCGGTAATCCCTCTCAGGCGCGAATACCAGTCAATAATATTTTCACAGGCTAGCTTAGTGAATCCGTAATAGTTGAGCGGTATAAGTGTATGCTGCTCATCAATCGGCGTGTATACTGGCTCACCGTATACTGCAGCAGAGCTCGAGAAGATCAGTTTGCCTATCCTAGACCGGACCATGCAATTCAAAAGGTTGATCATACCAACTATATTATCTGAATATTTCACCGGATTCGTCATGGATTCGCCTGCTGCTTTGTAAGATGAGAAATGCATCACAGCATCAAAAGGATTTACCGAAAAAACTCTTTCCATCAATCGGGCGTCCGTCAGGTCGCAATGGATAAAAACAGCTTTTTTGTCAACCAACTTCTGCTGCCCTTTTGAGAGATTATCAATAACCGTCACTTCATGACCTTCCTCAATTAGCATTCGAACGACTGCACTGCCAATGTAGCCTGCACCCCCAGTGACGAGAACTTTCATTGCATGATACAAATAGCTTGCATTTATATTTGTTTTGTAACATGCTTATATTACCTAACCATCCTCCAGTAATTTCACAAAATCGAAAGGTATTTAAACCAGTAGATATTGCCAAGATGAAGTGGGGTGGTAGAAGAAAAGCAGGTGATGGTAGTGCTTTTCGCAGTACCTTTAAGTGAGTAAATTGTTGAGGTAGCGGTAGCAATGAAGAAAGAATTTAAGTTGATCAGACAAGCACTGGAAGAACATCTCTCATCAATCAATGAGAATACGTCAGAGATTCAGGCTATGTTTGACTATCTGCAAGAAACGGATCTTAAGGTCGATAAACTATCCCAGAGACTTGAGAACCTGCAGCTAAGTCTTGGAAAACCGATTGAGAAGCCTACAATTTCTCCACTTAACCAGCTTGAGAAAAAAGTATTTCTTATCCTTTACACGGAAGAGACTCCACTTTCTTATGAAGAGATCTGTGCTAAGGCAGAGATCCCATTATCTACAATACCCGAATGTATATCTTCTATCATAGACAAAGGGATTCCGCTGCTTCGTTCTTTAGTCAATGACAGGCTTTTCTTCAAGTTGTCCCCTTCTTTCAAAGAATTGCAGGCGAAGGACAACCTTATTAATTTGAGCCTACAAAGTTTTATTGAGTAAGTAGAATTTTTTGCTGGAATTTAGACACACACATTGCAATAGGTGATAGAAAGATATGCGATAAAATATATTAAACTATGTGGCCAGTATTATCCCACTCTCGTTTTGGTTTTTTATTGTTATTTGCACCAGGCAGCATGCTAATATTATTGACCCATAATTAAATGTTTTAGTTTGACATCCTCCCCAACCATAAATGGTGGGGATTCCTAGGTAGGGAGATAATGTATTT
>CAZWBB010000053.1:0-11471 GCA_964632045.1 uncultured Methanosarcinales archaeon | reverse complement strand
CGACAAAAACGTGAAAAAGTTATGGAAAGTAACCAAAAAATTGCGTATAACATCGGTTTTATGCGAAGTGGCGAAGCCATTTGGGTGGAGTGGAAGGAGCTACGAAGTGGCGACTGTAACGCAACCGCATAAAACCTGTTAAGTGACCCGACTTACGAACGAAGTGGAGTGGGGAGGGCAAGGTTTAAGTTCGTAGTGAGACTAGAATTGTTTTGATTAATTCCTCACGGAGAACATTAAACCGCAGAGTTTTTCTTTGTCGTGCCCAGAGCTCCAGCAAAAAAAGAGCCGTAGTTTTGCTCAATGACGTTAGGAATGATAAAGCAAAATTTGGACTTAACGAAGTGAATCGCAAAACAGACGTTATGTTCAATTATTTTTCTTAATTGAAGATTTGTTGAGTTATTTACGTTTTGCGAAGGCTCTTTGCTGGGAACATTGCTCGGGGATGTCGCTTTCCCATTCTTCATTGATTTTTTATTTTTTTAGGAAAATGCGACTTAAGAATATGCGTATTTACCGACGAAAAAAACATATGGGAAAAGTGACAAGACAAAGAAAAATTTCACTTAACATCCTTTATACGCATAAACTTCGTGATAACACCCACAAAACTGAAAAAAAAGAAAATCAGCGTTGACGCTCAGTGTTGTTCCAGATGAGTTCTATAGCCTCATCAAAGTTCTTATGCAGCAAAGCGAACTGGAAGCCTTTGCTTTTGTTGTATTTGTTGTTGATTACTCCACACATTAAGTTGCGAAGCTCAACTAAGATGGCCTCGTTGGCTTTACAGATCTTATTTACTTTTTTCATGTATATCACCTTTTTGTTTTTTTGAAAAATACGGTGAAGTGTGATTATGTGATTTTATGCATGGGCAAAAATAACAATATTCTACCTGAATCCAATAAAAGAGAAACAAAAAGGAGGTAGGCCAATGGAAGAAGTGAGGGATGAGCCACTGGACAGATTTTGACCAGTGACAGAAGCTCTCAAACGCAGAAATATTGCTGTTTCACAGATTCTTATATAAACCCACTGGTCACTAGTCAGGTTCACGTAGAACTTATATAGGAGTAATGCAACAAACCACGCATGGGCTTCCAACGTTTGCAGCAAGAACTGAAGATAAGGCGCTACAGCTCGAGAACAGCCAAATCTTATCTGTATTTCAATCATGATTTTCTAAGATTCTGTAAAAAGTGTACTCACAAAGTTTGCTGTCAGGATGTGAGAGATTACCTCGAACACCTTGCGGATAAAGGGATGGCAGGAGAAACTATGAGGCTTGCCTGCAATTCACTGCAATTCTTCTACAGGGATGTTTTGCAGACTAACATCATGCACGGCATTAAACTGCCAAAAGGCAATCAGAAGATTACTGTCAGCCTCACAAAAGAAGAAGTCTCAAAATTAATCAATGCAGTCAACAACCCTAAACACAGATTGTTGGTTGAGTTGATATATGGTTCCGGTCTGAGGGTTTCCGAAGCTGTAAGAATAAAGCGTAAAGACATTCTAAATGATGAAAGAACACTTGTTGTTAGAGCTGGAAAAGGTGGAAAGGACAGAAAAACCATCTTATCAGAAAAATTTGTCCAGGCCCTAAACGAGATGGATGATCCAGGAGCCTACCTCTTCCCCGGAAGGAAAGGACATCTATCAATAAGATCAGTTCAGCAGATCCTAAAAAGGGCAGCAAAGAGGTCTAAACTAACAAAAAATGTCTATCCCCACTTACTGAGACACTCTTTCGCAACTCATCTCGATCAAAGTGGAGTGAAGACCAGGCATCTTAAGAAAATGTTGGGGCATAAAGACCAAAAAACAACCGACGGATATATCTACAATTCAGGCAAAGAACTGAGTAACATCAAAAGCCCGCATGACTATCTTTAATCTTCCCCGTCTGCCACTCCTTCAACACAAACCTGGCTGTTGCTTCCAGATCAGGCTTGCCGCCTTTCCTTAACTTCTTCAGCTTCAAAGCGATCTCCTGCAACACTTCCTCACCATCCTCACCATAAACACCATAATGCTTCTCGATCAGATCCTGCTCATCTTCGATCAAACTCAACACGACCAGCTCGGGATCCTTGATCTTGGCATAATCGATGGCCCCTATCCGCCCATGCTTTGCCAGATCTTTCTCCCTGTCCGGGAAGACTCCAGGGGTATCCAGCAGCAGGATCTTACTATCAACACGGATCTTCTGCATCCCTTTCGTATATCCTGATTCAGAAGAAGTTTTGGCCGCCCCTCTTCCAGCTAAAGCATTTATTAAAGAAGATTTTCCCACATTTGGATATCCTACAACTCCAACTATTACTCTCTCACCCCTGGACAGCTCCAGAATCTTCTTCTTGAGCATAGTCGTTCCATAATGCTCGCGGCTGGAGATAAATATGCTTGGTTTCAACCTCCCTTTCTCTTCCTCAATCTTCCTCTTGTCCTCAAGATCGCATTTGGTGATGACGTAAAGAATCTTCTTGCCGAAACGTCTTACTTTATCCTCCAATTCCTTGTTCCTCGTCCCTTCGACCATACGGGCATCAAGTACCTCGATGATGATATCTGCTTCCTGCAATACCCAATTTACGTGTTTCCAGTACGATGGCATAGCACTATTATCACCACCAATTATATAAAACTTTATATAGAATAACTGTTCCTGAAACAATAATGAGTTGGGGGGACTATTCAGTAATTCGAAGGATAGGAGAAGGCGGAAGTGGGTTGACTTATCTGGTCGAAGATTCAAATAAAGTAAAACATTGCCTGAAAGAATCCAACTATGGCAAAGCCTATGTGAAAAACATCAGAAAGATAGCTTGTAACATCCGCGATGTCTATTCATAAAATTTTTAAACAACCCCATTTTCCACAAGATATGCCCTTTTCAAAAACATTCCCAAAGAACGTCCCTGGCAGCAACTATCCTGTCTGGGAGGAAATTACCCTCACGGAAGAAGAAGAGAGGCAGGTAGAGCAAGAATGCAAACAAGAGAACTTCCGCCTGCTGAACAGATGCCTGGAGGAATCCAAAGCATTAGCGATTAGGCATGGTGTGAACACAGAAGAAAACAGGGTTAATCTGGCTATCTCTCTATTTGAAAAACAGGCTTCTCACTTAGTATTCTGGAAAGAAAGTAAAGCAAAAGAAAAATTTGATAAGATGTTTAAGCATTAGCTTTCTTTTTCACGTGCTTCTTCAAGAACTCCTCAAACTTCTCCACTTCTTCCCTACTGTTGAAGAAAAGAACATGTCTTGTCATATCTTTCATAAGCAAAGTTGCTCCACAGAAGAACTTGTCCAAGCGGTGGTCGATGATATGCTTCACATTGACCTTGTCTTTTAGGGATTTTCGTTTAGTTTTACGATGGATATGCAGATGCTGCGGGGTGAGGTTGTACTTGTGCACTTCCTGACGGATATACTTGATCCCATGCGAAACGATCGTGTACAAAGCGATGAACACCAATGCAAACAATACTCCCATTATCCAGCGGGATTCGAAGTTCATAAAAGTGTACAGGAAAACAAGCAATGCAAGCACGGATACTATCAACACTTCCATCCTGAAGAACAAGATGTTCTGACTGGGAAACTTCCAGTTAAGTTTTTTTACCATTTTATTTACCTCCTTCAATCACGGGCGCTTTAGTCGTGCTGATCATTGATGCAATGAACATTGCAGCAAATACGATCATGAATGCAATTCCAAAATTGAAACTCTTTGTGTAAACAAGATATGCAGATATGAGAAAGCCCAATATGGAAATCACCATGAAACTTCCTTTCAAAGGAACAGCATGCCACTTTTGTGGTTTTTTCTTAGCCATTCTTATTTCACCTCACCTATTTTCAGCAGCAGCAATACTATTCCGATAACCCCCACAACTATTCCAAAGTAACCTAAATACTCAAAGAATTGTGCTGCGTTTTTCCTTAAATTGGAAGTGTCCTTATTCTTTACCATCAACTATCACCTCTATATTTCTGGAAAGATATTATAGTTTATAAGTCTTACCTGTATATGAACTTATCCAACTGCTTCTCTGCTTTCACTCTCCTTTTCTGATGCTCTGCCAGGAATCCGTTGATCCTGTCGATCAAAATCGCTTTCAACTCCCCACTCAGCAACTTACCTGACTTATAATCATCATGTATTTGTTTCAGCTTCTTGTCATCATCCTCAAAATACTTCAGCCATTGGTATGAAACATCTATCTCCGGATTTCCCCCCAACTTTCGATGCTCTTCAACAGTTGGCTGTCCGCCGGAGAAAGCATACTTGTTGATCTTCTTCTTAACGGTCCTTGGATCGTCAGTCGTAAGTATAGCCTGTTCATAAGTGGTGCTGCTCATCTTTCCCTCAACTCCGGTGATAGGAGGCATGAATTTAGCGTGGATGATCGCTGGTTTCTTATGACCCAGCTTCTCGATCACATCCCTACTTAGTCGGAAGTGAGGATCCTGATCCACAGCCAGAGGGATCAGGCAGGGCCTTCTCTCATTCCTGAGGACGTTTGGCAGGAAAGCAGGGACAGTCTGCATCGCAGTGTAGAAGATACTGCCAATATTGTTCGAATCTGCAAAACCAAAAGCCGCTTTAATTGTTGAAAAGGTTATTTTCTTGGCAACTTTTATCGCTTCTGGGTACATTATTCCCGCATGTTTAGTATCAACAAGGAAGTGAGTCTTTTTAGGATTAAATCCAAGAGCTATCACATCAAGCATATTCTCATGGGTCCACTTCTGTATCTCCTCGTAACTCTTGTTCTTGAAGAGAAATTTCTCATCATCAGTAAACTGGAACCATAACTCAACATCAAACTTCTCCTGCAGCCATTTGGTAAACAGCCAGATGGATAGATGGCCCAGATGTATTGGTCCGGAAGGGCCACAGCCAGTATATAAAAAGAATTTGTTCTTTTTCTCATACTCATCTATGCACCACTTCAGGTCACGCTGAGCGAAAAAGATACCTCTTCTCAGGTATGGGTGCAACTCTCCAGCTATCCGTTTGATCCTGTCCAAGTCACTTTTTGTCAGCTTCTTGATGCCAAACTCGTTAATCAGCCGGTCATAATCTATTTTTCCTTCAACTTCATAGGGGGTGACTTTATCTTTCATTTTAGAAAAGGTTATCGCAGATGTTTATATATTTTGTTGCTCATCGGCACAATCCATTTTCTGAGTGATAATTGTCATAATGGCCAAGAGGTGAGCCGAGAGCTGGTATTCTTTAGATGCAATATAGAGGTGCCCCGCCCCTATTTTAACAGCACATCTGGAAGCTGTGAAGACAGCAAAGGGGCACTCGGCGAGCGGCCATGATGATTATCACTCACTTTTTGGATTGTGCCTACTCATCTCATTACGACAGTGCTCCATTACCCATTTCAGATTCTCAATGTCTTCCCGGTTATACGCCACAAGCAGATTAAGCCATTCCCTGTCTCCGCTGGCATGAAATGCCTTCCACAAATTAACCGGGTTCCCCCTTAGATGCTGCGGCCGCCTCAGGTTGAGAACATGCTCAACTTCCTTCAACCCACCTCTCAACCCCAGGTTTACGCACAGTGGCTTAAGGTCAATATGCGGAATTCTGACCACCAACTTCAGCTGCCCTTTTAATTTTGGCAGATCAAAAGAAGAACCGTTGAAAGTGATCATTATCTTATACCTCTGCAGCTCTCTTTCCAAAGCTGACTTTTCCAGATTGACTCCTTTGACATACGTGTTTGAATTATAATAGTCAGATATCCCAACCAGGATGACCTTTCCACAAGAATCAATCTCAATATCCAGGAAGCAGCATTCTTCTTTGAAATAATCATAAAGGCGCCACATCTCAATTTTAGGCAGCTTACCGACAAAGAAAGTGGAATCCTCCTCTGACAACGCTTGTTGCGCTTCCCTGATTTTCCGATCGTAATAATACTTCTTCTCAGCGGAGATCCCATTTACTCTTTCTCTCTCCAGAAAATCCTGCCAATCCCTGATTCCCTGCTCCCAGATATTTACTTCCTTCCTGCTGCTGATCTTCTCAAGGAAGATGAATGATTTTCTGATCATCACCATCAGTCATAGAGGAAAATTTTATAAATTATTTGGGAATCATTCTTGCTAATGAAGACAAGTTGGTTAAAAGTGGCGATAGTACTGTTAAGTTTCTTATTATTTCCTGCTGTTTCTGCTGATTACAATGCTCACAAGGAAGTGTTCCTGAAAGGGACTTATATTGAAGTTGGTGTGAATACGAATGGCGTTTACGGTACAGCTCATGACGTACCTCCCGGAGCTGGATTCCATCCGATAGGTGGCAGAAGTAAGCTTGGTTTTGTAGCGGATGTCGGCAAAGATGGTTGGGATACTGGCAGTCCGGCACAGTCAGGAGACTATTTCATGCCAGGTTCCTGGGAAGAAGGATTCCTTGTCGAATGGGATACTGAAGAACAACGTAACAAATTTAATGCTGGTTCCACAACTCAGATAGCTAACATCACTCCGTTGACAGAGACCAGTTCAGGAACTACCAAATCGGTAGTGTGGGCAGGTGAAGTTTCTGAGGGAGATGAAAAAGTGAGGATAGTTCACACCACAAGTTTCGATGAGGATGACGCATATTTTGTTGTCAATACCGTTTTGACGAACATTGGTTCTGTTGCATTGAATTCCTTTGAATTCATGAGGACAGTCGATCCTGATAATGACAAAGATCTTACTAACGGACAATATTCTACCCAAAACTATATTGCCTATTTCCCTTACCGGGATGATGGCAAAGCCCTGGTGGTAGCTAAAGGCTACACTTACGAGAATGTTGTACTGGGCCTAGGCACAATCAACTACCTGGCTAATGCCTCACCTATCGCTTCTGGTATACGCGCCCGTGATCCAGATTATCCTTTAGATACACCCCGCACTGCTTGTACCAGCGAAAGTCCTTGTGTTGGTGATCTCGCCACACCTCTCGCTTTTCGTCTTGGAACATTCTATCCAGGACAATCCTGGTCTGTTGACTATGCGTACATCCTCAATGAGAATGACCTTGATGCTGCTTTGGGAGATGTTGATGCTGTCACCATCCTACAACCAACCGGCACAGTATCGGGTACATCCACCGTTTTCCAGGCAACAACCAACGATGTCCCCGGTACAGATAGCATAGAGTTTTTTGTGGATGGCACTTCCATTGGAGTTGACAACACTCCTGATTTTGGAGGAAATTTTCATACCACTTTTGACTCAACTTCGTACTCTGATGGATCATTAGGTTTGAAAGTGATCGCCAGTTTTTCAAATGGGGATTCAGTCCAAAAAATGTCGACGGTAACTGTCGGCAACAGCGGCCCCCCAATTAATTTTTCAGCCCCTACCTCCGACCAGAATTTTGAAGGTACTGGAATAAGCATAGGCATCAATGTGTTGGATGCAGAACAACCCCCCACAGCAGTCCGTTTTTACAGGGAGACGACTGCTGGCTCAACATATCTCTCGGAAGATACCTCTGCACCGTTCACCGGATCTTTCGATGTAGACGATCTTTCCAATGGAGATACAGTAATAATCAAAGCAGTAGCTGTTGACGCCAGTGATAAAACGACAACAGCGTCCGTCTCAGGTCGCGTTTACGATGGGGCCTCTTTCTATAATGTTCCCTCCGGATTCGCCGTTGCTGATAGTACTGATGATAGCAGTATGAGTTCAGGTTCAACTTTTTCAGCCAGAAAATTTGCTCGGTTTGAAGCTTCTGGATCAGGCAAAAAATTTGCAGAGGTTTGGTTTGACTTTCACGAGGGAGATGTGGACCTAGTCCACTTAGAACTTGACTCAGCAGATAACACTTTCCAAAAGGCCAGCGTAATAGACTGGAGCAGTGTAGAATCCGGCGAGAACCTCAATAAGAGTAAACACGCTTTGTTTGTAGGGAACGAATGGAATAGGGGTGCTTTTATATGTCCCGACGCTCTTCTTGCAGAACAGGTTAACGCCTCCTGCTCGAGCATAACTAGCTTCTCTCATGCAGAATGTGCAGCTGAAACTGAGAAAGACAGTATTACTTGCACAGTTGACGAGAGTTATTATAAGTTAAGTGGGTTGGAAGGAACTGGAGCGGGAGCGAACGGGAATGCTGAGTTGGAAATCTCTGATAGCGCAGAAGGCTCCTCCGCTGACACCGATGCTGATATTAATTTTTTTGCTGAGTACACTAACGCAACAAGTGGAGATCACATCTCCGGAGCCAGTTGCAATGTAACTTTTGATGATGATCTGGGGACTTATTTTGAGATGGATGAAGATGCAGATAATGACCGGTATAACTATACAAAAATAGGGGGTTTTTCAGGAATTGGATCCCATGATTGGGTAGTTATCTGTGGTGCCGATAATTTCAATTCTGTGAACGCGACAGATACTGTAAGCGTAATAGTGCCAGTACCTGAATTCTCAGATTATGCTATCCTGTTGATACTGATAACTGTTGCTGGGGGCTTCTTTGTAATCAGGAATAAGAACTCTTAGGCCAAAAGTTTTATATACTTTTCTTCCTGGAAATTATTATTAGGATAAAACAGGGGGTAATAAGAATGATAATAGCAGATTTAGGAATCTTACCAACAGTCGGAATCATTGTACTACTGTATATTCTGGCTGGAATTAAGGTTATCAAAGAATATGAACGTGGTGTGAGATTCACCCTGGGTAAGTACACCGGGATGATCAAACCAGGACTACGTATAGTCCTTCCCATAATCCAGACATGGGAAAGAGTAGACATGAGAGTGAAAGCTGTAGATGTACCAGACCAAGATTGCATCACCAAAGATAATGTTTCAGTAAGAGTAAATGCCGTGCTTTACTTCAAGGTTGCTGATGCATCAAAAGCAATCTTGAGTGTAGAAAATTATTTTTATGCGACTTCCCAGCTTTCTCAGACCACCATGCGGGACGTAGTTGGGGAAGTGACACTTGATGAGCTACTTAATAAGCGAGACCAGATCTCCAAGAGGATCCAGCAGATAGTTGACAAAGCCACAGATCCTTGGGGTATCAAAGTAGATTCTGTCGATCTCAAGCATGTAGAACTTCCCGATAACATGAAACGGACCATGGCCAAAGAAGCCGAATCCGAAAGGGAAAAAAGGGCGGTCATCATCAAAGCAGAAGGAGAAGTGCAAGCAGCCAATAACATGGCCAAAGCAGCCACTACACTTGCCAAGTCACCAGGAGCATTACATCTAAGAACACTACAGAGCATCAATGACATGTCTTCCGATCAGAGCAATACTATTGTCTTTGCTGTTCCTTTAGAAGTGTTGAGAGCTTTTGGTGTGGATAATAAGAAATAGTTTTTTATATATTCTTTTTTTCTTCTTACCATGATCCTACAACTAAAACAAGAATTAGATTCATTGGCAGATCCAGAACAAGCCGCCCTGCTACAAAGATTCTTCAAGACTGGGAAAGGGCAGTATGGGGAGGGAGATATCTTTCTTGGGATCAAGGTGCCGGAACAGAGAAAAGTAGCCAAAATATACCGGGATCTTTCACTAGAAGAAATCCAGGAATTGCTGAACTCAAAGATACATGAGCATCGACTGGTAGCCTTGTTCATCCTCACAGACAGGTATAAAAGGTCAGATGACAAGAAGGAAATAGTCAATCTCTACCTGGAAAATACAAAGAACATCAACAATTGGGACCTGGTGGATTCGTCTGCCCACAAAATTTTGGGGAACCATCTGCTGGACAATGACCGCTCCGTCCTTTACAAACTAGCCAAGTCCTCCAATCTGTGGGAAAGAAGAATCTCCATGATAGCCACCCTGGAATTTATCGCACACCATCAATTTGAAGACACACTAGCGATCGCAGAGATACTTCTTCATGACAACCATGATCTTATCCATAAGGCTGTCGGCTGGATGTTAAGGGAAGTTGGTAAGAGGGATCAGGCTGCTGAAGAGGAATTCTTGAAGAAGCATTACAAGACCATGCCCAGGATGATGCTAAGGTACGCGATTGAGAAGTTTGATGAGAGGAAAAGGAAGTTTTATATGGGAAAGTGAAGGTTGGATCAATCATACCATCACTCAATTCTAGAAATCCTTATAAATCATCAACTCTCAAAGCTTCACTATGGGGGTTAAGGTTGAAGACGCAGTTAAGGAAGAGATCAAAGTAAAAGGCTGGGAGGATTTCCTTAGAAAAGTAGAAGAATCTGGATTTCAAAGAGAGATCCCCGCACAACGGTTTGAGCTGCTGGAAGAATTGTCAGTGACACATAACTGGTACACTGTCGGCAGATATGCAGATAATAAGAATGGAAGCAGCGATGTTGTCCTGCGATATGTTGATTACCTTAAGGTGGAACCGAGTGAAGACCCCCAGATTATTGCTGCAAACCTTAAACTATTCGAGCAGGCCCAAAAACTGCTAAAGAGACAGACAACTGTTCTTCCTGAACTGGAACATCCCAACCTGGCTAAAGTGTATGGCTGTCACATAACTGAGGAAGGGGATTTTGTCGTAAGAAGGAAGTACATCAACGGTGAGTCTTTAGAAGAAAAAGTCATGAGAGGAACTCCTTTTACTGAAGATAAAGTGAAAGAAATCATGTTGAAAGTAGCAAAGGGAATCAATGAACTGCACAAATATGCCATACATCGCGATCTGAAACCTTCTAATGTTATCATGAATGAAAAGGGAGAACCTGTCGTTACCGATTTTGACGTGTTAAGTGACGGCACCAGTTCTGAAGGCGGTTCTACCTGCTTATTGAACAATTACACTAGCGGTTATATGCCACCTGAAGGATTGTATGGGAAATCAACAAAAAGTCTTGATGTCTATAGTCTAGGCGTTTTTGCAGTACGGTTGATAACAGGAGAAGATGTTTCTGTAGGAAGCAGGATGAATCCGATATTTAACGGGGTTCCTACCATAGGCAAGAATTTCAGAAAATATTGTAAGATTCCTATCTCTGAAAGGTTTGCTTCTATTCTAGGTAAAATGCTTGAACCAGGATATGAGAATAGGTATAATAATATGGACGAAATGATTGCTGTTCTTGAATGGCAGCCAGAAAGGATACCTGCTCCTGCTATGGTTCCGATGATCAAAAAACGAAAACCTTCAGGTCCTACTATCTTATCAGCCATAATACTTACATGTTTTGGCATACCTCTGCTCTCTTTGTATTCTCCTTCATCGCAAGAAGAAGCTGCTCCTGAGATGAAGCAAAATGTGGTTGTGCAGCCTATAGTCTCAAAAAAGTCTCCTCCTGAAAAAAAGAAAAGAGATATGTTTGATGAGATTACAGTTCAAGGCATGCCTTTTTACGCAGATGAAGCCAATTTTGTCAAAGAAGTTCTTGCAGCTCATGATGATTCTGAAAAAGTACGAGCTATAGCAAAAAAGTATGAAAATGGCTTTGAATGGAAAGTGGCTGTGGCTCTTT
>CAZWBB010000052.1:0-11938 GCA_964632045.1 uncultured Methanosarcinales archaeon | reverse complement strand
AAGCGAACGAGCTAATCTATTCGTCAGACACAGTTAAGTTGCATTTTCCTTACTACGATACATCTCTTCATACGGAAAAGAAAACGTTACAGAAAATGCCGAATAAGCGGCCGAGACGACTATCACTCGTTTTTTGAATTGTGCATTTTCTCAGAAACATTTAAATATTTGCTGAATATAACTTCTGCATTGGGGGAATTAATGTCTAGACAGAACGTAGAACTAGAAATCTGTACAGGAAAAGAAGATGCTACTCCTGTAGAAAAAGTCAGGAAACTGTACCAGTCAATCAGCGAAGAACTTTATCTCTGTCGCGATGACTTTTCTGTCAACGGCGAATCGTTCAATTCTGCGCTGCTCTTTGGAGTATTGACTGAGCTCAACAAAGGGAAGCAGTTGCTCTTTGGAGAGTATGGTGGCGGGAAGACTACTTCTGCTGAGTATATGCATTGCCTTTTCAACAATCTACCTCTTGATCTGATCAAGAGGGTGGCTATTCGTGCACATCCTCAATTGACAGATGAAAAAGTGATTGGTCGACCACATTATGGTAAGCTTTATGGAGAAGAGGAAGAAGTCGTCTGGCAGCATTTTGTTCTTGTGGGGCCAAAGATAGTCGACGAATTCAACCGTATGCCCGAACCAAATCAGTCGATACTTTTGAATGGGGTAGACAGGGGAGACTGGGTCTATCTTAATGATTTCATCTCCACAGGTCCGCAACCTCTTTTTGCGACATGCAATTATGGAGACCGAGGTAACAATACACTCATCCCACCCATGCTCGACAGGTTTGATGTTGCTGTAGAGTCTAAGTTTCCGGGTGTAGCTAATGCCAATGAGATTGCTTTGGATTATCATAACCAGAGGGATCAACAGCTAAGGCATCCACAGCTTACGCTAGAAGCGATGCAAATCCTCAACTCTGGTAAAGACTATTCTGATATTGAAGAAGAATTGAAAAGTATCCAGGGACAGTTCAAGAGTTATCTGGCTGAGAAAGGTTTTCCCGTGCTTAATGAAGCAGAGAAAGAAATGGCTGAGAATGAGATAAAAGCAATAAGGTTCAACAAAAATGCGGAGATATATTTCGGTTTCCTGGTTTCGGAGATGAACATCTCTCCTCGCTATGGGCAGAAAAGGAGCATTGATGAAGTAGGTACAGATAAAGGATTGTATCTGAATGCTGCTTTCAAAGGGGCTGGCAGCAGACGGGGGGAGAAGTCGATTGTCAGATATGCTCAATCTCTGGCCTGGATGCAGGGAAGGAAAAAAGTCAACCTGGAACATGTGCTTAGGGTGGCCCCTTATGTCTTATGGCACAGACTGCAATGGACTGAGGATACAGTAAACCTATTCAAGGAGAGAAAAAGGGATGACCCTTTGGATCTTGATATCACCAAAACATTATTGGATGACGGTTCAAGGGAGTTTCCTGGAGTGAAGAGACGTTTTGTCGAGTCTAAAGATAATTATCAGAGGGTCATGAATCTTGTTACTGAGGGCAGTTTTAATGAGGCACGTGACCTGGCGGATGAATACTCCAGTGGGGGGAAAGGTCATCCAATGTTTCTGGATATGCAGAAGGATTTGGTGGAATAGTTATGAGGATAGTTATGAAGTTCCGATTACCGAATGGATCTAAAGATGGAATTAAAACAAATTATGGCTGAAGAATGGGAAAGTGTTAGGAGAGACTACTTCTACCCCCAGTTACCACAACCCAGGATGATTGATGGAGTAGATAACGCCTACCTCGACATGAGGGACTGGCAGATAGAAGTGGGGGAAGATTTCATAGAGGACTTTGCCAAGAACGGGATTCAACAGAGGGATTCACTCAATGAAGTGCTGACGCATGAACTGACTCATTATTTGAAATATCCTGGATCCCCATTAACAATATTCAAGAAGCATAAAGTTGCACGACAGACCGTGGATGAGATGAGAGCAGGTATATTTGAACAGATGTATTCGGAGATACAGGTGAACCTGCACATGACGCAGCAGAAGATGCATCCAAGTACCATTCCTATGCGCAGGATCAAGAAACCCTTTGCTGATGATAAGTATGGCAATCTTCTTTATGGCGTGCTGCAGGAGATCTGGGGAACGGACATAGGTGTGAAGCTGGATCAGGAACAGAAGGAACTGATTAAAGGGCTCAAGAGAATCAATTACCTGGATAAGGAAAATGAGATGCGTAATTTTCATCAGTTTGTGAGAACATTGGAGAATTATTCCCCTCAATTTATGTCAAGACCTATGCCTGGGGGTTTTGGAAGTGGGGGATTACCTTCTGATCAGAACAGTGAAGGATATTCGATTGATATGTTCTCAGATGATGAGATAAAAGAAGCGATGAGAAAATTTGCTAAGGAATGCGCAAGTTCAGAAGAGTTCAGAAATATCGTTAAAGAGGTCATGAAACAAGCTGGGAGCATGAGAGGAGGTGGAGCAGGTTGTGATAAGGCAGATATTGCGTATGCAGACGATTTCTATACGCTCCTTGCAGAGAATTTCTCCGTCCCGATCAGAAAAAAACCGATGAAAGGCAGTGGAAGTCTCTATCCACATAGCCAGACCGCATTCAATATTGATGACCCCATAGGGGAACTTAATCCTTACAGCTCTCCACGGCTGATGCCTGGTATCAGCAAGAGATGGGTACGTAAGGAGGGGGGAAGTTTCTGCAGCGAAGAGAAAGTTCCCAATGAAGCGATAATCATCGATAACAGCGGTAGTATGCCTGATCCTATCTGGGAGACTTCCATTCCAGTCCTTGGAGCGACAGCCATCGCAGATGCCTATCTGAATGCGGAAGCGAAAGTAGCGGTCTATACTTTTGGGGGTGCGGATGTTTTTACTGATTTTACCCGGGATAGGAAAACTGTCCATGAAGCAGTACGTGTCTATACTGGTGGAGGGACGATGTTCAGCCTTGAATACATGGAAAAAGTCCTTAAAGCAAGTGAAGAAGAGTTTGATGTAAGCGTAGTCTCTGACATGATGATATACAACCTTGATGAATTCATTACGGGAGTGCTGCGAATTCCCAAAACACATCGCATCCATCTGATAAACGCTGGAGGTTATGACCCTTGGAGTCATGATGAGAGATACACGAAACATCTGCAAAAGAGATTTGGCAATTGCGACAACGTGGCAATAGTCACTATGGATAAGGAGAGTGACATTGAAAAGATCACCATGGGAGAATTGAAGAAGTCGATAATATAGGAGAGGTAAAGAGGTGAAGAATTAGAGAGGTAAAGTATGGCTGTGAGTTACGCTGCCTGTACCTTTAATCAAAAATGGCAAATAAAAACCTGCTCAAGCTGGCCTGGAGGTTATCTGAAGAAGAGTTACCAGAGATAGATGTTCTTCCTGAGAGGATGAAGAAGGAAAATGCTCATTTCAGGGAGCAGGCGGAGAGGTTGAAAGATTCCCGGATTAGACAGCCTCGGGAAACACCTCCCGCCAGGAATGAGGGGCTTAATCTTAAGGATTACATCATACTGGAAGGAAGAAGTCATGGGAAATACTCTTATCCGGATCTGTTGGTTAGTATGGAGAAAGAGCACTATAGTCTTTACTGGGAAGCAGCAAGAGTGGCTTTGGATCATGAAGATTCCTTTATGTTGACTATCCGGCAATATGTTGACTTTCTTAGTCTGTTAAAGTCAGGCGATGTCTATTATGGTACTGGAAAGCAGATGGGCAGCATACAAGTGGACAACCTGCTGGATCGTATTCTGTTAGATGGTCCTCAAAGAGAAGCAGAATGGTTGGATGCCAAGTTTGAATATCATAAGAGGGGTTTGATGATCGTCTATCATAAGATAGGGAAGTCCAAAGGTCTGGTCGAGGTGGCCACAAACTTACCGAAAAAGTTGATAGAGCCACCCACAGACAAAGGATTGGAAATCAATTTAGAGGACTGGCTGGGATGTACAAATCCTTATGGTCTTCCGGAATTTACGGTACCTGTCGGAGATGTGGGATATTATCCTGCAGACAAAGGGAGAGTTACAATGTTTGCAAGCAGGCAGGAGTTTCCGTGTCTGAACTGTTGGGCAAGGCCCTCAGTAAGCAGATCATTCATCGGAGCGCGAGCAGCAAAGGTGAAGGAATAGTGGTAAGTAAAAACCTACTTAAACAGGCAGAACGCCTCAACAGAGATCCAGACAGTGATGAGTTCATAATGTACGAATCAAAAGAGAAGACTAACCCCCGACTTATTGCGCAAGCAGCACGTCACAGCAATCCTGCCTTGAGGTTGAAGACAACATTTGAGCCTTTGACACCAGAGAATAGCAGATACATACCAATACTACACCTGATTGTTGCGGATTACCCTACCATGTTCAATGTCAGCTGGTATCAGACCAAACAGATTTTGGACAAAAAAGATTACGATATCCTTAACCCATCTCAGTTCTGGATGTATCATGATTACTGTAAGCATAATGAGGAGAAGATATTTGAAGATTCAATAATGAATGAGGATACGGGAGAATGGCTGAATGCCCTGGTGAGGAATGATGAAGAATTGATTGTCAATGTCAATCTTGAAGACACTATTAACTTTGGAAATCACATTTATAGGAATCTCCCGAGAGAAAGCGGTACTTTTGCAAGTCGCAGTCTTGATTTTAATTCTGGTTTTCCTCAGTCATTAAACGGAAAGGTTGATTTCAGTTACCTGCGCCAGGAAACCGGAAGGGGATTCACCGCTGTTGGCATAAGGTGGAGCCGTGCTAAGCAGACACTTTGCATCGATACCAATCTTGCTCCTCAACAGAATTTTCCACAAATCGGAGTCAGGCAGTGTAGAGATCTTCATCTGGGATGGGAGGGGGAAGGATAGAATGAGCACGTCACTGAAAGAAATTGAAAAAATACAGGAGCAGTACATAAATGAATACTGGCCAGAATTTCTTTCCACTGGCGAGGACAGTTATATCAATTGTGTAGATATCGCTAGTTTAGAAGTGATGAGGATTGAAGGAAAAGAATTTGAGTTAGGTGAAGATGAGAATCTTGCTGACTCATGCTTACATGTGATGTTCAGGAAACACCCCTCTGAGGAAAATGACTATCCTAATACATATAAAGGATTAAAAGTTTTCTATACATTCTTGGGAAGAGATTTTGTGCCTTTTTAGAGTGATTTTGCTGGGTTAGCACACGCCAGGGAGATGAGGGAGCCTCCAAAGTACACAACAACCGGTGACCACTGGCCAGTAACGAAAGGTTTATATATAAGTAATGTTTTCTGACAGTAAAAGAGAGGAATGACAGTGACATCTAAAGTTGATGCAAGTTTAGGACATCTTCAGGGAGTTACAGATGTTTATCAGGAAGACAGGGAGTTTTTCCATATATCTTACAACGAAGGACAAGAACTACCTGAACTAATAAGAAGGATTGATGCCAGAATGACTGAACTGTCGGATCTGGCTGAATAATCAATCTAAAACGGAGGAAAAAAATGACAAAAAAGCTACCCCCAGAAACAAGATATTTCACTTCCCCTTTCTGGCCTAGAAGAGCAGATCCACCTCAAGGAGCGGATATTGAAACAGTACTTTCCAACTTAGCAATGGAAGTGCCTTATAGATCCAGACAAGAGGAACCTGGAGATAAGCATGTCTGCCAAGATGGGAACGAGGTTTATGTACGCGACTTTCCCAATATTGGATTGATGTGTTCGGAAGAATAAACAATCTGCACGTCTAAACTTTACCTTTCATGTTCAGACAGTAATACAAAGGTGGATCGCTGCGAGGCATTCTATAGACCGGTTTATCTACGCCTTCATCGAACCGTCCGTTATTGTTTATATCTGTGTAACGGACACACATGCTTGCCTTAGTTGTGGCCACACATTCTCCTGAGCCTCTCAACGATATTAAACAATCCCCTGGATTTAGGACTACCTTCTGTCTCACCGTAAGAGCACTACTGTGCGATTCCCCATAATCGCTGCTGATCTGTTGATCCACACCTGGACCCGCACAACCTCCTATCCCTATTGATAATACTATCATCGATTCTAGTAATTTCCCCATTTTAATGTCAAAAACCGTTCTAATTTATATGTTTTACTACTATTCAATGTAATTGTAGTGTCCGGAAATTATTTCGCATTAAGTGAAGATAAGCCGAGTATAGGCAACAATAATAACACATGCGCAGATGGAGCGTGTTAGCGTGCGACGGTAGGAGCACCACGCGGAGTAGGACAAGCTTTGCGACCTTCCGGCACGGTAGTGCTCTCGAGGAGCAAAGTTGGCCGTCTGCCTGCCTGTGGTGTTATTGTTGTTGCCGTAGTGATGGCAGTGAACAAAACAAACGAAAAAGTATTAGGACACTACAACTATTCAATGTAATGGGCCCCTATCCTCCATAAGCCAAAAACAACGGCAGCAACACCAGAGACACGATACTCATCAATTTGATTAAGATGTTGATTGATGGTCCTGAAGTATCCTTAAAAGGATCTCCCACAGTATCTCCAGTCACAGCAGCCTTATGAGCACCACTTCCTTTCCCGCCAAGATTACCCGACTCAATATACTTCTTAGCATTATCCCAAGCCCCTCCAGCATTGGCCATCGTTATCGCCAAAATCACTCCAGTTACTGTCGCCCCTGCCAGCATCCCTCCAAGAGCTTCAATTCCCAGAGCGAATCCAACAATGATCGGTGAAAGTATGGCTAGCAAAGCTGGAATGATCATCTTCTTCAAAGCTGCAGACGTTGAGATATCAACACATCTTGAGTAATCAGCTTTTGCCTTCCCTTTCATCAATCCTTTGATCTCCTTAAACTGTCGTCTTACTTCTTCGATCATCTCAAAAGCAGCTTTTCCTACTGCTGTCATCGTCAATGATGAGAAGACAAAAGGGATTATCCCGCCGATGAAGACACCGATAAGGACGAGTGGATTGGTGATGGAGATCGACTTAAGGCCGGCCTCTGCTGAAAAAGTACTGAACAGAGCAAGCGCAGTCAGAGCTGCTGAACCGATGGCAAATCCTTTTCCCATGGCTGCGGTGGTGTTTCCAACTGAGTCCAGAGCATCAGTCCTTTTCCTAACTTTTGGATTCAGCTTGGCCATCTCGGCGATACCTCCAGCATTATCAGCAACTGGTCCGTATGCATCAACAGCTAAGCTGATGCCTAGCGTAGATAACATTCCCACAGCTGCGATGGCGATACCATATATGCCAACAAAATGGTAGGAGATGAAGATGGCTGCACAGATAACCAAAACAGGCAGACCAGAAGACCTCATGCCGGTAGACAAACCCTGTATTATATTAGTAGCAGCTCCTGTCTTTGAAGCTTCTGCGATCTCTTTAGTGGGCTTGTAATCATATGATGTGTAGTATTCAGTAAGGATACCGATTATCACACCTGCCGCAAGTCCTGCGACCGTTGCATAGAATACTCCAATATCTTTGAGTGTCAATCCGATGATAAAGTATGCTGCGATCACTACAAGTATCGATCCGGCGATCAGTCCGTTTCTTAATGCGCGATGTATCTTTTTCTCATCTTTAGTCCGTACGAAGAAACTGCCTATGATAGAAGCGATGATTCCTGCAGCAGCGATTAAGAGTGGAACGGTCGCCCCCATAATACCAAAAGCGACAACACCTATGGCCATAGCAGCGATGATCGACCCGACATAGCTCTCAAATAGGTCCGCACCCATTCCTGCCACATCTCCTACATTGTCTCCAACATTATCGGCGATAACCGCAGGATTCCTAGGATCATCTTCAGGGATCCCTGCTTCTACCTTTCCCACCAGATCAGCTCCTACATCAGCAGCTTTCGTAAATATTCCCCCGCCAACCCTGGCGAAAAGAGCGATAGAACTGGCACCAAAACCAAAACCAAAGATCAATTTTGGGTCACCAAAGACATAATATAATACCGTCAACCCAAGCAAGCCGAAACCGACTACTGACAGGCCCATCACCGCTCCGGATGAGAAGGCGATCTTCAATGCTCCTGCCAAACCCTTACGTGCAGCATTAGTGGTCCTTACGTTAGCCAAAGTAGCGATCCTCATTCCGATAAACCCAGCAGCTGCCGAACTTATCGCGCCAACAGCAAAAGCGACTGCTGTCTGCCAATTTAGGAAATAGGCTAGCAGCGCGATGACAATTATGCTGAAGACCGCCACTACCCTATACTCTCTTTTCAGGAAAGCCATAGCCCCTTCCCTGATAGCAGCAGATATCTCCTGCATCTTTTTGGTGCCCTGCTTCTCCTTAGCGATCCTTATTGAAAGAAATCCCGCATAGACAAGCGCAATCAGACTGCATATTATAGCAATTATTCCAGTTGTATCAACAAATTCCATTTTTCCACCCCTAACTTTTTGATCCTGATGTGATTCAGTTTATTGTTTATATATTTTATTGTGGTGTAAAAGTGACGTTATTTACTTGAGAGAAGTAAGATTTATATACATGATATGTTTAACAGCTGATATGGGGGTCACATCAGTAGTTTTAAAGGAGGAGCAGCAGAGGAACCTCTCCATCGGCGGTCATGAAGAGTACACAGGTAAGCAATTTATGGAACTTATCGATATCGCTGAAGCTCTGCAGGAGAGGCAGCAAGCTACAGATGAGGAGTCTCTGGATAAGCTTTTTTCTGATGAAAGCATCTGTGAGGAGTTGGTGGAGCTAGGTTATACACCAGAGGTAGTAGAGAAGGCTCTGTGTGAATTCAAGGAAAAGCAGATGACCAGATGGACTGACACGGAAGCGTTGGAACAGATTATTGATGCTTATGAGAAAAAATGCATACTGGATAGAGACTTGATATCTCTGGACGGGACAGGGTATTTCGATGTCACACCTTATGTTTTGGTTCCTGCTGGAGCATTCGGCGTGTTAGGGATGGTGGGGGGCTATATTACTGGTTGTTACTTATGGGGTATGAGGTACAACCCAGAAGCCCATCCTGCACTAATTACCTTTGGACCGGCCTTGGCTAGTGCTGTCCTGTCCGGAGTTACAGGATACTTTTTCGGGAAACGGAAAGAAAGAATTTCTAAGACTGAAAGAGAACTCAGGAAACACACTATTCAGGAAGAATTAAAAGAGATCCGGCAGATCTACCAATCTCCTTCCCAACAAGTTCAACCAGCAGATTTGATCATTGTAGATGATAATGGGAAATACCGGACAGCTTATGTCAAAGAAGTAAATGCGTTGGATATCAAGGTGATCATGAATTACATGGAAAAGAAAAATGGTGATTCCTCTGTCACCTGGCTAACCCGGCTGCAGGATTGCCCTCCTAAAAGCATAATCGCCAGAATCCAACCCAAGCAGTATCTTCCCCTGCAGGTAGAAGAAGCAAAAGCACTTCCGCTAAAATCATTACTTGCCTGCGTGAGCGAAGAACAGTTTTCTTTTGGCTATCTGGGAAAGAAGACGGAGAAAAATTTTGTTATCTATTCTGACCGGGATTGTGAGAATAAAAGCGATGTGCTGCTTTATGAGGAGCTGGAGCAACAGAGTGTTAAGGCTTTCTTGTTAGGAGTTGGGGAGTAAGACCCACATTTACCCCTGTTGAGGAGAGAAAGTTTTATAAAAGAGCGAGTTCTCAAAAATCTAAGTTGAAAAATACAACCCTAAGACAACATGTAACGGAATCTTTGCAGGCAGGTTCATATATCAATGATGACAAAGCTTGGAAATCGATGCTAGAAGGCATACCCCCATCCAAAGGAAGAGCTCAGCCTCTTGATACAAATGTTGAAGAAGATTTTGTTGTATATGAACTATTTGAACAACTTACAGCCAAGCATATTTTGGATTTGGCTGAAGAGCATTATACTGCCAAAGGGTACCAACTGAAAGAATCCTTCCATCCTGGCTGCAATTCTATCAGACTCGGACATGCAGAGGAAACAGACATTGTCGTGAACGTTGTGACTATTCCGGGATGTGTTCCGTCAGCTACGGTTAAAGCATATATTTGTTAATCTGTTGTCAGAAAGCAGCTTTCTGTTTGGATTCATCAATCTTGCTGAGAAGAGTGACCCAAGTAGAGCTTTTATCCTATCTGACCAGCACAATTCTATTCTTCTGTCTTATTGTCAAATAAGGTTTAACCAGTCTTCTCTTCAGCGCAATATCTTGTGTTAGAATCAGATAGCCTTTTTTAGAATATTCAACCAACAGATCATCAACAAAACATTTATCGCCATGTTCAATTATCCCAACCTTCTTTGCCCCGATCAACATCAGAGCCAATTTCGCAGCTCTTTTATACTTCCCTCTCTGTTCATTGGTAATCTTCTTCAATTCATCCACAGTCCCACCTAGGACCAAAACCTTATACCTAAAATCACAACACTTCTCCAACTCTCTAAAAATATCCATCCTAAACTCTTCAATGGCCATCAAGGCATTCGTATCAATGATGACCTTTTTCATTTCCAATCTCCCATAGTGCTGCAATCCAGAAGATTCTTGAGACAACAAGCACCACGATCAGCAACAATGCTGAAATGATAAGTAGCCAAAGTGATGGCAGATGAATAAACATCCAGTAACCAGACCCCCCTACAACAGTAAGAACAACAACATTTAGCAGAAGTATAGGCAATACTTTATGCAAATTCTTAATCCCCGTAGCAAAAGTTATCTTCATCCACTTTTTCCAAGATCTTGCGTGAATGAAAGCAGATGCAACAACCAGGACATAATAGAACACGACCAGCAGACCCACCAGAACATAGGTGATGTTGAATATCTGTTCTTCTGTACCAGAGAAACTAACCAATCTCTTCAGCAAATAATGACCGGCAACCAGGAATGGAGCGAGTAACAGGATAGAAGAAGAAGCATACTTAAGCCACCGCTGAGCAACTTCAGATGCAGATGCCTTCTTCCAATTGCGGTTGGCATACATCTGATGGGAACATACCCACAATAAACCATTAATTACAGAAAATATTGCCAGCACCCATACAGCAAAGTAAGTTATGTGATCGATAATTGAATGGAAGCCATGGAAAGTAGCGGACATTCCGGTTGTGGAAAGGGCACCGTTGGAGTAATCTTCTTCTCCTAAAACATTGCGGATGGCATCAAATTCTGACATGACTTTCAAGTTATAATGCCAACTCACATACAAAAGAAGTGCAAAGAAAGCAATTTGTATAATGACTAGAGTTATGAAAAGTAATTTGTGCTTTTTTGTCGTCATCCAGGTCTTTTGCAGAGCTTTGCTCAGGTATTTCATCTGTTAAAGAAAATCTTACCTGTTTATAGACTTTTCCTAATTTGGTTAAGTGTAATTGGTAGTGGGTTTATAGTGAGGTTACACACCCATAGCTCTTACTCCATTATCCAGAAATAAACAACTACTTCGCATAATAATCACGCCATTGACGCATTAACCCTTCAGGAGCGACCTTCTTTAGCCTGATTCTCACAACCTTCCCTCCTGAAGGAATTTCTACGACGTTTTCGTGCCTCTTACGTGCATCGCTAATAATCCGCATTATCTCAGCATCATTAAGAGGACAATCTTTTATCCCCAAAGCTTTCTTTGCGGACATTTCACAGATCTAATATCTCCTCTTCTTCAGCATGGAATCCCATAAGGAACCCATCTTCCCAATTACGTAACTGGTCATCACTTACCAGCTTCTCCCTTCCTTTACGGGTCCTGATATCAGACTCCTCGAAGGACATCTCCTCTTCAGAATACCCCCACCTATTTGTTTTTGGATACATTTTCACCACCCCTGGCATGCCATAGATTTTGATCTACAGCGTTTTTCTATTTAGTATACAAAACCTTTATATATAAATACATTTCCCTAATGCTATATAGTGTTAGGGCAAGGGTATATACGTTTTCGCATATTATTCACTGACAAGAGGAATCCT
>CAZWBB010000051.1:0-12120 GCA_964632045.1 uncultured Methanosarcinales archaeon | reverse complement strand
AGATTTTCAGCATTTGGGATCTGATTTCAGGATCCTCTAGCTGTTCCCTCAGCATATCTCCCAGCGACCCAAACATACCTGACGCCTTTGCCTCATTCTCTTCCGCCGAGAAGTCCCTTACCTGTAGGGCTACGTAAGCGATATTTCCTGTTTCATTCACATGAGCTGTTCCGGAATCATACTTCATCTTGAGATCAGTTCCCGGAAGTTTTATTACTAACTCTCCTTCTTCAAATGTTCCTACATCATAAAATTTATCCATTTTTACCCCCCTAGTACTTTCTATTTTTACGGGATAAGTTGCATTTATAAGTTTTAGGAAAAGAAGTTCAGGGAATCCCGCGAAATACTACTTCCAAGTAATTCCAAACAGAAACATTTAAATATAATCCTGGTTCCAGATATGTCAGAGGGTGTTTCTTGAGGTTGAGTGGCATAGATGTTGGGGTAAAAATGGCAACGCTTACAAAGGAACAGGAAAGACAATTCATGAATATAGTTTCTCAGTTTGAAACAGCAAAAGAGGCCAAGGCACTGGTCAGACATGAGACGACCACTTTGGATGAGCTAATCGCTAACCTGAAAGAAGCAGGTATTAGTGATGAAGCATTAGTGGGGGCATCTGTAGCCTGGAATGACTGCCTTCTGCAGCAGCAGGTCAAGGAAAAGAAGCGGCAGGAATTCTGGCAGGATACAAAAAAGCTGGCAGTGAGTCTGGCCGGGCCTGTGCTGATGTTTGGTACTATTATCGGATTACTTGGAGGATTAGTTGTTGGGGCTTATTACCTGATCAGGGATTCTGTGGAAGAACTGGTCGGAGAAAGGGTTATGCAGTTGGAGACACAGCGTTATAACCAGATGGACCGGGAGATTACCATTGAACATCAGTTCAAGAATCTGGTCTTCCTGCCCGAAGAGATCAAAGCAAATGTGGAGAGGACTTTGGATTTTAATTATGATGAAGTCGGGCATCTGCTGCCTTTCAAGAACAAAGGAAAGAATATTTCCTACAATGGCTATTGGCGGGACTACACACATATTCAAGGTTTCTATATCAGCGACAAACTTCTCCTACAGCTGCAGAAGAATGCCCATGATGAAGAAAGGCTGTATGAGGAAGCAGCTAAACTGGTTGCTGTTGATGTTCCCAGAGGAGAGATTGAATCTCTTTCGTTGGAAAGATGGCAGGGGGCATTGAAGAAAGCAGCTTCTTACGAAGAGTTTGCCATGGTCTTCCAGGAGAGGGAGAAACTTTACGACAGGCTCTTTGCCAGGCTGCGTAACTTAAGGCAGCAGGTCAAGGAAGGTAGTACTCCTGACCTGCAGCAGCAATTCCTTGAAATGTATTTCCCCAGCATGGAGGAATATGAAATTTATTTCAAAGCATCCCTCGAGAAGCAGCAGGATTATTTCAAGAAGTTGTATGGGATTATGGAAGCACAGCCTGTGGAGCAGCCCGAGTTGACAGAAAAGGATGCGTTGATTGAATAGGAATATGGATGAAAAATGGCAATACTACTCGATGACGGTGAACTATGGGAAACAGAAGAGAAGCTGCAGCTGGAAGAGGATGATCCTGGAGTTTATTCTGCAGTTGTAGAAGAGCTGGAGGAAAAAATTGAAGAACAGGCAGCACCACAGTTGTCCTACGATGAATTCTGGGAAGATTTTATGCAACAGGCTTGTCCTTATGGAAACCTCCAAGACCAGAGAGAGATTACCCGTAAAATTGAAGAGGAAGCATTGGAGAATGTAGTTGTGGCTCAGCTGACAGAGGATAAAAGTCTTCTCAGAAAAGTTGCAGGGAAAGTCTGGAATTATGGGAAGCCGGTTGCCCGTCCAGCCGCAGTAGGAGCAGTATTAGGTTATCTTGGTAATGGAATTGAAGGAGCGCAACAGGGAGCGATCGCTGGCAGCATCTGTGTTTTACCCTGGGTGGGATTAGGGCTTGTACTTCGTAATAATCGGAAAGACCCGCTTGCCCCTCCAGGATTTGAGTATAAAGAGAGAGCAATAAAAAGTATCAAAGATGATATTGAGTACGTGGAGAAGAAAGGTCATGTGCCTTTGCTCTTTTTTCCACTGATAGTTTCGGGATGTCTGGCTCTTACTGGCGGACTATTTGGATTGGGAGCAGGATTGTGTGCCAAGATCGGAGCAGTCGAAGGTATCTTGGAAGGAGGCGGCTCCATGCTAAAAGGGAAAAAATATCAGACTCTAGTCAAAAAAGAAATCCAAAATCATCCGGAGAAATATCTTCCAAATTACGTACCACCAACTATGGAATAGAAAAATGGCAATACTACTTGACGGCGATATGATGGAGGCGGAAGAGCAGCCGCAGCTGGATGATAGTGATAGCTTGGTTTACACTATAACCAGAGATGATGAGGAGAAAGAGGAATCAGTGGAAGAACTCAAACCAGCTCCTCAATTACAGATGTCCTACAATGAATTCTGGGAAGATCTGTTGGATCAGGCTTGTCCGGCACAACCAAGTTCGCATCCCTGGGGAACAGTCGCGGGGACATTATCCCGGAAAATGCAGACTCAACGGATCCAGGATGAGGCTTTGGATACTGTTGTAGAAAACATGTGTGTCAAGTCTGAGAAAAGGGGATTCATTGGAAAGGCTGCAGTAAATGTCTGGAACTATGGTAAACAGATTGCTACTCCAGCCATCATTGGAGCGGTCTTAGGCTACTTCAGCGCAGGAATCGAAGGAGCGCAACAAGGAGCGATTGCAGGAAGTATTGTTTCCCTTCCTGTGATTGGAATCAATGAAGTAGCAAAATACGTGAAGAAAGATTCCACTGCCAGAAATGGTCGGGAATATAAAGCAATAGTCAAAGAAGTGATCAAAAGCGGCTTTGGAAACCTAGAAAGCCCAAAAGAACTATTTTTCCAGTTCATTGGAGGCACAGGACTATATACTGGAGTATATGCCCTTACAGGTGCATTTTTGAGTCAGGGAGCAGGTCTATGTGCTCAAATAGGATTAATTCAGGGTATGGTATCAACATTCCAAAACCTAGTCATGTCCAAAAAAGTACAGAATAGTGTCAGGAAGGAGATTAGAGAACATCCAACCAAGTACTTCCCTGGCTACGTTCCACCAACAAAAGAATAGAAAAATGGCAATACTACTCGATGGCGATATGATGGAGGCAGGAGAGCAGTCTGAAGTAGATGAGGATGCTTATTCGACAGTTTATATTGAAGAACCCGAAGAAAAGCAGGAAGCACCTCTTCAATTACAGATGTCCTACGATGAATTCTGGGAAGATTTTCTTCAACAAGCCTGTTCTTGTGGAATGCTCGAGGAAAAGGAAACATTTGCTAACCGTGTAAAAAATGAGGCGCTGGAAAATCTTGTGGTGGATGGACTTGAAAAGAAGCAAAAATATGGAGTTGTCAGAAAGGTTGCAAAAAAAGTCTGGAACTATGGGAAACAGATTGCCCGTCCAGCAGTGGTAGGAGCTGCCTTGGGTTATTTCGGAAATGGAGTAGAAGGGGCGCAGCAGGGAGCGATTGCTGGCAGCGTATGTGTCTTACCCCTGATGGGAATCGGGATAGTAACTCACTATACAAAGAAGGATCAACTTGCTCCTCCTGGTATGGAGTATAAAGCATATGCTATTGGCCACGTCAAAGATAATATTGAATATGTGGAGGCAAAAATGGGGACTCCGTTGTTCGCTTTCCCTCTTCTGGCTGCTGGGGTTCTTGCTCTATCTGGTGGACTTCTGGGGTTGGGAGCCGGGTTGTGTGCAAAGATAGGAGCAATCGAGGGTCTCTTGGAAGGAGGAGGCTGTCTTATCAACGGGAAGAAATGGCAGACCTCTGTCAAGAAAGAAATCCAACAGCATCCAGAGAAATATCTTCCAAGTTATGTACCACCAACAGAGGAATAGAAAATGTCAGGATTAGTCAAAAAAGTATTATCAAAAACAGGGAAATACCTTGGATTGGGTGGAGTGGTCGCCTTACAGACACCCATCCATGAAGGGATACATTGTACCACTCAGAGAGTTCTCGGAGGAGGTTGCTCAAAGATCCATCTGTCAGAGAAAGCGTGGTATACATCTCCATTAGAGTTCCTATCCGGAGGATTTATCGAAGGAGCAGAAATTGGAGGCGGGGTTGCGTACCTTTCACATGCAAATGATGTTTTGGGAAAATTGAGTAACATTGTCGCTACCGGTGCTCCGGAGTATATCTACACTGCTTTGGGAGTGGGCTTAGTAAGCCATGGAACTTCTATCTGGAACAAGAAACCGGTATTAGGGATGGCCGAGACAGCAGCAGGTGGACTATGTTTCTCAAATACGCTCTACTATATGAAGATGTGTCTTTCCGGAGCGCAACCAGGTCACGATTATTACAACGTCACCCAAACCGTATTTGAACTCATGCATCTCCCCGGGGACTGTGCGTCATGGGCCACCCCTTTGGTCGGCATTCCACTTCTCTTTGGAGCGGCCTATTTCACAGCAGGCATGTTCATGAGTGGTATCAACAAGCTGAAAAAAACCGAGAATGAAAACGGCCACCCCAATGGAGTTGAATGAGAAGCTCTTCCGCATGATTGGTAAAGGGAAGTTTGCCGAAGTATTTGAACTTGAAGACAGTGACAAAGAGCTTGCTGTAAAGGTTCTTGATCCAGAAAAGTGGGGTCAGGGAGAGAACACTGCACTAAAGGATCTGCAGTTGGCCGACAGGGAAGTACAGTCATGGGAAATAATTAATGGTAATCCCTATTTTCCTGAATTTCATGGGTCATGCCGGGAGGAAGGCCGGCAGTATATTCTATTGGAGAGGATTAAGGGAAGCACACTGCGCGAATCGCTGCAAGAACGTATGAAGCTGAGCCAGGGATCTTTTTCAGCAGGAGAATCAAGGAAGATAATTTTGGACACGGCCAGAGGACTCAAAGCTATCCACAATCTTGGCTATCTACACAGGGATATCTCTTCCAGCAACATCATGCTTACTGAAGAAGATAAAGTAAAACTCGTTGATATCGGTGCCATGAAAGAGCTTGATGAAATAAACCAACTCTCCTCGACTTGTCTTCATACCCCTGGCTATGCAGCACCGGAAGTGATGATCGGTGAATACTCTAAACAGAGCGATCTTTATGCTCTAGGGGCACTGTGGGCAGAACTGATCTCCGGTCAGGAACCCAAAGAACTTGTTTCCAGGGAGATGGGTACCCCATACAGGATCCACTACAGGATGGATGACCGGGAAGATGATCGCTTACTCCAACAGCTGGTTTCTTTAGTCCCGGAAGAACGGCCAGGGAGTGTTGACGCAGTTATTGAATATATTGAAAGCAAGATATCAGGCAAGAAGTCAGATGGGAAATCAGGCAGAACAACCCTCCCTCAAATCTCTCAGAAAGCGATGGTCAAGATGACTGACTGGGACATCCCTGAGGTAGAAATCACTCAGTTTGTGCAGGAAGACATCCTGGGCAAAGGATTGCGGGATCCTGAAAAGATCCGCAGGATGTAGGCCTATCTCCACGACAATCCAGTGAGTGATAGGGAAAGAGAGTTTGTCAGTAATGTTGTAGGAATGATCCATGAGGGAGATGATGATTATTGTATCAATGATTACTGCCAGAAGTTTGCTGAAGAGTGCCCCGAACAGGTCTTCGATATGGATCGCTTACAATTGGCATCGCTACGTTGTCATCCTGATGGGATTAAGAGAATTGGGGAATGGAAAAAGCCGGTAGACGAACTGGTAGCTTTTCCTGGGTTCCGTTCCCTGGTAGAGAAAGCACATTCATCAGGAATGACTAAACCTGACCTGCATCGTATTTTTTTCAGGCTGAAAATGGCCGCCAATGAACTTGATGGTGAGATAGATGATAAGGCCGTGAAAAGTTATCTCCAGCGGATTAAAAAAGGAGAACTAGCTGAGCGAGCAAAACAGCTTACTAAGAGGGGCTTTAGGGAGGCGAGGGAGCAAGCCCTGGTCATGTACCTAGAAGATAAGGAAGGACTGCTGGGAGTAAATCACTTCAACTCCAATCAAACCCAAGAGGAAGATTATTTTTATTTAGTGAATAATGATTACAGGAGGAGTTGGGGTCGTGGATTATTTATTGACAACATTGAGGGAGCAGTTTATATGATGGGAGTAACAGGATGTTTAGTTCTTGGAGCGGTCGTTGGTGCAGTGGGGATTGAAGCAGGGTATGTTGCAAAGGAATCTGCCATGGAATTTCTGCTAAGTTGTACGGCTGGAGGAGGTGCTATTGCTGCAGTCCCTTGTTTGGCTGATTTAGCCAACTACTTCCGTACCAAGCATGCCTTCCGGGGGGAGATCCGAAGAATATATTCTAATGATAAGGTGATCGGTGCAGTCAGCGAACTCTTCACAGCTCTTCCACCAGAGAAGTACCATCAGATCGCCGAAGAGATTCAGAAGGTAGGAGTGGAGACAGAAAGGAAACTGAATCCCTACCAGATCATTGGTATGGTTAAGGAAAGGATGAGTTGAGGTGTGGAGAAATAATCAGAGCCTTGCTGAACCACTAATGAGTGACAAATACCGAAACATTTAAATAGTACCATCATTTCTGACACCATATAAACAACAAAGGTGATGACAATGGATTATGTAAGTGAATTAAGTGGACTTTTGGAAGATGCCCCTACAGAAGGGCCTATTACAGCGTTTGTGGATCTATGTACTTTTACCGGAACAGTAGCAGTTGCAGGAAACCTTGCTGCAATGGGTGGCAATGTTGCTGTTGATGCAGGAACAACCTCAAAGGGCAGGAGAACTTGTCCGGGAAGCAGTTGCTGATGTAAAAGCTTATATTGTAGACCTTGCTGCTGTTGATGCAGAATTGGGAGCAGATCTTTCGGCTGAGACAGAAAGATTAGGGCAGGTATCCTTTTAGGAGAGCACCTCTCTCCTTAATCCCATAACTGAATCTTATTGTTTCTTTTTTCATCTCATCTAAAAGAGTAGACTTTTCCAGTTCTGGGAAAGAGCGGAGCATCCTGGTAAAACTCAAGTTGACCGAATCGTTGAAACCTTCTTTTCTCAGCAGAGAAGAATAATCATCACCATATCCTTCTATGTAATTATAAGCGGTCATGGTGAACGGAGCGATGCCCACCAACTTGGAAAGGAAGTGTTCGACAAAATTGAATCCTTTTGGAGTCCGCACTTTCTCCCAGAACATCTTCGTCAGTCTTCTGGATACTGGTTCGAACCTGCCCTCATAAAAAATCTCTTTCTCCTCCCGGCTGCTGGAATGGGGATTCCTGCGGATATAACCATATAACCATAACCAGTTGATGTTGTTCTGCAGGGCAAGGTTCAATTCCCGCTCAGGGAGTATTCCGATAACTCTGCAGTAACTGTGTTCCCGCTGCTTTCTGATATCCGGAGTTAAAGGTTCATCTTCTGCCAATACATATTCCGTCCCGATGCCTGAATACTTGTCCTCAAGCTGAATCAATCTTGATGTACGTTCGCCAATTTTTATGCTTGGAGCGATGAAAGTTTTGAAATACCAGTCCCAACAGCAGAAGAGACCCTCCTCCTTAAGTAGAGAGTGCATCATAGAAAAAAAAGGTCTTTTTTGGGTGTTGTGCATTATCGCAGCTCCTGAAATGATCAGATCAACTTCTCCCAGATGGCCCGCTAATTCCGGATTGCGATGCAGATAACCAAAATTGTCCCTGATGGCAGTAATGTTTCTTACAGCATCCCGGAAATTATCCGGATGTCCTGATTTTTTTTTTAGCCTTTCAGATGTCTGATCAAGAGCTTCCTGCTGTCCATCAATAAGTATGATCTCCAGCTTGTCAGCATAATTTCTGGCAGCAGGGATCTGATAAGCAAGCTGGTCGATGAGCTCGATCAGCGGAATTATCGTATTGCCAGTTCCGGGGCCGATGTCACAGATGACAAATCTGTCCCGGGGAGTGTGGTTAGGCTGGGTGAAGAAATCCTTGAGTCTGCTTTCTAAGCTGCAAGCCATCAGTTTGTTCGCCAATACAGTGATCTCTGTGCCAGCTTCTATAACTGAATCTATCTGTCGGCAGCTGCGCTTATCTTTCCACTCCTCTTCCGTAAGATAAGAATCGGTACCTATCTGAAACAAAGCCTCCCTAAGAAGTTGCCTCTGTTCCTGTGCTTCCATCGGGTTGAGGACACTGCCAGATCTGCTGCGTACCATCTTTCCGATAAGCTTGTCGAGGTTGATCCAGTTCTCCAGGTATCTTTCGGTGATGCGTGCAAAGTTGCCGATCCTGCAAAGAGGATAATCATCAAGAGGGTCATAAGGCTGGATAAGCCCTCTGAACGGGTGCTTTATCCTGAATGGACTTACATCTTCTTCTACCAATGCTTTGTATATCTCTTCTATTCCACGGGAGGATCTTCCCATCCCTTCAGAACTTCGTCCTTGCTTTGTCATTTTTTATCCCCTGAAATCTTCTTCAAATGATCTGATGAAATACCTGATCTGTGGTTCGTAGACAACATCTGGCTCCTGCGCCTGAGATATGGCGAAGGTGGAACTGCCATGATGGCTGAACTCGTTTCTGAAGCCTACTCCACGCATACTGTTGTCAAAGTCCATCTCTTCTGGCTTTCCTGAGTCGATGACTAATATCGCCGGAACATCTTGCCCCTTCCATTCACTGAGCTTGTGTCCTTTGCGCAGCAGATAAAAAGATCTTACTCGATGGTTCTTCTCATCTAACACAAACACGGGGTCATCTTTCGCAAGATCCTTGGCGGATATTTGGTAACCTGCGCTGATACCTCGGTTGAGAAATTCTACTGATGCTGGATGATAATAATAATCAAGGTTCTTCTCTGAATTCCATTCGGTGATTATCAGGTCGGGTTGGGTAGCCCCGCCTCTTTTCTTGACCGGTTCCTTGCTGGATGATCCTTTTATCGTGTTCCAGCCTTTGATTACGGCCCTGCTTACGGGATGACGATCATAGAGCTCTCCTTTGGCACGACGCATGAAGATGTCCCTGATGTTAGAGTACATCCCCCAGATGTTAGGGATATTGAAAGCTACTCCACCAAAAGCGGTAAAGATTATCTGCCTGTCTTTGAGCAGATCTCGGTGCTTCTCGAAGAGTTGAGGGTGAAGATTCTCCAGATCCCAGTCAACTACCGGGGGAAGATTTGGAAAAGCATAGATCTGTTCGCTTGTGAAAGTCATCACCGCTAGATCCCGAGCTGGTTTACTGTTGTCGATTAAAAGGAGCTCAACATCATATCTCTTACCGCAGCTATGCAGCCTTTCTCTTAGTTCTTTCAACATGATGGCTTCCTTCCTGGCTATACCGCAACCTCCACCGATGATAAGCAGCTTTTGTTCAAGTGAACCAGATTCTGCCAGCTGCTCGGCCAGGTTGATATAGATATCTTCATTGAAGCCGGCGTCGACCAGAGCCTGGTAGCTGAGGAATCCGGGATAGGTCGTATAGAGATTCTTTTGCAGTACCCTGAAGTCCCAAAAGAATGGGATATCATTTCCTGTGGTCTCTTTGAGTGATTTCACAAGGTGGCCGTTGCATTTTGTCGGACCTTTGGTCAGTATTTGCCTTAGACTTACTTCGTTCTCTGTCTTGCGCAGGGAAAATTCAGCCAGATTCACCAGGATGGGAGCAAGAATACCTTCTTCTCCAGGATGCAGTTCATCTAATAAGAAGCGGCTGTAAAGATCCGTGAATTCTATCCTTCTTCCTAATCCGATACTTGTGAACAGGTTCACGTTTTCCCTGAACTCTTTAGCTATTTCCGGACCTAATCTCTGCTCAATACTCTGATGACGATCCATGAAATAAAGGGTTGCCTGCGTCTCCATCCTGTCCAGAGTGTCGCGGGCATCATCTATCCTGCCTACGATAGCCATCTGGCCTTTGGATGTGTAAGCTAGTAATTGCTTGTTAAGAGCTTTTACAGTGCTGAGTATGGTCTTGTCTGTATAGACATCAAAGTTCTCCAGGAAGATATGCATCTCTTCCTTACTGATGTGCTGGTAGGTCTGCACGACAGTCTTGATCAGACAGGTTAGGGAACGAGTCAGAGAATCCTCGATCAATTCCCGGCAGTCATCGCTTATGTCATCAATAGCTCGCCTGACTATCTCCACCAGTTTCTGAGGTGGTTCTGAGGGCAGGCTGCTCAATCCGACAATGAGTTCCTGATTTGACCCGAGTAGGGCTTTCTTCCTGAACTTGACTCCCAGCTCATAGATGGATTTGTTTCCTTTTTCAATCACACAACTGTGATACAACTCCGCACATTCCGCAGCTATCCTGCCAAACTGGTTATGCCTCACGGGAAGCTTTGCCTTAGTGGTGGAATGGTTTATCTCGATGAGGTTCCTTCTCACTTCATCCACTGAAGCTACCGCTTTAAGGATGCCTTCGTGGGAATCGATGATATCTTCAATAAGTAACGGAAGCGAGTAGGAGTTGTTGGGGAGATCCGCTTCCCACCACCAATTGATGAAGATATCGTAGGCCCAATCAACCCCTTTTGGAAAATCCTTCTTGATCTCTTCGAAACGCAGCAGGCGGTCTGTGAGGTTCTTTGCAGAGAGGAGTTGGTATGGCGGGATTGAGAAAGGAAGACTGCTGATGGTATAATACAGGAACTCACTTAGCTTCTGGCATGGCTGATACCTGCTCAGCTTGATAAGGTTAGCTGTGATAGTCTCTTTATCTTTCTCATTCCATCTTTTCAATTCTATCTGATCGACTATCTCTTTTATCTGCTCAGAGAAGGAAAGCAGATAGTCTCGGAGAACTTCTTCCAGTTCCGGATGTGAGTCAGATGACATTTTTCTATGGGTGGGCGGAAACTAGGATGAATAATATCTTCTTCTGCGTACCAGCCAGGAATCTTCTGGTAATACGGGTGGATGGTAGTAGGGATGCTGCATAGTTGTCCAATTACGTTTTTCGATTTGCTTATTCACAATTTTGTTGATTTTTCCCATTCTCTGCGAAAAATTTATATATCCCAGACACTACTACCATCTAACCTTTAGCGAGGTTTGTTAGGAGGGGAAACTCTGTTTCTCCTCTTAACTTTTCTTTCAGGCTTTGTAGTCCCAGGCGTCTCTATAAAGAAATCCTTCTCGTCTGATGTCCTCAGCAATGGTGAAGAGGACTTTATCTCTAACTTTATACTTATTCTCCAGCAATATCAAAAACTGGTTCAGCTTTTTTTTATCTTGGAAAGACATTTCTATGGTTGAATCGGCCACTTGGCCATTCACTTTGTGATTGATCTGGGTTGTGTTAGGGTGATCAGTAAAGAACTGCAGCAACCGCTTGTTTTCAGGAATACGGATCTTTGCCTTGATAGCGTATCCCAGTTCCCTGAAGTCCAACGAGGAATTACATCTGATGACACTCCTCTCCTTCTGACTCTCCAGTTGATGTTGGATGTTGGCTGCAGGGAAAAGCCTTTTTTTGTTACGATTATTCCTCTTAAGACAGGCCAGGATCAATATCTCACTACTTCCTGTTTCCTTTAGCGAGTTTTGCTGCATAGTCGAAGACCCCCTTTTTACTCTAGTTTTTGTGGGAAAAATGCTTATATCCCCATCTTGGTATTCTCTAGGCAAAGGAAGGATATAAACTTTGTGACAGAAATTTCTTTTTTTTTGCAGAATATGGTGGGGTATGTTGATTGTTTGAGTGGTGGTTTTGTAGTAATGGTAGCCACAACGACAATTCATCCACGTTGGCCGTTCAACTTCTTCACCTCATGCAACAACACAGCCGCCACCACAGCACTGTCATGCTGCTGATCTGACAGAACTTCCTCCAATACCTCGTGATATTTCCGAGTCGTCAATTCAAGATGTTCATTCTCATCCAGCATCGGCTCCTGTACTTTGCGCAGTTCAATTGCCTCAAACAGATCAAATCGCGCATCCAATGAACCTGGGAGAGGATAGATCATTCCCATGTGCTTCAACCTTCCTTCATAACCGGTCTCTTCAAGAAGTTCTCGCTGCGCAGCCTCTTCAGGGCTTTCCTTTCCCGAGATACCACCCTGGATAAGTTCCAGAATCACTTCCCGCAGAGGAGGTCGGTACTGTCT
>CAZWBB010000050.1:0-12469 GCA_964632045.1 uncultured Methanosarcinales archaeon | reverse complement strand
AGTCTGAACATAAGTTATCTGAACTGTGTCTGCAAAAAGTAGAATTGCTTGACAAACTTGAGTTTACACTCACACAAGAAGATGATCTTTCTGATGAACTGCAAAAATATCATTCACTGACGAAAACGAAGGAATCTGTGCTTCACAGGTATAAGAAGATGGAATCGCTGACAGATCAGTCTTTGGACAGGATCAATGCTACTATAGGACTTATAGACAATTATCTGGTCAGTCAAAAATAGACTTGATGATATAAGTGGGAAGGAACAAACAAAGGAATTTGGAAGGTATCAAGACGACACTGGACGTTCTGAAGGAAATGGACAACAAGGACTTTAAGGATATTTCCGTAGATCTACTCATAGAGAAATATTCGGGATGATCACGTCTTGTCGTCGTCGTTAATACAACCAAGTATTATAAGGTAAAACGTGAATCAAAAGAATAAAAAAGTTGGAGGAAATAAAAATGGAAACAGAAGGTCCCACGAATGGCAAATCGGGAGCGGACTTGTTTGAGGAACCACCGATCAGCACGATAGGTGGCGAGTACAACTCGGAGCAACCCGGAGAAGCGACCCGTTCACTGGATGATGCGGTGGTTGATATGCCCGATGAGCGATACCAAGGAATAAGGGCTGCTCAACGGAAGAATGAGATGGAAGACATAGACCACACTCTTGCAAATCTGGAAAAGAGAAAAAAAGAAATAATTGCAAAAACAAAGGAAACTAAAGACATCAAAGAGCTTGAAAAGGAGATCAGAGACGCTTTGGGAGAAGTAAAAGGAGCTCGGAGACTGTGGTATGAGGCAGCTAAGTTCATAGGTCAGAATCTGTACCGCAAGGATGTTCTTCGCAGAAAGGAAATTTTGGAAACAAAAAGGGAAAAGATCAATCTAGACATCGCAAACTATGAATCCCGACTGAGCAATAAGTTTGATGACAAAGAAGATGTACCCATCTCCAAAAAAGGATTGGAAAAACAGGTTGAAGAATACATCACCATGTGCAGGGGTTCAAGGTATGCAATAAGTAAGATAAATGCTATGCAGAAAGGAATCTTCAAGGACATCGGTGAAACGGACAACGAGATCGAGCAATACGAAGAGCTGCTAGAGGCAGATGCTGGTAATGAACAGTATTCAAACCTGCTAAGCTACTTCACATCTCAGAAGCAGTCGCTAATTGACGACCTATCCAAGCTTGCGGAGAAGAAAGATACTGCTAAAGACGAACTGAAGAGATGGCATCAAATGCGGTCGGTGAAGGATGTAATTAAGCAACTGTACATAAACAGCATCAAGTCAGGAAAGAAACTTGCTATACAACTTGACACAACAATTGAGCTGATGGATGTATACCTGAGCGACTGCAACGATTTCCAGAGCCTCTATGATTTCAACAGCGGGTTGAAAAGTACCAGCAAAGAACTGGATGAAGCTAGAGAAGCAACCCGGAGAATAAGTGATGGCATAAAAGGAATCAGTGAAAGTACCAGTGAAGAGCTTCGCAGAGCTGATAAGCAATACGAGATTGACCTCTCTAGCAGCAACTGGCAGGCGACGCCGGTAGCATTGGCTGAAGAAAGCTCCGAGATGAAGAAGCTGATGGAGATTTACAAATAAGTTTTTTTATTTTCTTTTTTCATAGACAATGGCAAGCGAAATAACCCTGGACACAGCACTGCTTAATCGCACAGCGATGTATAGCAGCAGCTCTGAATTCAAAGACATATTGAAAGTCATCGAACAAAATTCTCATGATAAATACGGTCTGATGAACCAAGATTCTGTCGACAAATCAGAGCAGGTGAGCCGCATGGCTCCTAAATTCTCAGCCATATACATGGCCACCTACTCCAAGATACCTGAACAATTGAAAATGAACAGGACACAGGACAAGGAGATTATCAATATCTTATCATGCTACTCAGCTGCTCAGGCCGTTCTGCAGATGAACTCACAGAATGGAGAGACCCTTGAAAATAGACTGGTATCACTGATATCTCCCACGTATGAGGATCTTAACTTCTCACATTCGGATGTGACGATCATCGACTCGATATTGAACAGTTACAATGACTTCATCACAAAAAACATCAGCAACATGAATGCCAATGCTGAGATCAATTTCTTCTTCGACCATCTAAGCAGAAGGATGCGTGGTATCGCTCCCAGATACAGCAGATATAAAGAACTGGTAGAAGAGTTCAGGGTTGTCTCGCCACAGTTCAGGGTGCATGGTATGAAGAAGCCCGCTAAGAAAAAAGGCCCCGCAGAAGAGTTCATGGATGGAGATGATAAGTTCAAGACAGATTTCATGTACATAACAATCAACGATAGGAACCGTGTCGATGCTGCTGACATCATAGGAAACGAAGCAGCTAAGCATGAATCCCAGAGTGCGATCTTCAAACTGATGACATATGATCCCAAGTTACAACTCAATTATTTCATGCAGAGCAAAGGACAGCGCGGGTTTACCCAGGGGCTGCTTTTTTTTGGCGGGACTGGTACAGGGAAGACACTCACTGCTTTTTATGCGATGACCCTTGCCGACAAGATAGCGTCTCATTATGGAAAAGACCTTGCCATAGTACAGCCGAAGAAAGAGACATCATGGCAAGAAGGCGGCGTACTTATGTTGAGGCATCAGCTTAATGAAATCTGCAAAGGAGAGAAGACGTATGTCATCTTCTTTGATGAGATCGACACCCACTTCCCTTCCCGTACTGATTCGGGAACAACTCAATACCACAAGCAGAAACTGGGAGAGCTGCTCCAGTTCATGAGCGGTTACTATCCAAACAAAGGGAACTATATCATCATCGGAACAGCCAATAAACCGGAAGATGTTGATCCCGCACTGAAAAATGCCCGCTTCGAGCGTATCCACTGTCCGGGCCCCCTGACCGCAGAAGAGAAGGGGCAGGTTCTTGCACTTCATTTCGGTAAAGACCTCCACAATGGTATAGTGCAGGTTAAAGACTGGGATAGAGTAGGCGATGCCGCATTTAAGGAAAAGATCAACGGTAGGGAAGCCCAGGCAATCATAGGAAACATATACAAAGAATCTGAGATTCTGACCACCACTGAGTACGACCAGTTGTGGAAAGGAGTTCCTGCAGACACTGCCAATTCGATAATTTCCAAAGGTTATTCACCAATAACCGAGAAGACCATAATCAAAAAAATCGAAGAATGGGGCATGAAGAGCGAAGCTGAGAAAGAAGCGATGTTTGAGTTTTACTCACAATAAAATGAAAATACCTAAAAATTCACCATCCCAATCGCAGCAGAGCTGCGGGGTATTGGCGAATTTTTTTGCTCCGCAACCGGCATTTTCAAATATTACGTCTTATTTCAAATTAGTCGTTGCAGAGCAACGGGATATTAAACCCAAGACGTAATAAACCGATAGAATGGAGATGAGCAAACGTATGCAGGAATTGTATGAAGAGGAGAGAAAGAAGAATTCTCACTTCTTTGAAAAGATCAGATCTAACGCAGCTAAGGTGGAAGCTAAACCCAGGAGAGCGAATACCCCCTCTGCCCACCATCAAACCAAGTCCAAATCCCGAAAAAGAAGCGGAAAACAAAACCTGGAATCAAAACTGAACTCGCTGCAGAAGCTGCACGGCGTCTATAGGGAGATCAAAGATAAGGGCCATTACATTACCCCATCACTGGAGCTTATCTTTGGTAAAAGGGAAAACATCCCATTGGATGAAGCTTCTAATCAGTCTATGGAAGTAGGAGAGCAAATGTACAACGCCCCACTCACATTCACGATCCTGGCTGCTGCTATGTACGATTCCTCAGTCATATACTTCGGTGCTCCGGGTACAGGGAAGACAACACTTGCTGAGTACGTTTCCAGTGCCATCTTCAACCTACCGCTAAGAACCATACAACAGGCCACCATCTATGGAAACCCTGAACTTACAGAAGAGAAGATGATCGCCCAGTACGATGTTGTCAAGATGATGAAAGGCAAGAAAGATCTGATAGTGCGTGATTTTTCCAAGATACCGCCAAAGATCATCGATGAGGCCAACAGGATCCCCCCATCCAAACTATCGATTCTCTACCAGATTGTTGACAGAGGTATCACCACATACCAGAACGAGCTTATCAGCCCTCCTCCCGGGCCAATTTTTGCCACTGCCAACGGCGCCGACTCAGGTAATTATGATCTTCCTGAACCGTTTGTAGACAGGTTTGATATAGGTATCGTCGTGCAGGAACTGGATCCTTACCATTACGAGCAATTTGATGATATGAAGAAGAGAAAAGTGCAAAAGGCTGATGAATTCATGGTAAACCTTGCTAACAAGATTACTCCTGGTGACCTACATAATTTCCGCATACTTGTAAAAAATACACATTTCCCTTCTGAACTTATGTCCAAGCTAGCTCATTTCTCAGCCGAATTGAAGACATGCGACATGGCTGGCGAGACTGCTGAAAGAAAAACCAAATCAAACGCTCTGTACAAAGGTCCCGGACCTCTTTGCGATAGCTGTACACATTATACAGCCGACAACAACCTCTGCTCCTCTACTACTAACGGCTTATCTGCCAGGACAATCTCCGCCATCACCATCTATTCCAAAGGAATCGCTGCTTGGCGCGGTTCTAAAGTGGTCACTGAAGAGGACCTCAAATATGCTGTATCTTACTGTACCTGGTTTAAGCTTACTCCAACAAAGGGTGCTTTTGAAAAAAATCCAAGGCATTTCAACGACCGTATCGCCTGGGTAGAAGGGATGTATGAAAATTCTCTCAGAACCTTTGACGAGATCACTGACAACATTCCGGAGTACAGAGATATCACCAAAGCAGTATTCATGCATGAGACTCATCAGGCAGGAAGCAAACAGTCGATCACTAAACAGCAAGCAAAGGATCTGCTCACAGCAGCCGCTGAAGTTGATTCCCTCGCCAAGTACCCGCTGATGGTCACATTAAGGGAGATATACGTAAAATGAATGCTGGTAAAGAAAATGAAATTATCTGGCAGCAGGTAAGAAAGTTTTGGGGGCACCCCTCTCTTAACAGTCCTAAATATACTACTGATGGGATCATGGCAAATGAGATAGCGGCAATTGATATGAACTCAAAAAATATCATGGTCAACCCCGAGAATCTGGAAAAAAGGGTAGGTTCTGAGCTTTTACAACCGGTGCTTGGTCATGAGGTGGGTCATTACAAGTTGTGTCCATACTCATTACGAAATTTTGTGCGTCTTGTAGGCCATGCCAATTCCGTGTTGAACAATATTGAGCAAGCGAAATTTGTGGAGAACCTATTTGCCGATCTTATAGTGAATTATCACCTCTTCAAGAAAGGCGACCATAAGATAGTCAATGTGTACCAAAACCTTTCCAAAGACCGTGGAGATAAACTATGGCAATTCTACATTCAGACTTTTGCTGACATGATTGGTAAGAAGCCAGCTGGATCTTCACTAAGTGAAAAAGAGAGGAAAGGCGCGAAACGGCTTAGTGACATACTTAAGAAAAGCGCAACATCCTCAAAAAGATGGCCGACAAGCATCAAAGAGTTTGCCAAAGAAGTTAAGAAGTATCTGGAACAAGAACCAAGCAATAATCCGGATCAGACCTCGGAAGCGCCTACCTCGGGCGGTGGTTCAGAAAATAGTCAGGGTGACAACAAACAGGATACTAAACCTGTCAGTACCAAGAGCAGCACTCTGCGTAAACTACCTACGATCGACCAGCATGGTGTTAAGGATTTCCTGCCTTATGATGCAAATACTACATCTCCTAGCGAGCAGAAAAAAGTGTTGGAGAAAGAACTTAAAGGTATATCTTCTGAACTAGGAAAAGATGATTTTCGTAAGACGGTCGCCGGTTTGGGTCTAGCTAAAGACAGCCAAGCAACTATCTGGTTCTATCGCCATCTGGTAGACAGCTATACTGTAAAAATGCCGAATATCCCCGTAAGATCAGGCAGCATCATCAAAGAAAGCCCGGTCCGCTGCGAGTTGGACGACATACATGAAGCTGACGTGGAGTACTCATTAAGCCAGTTTGGAATACTCCATCCTAATTATCTGTACAAATGGAAAAATAAGGAGGGAAGATCCGGTGTGCTGCAAGATTCAGCTCCCGATTTGCTAATAGTCTACGATACGAGCGGCAGTATGCCGGATCCCAAAACATGCGTCTCCTTCGCTCTTCTTTCGGCGATGATCGCTTCAGACACTGCTCTATCTAACGGCAACATGGTTGGAGTTATCAATTTTTCATCCAGCCATACATATCAGCCTTTCACCAACCAAAGGGATAAGATCGATGATATCCTCACTTCCTATACTGGTTGGGGGACGAAGATTCCCGGAGAGAGGATGTGCCAGATGACGAAGGAGCACGATTATCCATCGCATGTACTGATAATCACTGACACCTTAATCCAGGATCTGGACAGAGAGTTGCCAAACCTGGAGGAAGCGCTCAGACATGGCAAGTCCAGTGGGACGATATTCCTCGATTCACCAGTATCGGATGAGACCAAGAAGCTGGAGAAAGCAGGGTATGAAGTTGTCTTTACCCGCTCGTTTGAGGATCTTGCTGAACTGACGCTTGCCAAAGCAAACGAAATTTACGGGAGGTAAAAAATGATACCAAAGAAATCTGATCTACGCTCGCAGACGGGAAGAAAGCTATGGGAACAGGAATTTGGCTGGTTAGATAAGAAGAAGGAGAAGAAGATGAAACCATCCGGGATATCCAGACCGATCAGAGAAGAAAAAGTGTTTGAGGAGAAGGAGATCATTCCTACCATCGGGAAAGGAGACCTTTTCACTGAAGATATTACTGCTCCCACATTGAGCTCCTCTCCCAACCCCACAGTTGATGAAGAAGTTGATGAGTTCATCCCAGAGCTTATCAAAAGGCCCATAGATGTTGAAATCTCTGTTCCCACTGGAATCATTCCGAAAAGGTCCCATAACTATTGCAACCTGCATGACATTGTACGTTATTTCAGGAATGAAGGTGTTGTCGGAGAAGAGAACCTGGCTGTAGCAATGAGTCTGGCCCTGATAAATAAATCCCCATTTGGAGTTGAAGGTTACAGCGGTTCTGGCAAGACTTTTGTCACTAACAAATTGATTGAACTTGTTGAGGACAAGGTATACCGCATCGGACTCTCATCAAACCAGGCCATCTTTAGGGACAGCGATAAGATCAACGACAAACAGATAATCTATATCCCTGAACTGCAGAAAGCCATGAAGAGAAAGAACAGCCCGATAATAGAAGCCATCAAAGATATCACAGAAGGTCAGGATGCGACAAGGATCGTCACCAAGAAAAGTGGAGATGGTACGATCGAATACAGGATCAAGAGCGGCATCTGCATAATCTATACGTTGGCGTTGGAGAATAATTTCAAGAAAGATCCTGAAACCTCAAGGAGATTCATCCGGTTACGGACAGACTCTTCTCCGGATCACATCGATGCAATCCATGATGATAAAGCAAGGAGGAGATACTCGCTAGTGGAACCGGAGTCACAGGAGGAACTGGAAGAGAAGTTGAAAAGCCACCTTGATTACTGTTTGGGACTTGAGGATCTCAAGATTATCGATCCGTTCTCTGATTACATCAGCTCCCTGGTTCCCAGAACGCAGAAATCCATCGGTTATGTGGATCACTATTACTCGCTTCTTGATGCTTGCGCGAAGTTCCATGCTCATGAGAGAACGGTTGTCGAATCAGAAGGCCAGAAGTACCTGATGATCAACCTTGAGGATCACCACACAGTCTTTAACGTCTACTTTGGTGAGTTTATCAAGACGCTTAAGGAATTTTCAACTGACAAGGACAATAAAGAAGAGATGGCTGAATTGAGCTACTTTGAGAATCTTGAACAGCCGGACTGGTCACTAGCCTTCACGGAAGGTATGGAGTTGGTGGAAACTGAACCCAGTCTGAAATATCTGGCATCGACCAATAAAGGAAGTTTTGAAAAGTGGATTGATGATCAGGTCGTCGATGGTAAACTGTATTCAACCGACCACAAGACAGGACAGACCTGCCAGATAGCTGAAATGAGGTACATAAGATGATATCAAAAGATGATACAACATCAGTCAAGAATATCAGTGCTGAATACTATACCAAAAATCCTCGTCCCAGCCTGCCACCAAAATCCAAACTTACGCGGGAATTAAGGGAACTTATGCAAGATCTGATAGACATCAACTTGGATAGTGAGGTCTCACATCTTCAAGACAGAGGGGAGGATGAACTTTCAGACGTGATCAAGAATATCGAAAAGGCCAAGTCAGTTGCTGATGAGTTCAGGTCGAAGGGATATGATGATAGGTGGTATTGGTCGAAAGCAAATGACGTCGGTCGAATATCAATCCTCATGGATGATTTCTTGAGAAACCAACAGAGTAAACTGTATGGTAATTATGAAGACATATGTAGTAAGTTGGACGCAGCGGAGAAGAACGAAGAAGATGAGGAAAAGATTGCCGAACTCTTAAAGCGAAGGGGGAGTATCGTCGAGAGCTATAGGCAAGTCATCAAAGAAGCGGATCGTCGAGGGGTGATGACTAGCAAGGGGGAGACATTCCGGAGAGGGATCGCATGGATGGACGGTCTCTACAAAAATCTAAGAACTATCGCGATGAGATACTCAAGGATAAACCTCTCTGGCGACTGGAAGAAAGAATTCCATTCTGTTGTGCAGGAGCTTAAGGCAGTAGATCCCAGATGGAATTTTGATATCGACAATATATTTATGGGAGATCATGGCAGGTTCCAGAAGGCTGTTGAAAACCTATTTGACGATGTGAAATATGTTGCCAGTAGGAGAAGAAATGTAAACAAAACAAAAAATCGTATCCAAAGAGATATTTCCATAATCGGTAAGCATCTTGTCCAACTTAACGCTGTTAATCCCAACAGCATCTCAGAAACCGCTTGGAAGAGAATTAGGGGTATCCTAGATCGCACTGAGCCAGATAAGTATGACCACAAACAAAAAATCATATACCTTGCTCCGACCATATCCGCGTACCAAGAAGCATCAGATGCTATCCTCGGAAAGATGCGGTCGTTGATAAAAGAAGAGGACAACTTTCATGCTTACGTAGTCCTGCTGGGGCTTTCAGATGACAAGAACGTGGAAAACGGTCAAAGTGGACGTCCAAATTCCTTGCTCAAAGAGTTGAAGAAGAAAACCATCGATCACATCTTGAGGACAACAAGAACGATCGGCTCCCACCTGAACAAGATAGAAGGTCCGACAGCTGCTATCAATGAGAAATTAAACAGGTATAAGCTGGATGTAAGGGAACTAAGAAAGTATTCCGTAAAACTGGGACAGGATCAAGTGGTTGCCAAACTCAACCGGTTGGAAGAAAAGATAGACCGCATGAACAGATATTATGTGGTACCAGGAAAGGGGATATACACGGATGAACCAAAAATATCTCCTGAGAGAGATAATACAGAAAGTGGAGACAGGACCAGGTACTTCGACCCAGATTCAAACGATGATGACAAAAAATACATCCTGACTGGCCATCCAGCTGAAAAACTTACTAAAGCTTGTGAATGCGATGCAATGGAAAGTAGTCATAATGAATGTGACCTCATTGAATGTGATGTGATTGAATACGATGTGATCGATGGAGAAGCTGAGAAGTCATCGGGACCTTTGGTTTACCATGAACAAGATTTCAATACCAGACAAGACCTATACAACTATGCTACCAAACAAAGCGAGCTGCTCAGCGGACCCATATCAGACTTTTTAGTCGCTGTCTGCCCTTCAATAAGCGGAACATTTGATGGCAGATCACTAGCCGAACGGCTCATGAACGCCGAGAAACTGATACCTGACTCGTTACCGGAGGCACATGATATTGTCTACCAGAACATAAAGCGCGGTGTAGAACAGCTTTCAATATAATGGAGATAACAAGTCTGCCTGTCCCGGGTTTGACATGCCCCCTACAAACACTCTCAACTGTAATCCGGGTCTGTAATCATACTCTATGAATCTATCTACTCGACCTGATTCAACCTTGGCTACTAGATCTATCCCCCATGAAACTGTACTTCTGTGGAAATACCAGCCAATGGATCCACCAAAGCTAGCTCTACCAAATGGACCTCCGCAGGGTAAAATCCGGCCTACAGGTAATACGCCTTTTCCTTCGCCATAAGCAAACATGCCACCATACAGACCATAATCTGAAATATATGAACCAGCCAAACTGAAATTATGAGATGATATCTGGTCTAATCTAAAATTCTCATTGACTGACTCGCTAATAATTGTTCCAGCCACATCCCCAATGCCTCGTTCATAATAATAATTAAACCCAACTACCAGATGATCATCCAAGAGGTTTACCCGGGCACCTCCCCCCGCCATCCAGGACCAGTAATCATCCAAAATCAATTGGTTAGGATCCTTCTCAGAATCCAGGGAGTAACGCTTTGCTCCTACAATAAACTTAGAAGCTGCATATTTCCAGAACTCTCGACCTATACCTAATTCAAATTTGGGTCCATATCTCATGTAAGATTCTTTGTTCACTACCTCCACTTCATCCTCCTCAGTACTTGGTACCACTTCCAATCGGCTATCTTCAACATCATTCAACCCCACGATGTCAAATTCAAGGAACATCCCGTTCTCAGCGAAATACTTACCTGCGAAAGCGGAGCCACCACCAGAAGGAATGTTTACAAAAAGCGGAGTGATTGCTACAGAAAAGCGACTTGGAGACATGCCATCCCAAAAGCTTTCCTCCTCTAACTTCTCCTCTTCCTCAAAGATAATATTACATCTACCTGTTCTTTCTTCTCCTTCATTTTGCACGACAAAGTTGACCAAAGGTGTGAATACTATCCCTCTGCTGTTACTATCTTGAATAACGTCATCATCCTGGATGGCATACAACAATTTTTCTCCTGGGTCCCGGCTACCGTTCTTGTTGTCATCCTCAAAAAGAAATGCAAACAGCTCCTTTGATCGTAGTATCGTACCTATACTGTACTGATCCCGAGGGAGAATCTTCGGACCTACAGTCTGAACCCTTAGATGACCACGGTACTGTTTCATGCCCTTGTCCACGCTATCGATGACACATTCCTTAATCTGTGATCTGGTTTTCTTTGTCAGATTCTTTGGATACACTATCCCATCAGGCAGACTATCACCGAATTCCTCAGGCAAAGTCCTCATCTCATAATTGATCAAAGCATGATACACATCATTGTAAGGTTCACAGGGGATGTAAGGTGAATTCTTGATACGGAAACCGTCGGAGGAAAAAGTGTTCTCCAGAATGTCAAGCCATTGACTATCTTTGCTCGGGTTCACACTAGTTCCTGATTTTGCTTTTTTCTTAGGCTTTTCAAATAGATAGACAACACACGATTTCTTAGAACCATCTTTTACTGAGACCATCCCCAGTCCGGGACTGTACAAATCTTGTGAATCTACAAAGAAAGGACCTGAAGAATCCACATCGGCGTATTCAGCACGTGCATTCTCGTCATTATCGTTCAGCATAGCACCATCATAGCACATACTTAGTATCCTTTCTTCGACCAACCTGCCCAACCCGCCTGGCAAGGTAGCATAATGATCCAAGTGAGTATCTTCAACTTTTACCGTCCTGACATCTAAAGACTCATCTTCCTGCGCCCGAACATATGCTTCAAGACCCACTAAACTGGTGCCCGCTACAGCTAACCTAAATAACATCCTTGTCAAATTGCTGCTCGATCTCATTTGCTTTCGTACCTAATTACACGAACCGAAGCTGGCTTTGATTTTTTGTTGAACTCACAAAGGGTAGACGTTTCCCTACCTACCCACCTATCCTCAAGAATTACCAACTGTTTGACCAAGTTCTTTCCATTCCTTAGATAATACAGATCCGGATGAAACCCGTTATCCGGCATGCCTTTATCAGAAAACATAAATCCGTGAACCTTATCACCCGTATCCAGCAATAGACGATAAAGTTGACCCTTTCCTTTCTTGCTTAGATTCTTGCAATTCAGGGGCTTGAAAAGAGACTCGCACTTAAAACCCCCTTCTTCAGGAGCCTTACCCACGCTTCCTGGAGCCAACATGTACTGGGCTGCTGACTTCCAGTCATTTTCGTTCATCGTAACATCCAATTGGTACAGCTTATCTTTGCGGTATCCTTCATAATTACCTTGGAAAGAGAAGTAGTACTTTTTCTTACGAAAGAAACAAGTTCCTTTGTCCATAATATACTTCTGATCAAATCTCCTCGCTGTTACTTCCAGCGTATGTCTTAGGATGACTTCCTCATCTTCATGTGTGCATTTCCACACCAGCGTCTGTTTCTTATCATCATCCACCGAGGGGCACTTCACATTAAGCTTACTTCCTTCCAGTGAGTTGGGCTCGGATATCAAAACCGGTTCACACATTG
>CAZWBB010000049.1:0-13015 GCA_964632045.1 uncultured Methanosarcinales archaeon | reverse complement strand
AAGGAGAAATCTTGGTTCAGCATCAAGTTCATGGTGGTGAAATTATGTTTGATTTCTAATTGGGTTCATACCCTGATGGTTGCTGATAAGCAACTCACGAACGCTAGTGACCTGACTCTGCATCGGCGGTTGACACAATTAGGACTAAAAATTCCAACGAATTGAATTCCCCGGAGCTTGCTCCGTTGGGATTTTTTATTTCCCTTTGAGGAAACAGGTCTACTATTTCGTCGTTTGTTTTTCTTATTGGTAGATTGCTCAGTGTAAATGTACTCTGCATCAAATAAATCTTAATAAAGATTCTGTTGTTCAATTATCCAGATTTTCCAAACACGGGGGTTATACAATGGAATTTATTGATGAAAAAGTGAAATTGGGAGAAGCTCTGACGGCTTTGTCCTTGGAAGGCCACATTCTTGGTACTGGCATACTGCCTGATTGTCCATTGATGGAGCGTGCATCGATGGTTAAAGGAATATTGAACGGTTATCTGCAGCAGGGTGAATGGCAGAAGGTAGCCAAGCTCCTCTACAAGGACACTGCCGTACGGGCATTGTTTGATGGCGATTGGGATGGACTGCGGCAGGGAATAGTTAAATCGGCCGCAAGAAACAAAGAGAATTTTCTTGATGGCAGCATCCTAGATCTCCTTGATCGTGGTGGTGAGCAGAACCTGCTCTATAACCTGCTGACCAGTGCCAGATTTCGAGAAGAAAGTGAAGAGCAGATCTATAACACTATTTCACGGACACTTTCGGACGAGCAGAAGAAAGAATATTTCAACAGACGGGCCGTGCGAGCTTTGCAGGAGGAAGATCTTGAGAAAGCCTTTGACAGCTATGAGCAGGCGTCCAACATGGTGGCTCTTGATGGATTGTGTAAGCAGATGATGAAAGATCCAGTAGGAAATTATTATCCGCTCGTGCGTCATGCTACCCGTGATGGGAAAGTGGACAAAAAGACCCTTACAAAACTGTTGAAGGGGATATTGAGCAAAGGTGGCTTTCACAGGGTCAGAGATTACCATATTGGGGAGAATATGTACCAGTTATACCGCGAGAATGATCTACGGCTTGGAAAAAAGGAAGAAAGGAAGATCAGGGAGCTGGCAGCTGATGAGATGTACTCTTCACCTGTAGGGGATAGTGATGACGATGCGCTGAAGTTGATATGGGCAAAGAATGAAACCTCAAAGCATCCCAGGTCAGCATATGTTTTATTCAGGGAACTGAATTATGATGGGCCGGAGGTTGCTGAGGCGGTCATTGCCGGATTGCAGCGCAATCGTTATGATGACATGCAGAAGCTGAAAGTAGATAAAGTACAACGTAGCGATTTAGAAACTGTATACAGCCGTGTTACTCTGAATGTCAAAGAATCTATTGCCCGGCACCTTGAGAATGAGGGGGAGTTACGTAAGTTGAGCACTCAATTTGAAGAAAAAGGGCAGTTGAAGAGGGCTTACCACTTGTGGATCGCTGGCAAAGGCGATCTGGACAGCCGATATATAACAGATATTAGAGAGAAGATAGTGAGGGATGTGATTGAAGGAGGTAGTGATCACTATATTTCAACTCATTTTCTGGACAGGGAAGATCATCCAGGGTATACCCAGGTGTACGATCTGATCATCGATAGGTATCCGACACATGCATACGAACTGGCCAGAACCATCGATGATGATTCCAGGATAGAGCTGGCCAGGGAAGGGATGATGCATAGGTCGTTGGAGAGCGCGTTCAGGACATTCAGGAATAACAAAGACGGTCATGGAGAACAGCTTGCCCTGGCTCGCATCTCTGAGAAGTACGGACTATCCAAAGATCTGCTGCTCGAACATATTGAAGAGATGTGGCAAAAGAGTTAAGTGTAGAAAGATTTAATAACCATGCCACCACATTTTTATTTTGATGTCCAATAAACTTTTACTGCTGTTTTTGCTTGTACTATTGGTCTTCCCTCTTCGTTCAACCTTAGCTGCTCGTGATGAACAATATCATCTCAAACTGCTGGCTGTACAGGAAGTAAATGAATTAACTGGAGAGTACAAAGGAAGCAGTGCCGATCTATACCTTGAGCTGAGGCGGGGAACCGGAAGGGTTTTTCTAGAGACCTTTCCTCTCAACAAGTTTGATACGCAGATCTCCACCAGATTCGCCAAAGAGATCGCCTGCAAGCATTATGATTTGGACTGCGAAAGATATGATTTTATCTTCACTATAACAGCAGACACAAGTATTATCGGTGGCCCTTCTGCTGGAGCAGCTATCGCTGCCTTAACTACGATAGCTGTAAAAGATTTGGAGTATGATGAAGGGGTATCAGTGACTGGAACGATCAATTCCGGAGCGATTGTTGGACCCGTGGCCGGAGTGAAGGAAAAGATTGAAGTTGCTGAAGAGAGTGGATTATGGAAAGTCTTGATTCCGAAGGGAAGTTCTCACCAGGAAATTTCACGTGAACTGAATACCAACCAAACTGTCTCATCAATCAACCAGACTGTCAACACATCACTTGTTTCTGTTAACATTACGGAATTTGCCAAAGAGAACCATAGTACTAAAGTTGTTGAGGTGATGGATTTGGATGAAGTGATTTTTCATATTACTGGTAGACAACTGAACCATCAGATTGTTGAGGTGACCGAAAGTGAAGAATACCGCAATATTATGAAAGGTCTACAGCAAGTCCTTTGTGACAGAAGTAAGAAGCTCATCCAGGAGCTTGAAGCAGAAAATGTTGCAGTCAATGAAGGTGTAATGGAAGAGGTAATATCGCAGCAACAGATGGCATTGAATGCTACTCAATTGGGAGATTTTTACTCTGCGGCGAGTTACTGCTTTGGTAACAACATCAAGTTGAAAGGACAGTATTACCAACAGAAGAATGCCGGTCAGCAGGACATGGCGCGTCTCTTCGCTAACCTGAATCGAAATGTGATCTCTGTGGAACAGAAACTGTCGCAGGAGCAGATTGAGACCATCTCGGATCTACAGGCTCTGATGGTGGTGAAAGAACGTCTGAGCGATGTCCGGGTACAGATACAGGATTTCACCGGAAACTGGGAAGAATTGTCTCTTGAAGAGACACGTGATCTGTTGGCTTATGCAGAAGAGCGTTACTTTTCTGCCTTTTCCTGGATGCAGTTCTTTGACATGGAGGGAAAGAAATTCATCCTGGATGAACAGAGGTTAAGGCGTTCATGTTTGCAGAAAATTTCGGAAGCTCAGGAAAGGGAACAATATGTGGCCATTTTCATGGGGAGATATCATCTGGGAAGCATTGGGGAAAAGATTGCCGTCGCTCGCAGAGCTTACCAAAACAAAGAGTATGCGTTGTGCCTGATCACCGCAGCGCAGGCAAAAGCTGATTCCAATACGATTCTGAGTTCAATTGGTTTGAGCAAGGATGCAGTGCCTGAATTTTTGGAGAGCAAAAGCAAAGCAGTAGAGCGTGTAATCGCTGAGAACAGTGCGGAAGGAATTTTTCCAATTTTAGGTTATTCATATTACCAGTACGCGGGTCATCTTGCGAAAGAGGATGAATACACTTCTTTGATTTATCTTGAATATGCTTTGGAGATTAGCGATTTAGGAATCTACTTTCCTGAAGAACAGACATTTTTTGACAAAGTGAGGCAGCGATTTTGGATTCGTGAGGAGTGGATATTGGTTGGAGAGGGATTTTTGTTGGGGGTAATTGTTGCTGCGCTGGTTGTAATTTTGAGGAAAAGGTTGCAGCCGAGTGGACGAAAGAAAAGGAAGAATTGACAGAGATCTATCTTTCTAGAATAATTTATGATTATAAAACCCCTGGCAGACTTCCGAAGAAGTCTGCTCGGGGAAAAAGAGGTGATAGATGTTTACTACTCGGAAAGAGGTACCCATATATAAAGTTTTCGGTAATTTCAGTATTTTCAAGTAGTAAAGCGGTAAAAATGAGTCATAATCACCCCAAGAGATGTCACAAAATATTGCCTATTTTTGGAAAAGTTTTAATACTACTAATGCAATACCAGGATGATAATGAAAAAGTTAATTCCAATTTTCCTCTTGCTCTTAATGATGAATATTGTTTTTGCACAGTCTGATATTGAAAGAGAGATAGAGATGCTGAACCAAGAGCTACAAGGAAAGGAAATACCTGAACCTTTGGGAAGACTCTTTGGTGACCAGCGGGTCAACCTGCAAATAGATTTTGATGATGGTGTGGTGTTATTGCTTGGTATTGTTACAGAAGACAGAGTTTTTGAAGGTATCACTACTGGAGAGATTGAGAATCCAACCTTGAATGTTCATACTACCAAAGCAACAATCGACAGCGTACGGGAATCAGATAATCCCCTTAGTGCACTGAAAGTAGCTTTGCGGGAAAAGGATATCTCCTATGAGGCAGTAGGTTTTGTCAACAAGATCAAGTTTGCCTTCGTGTCTTTCTTTGCTAAGGTTGCTGGCTTGTTTGTTGGTGAAGTTGAAGAGACGGAAAATCAAGCAGAGATTCTGACAGCAGAAGAGATTGTACCCAAAGTTGTTGAGGAAGCGGAGCCAGAAGAGGTTGAAGAAGAAACATCTATCGAAAAAGAGAGTGGGAGTGTTATTGATGAGAATGAGGGTGCTGGAGATGATAATCTGCCGTCTGATGAGAAGATTGCAGAAGAAATAAATGAAGATGATATAAAAGATGATATAACAGGCAATGCCATTGTCGATCCCCGGGCGGGCAGGACTTCACAAACTCATATGGTCAGTCTGATTGATGGTGGCTTTGGAGTGTCTGAAATTGAGATCAGCGTGGGCGATACAGTCATCTGGATGAATGAAAGAGAAGGAAAGTATAACAACATTGATAAGGCTTTGGTAGTCGGAGAAAGAAATTGCCGAGGTATTAAGAGTAAGATGTTCGGTCCTGCTGAATTCTACAAATATACTTTTGAGGAGGCAGGAACGTGCTATATTGTTGATGGTATATTCACCACCCAACTCATGAAAGTAGTTGTTGGGTAGGTATGTGAGAACCTATCCGATCATAGAAAAGAAATGTTTCTCTTTTAACTTTGCAAAGGCAAAGTCCATCATTTTCTCGAGATTTTCGATATCTGCAATATTGTATCGTATCAGCAACTGCAAAGCTTCTTCATCTCCCCGAAGGTACTTATACCACAGTCTTACAGCCTGCCAACCATCCATGCCATTCAACTCTTCTCCTCTGCTGATACCGATCTCCCTTTCGATCCTCTTCAGACCTCCAACGTAACCAAGTTCGCGCATAGCGTACCTTAAGTCGATATGGAATTTGTCAAAGCAGACTTCTGGCATCTTTGCCCGGATGAAAGGAAGGTCAAAACATTTGCCGTTGAAAGTGATGACCATCGGATATTTTTTTATTTCATCCCGGAACTGTTCCATGTTTTTTCCCTGGACAAAAATCTTGCTCTCCTCTCCGTCGTACAAGCCGATCACTGTGATCTCATCATGATGCCTGCTTAATCCCGTAGTTTCGATATCTAAGAAACAACACCTGTCTTTTAGGTCGTGATACGCTCTCCAGTGTTCTTTATTGGGAAAAGAATCGAGAAAAAAATCATGATCCTGCTTTTGGTAAGCATCCAACGACTTCCTGATATGCGAATGGATCAGCTTTTTGTTCCTGATGTTCAGATTATGATGGTTTTTCAGGAATTCGTACCAATTATATATATTATTGCTCCAAAGTTCTCTTTCTGTTTCCTTGCTGACTCCAGGTATGTGGATAAAAGTGTTCTTTAACATCAATCCCCCCAATACTCTATTTTTTCTCTTCTTTTTTCTTTGGTGCAGTCTTTTTCGGCACAGCTTTCCTGGCTTTATGAACGGGCAGTTTCAATGGCCCTTTTTTTACTGGCGGTTTCAGAGGTACTGACGTGGTCTTCTTGTCTTCTGTCTTGGTTTCTGTTTTTGCCGGTGCTTTCTTTGATGGTCCTTTTTTTGCCGCTTTCCTCACGGGGCCTTTGGGACGGTTATAGAAGAACCAATCCTGCTCTGTAATCGGGTGGAAGTAATCAGCCACTTCGACAAGGATCCTGGCTGTGGTCTGTCTCACCGCAGCGATCTCTACCCTTACTCCTTCCGCTCTCAGATGTTTCACCAGATCGACGTAATCAGAATCTCCGGACATGATGATGATCGTATCCACTTTTGAAGAAAGCTGCGTCGCTTTGATCGACAAAGGTATGTCAGCAGACTTGTGGCAAGGGACTACACTTCCATAATAGTTTCCGTGCAATCTTTCAGCAAGTTTGGAAGAGATATTCTGTCCCTCCCGGAAATAGATCAACCGGTTAAGACCCCTTCCATTAAGTAGTCTGGGGATCAGTTTGTCAAAATTGACCATTGCGCTGGTATTCTTCGATTGCTCATGGATGCTCCTTTCGATATTGTTCCCGTCACATAGGATGGCAACTGATTGGTTTATCAGGATCTTGTTCTTACTACTTACACTGATAGGAGTGCTCTTATGAGATGTACTATTAGATGTCATTTTATCAACCTCTTTGTTTTTGTATTACATTGCGGAAATGGGGGTTGTTTATATAATTTCCTCTGTTTGGTTTTTTTCAATGTAAGTTATGAGGGGATTCTAATACCTTTTTGGTGGTGCCACTGAATGGTGATAATTTATCCAAAACATTTATAAAAAACAGCCCTTTTCACATATAAAGTAAGCACAATCATTACAGAAACTACAGCGAGGAAGCAAAATGAACGACACTGACGTAAGGATATTACATGGGATTGCAGGTAGATATGAGGTTGCACGAACGAAAGATGAGGTAGAGCAGACCAGCTTGAACAGAACGGAATTATCTGAAGATGACATGAGAAGAATTCTTGAAGAGACATATGGCGATCAGGAGATTGTTGAGAATTCTCTGGTTGAGTATAAAGGATATGTAACCCGCAGAGAGGAACTTGAAGGGGTGGAGGAGCGACTTGCTGCAATAGAAGTGCCCAGTGTAGGAAAAGAATATCTTAAGGCAGCAGGCAGGTTCCTGTGGGATTGGAAGTTTGCTGTGGGAGGTGTGGCCGGCACTGCTGCAGGTATAGTCTTTATGGTATACACTCATTCCAGCTTCCACGAAGTATGGGATTCCGTGACTCCATTACTTAATGCCATGAACAGTGCAGCTGATGGAGCCAAGTATGCAGCAGACAATGGGCTTTCCGAGCTGGGAGCAGCTTACAACCAGGTGATCAGCGCCACGGCAGAACCGCTGGCTGAGGCTGCATCGAATGCAGACCTTTCAGAGTTGCGTGACGTGGCAAATTCGATGAAAGAAGCGTCACCTGAGGCACTGGAGGATCTGGCCGGGAAGGCTTATGGGCTGTATTCTGCCCCTAAAGCGGAATTCAATGACAATATGTGTATTGGTGTCCTGGGAGCAGGTTTGTCCGCGGTGATCGGCATTTTCGGACAGCTGGAGACACTTCCATGGAGAGGATATGGCAAGAGTCCACTTGAGATAGTAAAAGAAGAGAAAAAAGCAGCTCTGCAGGAGAGGAAGCAGCTTAGGGCGAAGAAAAATGATCTTCTGAAAGAGATCAGAGAGTATGAAGCTTTGGGAAGGTAGAATCAAAAGAAGCCGATCAACTATAAGATGGACACACAACAGATAGCGATAATACACGGACTGGCCGGCAGATATGAAACGGGTCAGGCTGAATTACGTGAAACGCTGCCTGCTCCCGTTATGGAATTGCAATCCAAACTTGAATTATCACTGACAGATGCACGACAGATCCTAAGAGAGACGTTGAATGAAGATGATGTCATAGAAAATGCGGTTCTTGATTACAAAGATTACCTTGAACTTACCTGGAAGCTTAGTTATGTGGAGGAAAGGTTGGGAAAGATTGATGTCCCCCTCCTTCCTTTTGAGAGTATCAAAGGAGTATTTGCCTATACCAGAAGTCATGCTTTTACTGGATTAGGAGTATTGGGGGCAGCTGCCTGTGCATATCTGGCTGTAACGGGGTTCATGGATGGCAGCTATCTTGATTCTGCACTGGCTGTAGTTGGCGGTGGTTGCAGCGCAGCATGTGGCGTGGTGGCAAATGGAAAAGCGGATCCAGTTGAAAGTGCTGATTTTACATTTCAGAAATGGCAGATTCTTCGGAAGTCAAAGAGGGAATTGATCGGAAAGAAGAAAGAAATTACCGGGGAGATCGCTGAGTATGAAGCTTTTGGGAAATGTGAATAAAGTTTTGGATGCTTTAAGTGGGAAAAATCAACTTCTGATATTTGTAATTTGCGTTTTTACCTTTTGTAGTGTTGGGCTTTACAGGACCTGTTTCAAATAAATAAAATTGCGATAATGTAGGTTTAAATTTTTAGCCAACTTTGCAGTTTTGTAACCCTCATTTGTTCTTAAAACTGGATTATGAAATAAAATATCCCTAACATATTGCGATTTTGTAGGTTTAAGAAAAGTTTATATATTTGTAGTCTTTCTAAGGATCATGTTCATTCAAAGGAGGGAGATTGGTGGGAAAGTTTACAAGTATCTGGATCATAGTTTTCGAATAGGTAAGAAAGTAAGGAAAGTCTCATTTATTCTTGATAAAGATAAGCAAAATTATAATGAAAAAATTGTTGAGGAGATGGCTAAGGCTCGGGCGGGTTATTTCAAACCTCTTCAAAGATATTTTTCGTTCAATGAACTTGTTGCAATAGAAACTGAAAAAGTATTCTATCAAGTTTTCTTCAATCTGCTGAATGAGAAAGCTAAACAGGAAATATTAGGAGAGTTTGCCCGTGTTTTTCTTTCCAACAGCATGGAATTAGAGGGATCAACTATTACGCCGGCGTTAGCAGAAAATATTGAAAGGAAGAAGAAGATTGTCCTCCCTCAGTTGGATGTTTTACTATACAACAATTCAAAGAAAGTCCTTTTTGAGTTGATGAAAACAGAGTTTAGGTCCGTAATTCAATTTAAACGTTTTCACAAAGAAATCTATTCTGGAATTTATCCTCATGCTGGGGAGTTCAAGAAGCAAAATAATACTTTTGGTTATGTGGAAAAAGCAAATACCTTTCCTCCAGAGAAAGTTCGGAAAGAACTTGAAAACGTACTGAAAACGTATCGGAAGAAAGAGGATTTCCCATTTCTGCGACCACTTTTATTTCATCTTATTTTTCAAAGAGTTCATCCTTTTGTTGATGGGAACAGCAGGTTGGGAAGAATACTGTTGGTTGTTCAGATGTTTAAGCAAAAATATCCGCCAGTTATTTTCAAAGGAGATATGAGTTTCCAGATCCGTGAAACTTTGGTTGAATACTGTAATCGTGGTAACTTAGATTTCTGTAGATTATGCATGGAAGAATATTTGAGGACTGCAAAAAAGTTCTGGAGACCAATGATTAAGAAGTTTTTGTTTTCATAGGCTCTGTAGAAACCCTTGCAAATGTCGCCAGTGAACACCCGTGTATCTTTGGTAATCAAGACTGGTTTCCGCCCACTTCAAGGCGAAGCCTAACGATTGGGGCGGATGGGAACGATAGGGTTTCTACAGAGCCGTTTTCATGCTAAGAATACTTTCATTCCACCAAGATCCTAACCCTGCTCCTAGAACAGTCCTTCCTCATGCAGATCATCGATGACTTTTCCATAGAAGAAGGACAACTCTAACTTCTTTGCTTCCTGATAATCAAACCACTCACATTCTTCTACTTCATTTTCATCAAAATCGATATCTCCTGAAAACTCACCCAGGAAGAGATGAGTTATTATATGCAGTTCTCCGATATCCATTTCGTAAACTCCAAACAATACACCCGGAGAAAAATCCAGACCAGATTCTTCTTTAACTTCCCTGATCGCCATCTGATTGAAAGATTCTTTTGGATTGTCTCTCTTTCCGGCAGGGCAACCCCAGCAGCGGGGGAACCGCTTTTCATTTATCGACCTCTTACATAGAAGAACCTTCTTTTTTTCTATGAGAATACCTCCTGCGCTTTCGATCAATTTCATCAGGACTATTCCACTAAGATACCAACTTTACCAGGCATGGCTGATTTTGCTTTCTCTTCCTTACTCTCATCAGCATTGACGATCTCTATCTTGCAGCCGAACTCGTTTCTTAAGAATTCTTTCGCTTCCTTGATCACTTTCAGCTCCTCTTCCTGAGATGTTACCAATGTTGGGAGTCTGGAAACATCTTTGGCAACTCCGATGACAATCTTGCTGATCTCCTTGCCTTTTGACTTCATCTCTTCCACTTCCAGCACTTTCTTCATGATCTCGCCGACGTTCCTTGTTACTTTTGTCTCCCGCGACAAAACATTATACAACCCATACAACCATTTCTCTGCGATGAAGATAGTAAATTTCTTTGGCTTCTCAATTTTCGCTAATTTAAGGACGTTCCTCATCCCCTCCATCGCCTTCCTCACTAACTCTTCACCCGCTTCTGCTTTCAGGCTAATCTTTTCCTCATCCAATTCCGGCCAGGATGATGCTGATACCAATTCTTTAGAATCATTAAGTTCTTCGCTGAGGTGAGGGGTTATCGGATTCATCAGCCTGCACCATGTATCAAGAACTTCGCTGATAACTTTCTTACTCTCTCCTCCTCTTCGCAGATACCATCTCAGGTCATCGTAGACAGAGTAATATACAAAAGAGGCCATCTCCCGTAGATCGTACTTTTCCATAGACTTGTTGACGTTCCTGAGGTGTTCATTGAATCTTGAGATCAGCCAGTCATCGATCGCTTTCTTCTTCCCGGCCAATTTCTTCAGCTGCCCACAAAGGGTGTAGATCCTCTCCAGGGCGTTCTTATAATTGACAACAACATCTTCCTCCCAGAATACATCAATATGCGGACTGCCGATGTGTGAATAGTAAAGCCTCATCGCATCTACACCATACTTCTCTATCGCCTCAGGGATAGGTTTAGCACCTCCCTTACTCTTGGATATCTTACTACCTTTACCGATGACCCACCAATTTACAAAGATCCCTCGGGGCCACTTCTCTTCCGGAAGTATGGCTACATGATTCATCAGGAAGACAGGAAAATGGACGGTCTGGTGCTCCTTACCCCCTAGATTGATGTCCAGTGGATAGAAATAATCAAACTCTTCCCTGATCTGCTTCCAGGATTCTTTGATCTCTCCGTTGTCTTTTTCACTGTCTATCCCTGTTCTTTCTCCTGGCTTCTCTCCCAAAAAAACATAATCAAAGAATTCTTCATCTAACTCCTTCAATTTGACCGTCTTGTTGTTGAAAAACTTGGAGATGATGTAATAAGCAGGATAAAGAGTGGAATCACTTATCGGTTCGATCGTCCACTTGTCATCGAAAGGAAACTTGCTGCCTGACCAGTTGCCTAACCTGACGCAAGCTCTATCGGCAAACCAGTCAAGGACAGAAGGAAGGTTATCATAGTATTCTTTTGGGTAGATGTTCATCTCTCTGGCTTGTTCCTTGCTCCTTTCTGTAAGTTCAGGGTCAGAATACTTGATGAACCATTGATCATCGATCCGCTTGATTACGACCCTGCTTCCACAGCGGCAGATAACTTCCTCACTCAAGTCGTGGAAAAGGTCTGCTTTACCTGCATCCAGCAGCTCCGCTTTCATCAGTTCCTTGGCTTCCTCCACTCTCTTGCCGACGTATTTACCACATGTCTTCATCATCACTCCGGTATGAAAACCTGCTTTATAGATCTCTTTGGTGGCTTGCTCTAGTTTTGGATCATCCAGAGAGTTGATCTTCATCCTCTGGCAAATCTCTTTGGCCGGGAAATCGCCATAACCTTTTGACTTGATGATAGGGATTAAAGAGATAGCTTTGACCTCCTCTGGATCAAGGCCGTATTTCTTACAAAGTTCCTCGTCTTCCCACAACACTTTGAGGCCGATATAATCATAAGGGGCGTCGCTGGGTACGCATGTTACGATACCTGAACCTACTTTTGGATCACATAGCGAAGATGGCAGGATGGGAATCTCTCTGTTGATGCCTGGGGCAAGACAGGATTTGCCGATCAGCTTCTTGATGTCCACATTTTCCTTAAGGATGACATCATCCTTCTGGTACTTCAGCTTCTCCGCTGCTTCCATACTCAGGATCCAGTTCTCACCCTCAACCTCCACGCGGACATGCTTCGCATTTGGATTGACCCATAGATTGGTCTGCCCGAAGACCGTTTCAGGTCTCAGCGTAGCGGCGACCAGATAATCATCCCCACACCTGAACTTGAGGAAAGTATATTCATTCTTCTCAGCATTCCCTCCTTTGGAGATATCCGTTTCGGAAGGGTCGACGGCAACAGGACCACATTTGGTGCAGGCAGTAGCAAAATACGGTTTTTGCACAAGGAGATCTTTCTGTTGCAGCTTACGGAATTGCCACTGCATGAATTTCTCATAATCCTTATATGTTGTGCAGGTGAACCTCTCCCAATCGCAGAGGAAACCAAACTTCTTCCAGTATTCGTTGACATAGACAGAATTAAAATATTCGATCACCTTATCCGCAGTGACCAGCTCTTTGATCTTTTCTTTAGAACAACCGTTCCTTTCCAGATATTCGATCCAGTTCTTATCTTTGTTCTTCACCTTGTTGGCAAACGCAAGAGCCTGATTCCCGGAAGCATGCGTCCCCACGGGAAAGAGAACCTGCTTCCCCCGCAGCCTTTCAAAGCGGCAGATCGCATCAGTGTATGAGTAACCTCTCATGTGTCCCACATGCAGATATCCTGAAATTCCTGGATAGGCAAAGATCATCATGAACTTCTCTTTTTTCTTATCTACGGTAACCTTGCCCAGTTCAGCCTTCTTCCAGGCCTTTTGCCACTTCTTCTGAATCTCCTGCCAGTCTACTGCCATGGTGGTAGGAAAGGGGGGACATTTTTTAAAGGTTTCTTTGTGGTAAAGGCACAATTCATTTTCTGAGTGATAATCGTCGTCTGGGCCAAGAAGCGAACGAGCTAATCTATTCGTCAGACACAGTTAAGTTGCATTTTCCTTACTA
>CAZWBB010000048.1:0-13308 GCA_964632045.1 uncultured Methanosarcinales archaeon | reverse complement strand
CGGCCAATGGGATTCTGCGTCGGGAATTTATCCGTGGCGGTTATCCAGATGAAACTTATATTAAAGAATTTGGCTTCTCTCCCATCAGGGAAGATTGGCTGGGGAAAGCAATGAAAGAGATGATTTTTTGTAGGCGACACTCTTGTCTTTTGGGAGATACGTACCATTATTTGAAGTCGTTTAATGATGTAGATAGTTTAGCTAATCTAGCTAAAGCAGCCGAGGAAAGTGCTAAAAAGGAAGGGCATGATTCTGAGGATTTACTCGAAGCTGCACATAAACTCTATTTGAAAGCAAAAGATAAGGATGGAGCTGCCCGCGTAGGTCGTGAACTGTTCCAACTTCATAAATATGGTGTTGATGAGGACTATGCACGTAGATTAGGTGTAGAAATTACAGCCGACATGTATAATGAACGTGGTGATAATTGGTTTAGTAAGATTAAAGAGGGGCGTTGGAACATAAATAAAGCTTTTAATGCATATCAAAAAGCCAATAATAAAAGGAAAATGAAAGTGGTACTGGAAAAAGCAGAAGAGCTCGAATATTATAGTTTTGCAGTGGATTTTTCTCTAGCTCTGAAACAGAAAGAAAGAGCACAGAGAAATGCTAGAAAATCCCTGTTAGGGAGCGGTTTAAACGTCACAGCGATCGAAAGAACCTTGTCTAAGGTTGGTCTTGCAGGTGACAAAGATTTATACAGAAAAATTGCCCAGAAGAGAATCAAAAAGGGAGATTACCAAGATGCCATAGCCATATACGATCACATCAAAGATGAAGCGGGAAAGAAAGCCGCTTTAGAAGCAGCTGCTAAGTGATCGCCAGATATCTACTAAAGTTCAATCACAACCCTTTTCTCCTTCAGATCAACTCCTTTAACCTTCTTTTCTTTCTTCAATTCCTTGGCAATCTCTCCCCACTCTTTCTCCTTCTTCATCTCCCTCACAATATCCAGCAGCTTCTGCAGGCGGGAATAGTTTTCATAGATAGTCTCCCCTTTCTTCGCATTCAGTATGATCTTCTCTTCCTGACTCTTGATCGCACGCTCCTGCTGCTGCAACCTTTTCTTCAAAGTGTTTATCCTTCTTTCATAGGGAGATACGACCTCGAAAGGATTCAGCGTATTTATCGCTTCGTTGTACGTTTTTGTCTTCTTACTTTCCTTCTCTCCGCTCAAAGGGAAGGGGGTGATCTGTTCATCATAGAAATAACCCACTGGCTTGCCTATCAACTTCAAAAATCCTTGAATTTCCTTGATAATGGCTTTCACTTCTTTTCCATCGGCCTCACCCGGCTTTTGATCTTTGTCAACTCCCGCCCGCTTGCATACTTCCTCAGCGTAAAGGCCACCCAACCCTATCTCCGTAGCCAGAGCTGTAGCCAGATTCTTCTTCTCACTTTTTTGCAGAATACCTGCAAGCTCTTTCTCACTCAATCCCTTCCAGCTTGTCCCCGGTGCAGGGAAGAGGTACTTCTCCCCCGGTTTCACAACCCGATCCTTCCACCTCTGCCATTCCAACGTGGCGATGATCTTGTAATCTTCATCCGTCAACAAAAGATTTCCTTTTGAAAACAGTTCGATGATCAGAAAATAATTCCCCTTCTTCTCAAGTTCAAACACAACAATCCTTTCAGAATCCTTCTGATAGAGGTCTTTGATGAATGCGTTATCAAGATGCTTCCTCAATTGCATACAGAAACCGGATGGTCGCAACGGTGCTTCTTTTTTGTCAGTCAAACAAAGAAATTTTCCCGGGACGATCTTTAGCAGCTGTTTCCCCTTGCCGGGAGCATGCAGCTGGAAGAGCAGCTCCTTTTTCTCCTGATGGTAGATTTGGGATACTTTTCCTTTTACCAAAAACTGCAATTCATTGATGATAGCAGCTAATTCCAGTGAAGCGAGGGATTTTTTTGGCATATCTGAAAAATATGGTCCGCATTTAAATATGTTTAGAAAAAATTACTTAGATATGCTCAACCGGAAGTGAAATTCCAAACAATTTCACTCCGTTTGGCATATACAAACCATAATCAGTTTGAAAAACTACTTATGGTTTAGTATATACCTACAATCAGGGGAGGCCTATTAACGTCTCTGACGAAAACTCCAACGGTTGCTTCATCACTCTTGCCCCATTCATCTTCACATCTCACCGTCACCTCATGAACGCCGGCATCTTTGTAAGAAAGCCCCTTACTTGCAACACTCATCCAACCTCCATATGTTAGTGAGACATCATCTTCATCTGCATCATAGCATCTGGTATTGATATTCAATTCTTCACCCTCCTTGGCATTGATATTACCCGGGACCTTGAGCACGGGTGCCCGGTTCTTGGTGATATCTGTGCACTCAAAGCATTCATAAAGATACCTCCGCGAATCGGTAAATCCATCAAACGTAGTTAGTTTCCCTGCTACCTTGTACCCCTGACCCACCAGAAACCGCTCAATACACTCCACATCCAGGCATTCATAAAGGATAACGGAAGCATCCTTACTGCAGACTAAGCCAACATGTATTATGGGAGTGCTTGAACCAAAAAGTTTCTCATTTTCCTTCTCTTGATGGCACTTGAAGTAATCCGGCCTCTTGCTTCCAAAAGAGAGATAGGGCAATCCCGCCACCAGCTGTACAAGAAAGATCATCATAATGATAACAGCAATCACTCTTTTCATCCACTCAAGAAAAGAAAGTAAATATATTAAGATTATTATACTGGGAAACAGTTGATACAGGAGATGAATAGAGCGCCCGGAGGGACTCGAACCCTCGATTTGTCCCTCTGCAGGGGACCGCTTTAGCCGCTTAGCCACGGACGCTTGACACTTGCAGAAGAATGCTTCTTTATATAATTTTCTTTTAAAGATTCTTTGTTGAGTACATCCTGTCTGCTAGAGTTTATTCAATATCCAAACGGCGGACAATAAAAGAGCTATGATATCCAATACCACCACAGATTTCCGGAACACCTTACATTACTCCGACAAGCTTCAGAATCATCAATACCAAAGCGATAACGCCTAATATGCTTGCTCCAATGGCGATATAGTCTAGGAAATCCATTCTAATTATAGTAAATCGCCAAGCTATTTAATATTTTCCACAACCAGATCCTTCCGGTAGCATTTCCCTCCTTCGCAACCATTCCTCCGGAATGCCTTTCTTCCTATCAGACAAAACAACAATCCCTCCGACGATGGCGCAGGTAGTATCCCTGTCTCCCAATCCATTAAGTGTATCCCAAATCGCTTTCTCAAAGTTGTCTAAATTATTTGCTGCACACCAAAGGCAGAAAGGAATAGTATCCTGAGCAGAAACATCTTCTCCCGAACCCACAGCTCTGGCTACTTGATGGGGGTGAGTATCTTTCGAAATTCCAATAACTTCCCCAATCCTTTTCTTTGTCTTACTCTCTGGGACATAATTTACAACTTCTTCCAGAAATGGTATTGCTTCTTGTTCTCTTCCCTCACCAATCTGACAGGCTAGTGCTGCTCCGACCGCCACAGCAATCGCTCCGGAGATCCCTTCCGGATGGGAATGGGTCACTTCTGCAGATAGGATGGCGTTCTCATGGGCTGCGTCTAGATCATCAGCGAAATAAGCCCCTAAAGGAGCAACCCTCATAGCAGCTCCATTTCCATAAGAACCCTTCCCTCCAAACAATGCACTAGATTCCTTTTTCCAATTCCCTCCAGCCAGTACCGCAGTAAGAAGCCGGACAGCTCCCCCCGCATATCCTCGATGTGGTTCTTCTTTGAATCTTTCTGCAAAACGTTGGGCCAGATAATCCTGGTTGATCCTCCCATGCTGCTGCAGGGTTTCAATTATCGAGAAAGCCATATGGGAGTCATCAGTGTACGGCCAGGGGGTTGCAGGAAGTTCCTTGTTCATGATTTTTGTGATGGCCTGGTATTCGGGGATGAAGAACTTCTCTCCCATACCATCTCCTGTAGAAAGACCTTCAAGAGAAAGGAGAGCTCTTTGGAGCGGTTGCATGTATATTAAAAGTGTTTCTCTAGGATATAAAGTTTGTGAAAAAATGGGCCTGGAGGGATTCGAACCCACGATATCCAGCTCACTCCACAAGCGCAGCTGTGGCGGATTGCCAAGCTTGCTTGGAAATAGAAGGCTGGCGCCCTCTCCGGTGAAGACTCATCTCCCATATCCAGGCTAGGCTACAGGCCCTTGACAGATACAATAGACAACCTCTTTATAAAATTTATGAGAAATATTATTCAATATTCCAAACCATCTCTATCTCCAACGGTTCGTTATTCCTCAATCTATGTTCCACTACTTTCGCTAAGTAATCCTCATTTTTGACCACTATGATGTAACTTTCATCATATTCAACTTCATCAAAATTAATCTTGCCCAATTCATCGGTGTACCATCTTGATAAAGGTAATCCCCCTGGAGAATTATAATCTTTTTTGGTAAATAATGTAACTTCAGCCTCCACCATCGGGATTTCTTCATTGTCCACCACTTCAATGGTCAATCTAGGTGCAAGTTTCAGCTCAATGTTGGAAGAGGAAAAATCACCTCGTCTGCTATGCACGATGCTCACATTCATTTCTACAATCTCATGACCTGCCTTGCTTATACTAAGTGAATAATTGCCATCATCGACTTTTTTGAACATTGCGGTCCCATATTCATCTGTTTCTTCCTCCAGAACCCCCTGCCCATCCACCGAAGAAAGGGATACCCTAGCTCCTTCAACCCCTTTCTCATCATCGTCCTCCACAACTACCACATAATTTGTCTTTCTTTTTTCCAATACAAAACTCACTTCTTTATCGCCCCCCGTACCAACAATTGTAGGTCCAGGAGCATAATATCCTTCTTTATCAACCCTCACTGTGTTTGTCTTCCTGCGCAACAAAGTCATCCTGGTACCCTTGCTCCTACCAAATTCCCTGGTTTCTCCTCTAAATTCTTCATTGACATACACTCTCACTCCGTCCAATAAAGAACCGTTCTCACTGAATGTTGTGACAGTAAGGGTGCTCTGTTCCGCTACCGTTGCCCCGGTAATACTCCCATCTTCTTCTGAACAACCGATAAGAAAAAGTAGGGAAGCCAGTAACAGAACAAATACTACACCTTTTGTTGAACATCCCATCAACTGAGCAAAGTCTAAGGTAACTTTTAAATATTTCGCTATTAGGATAATGCCATGGGGGAAGTTATTAGTATAGCGGTCAGGGAAATCAAAGCGAAAGGGATTGATTCCTCAGCTCTTCCGGAGAGAGCGAAGATCAAAAGACATCTCTTTTCGGAGGATTATTCTAATTTGAAACTGCTGGATACCATCTCAGAAGTTACTCTGACTACTGCTCAACCTGTGCTCTTCTATCCAGGTTGTGGTTGTGATGTCTTGTTTCCAATGTTGTATTTAGAAAAGATTTTCTCCAACATCAGAGAAATTAAGATGCTCTATGTTGACTTGCATGATAACCTGCCATTGATCAAGACAATCCTCGATGACGTTGGAGTAAGTTTCTCTGAAAATGGCAGCAACATAACATTCTATTGGGGTAAATTGCTGGTTGAACTGGAGTTCATGGAAAAGAACGTTTTTGAAATTCTTCCTGAAGTGCCCCATTTTGACATCTACTTTGAAAAAGCCTTTAGGATAATGAAAGAACGGGATCCCCATTACGAACCGGGGGTGATTGCTAAGCTTAAACCTGGAGGGGTTTTGATTAGCGATTCTGGTTTTCAGGGGATTCCGTTCAAAAAAATAGAAGTGCCTAATAAGTTAAGTTCTTATGGTGAGATGATCATCGGGGTAAAAGAAAATAATAAATAAAAAAATAAACAAATCTCTTACCATACCCTATTCCCGAAAAATCCTTTCAGCCAGTTCATGATACCTTCAACAAGGCCACGCGTTTCTGCCAACTCTCCACTGATATCAATACACTGCCCATTGCTGCATTGGTTACTCAGGCATTCACAGTTGTTCTGACAGGCATCTCCCAAGCTTTTCTGCTTGTTCAGGCCACCATCAAGTTCGCAGTAGGCCGGCACCCTTTCATGGATCAGTCTTGTGCCAAAAGGCAGACAGACACCATTTGGTTGGCAGCCATTACAGGCCGGTTCCTGAATGCTCACAGCCTTACTCCTTGCTGGCCTGGTGCGAGGTACGACTGAGACCGACTCGTCTTCTTCAAGCCCAGTCCAATCCATCGCTTTCGGCTTCTCTTTACTTCCAACTACGACCACTTCATTTCCATCAAGTTCATGATTGCTGCGCCCATTATCCAGCATCTCTTTTACATATGCAGAGAACAATTTGGCTGCTTTGCGCGTCTCTTCTGTGTCATAACCAGTTATCAGCACCTGGACCTTATCTTCATGCTGGTAAAGTTTGATCAATCCTTGCCCTTCCAAAAGCCCACTATGGCAGTCGTGTACATTACCCAACAACTTGCTGACAGCTTTGTTTTCACAAGGTCTGCCAATGACGATGGCATCATGATTTTGGATATCAGGTACTTCCCTATCCAGCTTTGAAACATCGACTACCTCAACTACGTCACTGAAAGCTATTCCTATGTCCACCAGGGCCAGGTTATCTGAAGCGGGTGAGTTTGAACCGACGACCAGAAAGCCAGAGAAGCTGTTTCCATCCACAAACTTCTTGTAGACATTCGAAAGGTCGTAGTTTTGAACCCAAGGGAGAGTTGCTCCGCTGTTTTTGCTTTGACCAATTTTGATCGTCACCCTGTTTTCTGAAACGTCGTAGGAATTGTACTCCACATTGTAGATAATACCCTTCTGCTTGAACTTTATAACTTCTCTTGTTCCTTCAAAATGAAGTTCTTTATCCGTACCAACAATCCCCAACACCAGGGAGTCTCTAGTAAAACCATTTACCCTGAGTCCCATTCCGGTCTTGTGTTTGATCACATCCCCTTTGCAGGCGGTGTAATATCCGTCCCCTCCATAGGAATCTCCGCACTTCGGCTGGGAAATTCTTGGTTCAGGAACTTCGACCAGTGCGGGTAATGCTTTTACTTTCTTCCCATTGAAACAGAAATCTACTCCATGTAAACCCCCTGCATATTCCTGAAAGACGATGTTGTCAGCGGACAATACCACATCTTCATTTCTGAACCTATTGTAGGATTCTCCTTCATTTAATGAGAAGGTCCGTAAACCAAAGCTACCTCTACCTTCCTGCCACTCTCCCGAGGAGATACCCACGTTGAAATCAGCATAGAGCTCTCCACGGTTTCTCCCTACACTACCGATTGTTACAGTATAGGTCTCATCCCCTATCTTATATCTTTCACTTTCACCAACTTCCAGGAAATGGTGGCCGCTGCAGACTCTGGCAACTTCCTCCACAGATTCCTCTTCTTCCAGCACTACTCCTTTCGGTTCGAATGGTACAAACATCAGGTTGTCGATCTCTTCTCCAATCAAAGTGTCTCCATAATCCAGTTTAACGGTGTAAATCGCATCCTCCTCAGAACTGATACCCATGAATGTCTTCACAGAATCTGCAACGTCCATTCTAGAGAAGCTTACGATCTGATTTCCAGATTTATCATAAGCAATCAATGTCGCTCTTTCAGGAGAGTTACCAACGTACATCCCCACTTTTCTCTGTCCTTCCTTGAAATCAATCTCCAATGGTTCATTGGCGCTTGTTTCCGGCCAATCCCCATCACTAAAAATTGAGTATGGTTCAGAGATCGTAGCTGATCCCCCTCTGTTATAAGGAGCAATCAGGATCGGTGTTACCTTATCATTATCAGAGAACCTCACTCCGTGACTATCCCAATAATGTTCCGAAACAGAATCCCCAAAACTCAGGTCGTTGAAATCGATCACTTTCACATCCCCTCTAAATAACTCTTCACTTTGATGGGTACTGACGCCTGGTCTTATCGCCAGTGTACTTGGTAGCAAAACCAGAGAAAAGATGGCCAGTATACACATCAGGTAAAATGCCCTTTTCAAGCGAGTTTGTATTCCCGTTGAATCCTTCGAACTACGTTCTTGCAGTTTCATTTTTAATCCTCCGTAAGTTGTTTTCATACTATTCTAGAAAGCGGAACGATACTTAAATGGTAGCTGGAACAAACGGAACGAAAGCGGAACGAAGCCCTATTTTCCTCTAAACCAACCTGTTAACTTTGCCTTCCTCACTCTTCCCTCATTGAATGTCTCAATTATCTTTTTATGTTCCAAAGAACGCAGATTCCTGAAGATTGAACTCTTTGAAAGCCCGGTCTTGTAATGTATCTTGGAGAGATGAGCGGGATGCTTATGTTCAAGCAAGAATTCAATGATTTTTTTCTCATTTGCTCTAAGGGTCCTAAGGATGTCCTGACCTCGTTGTCCTAAACCTTTTTCTTCTTGTTTCTCTTCTTCGCTTTGCTCGATGACTTTTACCTCTTTTTTCCGTTTTCTCATGAACTTCTTTCTATAGACTAATGCCCCAATTATGACCAACACGACAACAACCACCAAAACGCCCAGATACTCATTGCTTCTGGAAGAATGAGGAACAATCAAAATGTGATCCAACTGTATTTCGACGTCCGTCTTACTACCTCTCTCTACTTTAGTCTCTTTCATTCCAACACTACCCGAGTAGCTACTACGGATTACACATTCCCCTACAGGGACAGCATCTATGGAAAATGAACCATACTTATCCGTCCTCCCAGGAAACTCAACCGGAAATATGCCATTACATTCGAACTTCAGGCTTGCTCCACTAATTGTGTTGTTAATTCTATCTTTAACAAACCCACTTAACGAGCCGACTGGATAGAGATAAACCACTTTCACCAGGGATTCCCCGACTGAAAAAGAAGCTTCACCATAATAGTCATACGCATCTGTCTGCGGGGCGTTCACCAGGAGTTTGAGATTGTAAGTTCCTGGTTGAAGAGATAACCTTAATTCATCTCCTCCTTCCAGGTAATAGTTGGAGAACTGTCCGTTCAGTTCAGCCTTGACATATACTTCATCTATCGGTTCTTTGGTAACAACATCAAATAGGGTCAGGAACGTGTTTGGTGTTTCCTCTGCCAGCACTGGCGCTACAAGAAACAAAAGCACAAAGCCCAACATTATTTTCTTGAACATATATATTTGAAATTGTTTTTACTTATATAAAACTAATGATAATTTTAAGAAAATATTTATTCTGACCTAGACTGGTCAACCTCGTCTGGAATTGCCAGTAGAACTAATTGGCAGCCAAACGCTAATAATTAATTAGTAACTTTTTTATAGTGGTCACCCATTGAGATGTCATGTCATTTGCCGAGTTTTTAATGGAGATGTTTGGAATCGAAAAAAGAAGGGCCGAAACGGTTGAAGAAGATGAATTCCTTAGGAACTTTTCTCAACTGGAATCTCTCTTTGATTCGGATACGGTGGAGGAAATCGTGAAGAGTGGTAAGGTTATAGATTACTCCGGAACATTCTTTTCTCAATATCTTTCTCTGGCCAGAGAAGTGGTTGGAAAGATGGGAAATACAGTTGATAACTCCAAGATTCCTGTCTATTATTCAATTGAAACATTGAAAAGTTATCTGGAAGGCCCAAAAGAAGAAAAGATCGATTTTTCTGGAGTTGAATTTTTCAGGTATCATCTATTTGATCCGGAGAATGAACAGTCATCCGGTTATCTTGCTGCTCTTATTGATGATGGAAAAGTACAAGTGGGAAGCAGGGAGCATTGGAGGCGGACAGGAAGGAAACTTAAGGGTGCCAAAGGCTTTCACATTTTGACAAACATCACTGCTCAGATCAGCAGAGTTTGTGATAGCATAGGGGTGTCCAGGCCGAATTATAATGTCAATGGCGGGCAGCTTTCACTTACCATCAAAGATGAGACGCGTGAACTTCTTGGAGTGATCAGGGAAGCGGCTTATGATGGGGGATAAGGGAGAATATTGGATGGGAGTTGTTAAATTTTCCCTACTTTTTGTGATGTCCGTGTATCTAAGTTCAGGAACCAGGAAATATTTCGGCTCGCACGAGCAGAAGGAACTTATAATGTCCTATTCAGAAAGATATTCAATTAGATATATCTAATAGTTTAGAGAAATAATCTTTTTCAAATATTGATTTAAAGTTCTTATCTTTAACATTAACCCATACTTTTTTGGATTTTAGATAGCTGAATGTTCCATTTGCTAATCTTAAACCAGAACCATATATTTGTTTTAGAGATCTTGCTTTGGTTGTGAGTCCAAAACAAACCTTAAAGTCTTCATTATAATTTTCCGGTTTATTTTTTAATGAAAGATACGCTTGATATTTTTGCTTTTCACTCTTATAAGTCAAAACTGGATTAAATGGCTGAAGAAGTAAGTAAGAGAAAACAGCAAGATTTTTTGCAGCATAAAAGACATTAACTTCGTCTTTAGATTCATAGGCGTTTTTTAGTTTTGCAAGATACTCAAAGAGGATAATTGTTCTCAATTGATATCTTTGAAAGAAATCTTCTTCTGTAACTTTATTTTCATCAATTTTTTTCTTCAATTGAGAAAATTTCTTATTTGGGTCATAAAGAATTTTTGCATTTTTATAATTCTGTATCCAAACCCAGTCTTCAGCCTTCTTTAAGCTGTCAAGAATATCAGATAATTTCGTGAAAAATATTGTCATCAAGCGTTTCTTTCCTTCTAGTTCAACAATTCTAAAATCCATCTCCATCAATGATTTTCTTTTAGTTAATACTTCCATATCAATATCACTATATTTTCCTAGTTTGTTACTGGAATAACTTCCATTGATGAGGATTATCTCAATATTTGAAGGATTCTTCTTTAGTTCTTTTACAACAGACTTGATCGTTGGCATACTATGGATTATTTCTCTATTATCTTTAAAAGTATCGTTTTGTCAAAGAAGAATTGAGCTTAACGCTGGTAAAGTACGCCGTTTGCGTCGGTAAACAGGTTAATTCTTGGATTGTATAGACAGTGTGTAGACACTTTGTCAACTTAGTTTATGAGGAGGATGTTTTAATGAATCTGAGTGAATATGTCAACTTCACAAAAGAAGATTTAAATATCTCCTGTAGTTTTATCCTTTTATGACCTGGAAACTTCAAGAAACTGAGGAGTTTGAAAAGGAATTTAATAGACTTCCTGCTGACATAAGAGAAAGATTTGAAGATCAATTTAGACAAGTCGAGAAAGATCCATACAGCATTGGGAAGCCACTTGGCTACAAATGGTTAAGAGAATTGAAGAATGAAGGCTGGAGAGTTTATTATCTTATTTATGATGGTAAAGTAGTTGTCTTGTTTGTTGGAGTATCTGGTAAGAAAAGCCAGCAAGCGGTGATAAACATCATTAAGCATAATCTAAGGATGTTTAAGAAGTTTGTTGAAAAGGGAGAGAAAAAATTATAAACTTGAAGGTTATTAAGATTATAAAATGGAAGAAGAACTGCAAAAATTGATTGATGAACGACAGATACTCATTGATGAGTTATGTATGGAAATAGTTAATCTAGAGGAAGGAAGATGAGCGAAGAAGTTGAAAAAGTTAAAAAGGAATTGAAAGAACAGAACAGTTTTCTTAAATCTATGCTGAGATCTCTTAAGGATATTAAGGAAGGGAGAGTTAAGAAGTTTAAGTTTTCTAAAGAAAATAGTGCTTAAGTGTTATCAGTAGACAAAGAAATTACTTAACAAGTTTCATTACATTACTTGCATTAGGTATTGATTCGAGAGCTCCCTTCTTTGTGATGGTTAAGGCAGCTGCAATATTTGCAATTTTTACAAAGTCCTTCAACTTTTCAAAATTGATCTCTTTTTTCTTTAGATCTGATAATTGACCAAGAAGAGCTCCAATAAATGCATCTCCGGCACCCGTCGTGTCAATTACCTTGACTTTAATGCTTTTTATCACTTCTCTCTTTTTAGAAGTAGCATAAATAGTCCCTTTATCTCCAATCGTAACAAAGACATTTTTTGCGCCAACCTTAAGTAACTCGGAGATAGCATCTTCTATATAACTGGAACGAAATTTCAATATCATTTTGCTAAAATCAAAAATCGTAAGAATGCAAAAGTTGCCAGACGTAGTACCACCAGAAAAATGTTGACTATTATCTGGCACATGTTACAGAAGGAGGAACCATATCATGCTTCCTAAATAATGAGGGCAAGGGCACCCCCTGAGCTTAACGATGTTCTACGGCCTCAACTTCATGTTGAGGTCGTAGGTAGCGTAGCTACTGGAGAAGTGTTTTTCATTCTCGGTGCTCAGGGCTTAACCGATCGATTTATAGATAGATTATGTCTAAAGTTAGAAAATGGCAAAAATGTAAAGTTTTACCGAAACATTTAAATATTACATAGTGTTACTTGGGATTACGATGGAAGCTACAACTGTAAAGTTTGAAGATGAATTCCACAACAGGGTGGAGAAAGCAATGAAGAAGCATCACTATGCAACAAAAGCAGAGTTTATCAGAGAGGCAATGAGAGAAAAGTTGATAGACTTAGAGAAGCAGGAATGTATGATGCGAGCATTTAAGTTATATGGGGCTGGACGACAAAAGCATGGAAACATAACAGATGAAGATTTACACAAAGCAAGAGAAAGAGCAGCTAAAGAAATTGCTAGCGAACTTGGAGTTGATTTAAAGTAAATCTTTCGGTTCTTTATATTGAGTAACATCTTTTAGTTTCCTGTAGTCTTTTTCGTCTCTAGTGACTAATTGAGCTTCATGATCCCTTGCGAGTACGGCATGAATTGCATCTCCAAGAGGAACTTTTCTCTGTTCTGCTAATCTGTGTGCTTCTTTATATTGGTCTTTTGTAACAGAGACTCTCTTGATGTGATTGGGTTTAATCATTGAAATTAGAGAGTTGATTTCTGTTTCTGAAAGGCCAATTTGTTTGAATTCTTTCTCGTTGAAGTTGGAGAAAATTATTTTAGAATCTTCATCGATGATTTTAATAATCAATTTTAAGGCATCTTCACCCCAGATTCCATCGGGACCACGTCCTAAGTAATGGTCTATCCATATTTGATTGTCGAGGTAATAATGTTTTTTTGCCATTTTTCACTAATTAATCATCAGACATAAGATGCTAATAAAGCTATCGGTGGTTTCCTGGCACTGAGCAGGATTTTGCTGTCCCAGTCTTCATTGATTTATTTGATGGAGATGGTGCAAATGGAGGTGATGAAAGTCATTGATATGCAGCGAGGCAAAATCAAGAGAATGAAAAATATTCCGTATTACGATGATGGTAGTAGAACTCTCTTTCTCAACAAGCAAGTAGTAGCTTGTTTTCC
>CAZWBB010000047.1:0-13930 GCA_964632045.1 uncultured Methanosarcinales archaeon | reverse complement strand
GGAATGAAGTGCGTAACCTGATGTGGCAACTTGTCGGGATCGTCCGAAATGAGAGCGGATTACAGAGCGCTCAGAAGCGGATTGACATTCTGCAGAAAGATATTGATGATTATTACTGGAGGCATATCATCACACCTGATTTTGTTGAACTGAGAAATATTGCCCAGGTAGCAGAACTTACCATCAATGCTGCTTTATGGAGGAAAGAAAGTAGGGGCGGCCATTTCAGGCAAGATTACCAGGAGAAAGATGATGCTTTCAAAGGAGCGAGTGTGCAGCAGCGGGAAGTAGAATGAGTAAGATAATCTAGTTCCTGAAAAAATCCCACAAGGTTGTCTTTTTCTTCACGATTCTCTTAACCTTCCGGATCCCTATTCTCTTCTCTCTGATAATCCCATCAATCTCCCTTTCGATCTCCTTCTGATAAGGATAGCTTGCTTCGTCGTTCCTGAAAGCAGTTGTATGAAACCTGCTCCTTCCTTTTTTGTGGGTGAATTTATGATGCTTGTGCAGCAGTTCATGGTACATCAGGTAATCCAGGATTTCCTCCCGGGCCTCCTGGAAGATAGAGGAGACAGTTACAGTATCGTCATGGAAGTTGTAGCTGGCCAGTTTACGGAAGGAGCTCTTGCCCCATTGCAGGTTAGGTTTTTCTATGCCAAAATCAAAGAACTTTTCATTCACACGGAAGAAAGACATGTCAAGAGTCGGGTTTGTCTTAGTTTTTGGAGTCAGAAGAGGAATGTTCTTAAGGAAATTGTTGTAGAGTCCGATGTTTGGAGTGTCCCTTCCCTTTTTCTTTAGGATCTTAAGCAGCAGGTGCTGGATCAAACCAATCTTGATCTCGTCATCGATATCTTTCCATTGCAGATTGAGATTCACCTGTATCTTGTTTTTGTGGAGACAGATGTTAGCGTTGAATGCGCTGAGACGACGGTTGTATTGCATCTCTGTTTGGTACGAGAAATCTTGTTCAGGAAAGAGACGCTGGAAGGATTCTTGGATGAGGTTCATCTTCACCCAATCTCGAACCTTAGTATCGATGCTATCCCTCCCAGATCTTTCAGCTGCACACCTTCTCTGGTCTCCACAGAAATGATCTTAACTGTCGCCCCCCCTGCCTCTGCTTTTTCTTCCAAATCAAATATCTTGTCTTCTGATATGGTCTCAGAGATCAAAAGGATATCGACAGCATTCATCTCTAACGCTTTTAATGTCTCCTTCTCTCCGTATGTTGCTTTGTTTGGATTATCTCTAAGAACCGTAAGAAATTTGCTCATCGCCTGCTTCTCCTTAGCCACTTCTTCCTCTGCAAGCAGATCCTGTGATCTGTCCAGCAGTTCATTTAGACCTTCTTCTCCTGTATAGGACAGATCTTTTGTACCGATAATCTTCTTTTTTATATCTCCCGTAAGATAATCCTTGTTCATGAAGTCCTGTACGGTGATCCCTGGTCCACCAAGGATGATTCCTTTGAGGTTCTTTCCCAGTGGAAGGAACTGTGTCTTCATGTATTCGGCGATCTTCTTGAAATGGTCCTTGGCGGCGCCTTCTCTGATGCGGGCGAAGCGTTGACTGCTCTGGCCGCCAGCACGCGTTTTTCCCGGAACTTCTGAATGTGTTTTCTGTAATGGAACGATAGTTTTCCCTTTCAGCAGAGCAAGTGTGGCATCTCTTCTGTCCAGTACGACCAACCCGTAAACGTCATGGTCTACCAACATCTCTTCCAGGATGTCAGTTACAAAGTGCTTATCGCAGCGGTAGATGCGGGTGTTTAGTGGAACTGGTGGTTCAACACTCCATACTTGCATGTCTTGCTTACCTTCCGACGCAGCGACATTCCCAGAGAAGACAGCCAATCCGTGCGGAGGGGTTTTTGGGAAATTGCGGAGGTGCTGGATCATCTTTTCCAACGCTGCCTGAACGTTCTTTCTGGTCACAGCAGATTTTATGTTGGAAGCGGTACCCTGCTCTTCGGCCAGATGTTGGGTAATCTTAGTCAGTTCATAACCAGCAGGAATGTAGACAGTGACAAACTCGGTATGCAGAGCCTTCTGGCTCTTCAAGTCCTTGACTAGCTTCTTTAATTTCAGTTTTTCTGTCGCTGTTATGGCCATGAGAGTAGAAGTATTGCTGGATGTTTATAAAGATTTGCTGATTCGATTCATAAGTTTTCGATGATTGATTCTTTTACTTACATCCACTACCATCACTTTGTGTCCCATCTCCTTCGCTTCTGTGAGACAAACCTGAAAGATTTCAGCATCAAGATTCTCTTTTATCTTCTGCTTGGAGTATTCTCTTCTCTTGAGTCTTCTCTCCAGCTTCTTCAGGTCAGGACAGGTGAGGATAATGCAGAGGTCAACCAATCTTGGAGGAAGGAGATGGGAGATGTGGGAATCGATGATCAATCCTCTTCCTTTTTCCTTTTTCGCGATTTTCATCTCATCTTTCACAAGCTTCTCAAATTTCTTCAGGTCAATGTCATAACATCGCTTCTTTCTGTTGTAACCTGTGGAGATCTCTTTGTAATGCTCATGTAGGTCTAACCTCTGATATCCCGGCTTTTTCTGCATAAGTTTGGCCAGTGTCGTTTTCCCTGTTCCGGGTGTTCCAGAAATTGCAATAACTTTCATAAGCTAAAGACTCCCTTTGTTCTCCTTTTGCGATACCCGGTGCTTCTTGTGATGGCGGAACATGAATCTGTTTCTAAGTTTGTCATGCAGGAATGATTCAATGACCAGGATGACTAGGAAGAGTGCTGCGGCGTAACCTGCCAGAACTAACAGGTCCATCCAGATGGCTTCGAATGCACTTTGAAAGATGAATGTTTCCCTGATCAGTTTTTCTGACAGGACGAAAGGATTGAACAAAGTCAAGTCCAAAAATGAAGGTGACATGCTTTCTAGGGGGACAAGTATACCAGATACAAAGAGCAGGAGGCTTCCCAGAGAGATAGAAGCGAGCACGGCGGTTTCTTCCGATGCGAAGATATATCCAATGGCCATTCCTAAGAATGTAAACACGGATGCAGCCAAGAACAAAATCAAAGCAACGCCAGGTATTGGGGAGAATGATTCATCAATGAAAAATAGGGAAACGCCAAGGATGACAATGAGCTGTACCACTATGAGGATTACGGTAGTAAGATATGTGGAGAGGACAAATGTGACTTTTTTTACCGGCAGGAAGAAGTTACGCATGAAAGCGGGGCTGTTTTTTTCCATCATCACTAGTGATGTTCCCAGAACCAGAGAAGAGAACATAATCACGATGACAAGCAAAGTAGGGAACATATAATTCAGGTTTGTTCTCTGTGCATTTACGCGTTGGATTTTTGTAATGAGCGGTTTGGATATAACGCCCGCTTCGGTTATTTGAAGTCCACCTAAATTAGTCTTAATTCCTTCCAGGGCAGTCTGAACATTCTGCATGGAACGAACTCCTTCAGTAATGGCACTATTGACACCATCCAAATTTGATACGCTGCTGCTGACAGTAGAGGAAAAGATACTTAACTTATTCTTACTTGCTTCCAGATCTGTTTGCAGTTCACTTATCAGGGAGGAGACCGCCATGAATGGGGCAGAGGTGTCGGCTAGCAGTGAGGTGGCATTCCCTAGCTTCTGTTTCGCATTATCAAGAAGGGCATTGATCTCGGTTTTTATAGTCTCGTTCAACAGCGAGGAGTTGATAGCATCAATGGTACTTTTTGCGTCGTCTATCTTACTTACGCTGCCGGTGAGATGGGGGGAGAGCGCAGTCCTGAATTCACTTGCGACGTTAAGGTTGTATTCTTTCTGCGGGGTAATGAAATCCAAATTGGTTAGGGTTTGCTTTACTTGGTCAGTGCCCCCAGTAGCCGTATCACCCCTCTCTTTAATTACATTGAGTTTATCTTTCTCTTCCCCCAATCTTGTGTTGGTGTCGGCTAGAAGAGTGAGTACGTTTTGTGCAAGGTCTTGAGAAACCTCTTGCGACTTCATGTTCAGCCTCTCTTTCAAGGTCTCCTGAATCATCCAGACAAGATTAATTCTACTTGGATCTATGTGAAAAGTAATCTCTTTTGGAGTATTACTTTCTATGCTAAATAAAGGGGGCAGAAAAATACACGTATGGATGTAACCTAATTTGATGTGTTCAATGCATTCTTGAGAGAAGTTGCTGTATTTTATGACCTTGAATCCATCCTCCTGCAGTGTACTCATGAATGATTCTGTGTCACTAGTAAAAGAGGGAGCATATACTCCTACATTGATATTGGAAGTATTTGAAGTGTTGAAGGACAGGCCTAGAATCAGGATGATTAGTAGTGGAGCCAGGACAACAACAAGAGCTGAGCTTCTTGTACGAAGCAAGAGCCGAAGGTTCTTTTGTGTGATTAGCCAGAGCGGTTGCATCTTTATGGGGTGTATGTTTGATTTTGGGTAGGTTGGCTGTCTGATTGGTCTGTTGGTGGTGCTGGTTGGTCATTTGCAGGTTTGGTTGTAATCTGGTGGAATATTTCATTCAGTGAAGGCTTGCGAAAGTCTATGTCGTGCAGATACATCTTTTCTTCATTAACAATTCTTAAGAGTTGGCTAATCGTATATTCAGCATTATCTGGATACAGGACCAGCCGATCGCCTAGGTCCACGATTTTACTGATTGCGAGTGTCTTTGACAGTTCCATAAGCCGCTGCTTCTCCTGGCCAGCATTGATGTTAATGGTTATATGCTCTCTAAGGAAAGGTTTCCTCACCTCTTCCACCAGGCCACATCTCTGGATGGTCCCTTCGTGCATGATGGCTAATTTATTACAGATCTTTTCAACACTCTCCAGGTGATGGGAAGCTATGATGATGGTGATGCCTTGTTTATTGACTTCCTGGATAAGCTGTACAACATCATCCTGCAGAATGGGATCAAGATCAGCTGTTGGTTCGTCCAGCAGCAGAATTTTGGGCCGGTGAATCAGGCTGCAGGTTATGTCCAGCCTTTTCTGCATACCGCCAGAGAGATGTCCAGCAATTTTAGTCCGATGTTTGTATAGTTTTGTAAAGTGAAGAAGACTCTTAGCATTCTCAATGAGGGTGCTTTCATTCATACCATAGAGTCTGCCAAAATGAAGTACGTTCTCTTTTATTGTTAGTTTGGGATAGAAAGACATATGTTGATGCATGAATCCGATATGCTTCTTGACTCGATGGAAATTCTTGCTCAGGCTTTTGGGCTGGTGGTCTACTTTGGAGAAGTAGACGACATCTCCTTCACTTGGGGGGATGAAACCAGCGATAAGGTTAAGTAGCGTGGTCTTACCGCTTCCGGAAGCTCCAATAATCCCAAAGAGGTCTCCTTCGTTTATAGTAAGATTAATATTCTCAAGAACCTTTGTTCTACTAAACTCTTTCGCCACCTCTTTTAACTGAATAATCTCCACGAGGATAAAGAATACAAAATTGTTTATAAAGTTTTGGGAGAAATGTTTTGGGATTGTTAACACAGCTTTATCCTCTTCTTTCTGCGGATATCATTTGGTTTGTTTAAAAGTATTGATTTTGTGGAGTCACAATATTTATAAAAAGAGCCCAAATCTTCCAATGATATGAAAAACCAGCTCAAGGAAATATATGAACACAAATACAAGAAGCTACTTATCATCCCTTTTATCCTTTTATCTCTTGCTCTGATCCAAATCGTCGTGCAGACAGCTATCACCGGCGATTTTGTAAACAAAGGGATCACACTTAAAGGTGGTTCTACAATCACAATAGAATATGATCGTTCTATGGTTCCGGAAGAAATGGAAGTATATCTGCAGCAGAAATTTACCAAAGCAGACATTTCAGTGCGGACGATGAGTTCAGCTGGAAAGATTGTCGGGCTTGCTATCGACTCGGATGCGCAGGAAGAAAAAGAGATCAACATACTGCTGAGTGCAATCAAAGAAAGATTTTCCCTGCAGGATGATGATTATGGGATAGAGATTGTCGGTTCATCTCTGGGTAGAAGTTTCTTCCGGCAGACCGCTACTGCTCTGCTGATAGCTTTCTTGTTGATGGGGGTTGTTGTTTTCTTCTATTTCAGGACTGTCGTGCCCAGCTGCGCCGTTGTTCTGGCAGCATTTTCTGACATTGTTGTTGCCCTGGCAGTTTTTAATCTCACTGGGATCAAGTTGAGTTCTGCTGGCATTGCCGCTTTCCTGATGTTGATCGGTTATGCAGTTGATACAAATATCCTGTTGAGTTCAAGATTGCTCAAGAGGAAGGAAGGGACACCGATGGGACGTGTTTATGGAGCGATGAAAACGGGTTTGACGATGAGTGTCACTACATTGACCGCGATCCTGGTCGCCCTAATCTTTGTGCAGAGCGAAGTGGTGAAGCAGATTATGATCATCCTCTTCATAGGGCTGCTTGTAGATATTGTCATGACCTACATCCAAAATGTTGGTATACTACGAATTCATTTAGAGAAAGGGAAAAAATCACACTGAGATTTAAAAGATGCAACAAACTTTGAAGAAAATATTCACCCACTGGAAAGTTGTTCTCCTACTTGTATTTCTGTTGTTTGCAGTAGTGGCGATGAGGCCTCAACTGCTTGGTAATGAGGGGGTGGCTATCCGGAGGGTACTTCCAAATTCTTCTGCTTCAATTGCTGGTATAGAAAATCCTTCAGGTCGACTGGCTCCCGTGGCTAGGGAAAGAGTGCTTTCTGTTAACGGTATTCCTGTGAATTCGGTTGCTGAGTATTACCAACAGATTGATGGGCTGAAAAGTAATAGAACAGTACGTATTGAAACAAACAAAGCAGTACGCACTTTGCTGACGAAGGATGGGGAATCTGGGGGAGTAGATATTGGTCTGCGAGTGTCGGAAGCTCCTACCTCTAACCTACGTAAGGGCCTTGATTTAGAAGGAGGAACAAGAGTATTGCTTGCTCCAGCGGAACCTGCTTCCAGGGAAGAGCTGGACATTACTATCGACAACCTCAAAGAACGCCTTAATGTATATGGGTTGAGTGATGTAGTAATAAGGGCAGCTTCTGATCTGGCGGGAGAAGATTTCATCCTGATCGAAATTGCTGGGGTCACTGAAGATGAGGTCAGGGAACTGCTTGCGAAGCAAGGTAAGTTTGAAGCGATGATCGGTAATGAGACAGTATTTTATGGTGGGAAGAAAGATATTACTTATGTCTGCAGAAGTGCAGATTGTTCTGGTATCGATCCGAGAAGGGGCTGTTCCAAGTCGGGAGGCGGATATGTATGTAGCTTTTTCTTTTCCATAACATTAAGTCCTGAAGCTGCAGAAAGGCAATCCAGACTTACTAAAGATTTGACGGTTGTTGCTGAGGATGGTGGAAATTATCTCAGTAAGGACTTGCTTCTATATCTTGATGATAAAGAGGTGGATTCTTTAAGAATTGGCGCGGAATTGAAAGGGAGAGCTACTACAAATATCCAAATTTCCGGGTCAGGGACGGGGAGTACGCAGCAGGAAGGGATCACTAACACTCTACAGAACATGAAGAGATTGCAGACAATCATCATCACAGGCAGTCTGCCCGTGAAGTTGGAAGTGGCTAAGATGGACACTATCTCTCCCACTTTGGGACAAGAGTTCCTGGATAATATCCTATTGGTTGGCGGATTGGCCATCTTGGCAGTAATCGTGGTCGTTCTGCTCAGGTACAGGAGAATTAAGATAATAATCCCGATGGTGGCAACATTATTTTCAGAACTGGTTTTGATTCTAGGATTTGCTTCACTTGTCGGTTGGAATCTTGACCTGGCCGCTATAGCTGGAATTATCATAGTCATTGGTACAGGTGTGGATCATCTTATCGTCATAACTGATGAAACCTTGGGAAGGGAGGTTGTATATGATTGGAAGAAACGGATCAAGAATGCTATGTTTATTGTGATGGGGGCTTACTTGACCACCATGGCCGGAATGTTGCCTTTATTATGGGCAGGTGCTGGCCTATTGAAAGGTTTTGCTCTGACGACAATAGCGGGGATCTCTTTTGGTGTGTTGGTAGCAAGACCGGCTTATGCAGCAGTCGTAGAGATTCTGTTGAGGGATTGAGAACTTAGAATATAAGTATTCTTTTAGAATGGGGGTAGAATAAGTTTATAAACAACTCTCTGTTTACCTGCCAAATGCGAACCAGCAGGACAGCGATCGGGTTGATGATTCTTTGCACATTAGTTGCTTCCTCCGCACAGCTTCTATTGAAATCTGGTGTCGGGAAAATTAATTTCAGCTCTCTCTTGTCTGCCATAATAACTGCCATGAACACTTCTCTGGTGGTGGGCTTTTTTCTTTATGGAGTTGGGGCTGTATTGATGCTTCTAGCTTTTAAGAGAGGGGAATTAAGTATTCTTTATCCCATCATGGCTTCCAGTTATATCTGGGTTAGTATTTCCTCACCCATATTCTTTCCATCGGATAGTATGAATCCTTTGAAGTGGGTGGGAATTATGATTATCTTACTCTCGGTGAGTATGTTAGGTTATGCCAGTTCCAAAAAGGCAAGGGGGGAGAATGATTAATACATCATCGATTCTTTTGGTGCTACTGGGGACGTTCATCGGAGCGATCGCGGCGCTTCTATTGAAAAAAGGAACTGACAAATACCCTTTCAGAAGATTAGTTCGAAGCAAATTTCTGTGGGTTGGTCTGTTACTATATGGAATATCATCGATATTCTACCTTGTGGCCCTGAAACAGGAATCAGTAAGTGTCATCTATCCTTTTGTCTCTACAAGTTACGTCTGGACAACGTTCTTTTCAGTGAAATATCTGAAAGAGAAGATGAATGGGTATAAGTGGGCTGCTTTGCTGGGGATAATCATGGGCATTGTGTTGATCGGGATTGGTGGTTGAGTCTCTCAATGCACGATAACACTTCTTTTCCTCTCCTGCAAATACTCCCTAATCTGACTAATTACATATGGTACAATAAAAGCAACTGCAAAAATTATTGCCACAAGCCATGGATTATGGGGCTCAGTGTTGATCTTAATACCTTTAATGAACTTGTTGGAAAAAAGTACCATCATGACCATGTTGGCAAGCGCAATCAAGGGAATGATAATCCCTGCAGAGATGTGATGTTTCTTCTTCAGGTGTCCAATGTCTTTTACTAAGAAACTGTAGAGAAAACCGATGGTGGCAGCAAGGAGGATGACTACACTGTAGAGCATCCATTTGCTAAAGACGATCAGGAAAGGGATGAGGACCAGTGATACAAGAAGGTTACCAAATATTATGACGACCAGAGAGCTCCAGAAGATAATCTTTGAGAAATGTACATCATGGCTGGCCGCTTTTTCTAGTTCCTGTTCTGCATGTTCGATCTCATCTTCACTCCAGCCTTTTCCTTTTAGTTGTTCTTTTCTTTCGGATTTCATGGTAACTGTTGCTGCAGGGAGAGGTAGGCAGCTATCTGTTTGTATTGTTTGGCGCTCCTTGAGCGAGGATATTTATACACTAACGGCGTCTGTTGGTAGGCCGACTTCCTTATCTTTCGATCAAGTTTGACATTGGCGATGATGCTTTGACCCAGGATACGCTGAACTTCATCTTGTTTAAGTTCATTACGTCCCCTGTTAGTCATGTTGAGGACAACTCCGGCAACAATATTGTCATGGTCTCTCGCTAAATGGATTGTCTTAAGGGCATCCATCACTGAACTGAGGGTAGGATTGGCAACAATTATTGCCTCGTCACTATTCTTGAGGATTTGGGTTACCTCATAGCCTAACCCGCTAGGCGCGTCGATTACTACAAATTCAGCAGTTTCATCGAGATGTTCAAAAATCTCGGTCAGCTGTTGTACATTTGTCTTCTGAAACTCAACGTATGAAGGAGAGGCAGGAATAAATGAGACCCCACATTCATGCATATAAGTGATATCTTTTATGGATTTTTCATTACGAAGAAATTTGTTGATGGTACATTCGGGATTCATAATCCCCAGGTGGATGGCAATATTCGGAGTCACTAAATTTGCATCAAGGATGACAGTTTTCCTACCCAGATCAGTGAGCGCTTGGGCCAGGTTCAGGGCAGTTGTTGTTTTACCTACTCCTCCCTTTCCAGACACAACGGCAATAAATTTAGTCATTTCAGCCTCTTTTTAGTTGACCTTAAAATCGTATGGATCACTCCTCTTCTTTAGGTATGCCTTCAATGGCGTGTGAAGCATGTGTGAAAAAACGATGAGTGAACTTTTCACAATTCATCAAGTTGTCAATATTTACTTCAGCAGTAGACATTTCCAAGGCAACGATCATGCTCACATGTCTCCTGTATTCCTCCCTTTTGTCATAAGGCAGCTTAAGCACGGTTTTGAGGAAAGCATAAAATGTAAGAAATTTCTGCAGTTCCAGGTCTTTAGAGTAGATTTCTCCTAATCTAGTAGCTCGGAGAGCAGGACTTGGAGGAAGCGAGTCCATTAGCTTTTCCCCCTGAGCTTTTTCCAAATATGCTTCAATGACCAGGTCAAACACGCTTACAAGTCTGGTCAGAGCATTAATGACCACATCAACTGTTCGGGAATACTTAAGACTGACGTAGATGATATGTTCCAGCCTTTTCAATTCTTCCCTGGCTTCTAATAAGAGTTCGTTCATAGTGTGAAGAAAGTAGAGAAACGGCCTTATATTTATTCTTTTCTATTGAGAACTGTAATTATCTACGAATCGGACATTTTCGGAGCTAGATCCTTCTGTCCTAGTCACCCTCCCGGCAATCTCCAAAAAGTCTTTTGCCAGCTCCAAATATCTTTTAATGCCTTTTATAGAAAGCACGTGCATTTCATACCCTTTTGTACAGATGACATATCTGTTGCCTCTCTGGAAGACCATCGGGCTCTTTTTATGCAGCTCAATCAGTTCCTTCAATTTCATCATCAGGTTAATATGCTCCTGCGGGATTTGGTTCCTTCTCACGGATTTGTAGCGGAAGATGTTGAATTTACTCTGGAAATTGTCCAGATGATGCGGCACCAACCGCAGTTGGCGTTCATACTTGAGGATAGTGTCCATTGAGTATTCCATGGAAGCAAAAAGGTTGTTGATTACTCCCATCAGAAGTTTTGGATCCCGGACGAGGGGAAAAGTGACATGCAGCAGATGATAAGCTGCTTCATACTGTTGCTGGGCCTTTTCTTTAGCAGAATGATAGGGCATGAGGGGGGTAAGGAAGAGAAATATAAAAATTATTCGTCAGTTTTTGTCAAAATACAGCATTTCAATCGTCCTTTTCTTCAGTAAGCTTCAAGATCGCTTCTGCCAGGTCCCCTTCTGCTTCTTCGATTGCCTTCTGGGCCACATTTTCGTCTACATTAGCTTGTTCCATTACCGTCTTAACGTCATCTTCCGAAATTTCAGGGGTTGCGGACAACTCTTTCTCTTCAATATCTCCACTGATCTGAAAAGTCTCTTGGCCCATCATGTTCACTTTGGCTACAGAAGGATTGTTGATGATGATCTCTTTTTCTTCAGTCTTGATAATTACTTTGGTTGCAGGGATGTCAACCTGCTGAACGCCCATTTGTTTCATCATTTGCTGTACTTTACGTGGATTCATTCCAGGGAACATATTGATTACCTCCTTGTTTTTTTTGCCAAATCAACAAATTTTTATAAAGTTTTTGTGTTTTAATTAGCAGGAATCTATATGACCTATTAACCAAAGAACTGTCCGCCAAAGTAATGCAGCAGGATCACGATCATCATGATAACAACTGCCAATACAATGACCGCAGCTGGTGAGAATTCTATCTTTGATTTGTATTCGTCAAAGTATCTGGTCAGTCCACCCTGCCCGGAAGGCATCCTTATCTTGTTGTCTCGTGCCATAAATTAGTTGTTAACAGCTGTTTTTTATAAAGTTTTCTTTGTAACTTGGTGAGTAACTTGTGATGGGGGCTGTGCAAAAAATGTGTGATGGATCTAAAAAATGCACAGTGCCTTGCGATAGGAAAATTATTAAAGGATGGATCAGTTCCTCATACCCATGGGAAAAGAGGCTTACTTGATTCTAAATGGAGAATTGGACAGGGAGTGGCTGGCTCAGGAGTTAGCAGACAAGGAAGATATCTATTGCACGGATGGGGCATACAATCAGTTCAAGAACGGTAGCCTGAGTGTTAAAGCAGTAATTGGAGATATGGATTCTCTGGAGAGGAAGTTGGTGGAAGGGACAGAGTTGATCCATCTTCCAAGTCAGCAGCAGACCGATTTTGAGAAAGCGTTGCAGATTATGGAAAGCAAGTATGATACAGTGAATATCTATGGGGCGGAGGGGAGAGACGTAGATCATTTCTTGGGGAACCTTTCAACAGCAATGAAATTTAAGGATAAAGTTGAATTGTTTTTCTGGAATCCTCGACAGAGTTACTTTTTTGCTAAGGAGAGTATCAGATTGGATGGAGTGCGAGGTAAAACCATCTCAGTCATGCCGTTTCCGATAGTCAGGGGGTTGAGTTACAAAGGGATGAAGTATCCTTTGGAGAATGCAGGCCTGAAACTGGGTGGGAAGACGGGGATAAGGAATGAAGCTGTTGAGGATTATGTGGAGATATCCCATGATGAGGGCTGTGCTTTGGTTTTTGTGGAGTTGTAGAAAAAAGTAGTAGAGTGGCGTAAGCCGCCTTCTGTCAGACCCAAACTGTTCGCATGAACAGCGATGGTCCATGAGAGCATTCTACTAAGCGTTGTCACAACTTGCACCGGTCAATATTCGCCGTTTCATCGTTCCCTGTCGAGACGTCAAAAGGTTAACTCGTTGCCTTCTCAGACAACTTCGCCATCACATGGGCTCTTCATCATTCCTTTCGACAGGACGTGCCGTTTCTGAGCCATTGATAAGGGATTTCCCCTTCTTCCTAGCGGAAGTGACCAACATGATAGTGCTCATGTCAGGCTGGTGGGCGGACTTTCCTAGGTTAAAACTTAACCTTGAGCTCCCTGCCACTACTACCAAATGGCACATTGTGGGGCATACTTTATAAATGTTTGTAGAGTATTTTTTACATTTCTGGCAGCAACATCAATTTTGCCAGGGTTGCATGGTAGAGTAGATCGCTTTCCTTTCTAACAACATAATTCTCTGCTCTGATTGAGTCGTCCCTGATCTGGGCAAGCTCCTCCCTGGTAACGCAGAAGTGTTCGGGAATGTTATTCAGAATTTCCTCCGCTTGTTGGTAAAGAGAGATGATGTGTCCCAAGTAGGGTACTTCGGCAATACCTTTGAATTGGAAAGAGCTGTGCTCATGCGATCTTGTCGTTCTGGCTCCAACTATGCATGGGAGATGGTTCTTGCCCATGATTGTCACGATATCATCAACACAGTCGTCTCCTGGTTTAAACCTGAGAGATAAATATGAATTTGGTGATTTCTTCCCCTGCATCAGGATTACTTCAGAGTTCTCTGTTTTTGGAAGTGGTGCCCTGGTATTGATTATTGCCTCTCCCACTTCGCCGATACTTTCATAGTCTTTTCTCCTGATATGACAACGATATCCATCCTTGTTTCCATCTACTCCGCGAATCTCTGTTTTGTAGGGTTCCAGTTTTGGGAAAAGCTCTCTGAGCAAACCGAGGAATTCCTCTTCATATTCCGTCCTGACCAGTTGGGGGATTCTCTTGTCGGAAGACATCGCAATCTCAAATATCCTTTTGAAAGATCTTTTTTCCCCTTCAGTAAACATCACTTCACCAATTCCATTAATTCTATTGACAAGTTCCATTTTCAGGTTTTTGAACCGTGATCATTAATAAGTATTTAGAAACTGTATCAGTGGTAATGAATGTTCGAACTAAAATTAACGCTGGAATATCCAAAAAGCACGATTGAATGTTCGAAAGGTTGCTGCTTTTAGTATAATACCCATTTCCTGACCGGTCTGTGACCGGTGGCTTTTCACGAACCAGATT
>CAZWBB010000046.1:0-14640 GCA_964632045.1 uncultured Methanosarcinales archaeon | reverse complement strand
ACCAGCTTCGCTTCCTAATCGGATGCCACCGGTCTATGACCGGTGGTTCTTCACACTTTTTGGCCAGTTTGCCACTGGGGGGTAGCACCCTCGTTTGGAAATTACTTGACTTCTAAAAGTGGTCTGATCCTGTCAGTAAGCCCTTTAATCACGTGATAATGCCATTTCTTAGGATTGTTATACCTCTCTTTCCGGCCATACTCCCGTTTTTCTCTGCTCCTGAAATCATACATCACTTCCAGGCAGTTTCTGGCTACCAGGTAGAGGAACTTCTTCCGCTTTTCATCATGTAATTCTTCAAGATATGATCTGATTTCAGCTTTGTTGGTTATCAGCTCAAGAGTACCATGACCAAACATCTTCCTCTTCTTTTTCTTTTGTGTAGTTATCCTGTCATATCCTCCGTTCCTGCGGAATTCTCTTGTTTTTCCATCTGCCTTGGCCAGGTAATCCAATGTGAAATACTGCGGCCAATTTGTCTCCAGATCGATCCTCTTCTCCTCAAGCACGTTGATAGTTTCCTTGATCAGTTCATTTTCAGCTAACATCACAAGATAAAGGTAGTACTTCTCACTGGGATAACCTCGCCGCAATACTCGCTTAGGGATATCAGAGTTTAGCACCCACCGATGTAATGAGTTCAGAACGATGATCGACTTCCCCGCATTGTAGATCACTTCACCGAGTGCAGCTTCTTTCTGTTGGAACTGTACATCACCAAACTTGTCCCTCAACCTCTCTTCGTTGCAGAATAATCGGTGATGGGATTCTCTTTCATCATCATCGTATTCCTGTTTGATATCTTTGACATTTATCAACCTGTCACAGAGTTTGGTAAAAGATTTTATCAGTACATCCTTGTCGCTGTTTCCGGGGATCCTGGCGAAAAAATAGGGCATGGAATTGATGTAGGATTCTTCTTCTACATGCCGCGTCAGGGAATTAAGGATCCTTTCACATATGCGGAACTGGTTGAGGATCATCCTTTTCTGCTGTTTTATCTCGCGTGTCCGACCTCTTTCCACTCTTTTCAGAAAATTACGGAAGTCACGGCTGCGTTGATCGAAGTAGAGCTCTCTTTTCTCGTCCAGCATACTTTTGAGCTTCCTTAATGATTTCCTCTTCTTCCTGTACGCTTTCTCCGCTTTTTTCCTCTCTTGTTTCCTTCCTAGCTTCCGTATCCTTTTGTGGAATGATTCCTTATGCTTCCACAACCTCTCTTTCTCTTCCGTCTCACGTTTGTATTCTTCTACAAGACCGCTGATCTCTTCATCATCTTCCAGGTCATCATGTGAGATGGCAGCAAAGTAGGTGATTATCGGCAGCTGGATCAGGTCGCTCTTTACAGGAACACCTTCCTCCAGTTCCATCTGCTCTTTCAGTTCCTCAAAGATATTTTCCCTTCCAAAAGCCTCGCCAAAGATATGGTGGTCATTTTTCAATGCTTCATTGAACTCAAGCATATAACCTACTATCTCTCTAAAATGTCTGTAGGCAGGCCCGCCCGTCTTTCGTTCTTTGCCTTTGCATCTCTGCTGGATCCTAAGTTCGTGCCAATGGATCGCCTGAATCTCAAGAGAATTATAAAGTGAACCAGGGAAGAAATCTGAGTAGATGATATCCTGAAAGCATTCCGGAATGCCTTCTATCTTCTCCTCCAATCCGCCCCCTGCCATGGTTTTAGTGAAACAGGTAATACTAATATTTAAACTCTTTGTGAGGAAAATGAGATGAACCGAAAAGTTTTCGGGGAGGTGGAAAGGATTTCACTTAAAAAGTGATGGTTGATTCTTGAATGTCTTAAAATTATAAGCCGAGTACACAAACATCCCCAAATGCTGCCTTAACATCCTTGTTTCACTACTTCTCAGCTTGGCAAAAACATTCAGATAGCCGTCTTCTACCTGAAATAAAGCTCGATGAATGCCAAAACTATTTAACCATGCCTCCACCTTGGCTTCCTCTTTCTTAATAAGTTTTGGTTCATCTTCCCTCTTGATTGCCGGTTGAGCAGAGCTGCATCTTTCCCTCTGGTCTGGATGGCATGGCCTTTGACAGAAACCATCTTTATCCAGGCGGGAGAAGTGATGGAAATAGCCAGAGTAGTTGGCTGCTCCAGCAGCATAGCTGATGCCGCAGGAAGAGTTGAGGAAGATAGGCAGATCCGGATTCTTCTGTTTGAATGTATCAATCACAAATTGGCGATAGTTACTCTTCAGATATCTCCCTTTATCATTATCCCAAGGAGGGACGATAACATTTCTGCTCTTCAACTGTCCTTTTATTTCTTGGGTGACCACAATACCTCCCAATACCACTCCATCAACAATCTTAGCAGTCTCACCGACCATCTCCTGAATCTTGTCCCGAGGAGTCCATTTCTCCCAGATAGGTCTAGCGTATTGCAGCACGGGAATACCTCTCTTCTTAGCTTCTACCATCAGCTCCAGTCTACCTGATTTGGAAATCGGTTCTATTTTCTTGGGAAGGTTGGCATAGGAGACCATGATCACAGGTTTCAATTTTTTCAGAGCAGCGATCCTTTGCAACGCTTCTTTTTCAGGTGCAACTCTTTGCGGGTTTAGTTTAGTGATGATAGTAACGATATTATGGTAATCTTCTTTCTCCAGACCTTCAAGGATGTAGAGGAGGTCATCGATATTCTCTTTCAGAAACGGGTCAGAGAGATTGTAGAAAGAGAGAGGATTATGCTTAGCAACTCTTCTGTCATTAAGCAGCATATCCAGGGTAAATTTGGCGGAAGCTTTCCGGACTGTCTTCTTTGGATTAGGAACGTCTTTCTCCAGGACACAATAAGCACAGCCGTTTCTGCAGCCGACACTAGGATTTATTCCAAGGTAAGAAGTGAAAAATGTCATCAATCTGTCACTGTCTACCATACAACTGCCTACTGCTTTATGTATGTAAACGTTTGTAGTAGTTGGGCATACAATGGCATGAAATGCAGGTGAATAGACTCTTTTGGGAGGATTCTTAAGTTTACTAGAATTGGTTCATTTCACCTTGAATCCAGCTTTCTTCAACCGCTTCCTATACTTATCGAATGTCTCCTCATTTCCGTCATTGATGTATGTAGTATCTGCATAATGCAGTTCTCCTTCAAAGAAGTACCCTTCCTGGGTTTTGCCGAAATATCTTAACCTGCTCACGCTCATCCCATGGTAAATCCTCAGGATTGGATTGGCTGGATCTACTCGTTCTTTGGCAGGATCGCCTTTAGCTGTCTCTTCTACAGCTAGTGTGGAGGCATACAACGGCTGGATGAAATCGACGCTCTTGTTGGGAACCACTTTGATAGTCTCATCACACGAACGACATTCTTGGGTCATCGATAAGTAGCTCTTCTGGAAGATTCCTTCCCGGGATCCGCCATCTGCAATGAGTGTTACCTTCTCCCCCAAAGTCTGGTAAATCTTATGCACCATCAGAATGCTGTGGATATAAACTGTATATAAACATTTCGTGGGTTTATTGACTTTTGAATGGCAACTTCTTTCCTCGGAGGGCGCTTTGTCATGGCCACCACTTTCTGCTGTCCTGGTACATGTTCCAGGTGTCTTCTTTTCCTGGTTTCCTGAATATGAATAGGTGTTCATGCATAATCAAAAGGAAATTGTTCTCGATGGCTTTATCTTTCCAAAATCCGGTCGCTTTGCATTGCCATTGCTTCTTGATGACATCTTCTTTGAGGATAAAACCACAATCCAGAAATGCTTCCATCACTCTTGCTGAGAGAGGGATATAATGTTTGTTCCTCCTGATATCTCCCATCAGTATAGCACAATACTTATCCTGTTGCAGTACTCTGTAGGATTCTTGAGCAACTTCTTTCATCGCTTCGATAAAATCATCAACACTTCCATGGCTGGAAAGATCTGCTGGCTGATCCTCCGAGTAGGATATGATATTTGCGTATGGTGGATGAGTGCAGATAAGATCGATGGAAGAATCTTTTATCAGATCAAGATTTCTGGCATCGCCAACATACGTCTTTTGAGGAAGCGGTTTTTTGATATAATCAAAATTGAGCCTGTCCTGAGTCAGTATGATCGCATCTCTGTTCAGATCGACCCCAATCCCCTTCCTGTTGAGCAGTTTGCTTTCAATGAGTGTCGTTCCACTTCCCACCATCTGATCTAACACAGTATCTTTCTCATCTGAATAGTGTAGGATAATATTTCTCACAACCTGTGGTGACCAGTTCCCATGAAAATCGCCTTTGTGAGTCGCCCATCTTCCTCTTCTTGGGTAGGACCACACGCTTGTCGTCTCTAATTCAAACTTATCTGGAGCAAACTTCTTCTTTCGGCTTTTTCTTCCGACAGGGATCGCTACATTCTCAAAGATCACAAACTTATTACCTTTCACAAAATTTAGATATTCATTCTTAGTTACTTCATCCAGACCAACATATCCACTACCATCTCTTTTCATCAACGGAAAGAAACTGGAAAATGTTATAAATATTACTGAAAGGATTACCTACGGGCCCCACAACAAGATTTAAATAACTTTATTCTTTACCTGTGACAAGAGGTGACGTATGAGAAATTCGGAAATAGCAAGGATCCTGGAGAATATCGCCGACATTCTTGAACTACAGGAAGTACAATGGAAGCCTCAGGCATACAGAAAGGTAGCTATGTCTATAGAATCTCTCACGGAAGATGTTTCAAGTATCCATAAGAGAGGAGAGCTGAAGCAGATTCCAGGGGTAGGAGATGCGATCGCAGAGAAACTAACTGAGCTTATCGAGACAGGGAAACTTATGTATTATGAGAAGTTGAAAAAGAAGATCAAGATTGATATTGAGGGTTTGAAACAGATTCCTTCCTTGGGTCCGAGGAAGATGAAGACCCTTTACAGAAAACTTGGGATCAAGAACATGAAAGATCTGGAGAAGGCTATCAGAAAAAGGAAGGTGCAGCAGCTGCCTGGTTTTGGTGAAGAGACGGCAAAAAACTTTCTTGAAGGGATCAGATTTGTCAAGAGGAAACCTAAACGGTTCTTATATGCACATGTTAAACCAATCGTCGATGAGATCAAAGAGACTCTTGGAAAGATCAAAGAGGTCAGCAAGGTTGAGATTGCCGGTTCTTTCCGCCGGGGAAAAGAGACTATAGGTGATCTTGATTTCTTGGTAGTATCTAAGAAGCCTGAAGTAGTAATGAAAGCATTTACTTCAATGAGTGACGTGAAGAAAGTTATTGCCAGGGGAACGACAAAAAGTTCTGTCCTCCTCAGCAGTAACCTGCAGGTGGATTTACGTGTGGTGAAAGATAAAGAGTTTGGTTCAGCTATGAATTATTTCATAGGCAGCAAGCAGCATAATGTTGAGCTACGTAAAGATGCGCTTAAGAAAGGATATTCTCTAAGTGAATATGGTTTGTTCCGGCTGAAAAACGGAAAGACGCAGACAAATGCAAAGACACGAGCAAAGAAGTGGGTTGCCGGAAGAACTGAAGAGGATATCTACAAAAAACTGGGGATGCAATATGTCCCTCCAGAACTGAGAGAGAACACCGGAGAGATCGCAGTATCTTTGCAGGGTAAGTTGCCCAAGCTGGTGGAGAATAAAGATATCAAAGGGATCTTCCACAACCACACTAAATGGAGTGATGGTGATTCCAGTATTCTGGAGATGGCACAGAGAGCAGAAGAGTTGCGGATGAAGTTCATCTCTTTCAATGACCATAGTGGCACTGTAGGTATCACTAATCCAGTAACAGAAAGAAGGCTGAACGGTTACCTAAAGGCGATCGAGAAAGTCCGTAAGAGAGTAGGCATCCGCGTGTTTTCCGGCCTGGAGATAGACATTCTCAAGAATGGGAAGATGTTTCTTCCTGCAAGACAGATGAAAAAACTAGATGTGGTATTTGCTGCGGTCCATACGTCTCTCAGGATGAAAGAGGAGGAGATGACAAAGAGAGTCTGTTCTGCACTGGAAAATTATCCGGTTCATTTTCTCGCACATCCCACAGGAAGACTATTGCAGCAACGGCCGGCGGTGCAGCTTGATCTGGATAAAGTCTTTGATGTCGCCAAGAGGAACAATATCTTTCTGGAGATTAACTGCCAGCCAAAAAGGATGGACCTTTCAGGCGAGCAGATCAAGGCGGGCAAGGAGGCAGGATGCAAGTTCGCTTTAGGAACAGATGCTCATTCTGTGGCTGAGTTGGAGGATTATCCGTTAGGGGTCCTTTGCGCAAGAAGAGGGTGGCTGGAGAAGAAGCAACTATTGAATTGCTGGACGTTGAGGAATGTGGAGAAAGTATTGTAAGATTCTTGACAACATTTATAAAACCACAATCATTATGGTTCTTCATGGGGGAAGATTGGACAGCTCTAAAGGTAGAAAGCTATTCCAGATGGAGGAGCACTCTCTGGCAGAAGACAATGGCTCTGTTAAAGTCTACTGCTTTCAGTAAGTCGGAACTTGCTTCTTTGAATGAAGTGGGTGTTTTCCATCACGTGAGGGATAAGGAACTTTTCAATAAAATGCGTAATGAATATATGGAAAAAGACAAAGTTCCTTCTTCATGGATCTCCAAAGGAAATTTTCCTGGCATCTGGACGGCCCTCTTTAACCCACACAACACATACAGTATTGCATTTGCAGAACCTGCCCTGATGAGGTTGTACTTCAAGGAGGGGTTGTATCTGTATGACAGCAATGATCAAGAGCACGTACAACTTTGGCAGGAGTGGTCGGGAAGAGATGCTGAGAATCCCTGGACAGGAAAACGCAACTCTCACGGTTCATCCCTTGCAGAAAGGATGCAGTTCTTTGACCTGCCTCATCACAGGGATTTCTACAAAGAGAATCAGTTAGCTGCAGTGATTGGATATTCTGACTACATCTCTTTAGTTATTGTTGATGAAGAAGCAATAGGAAAGGTTGAGTTTTTCTGAGTTTAATATTTATACTTGTTATCGATTATGTAGATGGATTCCTCTTTCTCATTGAATATGTTGTATTCCTTGATTAGATTATCTGTAATTTTTCTTTCTCCTTTTGGCCTGGTTCCATAGTCGTCAATTATTCTACTATATCTGTTCTCCTGCTCACTGTTTCTAATCAGGCGCCCCTCCAAATCAATTATTTCACTTGTCGGATGATAATTACGAATTTCTGGTGGTGGCGATCTGTAAGGTTTGGGGCGAGGTAACTTGCTGCGCCTCTCTGCCTCTGCAATATTGTCAGAAGCACGGGCTGAATAACGTCTCAGTACTTCTTCAACTTCCTCATCCCCCTCTGTCTGCTCTTCAATCTTGCTGACAATCTGCAATACTTCGCTGGGGACTTTGTTGTTCTCAACAAGAGAAAGGGCATTATGATAATCTTCGGCGCCAGGATTGTATCTTTTGATTCCTGTAAGCAACATCTCCGTTACGTCTTCAGCGAAATAATCTGTGTCAACTTCAGTAATCAGAGGACTGTAGGCAGCCAAGTAGTCTTTGAAGGATTTGGCTTTCTCCGCAGCTATATCGAAGAACTTGAGGGCCATGGTAAGTCCATGCTTTCTTAGCAGCCTGCTGCCGATGAGGATACATTTTTCTGCTGGTTTCTTCTTGCCAAGAGATTTTTTGTAGAATCTCTCTGTCAAATCATCAATTCGCTCATCTTCGCTGGGAGATGATTCACTAACTTTGTTTAGTAAGTAGTCAGCAATTTTCTCATACTCTTCCAGTTCTGCCTTCTTGCTCAACAACTGTTCAAAATAATCTAATGCTGGGGTAATGGAAGCAGCTTCATACAATCGTTTAGCGACTTTCACAGTGTTGGGAAAATTTCCACAGACCTGCAAGGCATGGGCGAACTGCTCTTCGGCCTTCTCAGGAAAGCTATGGGAAAGACACCAGTCAGCATGTTCATAACGGTCAGAGAAAGTATTACCTGTCGCAAGCTTCTCCAGCAATTCTTCTGCAGTCTTTTGTGCTTTTTGATCTTTTATGGCAGATAATTTTTCGATGATAGCCTTTCTTTCTCCCTGTTTGCTTTTTTCGAATATTTCTCTACCTGCCTTGGCCAGTAGCTGGCTGGCCTTTTCATTATTCTCTTTAAATATATGATGACAATACCATTTGACAACCTGCCGGAAAACTTGATTTTTGCCTTCATCATCTGCCTCCTGATAAGCATGGTCAAGGCATTCCGCCGTCAGGACGTTGAGGTGGCGGTCTTTCAATGCTTCTGCTGTTGCCATAAGTTGATCAAATCCAGCATCCTCTTGTAGGGCTCCCTGGTAATATTCTTCAGCCAGCTGACGATATCCACCGTGGTGCAGCGTTTCGGCAATGTCTATAAAGTGGTCGAAGGAGGGTTCACTGGATGCTTCTTTGGCCAGAGTCTCAGCAAGCTTAGTGGCCCTTTCAAGGTTCTGCTTACGCACTTTTTCTCCTCCAGAGCAGAGGGTGTCTAACAATGACATTTTCTCTTCTGTTTCTTCTGCCATTTCAGCCGCCCTTTGCAGGTAATCTATCGCTTTCTCCAATATCTCTCCCTGGCCATAGCCAAGTATAAATTCAGACATCTTTTGCAGAGCAGTATAACTATCAATTGAAGAGAACCTCTCCATCAGCGCAACCGTCGGATTCAGATCGGCTTTCTCATGTATCCATCTTCTGTCAAGCATCTCACTCCCTTGCTCAAACATTTTCCAATCTTCTTTATTCAATCCTCTTGTGAGCAGAGAATTGGCATGTTCCACGCTGTTGGTTCCTGAAAGGTATTCAATCACCTTATCAAATAATTTCACGTTTTCATCTGCCAAAGCAAGAGTATAGTAGGCTTTTCCCAGGTTTTCCCGGTCGCTATCCTCAAGAATGCTTTGTTTGATATTATCGGCTACAACAACTGCTTCCCGGAGGGTAGACAGATCATCATTGGCAGTAGCGTAAGATAGAAGATTTCTTGTTAAGTTCAGCAGCAATTCGTCAGGGACGTCCTGTGCAATTTCCATGACATACTGCAAGCCATGCAGAGCATATCTCTCTCCCATGCCAAGTAGTGTTTCCAGCAGCACTTTCTGTTGTTCTTCACTGCCGGTCCTGTTGATGATACTTTTGAGACGTGGCAGAGTATCTTCTGTACCATTCTCTAGGGTTTTCTTGATGAAATCTGGGTCAATCTCGATCACTTCCATCTCCAGGAGGATCTCCAGGTTATCGTCCATGTTTCCGATTATATCTGATGGTTTCATTGTTTATTCGATCTCCAGATGTTGTTTTGGAATTGTCATCTTCTCTCCCCCGTCAGGCTTTTGTGGACATCTGCATCCCAGACAACTTTCATCGCTCCTAAGTATTTCCTTTCAATCAGGGTCTCTTTGTCCACCTGTCTGTTCTCATCAAGGTCAATCGTGACCTTGTCGATCTTCTTTCCGTTATTATAGACTAGCTCAACCATTTTTCCTTCAGCCTTGAGCAGATTAGGATATTGAATAGTGCCGTCTACGGGCGAACTGACTATCTGTCTTCCATTCAGGCAGAGGCAGTAGATGTGACTGCTGATAAAAGATAGTCCGTTGTAATCTAATGGTATTACTCGCCCACCACTTCCCAGTCTGCCAGATGTACTGAAGACTGTTTCTCCCCACGATCGGTCATCCACACGGACTATATCAAATTTTTGTGGTCCCTGAACTACGAAATACAAATCATCTCTAACAAACATCTGAGTGATTATGCCCCTGGTTGGCCGGCTATGGATTATTTTTTTATTGCTGAGGGTATCAAAGATGCCATTTCTACCGCAGTCATAGAGACGATCTTGGTGACGTGCTAACCCAACTATTTCACGTTGTCGGTATTTTGATAATTTACCGTCAAGAGATACAACATAATTACTGCTAGAATAAAATATTTCTTTATCGATCACAATATCCGTCGGAGTGGAATCCCTTTTCCCTTTTATCTGCGATTTCATACTATCAAATGAGAAATATTCAAAATTTGGATAGTTATAATAAAGGATCCCTTTTGCTTTTCTGCAGTGTCGTGAGATTACCGCCTGGATGCCTTCATCATCCACGTCTCCTACAGCTGCAAGCAGTTCTTCAACTCCTGACGTTCCATACCTCTCACTGACCATCTCGATGGCTTTCTCATAGCTGCTTGCTTCAGGAAACTTCTCAAGTCCTTCCAGATATATCTCTAGTTCAATATCTGGGATTTTTTGTCCCGGTCCTGCTTTGGACATTGGTTTTATCATTTTGTCGTTTATCCTGTCAATTTAGTTTTTACCTAATTTTGTTCTTTTCAATTCATGAATAAGGTCTAGGGGTGCGGTTGCTATGGATCTGACGCTAAGTGTTTTATCCGAAAAGATTACTTTCCTTTCCATGGGATTATCCAAAGGCACTACCAGGATTCCGCAGGCCTCAAAACCACCAGCGTAAATTACTCCTGCTGCATATTCAATACAGTGTATCCGAAATGGTGCTTCACAGATAACTTCAAATTTATCACCATCGTAGCTGTATATTTTCCTATCCTGTCCTCCAAAGAATAATCTGTCATCAGAGGCAACAAGTCCATTAGCCCAAGCTCCGGTAGTGTGGAGAGGTTGATGGGGAGTTCTTACCAGACCTCGCTTACCGCTTTCTGTATGATATAATTTTCCTTTGAATGAACAAACATTCCAAGGTTGTTCTAATCCACTAAATAAGAATGTCCCATGTTCGTTCAGAATCCCACCCTCATTACGGGTTGTAACAATGATATCCCCGTGGTGTTTGCCAATACCGTGTACCCATGTGTCGTAATAATGCACCTGTTCATCAGGCCATTTTTTTAGCTTGTACCCTTGGGCGTAGAGGAGTGTATCTCCATCAATGAGGACATCGCGAAGACAAGTGGTGGATTTGAGTTGTGGATTTACTTCGGCTCCATCAGTAGTACAAATCATCTTTCCATTTACATTCAAAATCAATCCATAATCAACTCCTAGTGCATGTGTTTGTGGGATATACTTTTCCATCAACTCTTCCAATTCTTCCTTTTCAGCAATCCCATCGGCAACAACCGCTTCCGCCAACTCACGCACCGCTTCCTTTCCGTACCTCACATTCACCATCTCAAAAGCCTTCTCATAGTTCTCTGCCTTTGGAAACTGCTTCAATCCTTCTATGAAGATGCCCAGGTGTTGTTTTGGTATTGTTGTCATTTTGTTCTAGTCCTCATTTAGCAAGTCTCCAAAGGAGCCGATAAAATCTTCAAAGCTATCCGCTTTATCTGCTGCTCTCTTGCATCTTTTTTGGGCAACCGCTTCTTCATCTACATTGAGCATCGGTTCGTAAGTATCGATGAAGCTTTCGAAACCGTCCGCTTTATGGGACGCCTGATCAAAAAATCGCTTGGCTAACTCTGGTTCTCCCACCTCAACAAAATCACTTCCTATTTTTGAGCATTTCTTGGTATCTTTTCTCTTACCAAAGGATCTAGTATAGTAGTCGGCGGCAAGATCGTACTTTCCTGCTTCCATCAGTTTGTCGGCCGTCTTCTGATATTCTTTGAGAGGAGCTTTCTGCTTTAGGGCTCTGTTGAAATAGTCCGCTGCTGTCTTGGAATCGTACTTATCAACTTCCCAAGCCACCTGGAGATGATTATTATATCCACCGCTAGCTTCTAAAGCCATATCAAAAGCTGCATAAGCTTGTTTGCGTTGCATGAGGTATCCCCCGATCTTGTGTGCAGTGGTGAAGATCTCTTTGTAGCTCTTACCCTTTACATTTTCGATAACTCCCTCGGCGATGGCTTCCAGCACATGGCTTTCATAATCACATGCTATCTGTTGACAAAGATTTGGATCAAAGTTTTCAACAGTGATCCTGGTCACCAGGGTTTCAATAATTTCCTGATGATCACCCTTTGGCGTCTTCCAGCTTGTAGCAAGTTTCAGGACCTGGTCTATCTCTTCCCCCTCGGCTGTCTGATAAGCTTGTTCCAGAAAAGCTAGAGCAGCCCCTTTATCAGGACCGATACCCTGACTTTCAGCAACCCTGTATAATTCTGCGAAAGTGGAATCTTGGCTCACGACACTTGCACAAAGCCTTCTGGCTTCTTTATCTAGACCCCAATATGAAAGTTCATCCGCACAATCTACGATAGATTCAAAACTGTCATCCTTCGGCTTCAAAACATCCAGTGCGATCGTCTGTGCTGCCTCTTTGTCTTTATCCCAAAATAAGGCTAATGTATTATGTCGGTTTGGTTCGTCAGTGTTTCTAAGGACATCCTTCCCGACCTCAACCAACATGCTTCTTACTTTCTCCTTGTCATAATGATCGCTACCGATCCATTCTCCAAGAGCCTTTAGTAATTGGTCAGTCTCTTCATCATCGGAAACAATTTGCCGGACTTTCTCCATATATTTGAGACCCAGATCTTTGTCTTCCAATCTTTTGGCGGCTGCAAGCAATTGCTCAAAAGTAGCTGGTCTGCTCAAAGCTCTTTGATAGCATTCTATCCCTTTTTCTTTGGCATCCCTCCCAAGAAGCATCTCTCCATAGCAGACCAGGTCCTCAAATGAATCACTTGTTGAAAGGTTGTCTACTAAGCCCAATGCTAATTCTCTCGCTCTCTCTGTTTCTGCCTCGAAGAGCCCATCGACGATCTCTTTCTTCTCAGCGCCTGCAAAAAGGTCATTGGCTGCTTTCTCTAGAAGCTGCTCCAATCGATCGCTTTGGCTGGCTACGATTTTTGTATAGTCAAAGATAGCTCTCTTTCCTTTTTTCTTTGCTTGTGAGTATGACTTATCCAGGTAATCTGCTCCCAATTCCATCCATCCGTTCTCGATGAGAACTTTTCCATCCTGTAGATGATCGTTGCTGGATGCAGGCATCGTCAACGCTTTCCTGTAAAGAGATTCTGCTGTCTCTTTGTGTAAAGGGATTAGTTTCTTCGCATACGCTGCCGTCTCCAGATAATCTCCTGAGAGCTTTCCTGTGAGAAGCGGAATCTCAGAATGGTACCTCTCATCGCTTATCACCAGGTCCAACAGTTCTTTTACATTTCCATCTTCGGTAAGCGATACGATAAGTGTCTTGGCAAGTTCAGTTGTCCCTTTATCTTCGATGGGAATATATCTCTTCAGGACATCCATCCTCAAGGAACCGTCTGTTTCGACGATCTTTTTCCCAAGATTGACAAGTACTTCACTGGCTACTTTTGGAGAATAGTCATAACTCTCAAGTACAAGGCCCATCAATTTATTCAACTCAGGAAGCGTAGCATATTCAACTGCCTTTTTCAGATGCCCCAAAGCCTTCTCAGGCAGCTTTGGCATAGCTAGCAGGCCTGTCCGCATACACTCTCTGAACGAGTCGGTCGGATTGAATTTCTCTACCAGTTCGACTGTCTGCTCCAGATCCATCTTCTTCAACCTGTATGCTTTCATCCCTGCTTTGAACTGGTCGCCGCTCTTCTTCTGCAATCCTCTTATCAGCAGTGAGTTTGCGTATTCCTCCCTTTTGTGTTTTCCTTTTTCCAGATGGGCTATCGCCGAGTCAAATCTTTCTGCATCCTCTTCAAAGATGCCCAGCTTGTAGTAGCCGATACCTAGAGATCTGTGTTCACTCTGATTGAATACGTCTCCATCCATACGTTCTGCAAGCGCGATTATATCAAGCATCAATTCCAGATCATCTTCAGGAGAAGCGTGAGCAAATGCTTTGCTGATCGCATATTTGATCGTGTCATCAGGGATTGTTGTGAACTCTTTCATGTACTGCAATCCTTCTTTTGCATAATTGTCTCCCATCTTAAGGAGTGTTTTCAGCAGCGTATGCTTCAGATTATCATTACCGGTCCTGGAGATGATCCCTTTAAGTCTCGAGTAAGCTTCAGCAGATCCTGATTCAAGGGTCTTCTTTATGAACTTTGCATCCAATTCGATAACTCCCATCTCTAATAGGATCTCCAGGTTATCGTCCATGTCTCCGACAATGTCTTCTGGTTTCATTTTCTAAAAGCAAGCTCGTAGTCGATCTGTTCTTCTATTGTCCGTCTATTTGACAACTGCGCTGTAACAGTCTTATATTCATCCCAGGGCATAACTTCTTCCTTTGTGTAATCGATTACCTTTTTCTTTGGAATCTCAGCCATCCCGTCGATGATTTCTTCTCCAACTCTTTGCAGGAAATAATGCATGTCTGAACGCATGTACTTAGCTACGTCTGGTTCATGTTCCTTCATCACATCATAGATACTCAGCCAGTTAGTTCCAACGTAGATAAATGCACTATGCATTCTCACCATAGGAATGTGAGCATACTTGTCTGTCTGGACCGGTACTGAGGGGGATTCGGAAGTAGCTGGTTCATTAAATGTTTCTTCCTTAATATCTCCAATTTCCCTCATGATCTCTTCCAGATCATCTAACTCTCCGACAATGTCTTCTGGTTTCATGATGTGCCCTCTGCATTTTTAGTATGTGTATCTCTTAACAGTCCTGCTACCCCTTGGGAAGATTCAATTACGGCTTCGATCGCATCGTTTATCTCAAAACGGTCCAAGATCTCATCAGCCAACCGAACACATCCTTCTTCACCATGCATCCTTTTTACAAAATCAAAAGCCTGTTCATAACTGCTTCTTTCAGGGAACTTCTGCAATCCC
>CAZWBB010000045.1:0-14893 GCA_964632045.1 uncultured Methanosarcinales archaeon | reverse complement strand
AATTCATATACCAGTAGGCCTTGGTCTCCATACAGGTCAACAAAGTGAGGTGTCTTCTTATATTTTGAAGGATTGCCGTTCTTTAGATACGTCATTCCTTGTTTATCTAAGAATTTTTTTAATCTGGCATGATCACTTTTGTGAAGTACCAAGTCAAAATCTTTTCCCGCTTTCCTTAATCTATAGAATTCCATTGCATGACCACCAATTATTAGTGGCCTTTTGTGGAATTTAAATCCGAGTTTCTTTTCAACGTCAACAAATACCATAGTTCAGAAAATAACTCATTAACTTATAATTTTTGCGGTTGATTATCATTCAATAGAATATAAGAAGGATGTTATCTGAAGGAATGCGGGATTATTTCCTTTTGAAGACCCGTTTTATCGTTTCCACGACTGTTTTTTTTGGTGCTTCTTAGCATACTTTTCAAATGCTACGGCTCACACAAATCCCTTTCTAACTGTATCCCTTAATCGGTGATTTATACTGCCCGTAACCCGTAGGAGAGATGCTCAGCCCATCCTTAGCTGCGATGGTCTGGATTCCGGTTATCCGTTGCACCTGCCTGGCTTCTTCCAAAGGATCAGCTTTCAGCATCTCCAACCCAAAGTGTGTCAGTATGGCTAATTTGGGCCGTACATGGGAGATGATTTTGATAGCGGACTGGGTGTTTAGATTAAGTTTAGAAGAGTTTTCTCCAGGATATGGTACATTAAGTATCAGGATGTCCGTCCCTGTAAGCTGCTCAAGAAGTTTGGGAGTCAGTTCAGTATCTCCGGTATAGCTCAATGTGAACTTCGGGCAGAAGAACTTGAATCCCAATGCCGTTTCGTCTGTATGATGGGCCGCTAAAGCATTTATCTCGATCAGTTCAATACCCACTTTATGGTCTTTCTCTAAAGGGATGATCTTCTCTGCAAGATTCTGGTGATACTTGGTAAGATATGGGTGGCCGTTCTCAGAATGTTGTAATACAGATTTGCTTCCAAGGATGATTCCTCGGTGCTCGATCCCTGAATGGGTCATCGCATCAACGACAACATTTAGATCATTGCAATGATTTGCATGATTGTGTGAGATGAGGATGGCAGTATTGTGATGCAGGTTGACCCCATACTCTGCTGCCTTGTTCAGGGCTCCAGGTCCAGGATCAAGATGGAACTGCAGATCCTCCACCTGCAGGATGATACCACCGGAGGAGCGGATCTGCTTACTGGCGACAGCCAGACTACCGGCAGTGCCTAAGAATATAATACGTGCCATTTATCATTATCCCTCAACTAGACAATCAGGGCGGTTTTAGGTTAATAAAGATTATTATTTTAGAATAGTGATGTTCCACAATCTTTATAAAACGGCAATTCTCCAATGAAAGAGGGGGTAGGGAGGCAATAAAAATGACTAATCAAGTTCAACCAATATTCATAATGCCGGAAGATACGAAGAGGACTACCGGCAAGGATGCGCAGCGTAACAATATCGCTGCTGCTAAGGCTGTAGCACAGGCAGTACGCACTACTCTTGGTCCAAAAGGGATGGATAAGATGATTGTCGATTCCGTTGGCGATGTTGTCGTCACGAATGATGGGGTGACGATCCTTAAAGAGATGCAGATTGAACATCCTGCCGCCAAGATGGTTGTTGAGGTAGCAAAAACACAGGAAGATGCCGTAGGTGATGGCACGACAACAGCAGTAGTTATTGCGGGAGAATTGCTCAAGAAGGCAGAAGATCTGCTGGACCAGGAGATTCATCCGACGGTCCTGGCGAAAGGTTATCGGTTGGCAGAAGGAGAAGCCCAAAAAATGTTGGCTAACTTGGCCGAAAAGGTGGGTGTGGAAGATAACCATCTTCTACAGAACATTGCCATCACCGCAATGACCGGAAAAGGAGCACAGTCCAACAGGCAGAGGTTAGCTCAATTGATCGTCAAGGCTGCCAAAAGCGTGATAGATGAAGATGATGGGAAGATCAAGATTGATTTGGATGATATCAAAGTGGAAAGGATCGTTGGTGAAAGTATTGATATGAGTGAACTGGTAGAAGGGATCGTGCTAGACAAAGAAAGAGTACATGCTTCCATGCCTAAGAAAGTAGAAAATGCTAAAGTCGCTCTCCTGGACGCTTCCCTTGAAATAAAAAATACGGAGACCGATGCCAAGATCCAGATTACCGATCCTTCTCAGTTGAACGCTTTCCTGGAAAAAGAAGAACAGACTCTACGGGAGATGGTTGACAAGATCAGGGAGAGTGGAGCAACTGCTTTGTTCTGTCAGAAAGGTATTGATGACATCGCCCAACATTTCTTAGCCAAAGCAGGTATCCTGGCCGTAAGAAGAGTTAAAAAAAGTGATATGGAGAAACTTTCAAGAGCTACAGGCGGGAGGATCATCAGCAGCTGGAAAGAGCTGACCATGGAAGAACTGGGAAATGCGGGAATGGTCCGGGAAGAGAAAGTAGGTGAAGAGGAGATGGTTTTTGTTGAAAAATGCCAGAATCCAAAAGCAGTGACCCTGCTTGTCAAAGGAGGGACGGAACACGTTGCGGAGGAGATCAAGAGAGCAGTTGACGATGCTCTGGGAGATGTCCGGGCAGCATTGGGGGAAGGAAAGATCGTTGCCGGAGCTGGTAGTGTGGAGATGGAACTGGCCAAAGGATTACGTTCTTTTGCCTCCACTTTGTCAGGGAGGGAACAGTTAGCAGTACAGGCTTTTGCTGATGCGATGGAGATAATTCCCCGTACGCTAGCGGAGAATGCAGGTCTGGATCCGATCGATAGTCTCACTAAATTGAGGTCAGCTCACGATCAGCAGAAGAAATGGGCGGGCATTAACGTTTTCTCTGGAGAGGCGATGGATGCCTGGGAAGAAGGCGTAATAGAACCGTTGAAAATTAAGACACAGGCTTTGAGCAGCGCTGCAGAAGTAGCAGAGATGATCCTGAGGATAGATGATGTTATTCTTGGAGGAAGCGCAGGGACGGGAGCTGGGGGAGCAGGTGGAATGCCCCCTGGGGCTGCAGGGATGCCAGGTATGGGCGGGATGTGAGCATATCATCCATTACCTGAAGCAGAACAATCACAACATCCCTCTCCAAAACACATGCACTCTGGTTCATAATAACTCTGGGGATGCTTACAGGAAGGACATTCTTCAGGTGGTTCCGTTCCCACATGAATATAACCACATTTGCTGCATTTCCATCTGATTGGCTTGTCTCTTTTGAAGACAGTGCCTTTCTCTACCATCTCTAACAGCTTCTTGTATCTCTCTTCATGTTCTTTCTCTACTTTTGCTATCTCCTTAAACAGCTTTGCTGCTTCCACATTACCTTCTTCTTCAGCTTCTTTGGCGAAAGTGGGGTACATCTTAGATGTTTCATGATGCTCACCTTCAATCGCAGCTTTTAGGTTTGTCTTAGTATCTCCTATCCCTTTCAGCAGTTTGAACTCATCCTTGGCATGTTGCATCTCATTAATGGAGGTCTCCTCAAAGACCTTGGCGATGTAATGGAAACCTTCTTTTCTAGCCGCCTTCGCATAGTAATCATACTTGTTTCTGGCCTGACTCTCGCCAGCAAAAGCTTTTTTTAGATTTTCTTCTGTTTTTGACATTTTAGTTGCCTCTCCTTTTTGTAGTTCAGTCAAAGGTTTTTAATTTAAATATTTCTATTCTGAAGAACACTGCAAATTCTATCACTTCCATAAGCAAACAAAGCAGCACCATAATAACAAGCCACATCCTGCCAGTCAAACTCGATTCTGGGATGAAATGATGTCAAGACTTCAACGGCGCCCAGGGCAGTGGGAATAAGTAGGGCATTCCTGAACTTGTCTTGCCTGTATGATACCATCATAGCGATTGTTGTCAATCCTCCAGAGTATCCTATGTCTGTGAGATGTCCCACTTCCCAGCTGTAGGGACGAACTTTCAACAGCACTTCACTCTGGATGTATTCTCCATAGGGCACCATTGCTGAAAAGATGAATAATTCTAATCCCTGGATAACCTTGGATATCTTTAACATGTTGAATTTTTACTCCGGCATTTTATATATTTGTATACCACCCGTGTATTTCACTGGTGGAATGCAAATGTGCTCAATCACCATCCAAAGGATGGCATGACCTAGTCATGCCACCGGTCTATTGACCGGTGGTTATTGACAAATTCTCCCCAAAAACTTTTAAACCATCGATATTTTCTCAAGATAGATGAATCTGGCCAATCTCCTTACTATCTTTCGTATAGTAGTACTTCCGTTCATCGTCTTCTTCGTATACCGCCATTCTGCTGATGCAGCTATGTGGGCCCTTATTCTTCTTATCATAGCGATTGCCACTGATTTTCTGGACGGCTATTTTGCCAGGAGAAGGAAAGAAGAGACAAAAGTAGGTTCATTTCTTGATCCTTTTGCAGACAAGTTGTTGGTGATCGTCCTTCTGCTCGTATTTGTACTTAGAGGAGATTTTTGGCTGACCGTCCTGATCCTTTTCATCGTCCGCGATATCACCACTTTCATCATCAGGTGGCTCGCTTCCAACGATGACATTTGGATAAAAGATGAAAACTATCGGAAACTTTTGATATATTCCCAATATGCAGTGTGTTCTAGCATATTGTTGTCCCTTACTCTGAGTCTGAACCGGCTCAGCGAGTGGATAGCAACTGTAGATGGTCTGGTGATTATATTCACCATCGCCGCTTCTATCATCGCCATCTTATCTATCATCCATCCTCTTTCAGTTTATCTTCGAGGTTTACATGGAAGGAGACAGTTCGGCAAGAAGCTCAGGCAGGAAAAATTGGTGATACTTGCCAACAAGAAATCAAGGGGGTATTTTGACGGTTATCGGAGACGTCTCCTTAAGATATTTGCCAAGAGGAGGGGCCTGAAAGTGAAGTTTTTACCCAGGAACAAGAAAAATATGTTTGATGGAGTGGAAGAAAGAGTTGGAGAAGCAAAGCATGTGATCATCGCCGGCGGCGATGGTTCTTTTGAGGGTGCTCTCAACTGCAAGCAGCTGCAGAAGAAAAGCCTGGGTTTCTTTCCCTTCGGAGCAGGGAATGCTTATTATTCTTACTTTTATAAAGGCAAACGGTTTGAGTATCTCCGTTCAAGGTTCACTTTCAATGAAGCTCCTTTGGATATCCTGCAGGTGGAGTGGGAGAAAGGGAAAGTACAGACCACTTTCTTCACTCTTGGGATCGATGCTGAAGTGATGCGGATGAGCAGGGAGAGAACTCAACATGGATTGTGGGATTATGTTTCAGCCAGTGCTCGTGCTCTCTTCAAGGCAAGAGCAGATTTTGATCTGGAATGCACGATCGACGGGAAGAAGCACGATTTTGAGAATTGCGTCAACTTCACTCTGGCTAAGATCCCCTATTATGGTTTTGCCATGCGTTCCCTTTTTGGCGAAGTGCAGCCAGATGACGGTAATGTTTACGGATTGGCTTTGGTGAATACACATTCCACTTTCCTCAACAAAGGCTTACGTTTATGGGCTTTGTTGCAGATGGCTTTCGGCATCGAGAAAAATCCACTTCTTTCGCTGCAAGGGAAGAAATTTGAGATCCGCAGTGAAGTGCCTTTTCCCATCCAGGCCGGTGGAGAGTTTTTAGGATTCACACAATGGGTCAAGGTAAGAGTGAAAAGGAAGCAGAAAGTACTGGTGATTTGATTATTTGAGCAGATGTTCTAGAGGTTCCACAGAAACATTTATATACCTCCCAGTGAAAATGGTATTTAGGGGGGAACAAAATGTTAGTTAACTTAGATTTCGACAAAAAGTATGTGGAGGACAATCCAAAGGTCCAGCTTATCAAAGAGTTCGACACTTCTGATGGGTTGAGAATAACTACTGAATATACTGGCAACTGGCCAGATAAGACGAAAACTGTTGCCAAGCGTCTGCAAGAGGGCGTGTATGAAGCAAAAGCATTCATCGAAGACATTCCCCAATACACCAAATGGGAGATTGATTATGGCAGAAGTCCAGTCTGTAGATATGGGACAGCAGACAGCCTTGATCAGATAATAAAGTATGGAAAGCCCCTCATAGAAAGTGAACAACCTTATGTCCTTGGAATAGTGAAGATCGACCAGAAAAGAAACGGCGAATTCAAATGGAAACGTCACGGCGTTTACATAGGCAGCAGGAAGTTGGGGGAAACTTTTGCCGATACGCCGGAGATTGAGGATGCCTTGATTTTCAGTTTCTTCAAGCTTAGGGAAAAAGCAGGCTCCCAATGACAATAATTACAACCTTCCCCTCACCTTCTCTGCATCCAACACTTTCTTAAGAGCATGGATATATGTTGCTGTCCTGAAACTATGCCCCGTGGATGAGTAATCAACCCATATTGCAGCAAAAGCCTGCACCAATTTATCCCTCAGTTTCTGCTTAATCACTTCTTCATCCCAGGACTCTCCTGCGATGTTTTGCTGCCATTCGAAGCAGCTTACTGTTACACCTCCTGCATTAGCCAGGATATCGGGAAGCACTAAAACTTTGTTCTGATGCAATATGTCATCTGCTTCCGAAGTTGTCGGACCGTTGGCTAGTTCCAGAACAATCTTTGCCTTGATATTTGCTGCATTTTGTGCAGTAAGAACATCTGCCAGGGCAGAAGGGACCAGGATCCCGCAATCCAGTTCCAGTAGCTGTTCGTTGCTGATCTTTTCTGCATTCTGGTAATTGATAACACTTTTTGTCTCTTCTTTGACCCTAATAACTTCCTCTACATTAAGTCCATCAGCACTGAAAATACCTCCTTTGGAATCAGAAATAGCGATGATCTGGAAGCCTTTCTCAGCTAGCAGCTTAGTAGCGTTCATCCCAGCATTGCCAAATCCCTGTATGACAACTCTCTTGTCAGTTAATCCAAGCTTATTCGCTGCTTCCTCCAAAATGTAAACCCCCCCCAAGGCTGTTGCGATATCCCTTACCTTTGACCCACCGTAATCAAGAGGTTTGCCCGTAATCACTCCAGGAGCGCTCTTCCCGGTGATCTTTTCGTATTCATCTCTCATCCAGGCCATGATCTGGGGCGTTGTATAAACATCAGGGGCAGGAATGTCTTTTTTAGGTCCAATATACTTGTGGAAAGCGCGGATAAATTCCCTGCTTAGTTCTTCTAGCTTCCATGTTGACATCTCCTTTGGATTGCAGGTGACTCCCCCTTTACCTCCTCCCAAAGGAAGGTCAGCGACTGCTGTCTTCAGAGTCATCCAGAAAGCCAGGTCCGTGACTTCCTCCTGATTAACTTCAGGATGAAAACGGATGCCCCCTTTGTACGGTCCTCTGGCACTGTTGAACTGAACTCGAAAAGCAGGATACTTCTTCCCAGCTACTTCCAGTTCGGCTTTCCTGATGTGCTCAGGTGTGGACAATAGTTGTAGCTCTTCCTCGCTGATGCCAGCAATGGGAGCAATTTTTTGCAAAAAAGTTGTAAATACCATGGCAAGGACGAAAATGGGAAGGATATAAATTTTGTGGTTTTACGATGATGTCTAAGAATGAATGATCTCGGCCTTATCTCCGTCCTCGGGGACGTAGCCCCCAAAAGAATACACTTGCTCTCCGTTGACCAGCATCTTTAGTTCTTTTTTGGCGCTCTGGCAGTACGTCTGATCTCCCACATATAGGCACTCTGCATCCAGGGACATCTCCACTTTCTCTAACACATGGGCTAATGAGAGCCCGTGGGAGAATAAGTTGGTGTCCCCTCCTGTAAATGTTACAAACAAGTCCCTCTCGCTCTTTCTGGATGCTAGGTCAACTAGGCTGTCATTGACATTTATTGCTAATGTAAACACAACTGGTGTCTCATTAAACGAATAATAACTAAATTCACCACAAGCATTCTGCTGGCACAGGTTTCTTGCACAAAGAGCTTCTATAGGGACATTATCACAGAGCAGGTAGCAGTCAGCATCATTCTGACAGATACGTGGTTCAACATAGGTTTGTCTATCATCTTCATCATTGAAGAAAGCAGGAACGGTAAATCCAACTACGATAAACACCAGTAGAAGAATCACCAGAATCTTACTAAAAAGCTTCTCTCTTTTTGCCACAAGTAATAAGAAAAAAAGAAGTAATTAAAAATGTTTTGGTAAATTCTGTTATTTGACCAACAACGTTCCACTCATCCCACGCCATTCTTCACAACTGCTGCAGACAAATTCAAATGTTCCTGCTTCAGCTGCAGTGAACTCCACTATCGTCCTGGCAGTGATTTCTTCCTCAATATCCAAAGCAGGGATGGCGAAAGTGAAATCCAGGCCACTTGGCACGATAGTCAATACCACTTTATCTCCAGTATTTACTTCAACATCGGATGGAGTGAACAACCATTTTTTTGCGTTAAGGACTAATGGCTTGGTTCCTGTTGGTTCCTCTACAATTTCCTCAACCGGCTCTTCAACATCTTCCTCGGTCGGCTCCTCTTCAGCAGGCGCTTCTGGTTCAACTGCCAGTTCTTCTTCAGGTACGACAATAGCCGCTTCTTCCAGTTCTTCAACTGGCAACTCAGGAACTTCTACAGGCGGAATTGTCTCTGCCTCTTCTGTGGGAGGAATTTCCTCTACTATTGGCTCGGGAGTCTCTTCTTCGATTAGTTTAATCTCCTCTTCAATAGGTATGATCTCTGGCACTTCCTCAGGCGTATCTGAGCCTGGTAAAGGCTGAGATGTATCGAAGCCCTGCGGGAAGAAAAGAACTCCATCTTTAGTGATATAGGAATCCACACTCTCTCCTGCCACAGCAAGCGTCACTTTGTATAATGAATCCATGTTTTCTGTCCCTTCTACTTCAGCAGAAAATGGCGGTCTAAGCAGGTTTTCATTGACGAAGGCCAAGGCTTTGCCTTCTGCTTCTTCAATGGACAGTGTATTACTCTCTTCAGGTCCTGAAAACTGAAATCCCTGTGTGAAAACCGAAAGAATCAGCAAAATCACAGCAATTCCAGTGATTGCTTTCCAGGTAGAAGCTTCTTTGAACAGGCCAGCATCATCGTCCTCATCATCCGCCCAGGGATCAATTGGGGTTTCCGTTGGACTATCTATGGGCTCTGTGGCCGGTTTGATTTCAATATCTTCTTTGTCAACTTTTTCCTCTTTTGGATCCTTGCTAGTCTCTTGATCCTCTTCGGTATTAACATCTACTTTTGCAGTCTTAGCAGGTTTACTCTTCTTTGCGGCTTTTTTTGCTTTTTTTGGCTTCTCCTTAACCTCTTCTTTGGCCCCCTTTTGAGGTGCCTCCTCCTCTACAAATTCTTCACCAAAATAATCTTCTTCTTCATCTAATTGTTTTTGTTCCATTACACATCACCCTCGGTGTTGCTACTTTCGAGAAGAATTTATAAATATTTATGTGGTTAAGAAGATATTCTATAGAGGTTAAGTTATTATATGGATTTGGGCCCAGATTTCAGGGAATGATTTGTGGTTATTTTTACTATTTCTCCATCCTTGAGTCTGATTGTCTTATCAGAGTATTTTATCAAATCTACATCGTGTGTTACCAAGATGACAGTTTTCTTGTCTTCAGAATGTAGCTTTGCCAGAAGATGCATGATCTGTCGGCCTGACTTTGAGTCAAGATTTCCAGTGGGCTCATCTGCCAGGATGATCTCTGGATCATTGACGAGGGCTCTGGCCACAGCAACCCTTTGCTGCTGTCCTCCGGAGAGTTCATTTGGTTTGTGATGCATCCTATCTTCCAGGCCAACCAAAGTAAGAAGCTGCGTCGCTTTCTCCTGTCGCTCTTCTTCTGGCATATTCTGAAAGATTGTTGGTAAAATGATGTTTTCCTTGGCAGTTAGAGTGGGAATAAGGTTGAACTGCTGGAAGACAAAACCTATCTTCTTTCCCCGCAGCTGGGCCAGTTCTGATTCGCTCAGTGTAGAGATATCTGTCCCATCGAGCAGAATCTGTCCTTTTGTTGGAATGTCCAGTACCCCTACCTGATTCATCATGGTGCTCTTGCCGCTGCCTGAGGGTCCGATGATTGCAACAAAATCCCCTTTGTTTATCTGTAGGTTGATCCCTTTAAGTACATCCAGAGAGATCTTACCCATAAAATAGGTCTTCCAGACGTTCTTCAGTTGTATTAGGGGTTTTTGAGCCATCTTCTTCGAGTATTTTTTTGTTTGTTTATCAATTTTTCTAAATAGCGAATTTATTCATACCTCAAACTGTCCACAGGATTCAGCTTGCTTGCTCTACGAGCCGGAGCTACCCCAGACAAGCATCCAACCAGGAATGAAAATATTAACGTGCCTAGAATAAACAACCAATTGATATCTATGGAAAGGAAAGCGGGTCCAACTACAACTGCCATAGCAAATTCAGCCAGCTTTGCTAGAGCCATACCAAGAGCCGCTCCAATAATGCCACCACCCAGCCCATAAAATCCTGACTCTACCAGGAACAAGTACATGATATGGGAGTTCCTTGCTCCCAAAGCTTTCAGAACACCAATTTCTTTGGTCCTCTGCAGCACGGAAGTGTACATCGTGTTCATAATCCCAATCCCACCGACGAGGAGAGAGATGCTGGCAATACCGATCAGGACTATTTGCACAATATCCAGGATGGTGGCGAATGATTCAGCGAATTGTTCTGGTGTCTGGATACTGAAGTCTTCCTCTCCCTCCTCAGCACCATGCGCTCTGCGTAAGTCTTTTTTCACACCACGACCCACCTGTAGCGGATCTTCTCCAGCATTAGACTGAGCTATGATAAATCCAAGTTCGTCTTTCGCATCAAAAGCATCTTCATAGGCTTCCAGAGGTATTATTGCTGACTGGTCGTCTGGAGGAGAACCGATCTTTTCCAGAAAACCTACAACTTTGAATTCTTTGTCATGAAGTAGAATCTTGTCTCCCACTTCAACTCTTTTGTCAAACAGGTTCTTTTTTGTGTGTTCATGACCAAGGACCGCCTTATACTTGTCTCCTTTCTGAAGGTTTCTTCCTTCATCAATGTTCCAGGTCTGCGCTTCTCCAACCAGGGCCATGTCTTCCGGTTCAGGAGATATACCTGAAATGAATCCATAATTGACCTGTTCATTGAACTCAAAACGAGCGTAGGAATAACCCATCCCGGTGGCGCGCTTGATTCCATCCCCATCTTGGATAACTTCCAGGTCATCTGTTGTTAACTGCTCAGCAGCACCCATCCCCCACATCCCTCCTTTCGGCATCACGAAAAGCTTGTCCTTTCCCAGTGCCTGGAACTGTTTCTCGATAGCATTCTCTAATCCTTGCCCCAGGCTTATCAGGGAAACGATGGCCGCGATTCCTATGAATATACCAATTAGGGTGAGCCAGCTACGCACTTTTCTTCTTCTGATCTCTTTCAGGGGAATTCTGAAGTAATCTTTTATCATTTTTTATATGTTATTTCCTTAACGCATCCACCGGTTGCATCTGGGCCGCCTGTTTTGCTGGTAAAACTCCTGATAATGCACCAATTACGAAAGCAAACGACAGTGCTCCACCCAGCAGCCAGGGGCTGAAGCTCGCCTGGATCAGATATGATTGATAGATCTGGAAAGCGACATATTCAACCGTCTTTCCGATCGCTAACCCGATACTTACTCCGATCAGTCCACCAAACATACCTAACATTCCGGATTCTACCAGAAACAGGGCCAGGATCTGCCTCCTCCTTGCACCAGTAGCTTTCATCACGCCGATTTCTCTCGTTCTCTCCATGACAGCAGTATACATGGTATTCATGATACCAATCCCACCTACCAACAGACTGATAGCTGCGATACCTACCAGCACTCCTTGTACTACCATCAATATGGAATTCAGTGTTGACAGGATATTTTCTGGAGTCTGGACAGTGAAGTCTTCTTTTCCCTCATCCACGTCTCTGTGCTTGCGTAAAGCCTTTTTGACCCTTGCGGTCACAATTCCCATATCTTCTCCCGGACTGACCTGAGCGGGGATGATGTCAAAATCTTCATTGACATTGATCAACTCCCTAAAAGCCGCTTCTGGGATGACTAGGGTGCTGTCCTGTTGAGGGTTACCAGATTTCTTAAGGATACCGATCACTTTGAACTCTTTGTTCTCAATCAAAACCTTGTCTCGCAAGAACAGTTTCTTCTTAAAGAAATCCTTAGCAAAGTCGTTACCGATCATTACTTTGTATTTGTCCCCTTTTTGCAGCAGTCTTCCCCGGCCAACTTTATAATTGTTGGCTTCCACCGCCAGATTGATCTCTTCACCATCCTCTGGCATGGAAGCGGCATAGCCGTACTTGATCTGGCCGTTGAATTCAATTTTCACTGATCTGACCAGTCTGCCCAGGGCCATTTCAATACCTTTCACATCTTCTATCACTTCTTTGTCTTCTTTTGTCAGGGGGACCTCTACTCCAGTTCCCGGTGGTCCGAATCCACTACTAGCTCCCTGAATAATTATCTTATCAGAACCCAAGCTCATAAACTGTTCAGCGATGGCATTCTGCAGCCCCTGGCTTAATGAGATGAGAGCAACTACTGCTGCTATACCGATGAAGATGCCGATCATAGTCAGCCATGAACGCAGCTTTCTCTGTCTCGCGCTCCTATACGCCAGACGGAAGTAGTCATGGATCATTGTATTTATTTTTTCTTCTTCCTCTTCCACACCTTCTTATAGAAAAAGTATCCAGCAACGCCAATCACTACAATCAATGCATAAACCCAGGAATAACTTACCTGAATGACCCCATATCTCTTCAGCTGTTTTGATGAATAAAGCTGTAACTCCAGATCAAATCGCTCTTGGAAAGGTTTGTTGTTAGCATCATTATATGTCAGTTGAATCGGAACGGTAAGTTTCTCAACTCCTTTATTTACAAACACTTCAAACTCCTCACTTTCAGTGTCATCTGAATCAATATCTCCCAGATAAATGTAGTTGGTGGTTGAGATAAGTTCAAAATCGTCAGTTGGTAGCATGGAAAGATCAGCAAATTTCACGTCAGTTGTTCCTTTATTAGCAAGCTCGATTGTGATTTTTCCTGGTTTTCCTGATTGGAGCACCGTACTTTTCTTGATATAAGCTTTGACAGCAGGTTTGTCTCCGATAAGAACTGCAACAACGTCATTCAGGGAGTATGAATTGCCTTTCTCGTCATTATAAGTAACGTTTAGAGGGATTTTATACAATCCTGGCACTGCATCGGGATCAGCGATAACCTGGAAACTCAAAGGCAGCTGGTTGTTGGTCTGCAACTGCGCGATTCTTCTCTGAGAAGATGATTGATAAGGAGCAAGGGGAAGGTCATCTCCCCCCATATTTAGGGTAAACTTGATATCTTTGAGCAGAGAGTCAGCATAATTTTTCACTGAGATGCGGAGTTTTGCTGTCTGTCCGGGAGATATCTGTTCCGGTTCTGTGCTGATAGAAGTGAAGTCAAGTACTGCATCATGTGTTTGTATGTCGATCATGAATTCATCATTGGTGTAAGTTGTTTTCCCGTCACTTACTTCAATTTCAAGTTCAATCTCTGTGTCTCCTTCGACGGCAGCCTCGTCAACTTTGACCTTAAACTCAACAATAACGGCATCTGCTCCTGTAGCGCTTCCTCTCAACTTGCCGATGTTCTTCTCTGCACTGTCTCCATACAATGTAAAAGGAAAATTTGGTAATAACCGGACGATAACGTCAGAATGTGTCTGCACTCCTTCATTTTCAATCTTGAATTTAAGTGTTGCTGTCTGTCCCGGTTCTACCGGATCGGGCGTCTGGGAAGAAAACGTTACCAGGATATCCGGGAAGTCAACAAAAGTGTAAGTGGCATTGGCTGTCAAAGAAAGTATTACAGTAAAAATAACTATCAGTAAAAGTTTTCTCATTTGTTCGCCCTCTTTATTTGATTTATTAGTGTAGGAAAGAAATGAATGATGTTTATAAAAGTATTGGTGGTGGGGGATTGGGCTGAAATGCACACTTCTCACTTTCGAATAGTTAACAAAACTTAATAACCTCTAGGCAATTCTGGATGATAATGGAGTTTAGAGTACAAAAAAAGGAGAATGAGAACGTCCACAAGTATCCTACTGAGGATATCAAGATAGCTCAGCAATTCGCCCAACATCTTAAGAATGAATTAGGTGATTTTCTGATAAGTGTAGTGGTCTTTGGCAGCACGGCAAGGAGGGAAGAGACTGTAAAAAGCGACATAGATGTTTTGGTGATCTCTGATGACGCTTCATTTCAACTGAATGATGCCCTGATCGAGGCTTACCGGCTTATCGTGGAGAAACTGGTTGTCAGGATATCCAGGAAGCTACATGTCACCTCGATGACTTTCACTTCCTTCTGGGAATACATGAAAGCAGGCGACCCGGTTGCCATCAACATTTTAAGAGATGGTGTTGCCTTGATCGACATCGGCTTCTTCGATCCACTGCAGCGATTGCTGAAACAGGGAAAGATCCGTCCTTCCGAAGAAAGTGTCTGGCGTTACTTTGGCCGAGCACCAAGAACCTTACTCAACAGCAGGTGGCATCTACTGCAAGCTACTCTTGACTTATATTGGGCAGTAATCGATGCCGCTCATGCAGCCCTGATGAGGAAGAATGAGGTTCCTCCGACTCCCGATCACGTAGCAGATGTACTGGAGCGTGTTTTTGTAAAACCAAAACAGCTGGAGAAGAAGTACGTGGATACCATGAGAAAATTCTACCGCCTCAGCAAGATGATCACCCATCGTGAGATCAAGGAAGTCAAAGGGGCAGAGTATGAACATTATTATCGGGAAGCAGACGAGTTCGTCAAGAGGATGAAGAAGATCATCGAGAGAGGGAAGTTTTGAAGAATCGGCTGTGGGACAGAAAAACTATCCCAGCCAGTAAAGATTATGCCATAGTGAAGTC
>CAZWBB010000044.1:9345-14962 GCA_964632045.1 uncultured Methanosarcinales archaeon | reverse complement strand
TGCTGACCGTCTTGTTCTTCTCCTGGTTGCCCACCAGCACCTCCTCCTTGCTGTCCATCCTGCTGACCGTCTTGCTCATCTCCTGGTTGCCCACCAGCACCTCCTCCTTGTTGACCGTCCTGTTCTTCGCCCTGGCCTCCACCACCTGATTGTCCTCCTCCAGGTTGGCCACCTCCCTGTTGACTCGGTTGAGGAGGTTGATACTCAGGAGACTGATCTTTCATCAAAGGATACATCCTTTTGGTGAATTCATATGCTTTCAGGTTCCATTTCTCTTTGTCATTCAATTCATCATAATAGTCCAGCTCATCATCACGACTCATGTCGTTTCTCATCAGTTTTTCTGTCATCTCATCGTTGCCTGAATAGATGCGGAAGAGATCTCTTGTCAATTCAGGATCGTAATTCTGTGTAATCTGTTGGGCAAAATCACGGATGTCTCCTTCTCTCCAGTAGCTTTTGAACTGTAGATCTACAAACTGGCCAAACATTTGAGGCAATCCTTGTCCATGCATCGCGTTAAGGACATAGAAAGCGCTCATCCCTCTGGCGAATTGTTCATGATGCTCTCCCTTCAAAGAATAACTGCAGTTGACGATATAATCTTCAAAGATGTTTGCAATCTGAGGGATCAGCTGTTCTGATTTTGCCTCATCTACTCCTAATTCTTCCAGAGCGTCCTTGATTCCTTCTATCGTCTTCTTAAAGTATTCTTCGTCCCCTGGACAACCGAAAAAACCTTCAGGGTTTTCATTGTGACCAAACTCATGCGAAGAGACAGCTACCATCAGATCTTCTAACAGATCATCAGATTTTACCAGGTTGGCAGGAATCTGTGTGAGGTTCTGTTCAATATTGGCGTCAAGAGTGACATTAACATCCCAGTTCTGGGTGTTGATATAGGCCATCACCTGCTGGGGCACAGTGTCCACATTTGCCACTACCTTGAACCTTCCATTATTGAGTTGAGTTACAATTCCTGTTAGTTTTTCTTCAAGTGTCATTTTTAATAATCTCTGTAACCCAGCCTTTCTTCCATTGCTCTGGTAGCAAACTCCTTCGATGCCTGATTGGCCTGCTCGATAAGCTGCTCCATACTGTGTGCTCCGCTGGGCAGCATCTTTTCCATCAGATAATCTTCCTCGCTAAGAACATCTGTTGATTCACAGCATTCGTAAGCAAATTCACGGAGAGTCTCTGTTGGCAATTTTTGGATTTTGTGTTCACCTTTGTCTTTGAAAAAATAGTGCACATGACTACGGATAACTGTTGCAGTTTCGTCATTTCCTTGTTGGACACAATCATCATAGCAGTTAGCTAAGATGCCTGCAGCGAAGGCCCAGGTATTTGTGCTGATGTATCCTCCCAATTCATGTTCGGATATCCTGGGTGGGCAGTGTTGGCCGTATACTGGCCCGTCACAATCGCAGTCCTGCGAATTCGAAGGATACTGTGCACTGAAAGGATCTTGTGATTGCTGTGAGCCGAAAAAGGGATCCTGTGTTTGTGGATCGACAGGCTGCTGGTTTCCGTATCCATCACGATTGCAGTCTTGGGGGCTGCCCTGTGTACTGGACGGATCTTGCACGCCTAAAGGGTCTGTTGGCTGCTGATTGGATTGGCCATGAGGAGATGCACCTGGTTGTTGCACAGGTTCAGTTGACTGCACTCCTCTACCTCGACTTGGTCTTACCCGTTTTTTTGGAGTGTGCTGATTCTCAATTTCCCTAAGAACCTCTTCAAGATCCTCTAGATCTCCGATAATGTCTTCTGGTTTTAGGGCTTTCCTTAGGTGCTTCTTATCTGGTAGTTTCATTTCCAACCTCCAATAATCTCTCCTGTGTGCAGTTCATAATCCTCTGACCGATTCTCAAAGTCATGGATGTTTGCCATCCAGGGATCTTTTTCTTTGGCGTACTTTCGCAGAAAATTCATGAAAGAGGTATCGTCTCCTGTGGTCTGGTAGCCGAGAAGCTCTTTGTAGTGGTCCCTGTAGAATGTGCTGAACCTCTCTTGCGCTGTCTGCATGACATACTGCACGGCTAGAAACTTATTGCCCTGGAAGTGTTTCTTCATCCATTGCTGGTTAAGTTGTATCTTGCTGTACAGGATGAATGGGGCTATAGCGTTTACGTCTTCTACCTCAACACGAAGATTCCTTAGGTAATCAGATCCCATAAACTGGGTGACGGCTCTTCTCTTCTTACTGTCTGATCCAGCTGCCTGCACTTCCCTTACCAAAGTCCTGTAAGCGCGCATGGCAGCAATCCCTCTTCCTACTGAACTCATGTTGATCAGGCTTCTGTTGGTCGGTGCGTAGACATTTCCGCAGATCGGCACTTCTCCTTTGGCATGGTTGCATCCCCTGCAAACATCTAAGGTGAAGGCGATCCCTTCCTTGGAACCGGTATTACTTTTGATACAATTGCTTAACCCGGATAGATAGACCAGGAATTTGGCAGCCATCGGTGAAAGCGGGATGTTTGTTAGATTCCCGTACAATTCTAATACTTGATCCGTCAGCGACTCTTTGGCATCTTCGACAGTAACTCCGCTGCTCTTACGGCCTTTGACCATGTCTGTTATGTCGCCCTTAAGAGACTTAAACTGATCGATAGGTATCTCGATGACCATCCTGTCTCTAACTGCTTTGTCCGTCTCTGCAACGCCTTTATATTCCGCTCCCTCGTTGATGGTCATGAATCTTAACTGATATCTTCCGCCATCTGGTAACGGAAGCCCGGTTGAGAAATCCAGTCCCTTTATGTTGAACTCATACTCCAGGTAAGGGATAAGAATGTTCTGGATAAGTGCTGGAGCTCTGTTAGCTTCGTTAAGGATGACTCCAGGGTGGGTCAGGATGGGAGTCGAACCCATGGATTCTTTTAATGTAGCTCCTTCTTTTATCTTCCCAAAATCGATATCGATGAAGGCTTCTTCATTCATACCAGGTGTAATGGTACGGTTGACATAATTGCCTGATCCAAAGACGGCGTTCATCGTCATCTTTGAGAGATGGGTTTTACCACCCCCGCTCTTACCCGTAAAGAGCAGGTCTGAATTGGTGATCGCTGCGATGATCAGAATATCCTTTATGTCAAATGAGACCGTCCCATTGTCCGCTTTGCCGCTGTTAAGCCGGCAGAACTCTCTAGTCTGCCTAAAATCAACAGTAAGTCTTCTTAGACGGTCCTCCAATAATCCTATCTGTTGAATATCATGTGGTTCCATTTTCTTCCTCCGGTTGTGCTTCTTCGAGTACTTTTATCCTCACTTCTACTAAAGTCTTATGTCTAAGCTTGTCATTAAGGATTTTTGGGATTACGATAATCCTCTGTTCTCCTTGTTTACTGATCTGTTTGGTTAAAGTGAATTCTGTCATTTTTTGTCGTCACCGGGCACATTTCCACGGTATTCCGGTAAAAACGCTTTTGTCACTGAGGACGGAAGGTTGTATGAATGATCTTCCCGCGGATCCTGAAATTTCTTTGCATTTTCTCCTCTGAATTTTTTCCAGATGGGTTTATAGTTCCAGTCATGAAATTTTGGACCAAGGTAAGCAGCGGCTGTAGTTGCACCAGCTCCGCTTCCAAAGATAGCCCAGCTTTCATGACGAAGCCCCAAGACAATAGATGTCATTCCTATGCCTATTAGAGTGCCAAGCCAGGAAAAAGCTATAACATTTTCCAGCAGATTGGCCTTTTTCTTATACTTCTTCCAAAGCTGCGGATCCTGGCCCCGGGAATAGCGTTCATATTCTTCTACAAAATCATCCACTGAAGCCCCTGGCTTGAGATAATCCACCTGGATACAGTTTGGGCCTTCTATGGAAATCACTTTCCTGGGATTGCTGAGTGGATCGACCAATACTATTTTGTGAGTGTCATCTGTTTCATCATCCATGATCACATCATACTCCAGTTGACGTGCCAGTCTCCGGACAGTATCCATAAATTCTTTTTCCTTAGTAAAACCATCCTTCGCTTCCAGGAAGAGACGCATCGCTTTGCATACCTGTGACACTACCGGAAATTGAGAATCATCATCTTCCATCGAGGAAGCATAAGCGATGAATTCGTACAGATACCTTTTCTCGTCATCATCAAAAGGAACCTTGATGATGTATCCAGCAACCAAAGCTAGCTGTTTATCCAATGAAGCACTTCCATTGCTTAATGAATGATTCGGACGTGGAACTAAAGCTACTCCTCGCTCTTCCTGATTGCCCAACTGCAGCAATATTTTTCTGGCAGAGTCCGGCCTTTCCCTGGCATCCCTAGACGTCATCTGGTAGAGCAGCTCTCTCACACGAATAGGAATGTTGATCCCATCTCTCAATGAGACAGGCTTGCCGTGTTCTGGTTCATTTCCTGTCAGCAGATGTTCCATGGTTTTTGCAATCGCATACCTGTCCCACATGGATGTGGGTTCTCCACCCACTAGCTGCTCAGGTGGCATGTAGGAGATCGTACCTCTTCCACCTGTAGTGGACTGTCCAGAAGAGGTGCATAACTCCAGATCGGTCAGATGTGCATCTCCGTCTCCATCAATGATGATGTTTCCTGGTTTGATATCCCTCACCACGATCTCTCTGGTGGAAGACGTTTCCAGATAGTCAGAGACTTCAAGAAGTTGTCGGAATATCTGCATGGCTTGTTCAGGAGAAAGGAGATGATTCTGTTCAATCTGTTCTTGCATACTTTCCCCTTCAATATACTCTCTCACCACGACAGGCATCTCTGCTACACCAGTATCCAGATAGAAGAAATCCCTGAGAGCTGCGATGCTTGGGTGGTCAATATTTCTGTAGGTGCTCACTCTCTCATCCAGGGAAGCATAAGTGGAAAATTCATCCATGCCTGCTTTTGGATTAAGAAGGACGATCTTGAGGGCAAGTTTTTCTTCCGGAGTGTCGGCTGAATGTCCTCTATGAACTATGGAAGCGTTAGTCTGTCCGATAAGTTCTTCCAATACGTAGGTTCTGTCTCCAGATTGGATTCTGTTTTTATTGATGGTGGCTTTCATTGTAGTTTTGTTTCTAGTGATTGATATTGTCCGTCAATCTGGCCAAATCATACTTGTTCCAACCCAGTTTCTTATGCGCAACATTTGCAACTTTATCATGTTGCTGCAATACAGCTTGGTCAAGTGTTACTAACGGGTTGGTCATTCTTGATGCGCCTCCTTCTCCATCTCCCTTCTCCCTTCCTTGATCTGCTGCAGCAATTCCTGCATAGATTCTCGCTGCTCTTCAGAAAGTCCGTTGCCACGCAGCAGTTTGCTGAGTGTACTGTCTAGATCACGGTAAACGCGATACGTATCCGGTCTGTTGGTGTACTCCGTCATTCTGCTCTCTATATACACCCCATATATACCACAACATCACACCTATAGAAACCACCATATCTCTAATATTTGTCAGAAAATACAACTACTATATAAATGTTTTGCTATCATTTAGTGACAACCTCCATTATTCACTCCACTTGCAGAATCCTTAAGCACTCCTTCCTAAATTCGATGGCATTATCTCTTATCTGCAAGGCTTTATCCTTTTCAAAGTCAACAGAAACATCATATCTTGATTCAGATGCGGATTGCATAGCATCCTGAAAGT
>CAZWBB010000044.1:0-9335 GCA_964632045.1 uncultured Methanosarcinales archaeon | reverse complement strand
ACTACAAATAGTTTTGCTAAGGCACAAAGAGTTGCATAATGATCGTCGGTACGGTACCCTTTCTTGGCGATGATCGCTTTGGCTATTTTCAGCATTGAGTAATAATATGTGGTGGCTACCCATTCCCAGTATTCAAAATCCTCCTCCAGTTCCAATTTTTGTTTGAATTCCTTATTGTTGAATATTGATGTCAGTACTCTTCCCAAGATAATATCCTTCGAAGATTTTTTCAGGTAGAATTTCTCTTTAGTTCTCTCCGTAAGAGATGCTTTCAGAAAGAACTTATTTTCATTCCCTTTCTTCAGGAGGTAATCAAAGTCGCAAACAAGCTTCCTAGTATCGATTGCCACTTTTTAATCCTCCCAACGTCGACTGCCAGTAAAGCTCTGGATTGTAAAGGACCACATGCTTTTCTAACACTTGATTTGGCAGGTTGAATTCTCTACTGTGCAGAGCTTTCTGATAATATTTAAATGAGACAACATTCAAATCTGTTTTGATATTATAACTTGACAACAAAGATCTTATCTTCGTGATGGTATTTTTATCCTCGGTAAGCAGTAATAGATCAACATCACTTGATTTTGTGTGGGCATGAATGACATGAGAACCGAAGAGTACTAAGCAGGAATCAGTTAGGGTTAGTTGTTTTATTTCTTCCAAAAGAAAAATCAACGAGTTTTTTTTCTTAAAATGTGTCACACGGTTATAATAGGCAGCAAAACAGAGGTATGTCTTAACATCGAAATGATTCAGATCAAGAGAAACGAAATGAGCTTTGCCTTTGATTTCCTTTTTCAATATTCCCAATTTCAACAATTGTCGAGTAGTCTTCCGGACAGTTTTGTAATCCAGGTTGATCCGCTTGGAAATTTGAAGCAACGATACTTCCTGAAAGATGTTTTTCTCTAATAGTGAGACGATTTTGATAGCATTGTCCACGTTGGGTAAATATTCCATAATGTTGGGGAAATGTTGCCCCATATTTAAATCTTTGCCTTCTGACCACAAAAATACTCAACCATCAAGATAGCCACGATACTTCTCAAACAGGAACCGCAGATCGTGAGTAAAGTACTGAGGATTCTTTTGCAAAGCTATACCCAAGGCCGTAGAGGACATTAGACGACAGTTGATCGCCTCCCCGTCATTATACCGGACAGGACCGTTATACCTACCAGCATAGATAATCTCTCGCCATCTTTTCACCCAGGAACGACCATCCCTTTCCTTCCGGACAGATTTTCTCCAGTTATCTACTCCAATAGCACGTACAAGAGCATACTTGTTCAGGTCCACTCTTTTTACCTGACCGGGATATTCCTCTTCTTCAGCGATGATCACCTCCACTCCGATCTCTTCCTGGGATTCGCGTTGTAGGCACTCTCTGTATGTTTCATCAGCGGCAACATGACCCCCTACTGTCTTATCGTACATATACGGATCCTCATCTTTGTCTCCCCGCTGTACTATGTACAGTTCTCCCAGGCGATTCTGCAAAAACATGAAGACGGTCGGTAGCGCAAGAGGAGCATCATTATGCAGGTAGGAGTACTGTTTGATCTCATGCATCAAACTACTACGCTCGGCAGTCTTTACAAGCTCTCCACTGATATCATAGGCGTTCAGATACTCTACCATGGGAACTTTTTCTAGAAGAAGGATATAAATGTTGTGCAAAACTTACTTTACTTCACCGATGCTTTCTTCATACTCCTTCGCACATTCTTTTGAACAGAAATTGTGATTCTCTCCCTCAATCTCCTTTACAACTTTTTTATCCTCATCGATTGCGCTGCCACATTCTTCACACTCGATCACATCGTCGTCTTCAGCATAGCCTTTCATAAAGCCCTCTTCTGTGCTGTCTAGACCGCCCTGCTCAAGCATCTGTTCTTCTGTACTGTCGCGTTCTCCGTCATCAATAAATTTTTCCACTTTATTGTGAATTTTTAACATTTACTTTTAAATATTACGTATATGGGACATATGCTTTTGGGGGAGGGAGATATGTATCACTTGGAGTGTGTCTAAAAATACTTCTGCATCAGCAATCGTTTAATCTTATTGATGGATCTTTCCCAGGAGAAGGAATAAGCGACTGTCTTGCGTGCATTCCTACCAAGTCTCCTGCGCAGCACCGAATCAGCACGCAGTTTCTCGATTTTCAGGGCGAGCAGTCCTGCCTTGTTACGGGGAAAGAACATCCCATTGTGATCTTTCACGACATAATTTTTCATGAATCCTACTTTGGTTACGATAGGTGGAATGCCGCAGGACATCGCTTCTAGAGTAGACAGCGAGGTCGTCTCCGTAAGAGAAGGCATGACAAAGATGTCCATCGCTTTCAGATAGTTATGAACATCCTGCACGAAGCCAGTCACCTTGCAGTTTTTGACCTTCCGGAACTCCTCTGTCTGCTCAGTTGGTCCATCTCCTACCATCAGCAGCGTAAGATCCTTTTGATTCTTCAGCTTCTCGAAAGCTTCCAATAGGATTTGAGTGTTCTTCTCTTTGGAGATTCTGCCCAGATATCCGATAACTGTACCCAAAGGAGCGATATCCAGTTTGCCTTTACTCAATCGCTTGTCTTTTGCTGGAGAAAACCGAGCAATATCAACACCAAGTTTAGCTACCGTAATAGTGCTTCTTACACCCTCTTTTTTCAGATGTTGGCCCAGTTCATGATAGGGAACAAGTACTTCGTCACAGCGGTTGTAAAAGAGGATCGACATTTTTTTAATCAGATTGAAAAAGAGTCTGTTGAGGAGGGGAGGAAAGAATTTCTCAAACAACTCCCAGGCGATAGTGTGGGTGTAGAAGAATGTTTTCTTCTTGAATCTACGTCCATAGAAGATGCCCAGATAGCTGATTAGGGCTGGACCTTGTACAAAGATAATATCATTATCCTTGATAGCTTTCTTGATCTTCCTCAGATTCTTGAAAGACAATTGCATGGTAGGATAACCCGAAACAGCGATTCTCTTCGATGGGTCGATGTAGGTTGTCTTTTCAACTTTCTTAGCCAAAATGGATTCTTTCTTCCGTCCCAGTTTCGGAACGAGCAGTGATACTTCAAATTCTCTTGCCCGTCTAGTAAATTCCTCCATGAACCTTAGGGTACCATCTACCTTTGGATAATAGGTATCGGCTACCAGCAACAGTTTTGGTTTTTGATTCATCTTATCCTGAAAAACTTCTCTGCGAAGCGTTTGCGTATCTTGAATCCTTCCGTGAAAGCCCTGTACATCAACAGGAAGAAGGGATAGGCAACATGGATCTTCTGGCTACGGAACTTTTTTAGTGTCCGCAGTTTTGTCATGAATGATTTTGATACGTCCACATATAACGAGGGGTATGATGTCTTGAAAGAGACAGGATTCCATACGGAATACGTATACACTTCCGGTTTCTCTTCCAGCTTCTCATATAGCTGCAGGGTAATCTTATGTACAGCCCGGTGGTCGGGATGCGGGTCTTCGCTGCTGTGGGTGAATAATTTGGTTGGATTCTCCCGGTTGAGCAAAGTAAGCAGTTTCTTCTCCAATGCGTTCTTCTTATAATCCTCCTTGAAGTGCCCTTCCCTGAGGTTGTAGAAGATAATCCTGCATCTTAGAAATCGTCCTGCTTTGAACGCCTCTTTGGTACGGATACGTTGGGCAATCTTCTCCTTCAGCCAGGGCAGTGACATCTCTCCGTAAGAAAAGACGATAGCGATGACTCTCTTCCCTTGTTTGCGATACTCGTTGATCGTCCCTCCTGCTCCTATAACAAAATCATCAGAATGAGCACTGCATACTATTATGGTTTCTTTCTTCTTACGATTACCGGGTTCTACTTTACTGACCTCTTTTTTAGGCATTGAAAAGAGGGAATATGTTTTGGTTTATAAGGATTTCCTGTGAGTAATTTGTGTTGGTTTGTTAGTTGTGAGTACAAACGTTAGTTAGAACTGGATTCATGAAATTCGTTATTGTTCATCTTTGTGATAAAGATCAAGGAAGATTATCATGTCTTCTTCCCATAGGTAGGACAACCTGAAAGGAGCTGCGTATACTTCCCTTGTTCCTTTCCTTGAATAGCGCATAGGTTTACCAACTTCTGGATTTTGGACGATTTTAGCAATTTGTTTCTTGACTTTGATTTTGTCAGCCTGATTTTTTATTTTCCTTACCTTCCTCTCAAAGGAAGAATCAAACTTAACTATCACCATTTTTCTAACTCAGCTAGAAATTCATCGCCGCTCATAGTTTTGAAGGTACCTTTCTCATATCTCTCTAAAGCTTCTTCAGTCTTTCTGGCAAATTCCAAATCTTCCTCAATATTTTCATCAAAGTCGTTTACACTTTTCAATATTAATTGTTTATCTGCCTTAATGACGACGAATTTCTCCCCTTCCCTGAAACCTTCCCTCATCTCCCGAGGGATTACTATTTGTCCTTTGGTACTCATCTTAGTTATTTGAAGTTCAGCTATTTTAGATCACAATGTAAGATTGGTCTTACTTCTATATAAATGTTTCGTTTTCGTATATAGAATCTGGAGCGTAGCGGAATCGTTTATATATAACAAAAGACACTTGCTTTTAAGCAAATATCTTTTGGAATATCTCAAAGGACTTTATCCTTTGATATACGACAAAAAGGTGGGAGAAGGGATAGCTTTCCCTTCTGCACCCACAGAGAGCTCTGCTCTCTTGCGGGTAATGAATTTCCCTTTGCCGGTGTAAAATGTCTATGGCTGTTGCACTTATTGATTGTACGGTATTCTCTCGTTTGCGTATTCTCCTTTCTCATCCCTCATTGAAATGTACCGCACATCATTTTGGGTTCCACCCCTGCCGAAACCAACTCCTGTTGTAGTGCCGCTGATGTTTCCTTCTTTTCCTCCATCTGCAAGTTTTGCCACAGCTTCTTCCAGCTTTGATTTGTGATGACATACCCCGTCGCTCGCGGCGGGGTTGACAGCATGACCAAAAACAGCACCGCAAAATGGTGGCGTTGTATCGTCATACCCCATTGCTTCCGCAACGGAGTGAGGATTGAAAACGCGTAGTCGTTTTGTAAGCGGTGGGGTTTTTGATTTTCTTTTTAGTTCCATCTTATAATATTCAATGGCTGCGCAAATATTTATCGATTCCGACCGAATCTTCGAATATTTGCGCAAAATATTTAAATAACATGCGTTTCTGTTCATACTATGGGTGATGCAGAAAGCAAAGGCTGGATCGTAAAACTTCCTAAAGAGAAAAAAAAGTTCCGTCTTGACAGAAGGGATCTCCTTATCCTGCAGACCCTTATGGAAAATGGTCGTACTACCCTCACCACTCTGCGTAAGATAACCAGGCTTTCCAAGGCCAGCATCCTCAACAGGATTAGCAACCTGGAGAAGGCAGAGATTATCAAAGGTTACTCTACCCTGCTCAACCTACATAAATGCGGGCTGACTATGTACACCATCGCGGTCAGGGTAAAAATGACCCTACGGCAGAAAGAAGAGTATCTGCTTCATCTGAAACGGACAAAGTTCATCAACCAGGTCTGGACTTTCACCGGCGGCAGGTGGGATTATCTTATCAGGGTTTATGTCAAGGACAGCAGCCATCTGGATCAGGTTGTTACCAGGATTACCCGTTTTGCCGGAATAACCTCAATTGACATCTTCACTTTGGATGAATGGTATGTCCATCTACCCAACTATCTGGGGATTAAGACGCATCTTTCAAGGAAATGCGCCAGGGATGACCTTTCCTTTCAGAAAACTTTTGCTAAGCGGAAAAAAGGAGGAGCAAAAATGGATCGTAAGGACGTGCAGCTGTTGAGGATATTATCCAACAATGCCCGCAGGACACTGACGGAGATCGGCAGATCTGCAGGACTTTCCAGGGATGCAGTCAAGTACAGGCTTAGGAATCTGATACGTAAAGGAGTAATCAACTGCTTCTTTGCCAACGTCAACCCTTACATTCTTGGTTGTTCCGGCTACTCACTGCATCTGCAGGTCTATGACAGAAGTAAGGTAAAGAGGATAATCCACTACCTGCAGCATCATCAGAGGAGTACAGGAGTACTTAAGTACATTGAGAGCTGGAATATTGCAGCAGCGCTATTGATGAAGAATATGGCGGAACTGAAGGAATTTGAGGAAGAATTCATAGGCACGTTTGGAGAGTTCATCCACAAGTATCAGATCGTCCAGATAGTGGAACAGCCGCTTTATGATATGCTGCCGAAAGAGATTGCTGAGGTAATGGGGGAATGAGTAACTGTTGATGAAGGGGGACGTTTGGTTTTCTGCAGTAACATTTTTAATGTTCTTTGTCTTTGGATGTTTAAATGGGGTGAAATGAATGGAAAGAGAAATTGTTTCAAAATTAAGGAAATCTTTTGAGGAGTATGCTAATGAAGCGGATGGTGTTGAGTTTTGGTGTGCTAGAGATTTGCAGAAGTTGCTTGAGTATCAGGAGTGGAGGAATTTTAAATTAGTTATAGAAAAGGCACAAGAGGCTTGCAAAGGTTCTGGACAAAACACTTCAGACCATTTTGTTGACGTCAACAAAATGGTAAGGATTGGTTCGGAGGCTGAGAGGAAGATAGATGACCTTATCCTCACCCGCTATGCCTGCTATCTTATTGCCCAGAATGGTGACCCCAGAAAAGAGCAGATTGCCTTCGCTCAGAGTTATTTTGCAGTACAGACCAGAAAACAGGAGCTGATTGAGGAGAGAATCGCTCTGATAGAGAGGCTCAATGCCAGACGGAAACTGGTCGCTTCTGAAACAGAACTGTCAAAACTCATTTACGAGAGGGGAGTTGATGAACGGGGGTTTGCTAGAATCAGAAGCAAGGGAGATAAGGCCTTGTTTGGAGGATTCACTACTTCTATGATGAAGAGGAAACTGGATGTACCAAAAAGCAGACCTTTGGCGGACTTCTTACCTACGGTTACCATCACCGCAAAGAATCTTGCTACGGAGATCACTAATTTTAATGTCAGAAAGGACGACCTTCAGGGAGAAATAAAAATAACTACTGAACATATTCAAAATAGTGCAGAGATAAGGGAATTATTAGCGAAAAGGGGCATCAAGCCGGAGGAACTTCCTCCCGAAGAAGACCTCAGGAAGATAGAAAGGAAAGTAAAGAAGGAGGAGAAGGTGATTGTCAAAGGAAGTTAGTCTTCAACCCAACGCTCTAACCAACTTCTCATAATACCTTTCAGTATAATTCTTCCACAAAGTGTCCCTTGCAAATCCCCATAATTCATCAACAGCTGTTTCTCTCACATTCCCAAACCCGGCAACCTTCCCTGGCTTCTGCAACTCGCTGCAGAAATCTATCGCTGTTCCATCGCAATGAACCCTGAAACCGCTGTAATACATCACTGGCAGGAAATTGAGATGGATGGATGTTCTGGGAGAATCCGATAGAGGGAGGATTAATGATGGTGCCAGGTCTTCTGTAACTGCTACCTCTCTGCCTGGAAGAAATCCTTTGTAAAGATTCCATAACAGAGATGGTTCCTCTTCTGCAGAGACGTTGATGGAGATGTCAAGATGTTCTGGCAGGTCTTTTAGTTGTTTTATTATGAGGTTGATTGTGTTTTCAGGCTGGAGAAGATACTTATTATCATTCTGTTCCGTAGGAAAAAAGAAATTCAGGCTGAAATATTCCGCTCCCACTTCACTTAATTCCAGAATCATCTCTTCCAGCGAATCAACATTATGTTGCATGACTGTATGGCTTACTGTAAGATTCCTTAAGCCTGCTTCTTTCAACAGACGCAGGCCTTCCCTTGACTTCTCATAAGAGCCATCTCCCCGGATCATGTCGTGTTGCTCTCTGGCTCCATCGAAGCTGATGCTGAAGAAGTAGAAATCAAGCTCTCTCAACCAGTCAATTTTCTCCTCCACCAGTATTCCGTTTGTAATCAATTCATACTTTATCTCGGGAAATTCCTTTTTCCTGCTTTCAAGTTTACTGAATATTACCTTCGTCTGCTTAGGAGAGAGCAAAGGCTCTTTTCCGATGATCGAGAAGTGCCGGAATCCAGCGGAAAGAGAAGAATCTATCAGCTGCATCCATTCCTCTGAAGACAGCACTCCCATTTTTTGCTCCAGCTGCTTGTCATGCGTGCTGGCATAATAACAATGCCTGCACTGCAGGTTGCAGATATCGTTAACATTCATACTCAATTCTGCTCCGCTGGGGATGGGATGACCATATACTTTTTTGATTGCTTCTCTGACATGAGCGGCGATATCTCTGGGAGATTCTCCTTTATGCAGGGTACGCAGAACTTGCAGCAGGAATTCTGTCCAGTATTGATGTTGGGTGTAATCTGTTGTCATTGGATTAGTCACTGTATTCTATGTTATTTCTGTAAATATACTGCACATCTCTTGGTGTTCCACCTCTACCGAAGGCAGCTCCTACAGAGGAACCACTAATATTCCCCTCTCTTTCTCCTTCCATAAGTCTTGCCACGGCTTCCTCCAGCCTTAGTTTATCTTCTAATTCCATCTTATTATATCCTCAAGAGCTGCAATATGTTAAGTGTTACTGTATAATTTGGAAAAAAACGAAAAGTATTTAAAGTAATATTTTCTTTTCTTAAACATGGACTGGATAGTCAAACGAACAGAAGCAAAAATCACCCTCGATGCGAAGGACAGGAAACTGTTAGATTTCATATTTGCTAATGCCCGTGCTCCTCTCAAAAACGTAGCTAAGCAGCTTCGCATCAGCAAGCCTGCTGCACTTAAGCGGATTCGCAAGCTGGAGAGGAAGAAGGTCATCCAGGGATATAGTTGTTGGATTAATTTTAACGCGTTGGGCTTAAGGACGTTTCAGATAGGCATTAAGACAGGCATGACTCTGGAGCAGAAGGAAGCCTTCAGCAGGAAACTGGAACGCTGCAGTTTTGTTAACCAGGTATTATACTTGGCTAATGGCCGCTGGGATTTCCTCTGTCGTATTATTTCTTCAGAAAAACTACTGCTATCCATACTTGACGAGATGACCGATCCTCTTGTCAGGAAGATGGATATTCTGCAGGTGCATGGTGGGGTTTTCTTTGCCAACGATAAGATCTCAACCCTCCAGACCAGGCGGAAGACATTATCCAGGAACGAGTTGGATCTTCTGTCTGCTCTGGCTCATGATTCAAAACAATCACTACTGAAATTAGCACAAAAAGCAAGATTATCCCCTCCCACACTGCGTTCAACAATCAAAAGACTGCAAAAGGAAAATATCCTCCTAACTTTTGTAACAAACATCAACCCTCTCAACTATGGGACGCTAGGATTAATCCAGGTAAAATCAACCAACACA
>CAZWBB010000043.1:0-16061 GCA_964632045.1 uncultured Methanosarcinales archaeon | reverse complement strand
GCCACGGCAATACGTAGTCATTGAAAATGACGAAGTAAGCATTTCTACGGAGCCTATACAACAGAAAAACTTAAATAAGATATTAACTTAATGTAAAATAATTTACAAATAAAATTTGCCCTGTAAAAACATAAAAAATGGTGACCGTTGCCCATCTGGTGGAGAAGATTATCGAACAAAGACCTTTCTTACAGGAAGCGCTGAGTAAAGGGATAGTGAATAATGCTGCTTTGGCTGAACAGCTCAGGCCGCAGCTGGAGAAAGAGCTGAAGAAGAAAATAAAATTCTCTGCCGTAAACATGGCTGTGCGCAGGCTTAGTGAGAAGCTAGGTCACACTTTTATCTCAAAAGCAAAGTTCGATAAGGACTGCGACTTGAGCGTGAAATCAGACCTGATCGAGATAACAGTTTACAAGATGGAAAATGTACAGAAGTACGTCAGTAAGTTGTACGAAGTTGTTGATTTCAGAAAAGGTGACTTTCTTACGATAACCCAAGGATTGCATGAAATGATGATCATTACCAACAAAAAACATGAGAGGAAGATCAGGAGGATTTTTCCTCAAAGATTCGTCAAAAAGACTATCCGCAAACTAAGCAGCCTGATGATCAATATCCCTGAAACGGCTGTGGAGACTGTCGGTTTATTCTATATCGTCAGTCGGGCTCTTAATTGGAAGAACATCAACATCGTCGATATCGTTTCTACCTACACAGAGATGACTTTTATCGTCAAGGAAGATGACACTGCCCGTGCCTTTGATGTATTGAAGAAGCTGATCGGGGAGAATTATTGAGAGAAATTATTTGGACGCCATTCACCCATAATACAGCTTCCCTGCATTTCTCTGCTCCCTATCCTTAACAGATTTCGGCTTATTTATCCTCGGGCGATGTGAACTGATATCTCTTCTTAGCGTAATCTTCAACTCGTCCAAGAACAAATTCATCCCTTCTTCCATGGTGAACGGTCCTCTCATCAGGCCTTCCTGAGCAGGTTTCCCCGAGAATACGATCAATCTGTCGGAGAGGTAATCCAAAAACATAAGATCATGATCGACCACCAATACAGTTACATCTCTTTCCTGGGTCACGTTCTTGATGATCTTGGAGATAAGCAGCCTTTGTTCGACATCAAGGTAAGCAGAAGGTTCATCCAGCAGGAACAGCTCTGCATCCTGCGAGAGGCAGAAGGCAACCGATACTCTCTGCAACTCTCCACCGGAAAGTTGTGAAAGCTTTCTGGTCAACAACTTATCGATTCCCAGAGGGATGATCAGCTGATTATTATACTTAGTGACAGCATCCGCCAAAAATTCTGCAACCAGGTGCTCACTGTCGGTATCCAGATACTGCGGTTTATAGGATACTTTTATTTCAGTATCTATCTCTCCTGCATCTGCCTGCAGTAAGCCGGCCAGCATCTTGATGAAAGAAGTTTTTCCGATTCCGTTCTCCCCCAGGATACCTACTATCTCACTCCTGTAGAGCATACCGCCTTCGGTATTCAACTGGAAGCTGCCCAACTTCTTGCTCAAACGGTCCCAGGCAATCAATTGAGCAGGGAGAGCCGTCTTTTTCTCCTGGACCTTCTGGAATTTGATGGGATAATCACGGAAGCGGATGTTTTCTTCCCTGAGGAAACCTTCCAGGAAAGCGTTTATGCCTTCCCTCGTCGACTTCACTCCAGAGACGATACCGTAAGCCCCTTCACGACCGTACATGATGTTAAGGATGTCAGTCATGTAATCAAGGATCACCAGATCGTGTTCTATGACCAACACTGATGTATCTTCTTTTGCCAATGAACGGATAAATTTTGATGCGTTGAGGCGCTGCTTAATATCAAGATAAGAGGAAGGTTCGTCAAACAGGTAGATGTTACATTTCTTCAATACAGAAGCGGCAATAGCTACTCTCTGCAATTCCCCACCGGAAATCTGTGAAACGGGATTATCCAGGAAATGGGTGAGTTGAAGTTGGGCGGTGATCTCATCCAGCTTACCCTGGTGGTCGACTTTCTCCAACAGCTCTTTGACCGTTCCTTCGAACTGCTTCGGGATCAAATCTACCTGTTGCGGCTTGTATGACAGGTTAACCTCATTCTTCTGCAGTTTCTCCAGGAACTTCTGTGTTTCTGTCCCCTTGAAATAATTGATGACTTCCTTGAACTCCGGAGGATCGTTCCATCTCCCCAGATTAGGCTTAAGAAAGTTGGACATGATTTTCAGAGCGGTCGACTTCCCGATACCGTTCTTTCCCAATATCCCCGTTACTTGCCCAAACAATGGAGATGGCAGAGAGAAAAGTTCAAAAGCATTCTCACCATAGCGGTGGACCGGTTCTTTGTTCAGAGTCTCAGGAAGGTTGATTATCTGGATAGCTTCAAAGGGACAGCGATTACTGCAGATCGAACAGCCGGTGCAGAGCATCTCATCTATCTTGACTTTCTTATTCAGTTCATTCTCAACTATGCAGTCTCCCCCTGTGCGATTGACGGGACACAATTTCATACATAGAAACTGACCACATTCGTTGGGATGACACTTGTCCATGTCTATTACAGCTATTCTTTTACGCATGTAATCGGTTTTTTCAAAACATTTATTAAATATTCCCTTTTTTAAGAAGTATGGAAAGGAAAACGCGACGTAATATCCTCGCTTGGATAATCTTTCTAAGTATCATCGGACTGATAACTTCCCTTTATCTTACCAAAAACCATTGTGCCCCGCCCAGTGGAGGAGGTGCGCTATGTGATTTTGGAGAATTCCTCTCCTGCTCTCTGGTAAATTCCAGCTCTTTTGCAGAATTCCTTAACGTCCCGGTCGCAGTTTTTGGTGCATTATGGTATGTCATCATGTTGCTGATGGTCAGGAAAGCCTGGAAGGAAGACGGGAAAGAAAAGAACTTTCTCCCTACAGCCATCCTGGGATGGTCTTTCCTGGGATTGCTTTCAGTGGTCTACTTCATCGTTGCAGAATTCATCCTTAGGGCGATCTGCATCTTCTGCACTATCGTACATGTAGTGATAATAATCACATTCATCCTGGCCAGTATCCTACAGAGAGGACATCACATAAAGATAACGATGCGTTCGCTGCTCAAAGCGGCCAAACCATGGATAGCTACCATTATTGTCCTCAATCTTATTCCTGTAGTTATCTTCAGCATGCTCGTCCCTGAAAAGCAGGATACTGAAGAACTTACTAAATGCCTAACTGAAAAAGGAGTGAATCTGTACAGCTCATTCCGCTGCGGCCATTGCCGTCAGCAGGAAGAACTATTTGGTGAATCATTTCAATACATAAATATGATCGAATGCCATCCTGATGCCGAGGAGACGCAGTATCAATTGTGCCTTGAGAAGAAGATAAGTGGTACTCCCACCTGGATCATGGAGCCTGAGGGGAACGAATTGAAAAGAAATTCTGGATATATGACCGTTGATGAGCTGAAAGAGTGGAGTGGGTGTGGTTGAGGTTGTTTTAGGGGATATCTTGTATATTGCCGTACATAAATCTTAATATACAATTCTCAAAGTAAAATAATCCATGCCAAACAAAGAGGTGACCTATAGAGATGAGAATAGGCTAGCCTACAACAAGTATGCTGAGAAATTCGAAACAAGCACTAAGGATTACCTAAAGAACCATTTGCTTGGTGATGTGGCTCTCTTTATGCGGTATCTTCCTGGAGAGACGATACTAGATGTGGGTAGCGGTCCAGGCAGGGATGCTCTCTACTTAAAAGAGCAAAATCTACAGCCAGTGTGTATTGATATCTCTCATTCCATGGTTAAATTATGCAGAGAGAAAGGATTAGAGGCACATGAGATGGACCTGGAAGAGATTCAGTTTGCCGATTCTTCTTTTGATGGAATCTGGGCTTACACATCTTTACTACATATTCCAAAAGAAAAACTTCCTAAAGTCTTCAAGAAAATAAAATCGTTGTTGAGAGATGAGGGAATTCTATACCTCGGAATGAAAGAAGGCTGCTTTGCGGGATTTAAAGAAGATGAACGATACCCTGAAGTAAGGCGCTATTCTGTTTGTTACAGCGATAAGGAATTGAGAGAATTGCTATCAGAAGATTTCATGTTGCTTCACGCTTCTAAAGTTGAACTGGATGGTAAAGTGTATCTAAACTATTTGTGTCAGGTAAGATAATAAAAGTAGGATATTTTCCGATTTCTTCAAACAAAATATTTATTAACAGTGATTGTTTAATACTGCCAAGAGAGGTGGAAATATGAAAAAAAAAGAGGATGTTTTCATTTATTGGTTAGCGGTCGTATTGAGCATTATTGGAATAATTGCGATTGTCGTACTGGCTTTGCATGCCGTGGGTTTAGTGTAAGATGATTAGTGCCATGGAGAAAGCTGTCATATTTTTGGATATGGTCCTCTTATTTATGACCGCTTCTTGGGTTATCTTCGGGGTAGCAAGAGGAATCGATATGATTGAATTGACTTATAATTATGTTTATATCATCACATTGATGATAACCTTGCTGCTTAACGTAATACTGCTAAAAAGGAAATGAAATCCCCAACCAACCTTAAAGAACTGCAACTGATGGCCAATATCATCAGACAAGACATCATCAGGATGGTATCAGAAGCAGGCAGCGGCCATCCAGGAGGCGCATTGGGATTAGCTGATATCCTTGCCGCTCTTTACTTCAACATCCTCGCTCACGATCCTAAGAGGCCAACGTGGGACAAAAGAGACCGCCTCATCCTTTCTCCTGGTCATACATGTCCAGTAAGATATGCAGCCATGGCTAATGCTGGTTATTTTCCTAAAAAAGAGCTTCTCTCTTTGAGAAAACTCGACTCCAAGCTGCAGGGACATCCTTCAAGAGTTGACTTTCCTGCTTTAGAACTTTCAACCGCTTCTCTTGGCCAGGGATTGGGAGTAGCTGTTGGAATGGCTGTTGCAGCAAAACTGAAAAAGTATACAAAGCAGGAACATACAAAACAGAACCAGATAAAGCAGAACCATACCATCTACTGCATCACTTCTGATGGTGAGCATGATGAAGGCTCAACCTGGGAAGCAGTTAGTGCAGCTCAGAAGTACAAACTTGGAAATCTGATTAATATCATTGACAGGAATGGCATCCAACTATCTGGATTCACAAAAGACATCTGGCCTCTGGAGCCGCTGAGGAAGAAATATGAAGCTTACAGGTGGAAAGTGTTTGAGATTGATGGTCATAACATGGAAGAGATTATCTCAGTCATCAATAAAGCAAAGAAAGTCAACAAACCGACCTGCATAATCGCCAACACGATCCTTGGAAAAGGCATCTCTTTCATGGAGAATAAGCATGAATGGCATGGTAGAGCTCCAAAAGGAGAGGAAGTAGAGAGAGCATTGGGAGAGCTGAGGAAAGAAAAGAAATGATTACTCAAATGAAAATCAGAAAAGCAAAAAATGAGGATATAAAAGCTATCGCAGCAATTTTTAGGAAAGAATTCGGCAGAAAACCATACTACGAAAAATGGACCGAAAAGACTTCTCTGAATAAGATCAAAGAGTATTTTAAAGATTATTATACTTTTGTCCTTGAGATTGAAGGCATGGTCGTAGGATTTGTTATCGGCAGCACTTTCCTCTGGTACGACGGGAGGAGGGGGATGGTTGATGAAATCGTTGTCTCTTCAGAGCACCAGAACAAAGGTTTGGGCGGCAGACTGATCAATCATATTGAAGAAGTTTTCAGGAAGAAGGGTATCAAAAAAACTACTCTACTTTCCTGCAAAAGATCAAAAGCTTTCCAGATCTACAAGAAGAAAGGTTACAAAGAAGAAGATCTTGTGGCCATGATCAAAAAAATATAGTTAACCAAAAGAAAATGAAAGAAGCTAAGTCAACTAGGCAAGGTTATGGGGACGCTATGCTGCAGCTGGGAAAGAAGAATAAGAAAGTGATAGCCCTAACTGCCGACCTGACAGATTCCAACAAGCTTAATGCATTTGCTGAGAAATATCCAAAGCGATTCTTCCAATGTGGTATCACTGAGCAGAACATGATAACAATGGCTGCTGGCATGGCCTTAGAGGGATTTGTCCCATTTGCTTCCTCTTTTGGTGTTTTTGTCCCTATGAGATGTCTTGATCAGATCAGGGTGAGCATCTGTTACAATGAGGCAAATGTAAAGCTGGCTTCTACTCATTGTGGTTTGGCAACGGGAGAAGATGGAGCCATGCACCAGGCTTTAGAGGACGTCAGTGTGCTTAGAGCTCTTCCAGGGATGACCATCATAGAGCCCTGCGACTATGAGCAGGCCGTCAAGGCGACGATTGCTGCAGCCAGATGGAAAGGTCCAGTCTATCTGAGATTGCACCGCCCCAAACTGCCGATGATATCAAGGACTTTTCAGATAGGTAAAGCTGAAGTATTGCAGAAAGGAAGGAAGTTGACAATTATTGGCAGTGGGCCAGTGCTTACTGAAGCAGTAAAAGCTGCTGGGATGCTCAATTTCACTCCAGAGATCATCAACTGCCATACCATCAAACCACTTGACGAGAAGATGATTTTGCAGTCTGTAAGGAAAACCAAAAAAGTACTCGTAATCCAGGATCATCAAACATCTGGTGGTCTGGGTGGAGCGGTTGCAGAGTTACTTTCTCAGAAATTTCCAGTGAGGATGAAAGTACTAGGCATGCAAGACAAGTTTGGCGAGTCAGGAAAGCCGGTGGAATTGTGGGAAAGGTATGGGTTGAGTGCTGGAAATATTGTGAAAGAGATAAAGAGACTGTGACCAAATATATTCTTCAACAACAATAATATTTTAACTGCCCCCTCCAATTATGCTCACCACATGAAAATAACCGATATCTCTCCTGAGAACCGCCCACGTGAAAGACTGGAAACACAAGGTTGTTCTTCTCTTTCAACAGCGGAACTCCTGGCCATAATACTAAAATCAGGAACAAAGAAAGAGAACGTCCTTGAAATCTGCAACAAGCTTCTTTCTAAGTATGGTCTGGAGAAACTGGCCAACTGCACTCTTCAGGAACTGAAGGAAGAGCATGGAATCGGTAATGCCAAGGCTTGCCAACTGGTAGCATTATTTGAACTGTTCCGGAGAGCTGGCTGCGCAAAGAAAGAAGCTCAACCGATAAAGAAAGCTGCCGATATAGCAGGACTTTACCTGCCCAGGATGAAACATCTCCCTCAGGAACAGTTCGTTGCTGTTTACTTAGATACTAAAAACAAGATCATCTGCGACCAGATTGTCACCGTAGGTACAATCAACGCTTCAATCATCCATCCCCGGGAAGTATTCCATGGAGCTATCAAGAATTTGGCCAATGCAGTGATTGTTGTCCACAACCATCCTTCCGGTGATCCTTCTCCCTCAAAAGAGGATCTGGAAATTACCCAGAGACTGGAGAAGACGGGTGAAGTGATGGGTATCCGCTTGCTGGATCATATTATTATCGGAAGAGAGGAGTGGTGGAGCTGGAAGGAGGGTCGGTAGACTTTCTGCAGGTAAATAGAAAATTTACAATTTGATTTGACTCAGTATCTTAAATATATCTGTATATCGCGTGAGGTCAGTTATATGGGTGAATGAGTTTCCTTCGATCTTGATATATGTTACTCCTGTGCTAATCAAGGCATAATCTTTGTAACGGTTGTCACAATAGATGGATCCCCTTGTTCTGGAATCCTCAAGAAAGAAAGGACGTGTGACCTCCAAGATACCGGCCCTCTGATGAGATTTGTTTGTCACAATCTCAGAGGCCTCATTCCAAGAATCAAGAGTTCCTTCAAACCCTCGAAAACTAATTCCTATCTCCGGCTTGCCAAATGTAACTTGTCCATATTTTTCCATCAATTGTTGCCCAATAGTCCTTCGCAGCTCTTGGTCAATATCTTCCATATCTTTCAAGTCATAGTGGAACCAAAAATTTCCATGTACTTTCAGTTTGATATCATTGAATTCATTATTCCGTTCTGGAGGTACCAATAATTGTGCTGCCGGTTTGGCAACAATTGCAATCTCTGCTGGAATCTCCGATGTTACTCTTCCATATAACCTTCCTCGCAACTCTTCTACATCCCTGATTCTCTTCTTTGTGTTTGGTTCGGTCATATCCCAAATTAACTGTTCGACCCAACCATCCACATTCAGTTTTCCTCTGAAATCAAGACGATTATCATCGTTCCTGAAAAGTTCGATGATATCTCCTCCTCCGGAGAGCATCCATAACATCGTCGCGCCCAGTGAATAAATATCGCTAGCAGGTTCAGGTTTCCCATAAAGTGCGGCTTCAGGCGCGGTGAAACCGATCGTCCCTACACTTGTCCAAGTTGCCCTCGTCGCTTTCATTACTGCGTCAGTAACAGAACCAAAGTCCAGTACTTTAATAGTTTCATCATCCATTCTAGCTAGGTTCTGTGGTTTGATATCTCTATGTACTATTGGTGGAGTGAAGCCATGCGTGTAGGAAAGAACATTGCACACCTGTTTGGCAACTTCAATGACATCGTCCTGAGTGAAGCGTTCTTCTTCTGCCAGTTCAGCAAAATCCTTTCCCGGAATATATTCCATAACTAGATATAATTTCTCTTCTCCGTTTCTGTCATCTACAAAGAAATCTACATAATGTGGTATCTGCGGGTGGTTAAGGCTTTTTAACGTATTTGCTTCCCTGACAAACAGATCCCTGGCTCGGAAGGCGTCTGCGTCTCCTTTTCTCATCCCAAAACGGAATTCTTTCATGCACAACCGCTCATCATGACCGTTCTGGACCAGATACACTAACCCAGAACCGCCTTCTCCCAGCTGTTCCAGGCGGCGATAGGTTCTTTCTCCCATTTGAAGATCTTCTACCACGTACAGAGGATTATCTCCCCCTTCTACATGTTTCACGAGTCCACAGGTTGATTGTGCCACATAACTATTGGTGAGCAGCATTGTTTATAAATGTTTCGCTGGGTTGACCACGTAGAAGTAGCAATCTCCTCTGCTCAAACAAAAATTAATTAAATATCACTCCCCCCTGGCCCATTATGGGGAAGTCATATAGGTCAAAACCATTCAGACCAAGAACTGGACCGATAGAATATACTGGATTTGGTTATCACAGTTCGGACAGGTACGAACGCAGAGTCAAACATCCTTCCAAGCAGGAAGAAGAACTGCCATCTATCGAAGAAAGCGGCTGCCTTTACTTTGACCAGCAGGAAGTATATTTGTGTGTGATTCCTGAAACTGAGGATTATTGTGTAAATATGCCTGTGCTGCTGAAGCTGAAGAATAAGTTGATTGAAGGAGAAATCGAGGACATTTTAAGTGGAAATGCTGAGGACGTAGCTTCTTACTTCAGTGAGTCGTTTGATCTGAGCAGCAGCCTTGACGGAGAAACATATATGACAGCCATGATAATTAGAGAAGTAGAGGGGTGAAGGATAAGATTGAACAAACTATACTTTTATCTTAAGTAATCTGGTAGCGATGTCGGAATAAGTTTCCAAGTCTCCACTTATTTCAAAGGAATCCCTTTCAATTTTCACGAATGTCCAACCGGGAGCGCCATTATTATGGAACCAAATCTCTCCACTCATATCTTGCGTTTGAAAGTGCCTTCTTACATGATTAATGCCTCTTCTCTGTGCTGAAACCTTTGGTATAAACTCGTAGACATCAGAAAGAGAGAGTATAATCGCTTCCATCCCGCGATGGTTAATCTCAGTAGTTGGGTCATCGAAAGTAACTTCCCCATAACCATCCATGACGTGACTGATCTCGTCCTGCAGTTTTAGGTCGATCCGGACAATCTCATCTAAAGAATAACACCTGAACCAATTTGCATGGACTTTGCATTCTATTTCCTTGAATGAAATTGCACTTTTTTTGTTGCTTCTACTTACTGCATTTTTGCTAGTTCCCGCAGTTGATACACCCATCTCCTCTCCGACAGCAAACGTTTCACTATACAATCTTATTCTCATCTCTTCAGTATTCTGGATCCTTTTGTTCACATTAGGTTCAGTCATGTCCCATAGCAACTGCTCTACCCGGGAATCAACGTTAAGCTTCCCTCTAAAATCCAAACGATAATCATCATTCATGAATAATTCAACGATATCCCCTCCGCCGGAAAGCAACCATAACATCGTCGCCCCAAGTGAATAGATATCAGTAGCCGGAACAGGCTTACCGTATAAAGCTACTTCAGGAGCAGTGAAGCCTAATGTTCCAACCGTGGTCCATGTGGCTTTTGTTCCTCTCAGTACAGCATCAGTTACGCTGCCGAAATCCAGCAATTTGATTGTTCCCTCTTCAGTGCGTGACAGATTTTCCGGCTTAATATCCCGGTGCACTATTGGTGGAGTGAAACTGTGGGTATAGGTAAGTACATTGCAGACCTGTTTCGCCAACTGCAGTGCATCATCCTGAGTAAACCTCTTCTCTTTCGCCAATTCAGTCAAAGTTTTCCCATGGACATATTCCATCACTATGTAGAGTTTCTCTTCTCCGTTACGGTCATCAACAAAAAAGTCAACATATCGGGGGATCTGTGGGTGGTTCAGACCTTTCAGGGTGCCCGCCTCCCTGATGAAAAGATCACGTGCTTTGAAAGCATCGGCATCCCCTTTTCTCATACCGAAGCGGAACTCTTTCATGCACAACCCATCCTCTTTCCCATTGAGAACCCTATACACCAGACCTGAACCCCCTTCACCCAACTGCTCAAGCCGACGGTAGGTCCGCTCATTTCCAGAAGAATCAGAGACTACATACAAAGGATTATCTTCTGCTCCTATTCTTTGTACTGTTCCACAGGATAATTTAGCCATAGGAATAATTGACAACAATGTCTTTATAAATGTTTCGCCACGTTTGTCACTCCGAGGTAGCCCCCCCACTTTCATCCAATAAACTTATAAGTTGTGTCAATATTAACATCAACTGATGACATCTCAACAAAAAATTATCAAATATCTTAAACAGATCGAACAGGAACATAACGTCAAAATACTTTTCGCAGTTGAGTCGGGCAGCAGGTTGTGGAGGATGAGCAGTGAGGACAGCGATTATGATGTAAGGTTTGTCTTTGTACAGCCACTGGAGAAATACATCTCCATCAGCATTGAAAAGGCGACTGAAAAGGTCATCAATAAGAGTTTTGAGGATGGGATGATCGACCTATCTGGTTTTGATATCTTCAAGTACTGTAAGCTTCTCGCAAAATCAAATCCCTCGATGATCGAGTGGATGCAATCAGATATCCTTTACTATGGAGAGAAACCGGTAGGGATCAAGGAAATTGCTCTCACCCAATTCAACCCGATTGCCCTCTTCTATCATTATCAGTCTATGTGCAAGCAGAACTATGAGAAATATCTGGCCAGTAAGCAGATGGTCACTTACAAGAAATATCTCTATGCCATGAGGGGGCTGGTGAATGCTAAGTTTGTAGAGAAGACAGGTAAACTACCTCCGATAAGTTTCCCTGTCTGTATGGAGAAATGCAAAGGTAAGGGGATTATCTCTGATGAAATCCTTGCGGAGCTGAAAGATACTATCAGAAAGAAAAAATCTGGAAAAGAGAAAGATATCATCAAGAATATCGTAAAGTACGACACATTTATTGAAAAGTTTTTACGGGAGACCAAGACAGAACTGAAAGGAAAGTCCCCTGACCAGAAGATGATTGATAAGGAACTAAGGAAGATAGTCAAGAATTAAAACCATTCCTTCCTGGGCACTGTACTCCAGTCTATCTGCTTTCTTTTTACCGACCATTCGCTGAGAAGGATAGAAGAGTTGATGAGAGCGATGTGAGTATACGCCTGTGGAAAATTGCCGATGAGTTTCTTTGTCTTAATATCGATATCTTCTGAAAACAACCCCAGGTGATTACTTCTTCTGACCAGTTTTCGGAAAATTTCCCTTGCTTTCTTCTCTTCACCGATGTACCAAAGAGCATTTACCAGCCAGAAGGCGCAGATAGTGAAAGCGCTCGTGGACTTGCCAAAGTCATCTTTGATAGTGTATCTCTGGACCAGGAAGTCTTTTCTCAGTTTCTCGTAAATTTCCTTGACCGTGCTGATCAGACGCGGATCATTCGCATCTAAAAACTCATGATAGGCCATCAGCAAAATTGCAGCATCCAGTTCTTTTCTACCGTAGCTGATGGTAAAAGCCTTGGCCTTTTTGTTGTACCCTTTCTGTAGAATATCCTGGCAGATAGCTTCTTTCAGATCCAGCCATCGGTCTACCAGCTTTTCTTTTCCGTAATGCTGAGCAATCTTGATGGCTCTGTCAACTCCAACATAGCACATCAACTTGGAATGGACATAATGATCATGTAATCCTCTGAATTCCCAGATGCCTGAATCTTGCTTCTTCCAGTTCTTCTTTATCTGCTTGACAAGATACTTAAGGAAACGCCAGTGTTTAATCTTCATCTTCTTCTCATACCGATAGTATACAAAGTACAGATAGAGAAGGTCGATCATCTCTCCATAGATATCATGCTGTATCTGGTCATAAGCTGCGTTGCCGATGCGTACCGGTTTGCTCCCTTTGAAACCGTCAAGGTGCGAAAGTTCAGTTTCCGTCAACTGTGTCTCTCCATGAATACCGTACATGATCTGCATCTCTCTTTCATTGAGGATACGGTTGACGAAGAATTCCAACAGTTTTTTTGCTTCGTACCTGCGACCGATCTTCTTGAGGGCATCAGCGCAGAAGACACTGTCACGAATCCAGCAGTATCGGTAATCCCATGTTCTTGGAGAACCGATCTCTTCCGGAATTGAAGTTGTGGGAGCAGCGATTATTGCTCCCGTCTGGCTGTACGTAAGTAGCTTCAATGTAATTGCAGAGCGGATGATCAGTTTCCTGTTTTCCTGGGGCAGCACCAGCGTAGATACCCACTTCTCCCAGTATTTTTTGGTAGAATTCAGAAGAACATTGCACTTTCTCACGCTGAAATCTTCCGCCCGGTCCTTCTTCCCAACGATCAAATACCTGGTTTTCTTGAGTTCTACACTTTCCCCGTTGAGGATCTTCTGGTAAGGGATATTGGAGATCAGACTGACCTCAGAATCCTGTCTGCCAGCAAGAAGATTGCCGTCCTTCTCCCGGAAATTGCACTCTTCAAGCGCATAGTTGGGCTTTGGTTGATAGATCACTTTAAATTTCGGCTTACCTTTGATCCTTTTGATGACCCGAAGCAGCCTGTTCTGCCGCATCAGTTTCTCATGTCTCTTTGAAAGCAGTTTCCTGTAACGGGGAAAGAAATCAAATATCTGGAAAGCATCTCTCTTTGATTCAAAAGTTGTCTCAAGGATCGCTGTGTTGGGGACGTATCTCTGTCTGATCGTGTATTTGCCTACCGGTTGTACCCTCAGGAAACCGCCCTTGTTCTCATCAAGGATCTTGGCAAAGATACTGGGACTGCTGAAAGTGGGAAAACACATCCATTCGATAGACCCATTCTTCCGGACCAAAGCGCAGGTCTTACAGTTTCCGACTATTCCATAATCTAGCATTTTTTGCCTCTTCCAGGATATTTTTGAAAGACACTGTAGAATACAAATTTCTCTTTGTGCGGATTGAATACTTTATGAAACACTCCTTTTTTGATAGGCAATATATCTCCAGCTTTAACTTTCCTCTTTCTTTTGTCTAGCTTGATTTCTCCTTCTCCTTCTATGAATAAGTATACTTCCTCTGCGTCATGTGAATGGCCTTTCGTTTCCTTCTTAGGGTGCAGTATGGTAAGAGAAGTAACAAGTTTGTTGAGATGAAGATCATAGACGGAATAGCGGGAGGATTTCCTGATAAGTCTGGCTTTCTTCTTGAATTGTTGGAGATTCATGGTTAGAGTAAATCCAGGCCTGTTATAAAGTTTTCTCAGAAACGTTTAAAAAAAAGCAACCAAACTAACAGCTCATGGCAAAAAAAAAATCAAAAAAGAAAAAAGCTATGGAAGCAGCAATGTCTGAAACTTCTTTAGCTGAAGTAAGTAAAGTAGAGATGAAGAAGGAAAACAAAAGAACTAAGAAAAAAGCAAAAAAAGAATCAGCTCAACAAAAATCAGAAGAAAAACCTGCCGAACAGAAGACCAAGAAAAAACCGGTCAAGTCTATGCTGGCAGGAGAGAGAGTAATAACTGAATCCTCCGACGAAGCGAGAGAGTTCTACAACCAGTCCAGATTTGGAACGATCGCTGAAGATGGAAAAGTAGAGTTATCTCTTTTGGAAGCTCTTTATCTGATGGAACGCAGCAGGTTGATCGTTAAAAGTGAAGCAGGTAGGAAGTTGAGCTTTGAAGCGTACGTCAAACAGGCAAGAAAGGCCGAGCCAAACTTCTGGATCCGTTATTGCGTGTTTAAAGACATGCGTAATCGGGGTTATATCATCAAGACGGCCCTAAAATTTGGTGCAGATTTCAGAGTTTACGATCGTGGAGTCAAACCCGGAGAGGATCATGCCCGATGGATTGTCTTCCCAGTACATGAAGGCAGTACGCTAACGTGGTATGAGTTCAGCGCCAAGAACAGGGTAGCTCACAGTACCAAGAAACAGTTGCTGATGGGAATCGTCGATGACGAAAATGATGTGACATATTATGTAGTTAGGTGGATGCGGCCTTAGTCGTGCAGGTGACTCCTCACAATTTCTTTTATTTTTTCTTCAGTGTCCATTCCAATTTCCCGGTAAAGAGGGAAATCACTTGAATATCCCACACCCGGATCCTCACCAGAATCAAACTCGAAATAGGAGTAATGACCATTTTCTTCTTCCCAGCAGCGAAGATCGGGCTGCAGTACCAGGTTGTATTCTCCAGTCTCAGGATTTTGCAGTGTTATCTGCCATGAACCATCATTTCTCTCACAAGAGTATCCCATCTCACTGAGCTCATCCGTAATTACTTCAAGACCTTCCTCCTCTCCAGTGATTGTGGGTGGGGGTTGAGGAGTGGGAAGTGAAGTTGTTCCGGTGTCATGGTAACTATCATTCTCATCAGCGGTAGGATCATCTTCAGATACGTCCGGACCATTGTCAGTTCGACCAGAAGCATCTACAATCCGTTCAATTCCTGCATCAAATCCAGGCTGCGTATTTGCATCATCGAAACAATTCTCACACTGCTCATTAACAGGTGGGACGTATATTGCATCACTGCAACCGAACAGCATTCCCGCAAAGAAGGCATAATGCAGAGTTTTCATTTTTGGTCCTCATAGAATACTCTACTGTTCAGCAAGGAAGAGTTTAGAAGAGAAAACTTACTGGTTTTCGAATATCTCTTGAGGTTAATCTGCCTATTTGGTGGTGCTGGATTCTTTTTTTGGGGAGATTTCTCTTTGATTCTGGTGAACAAGATTTTAGTAACCTTCTTCACATTCTCCTTTTTCAAATTCTCCTTTTCCACATTCTTTTTCGTATCAGTCCTTCTCTTACCACCATCTTCATCATTTGGAATCTTGGAAGCTTCAGGCACTATCTTTTTCTTGGCTTTGGACTTGTAACCTTCATTGCCATCACAAACAAAACCCTCTGGAAAATCCTCTCTGGCATTATTCTCCTCATCTGCCTCAATGATCATATCATCAGGATCAACAACTCCCCTAATCGTATCACAAGGTAACGAGAAGCGAGGGTAGAGTATCATTTCATGACCAGCTTCCATCCTGGCTATAGGAAAAGCGCCACTCTCAGCAAGGATCTCGTTTGTCCTGGTATTGAACACCTGCCATGAGATCTCCTCTGCAGGCTCCTCTCCGATATTCTGCACAATCATCTCATAAACCGCTGGTTGTCCCATTTCAACCTGCTCCCTGTTGATGAGATGAAATCTGCTGAGGGAAAGGTCTGGAAGCGGTTCCTTTACTTCCTGAACTTCCATGACACATTGGTTATTTACGCAATTGAAACCATCCTCACAAGGCGGATTGCCATACTGGCAGCCTTCCCTCAGAACACATGCATTATCAGCACACATGAAATCATCACCACAAGCAGGATTGGCATAAGCACAGCCTTCTCTCAGAACACATTCATAATCAACACACAT
>CAZWBB010000042.1:2123-16183 GCA_964632045.1 uncultured Methanosarcinales archaeon | reverse complement strand
ATACTAAATCTGCCTGCACTACTCCACTGACAACCGAACGAGGATCGAGATGGGTTATTCTTCCTGTGGCTTCAGCAAATTGCAGCCCTTCATCATATCTTCCTGTTGCATCCATGTATAAGCCTACTGGCCATACTTTCATACAGGGAGCGTTTCCCGGACCTCCTACAACGCCGGATTCTTTCGCTGACTTGCCTTCCATCAGATTCTTGAAGCCAGCCTGGGTAGTCCCTCCAAAGGCACCTGAACGTCTCCCATCCTCCAATATCGGTTGCGCTAAGTATGCCTCCAGGTGAGCCTTACCAGCCGCTTCAATATCCAACCCATTCCCAATCAAGGATTCTGCCAAGGAAAGAGCAAGAATCGTATCATCTGTATACATCCCTTTCTTAAGGTTACGTGTCCAGTACTTCAGTTTCCCATATTCGTCCTTCCGGACAACTCTTCCATCAGAATCATGTACGATCACAGGATCCATCAGATCGGTGATTCTACCTACATAACGCCAGATCTGTTCTGGTTTCATCGACTCAACGGGCATGCCCAAAGAATCTCCTAAAGCACAACCGACGGCGGTGGCAACATATTTCTCCTTTTTCATATTCAACCTCCCTCAAGCTTCTGCAAGAGTACTTTCCTCAGATCTACTCTTACACCGGTAGTAACCCTCACGTTTCCATAAACTTTTTTATCCGTAACATCGTCGTCGATCAGATGATGTATAACAAGAGGATCATACAGATAAGCAATATCGTACATGGAATACTCAATCCAGTTTTGAGCACAGCTTTTGATATAAGAGGTTGCATTTAGCCCGGGCCGAGCCAGCTTTTCAAAATCATCTTTTGTAAAATGACTCTTCTTACATACCTCGCTCGTCACGATCGTCTTCTCAACATCCGCTTCCATGATAATATCAGCTGCATGTGGATCAACCTTGAAATTATGAGAACGGTAGTTAAGGAAGTAGGCATCATTACCAGCCATGTCCTTTGCCGTGATCGCATTGCCCATCATGTAGATATGGTTGATGTGCTGCGGAAGATCAGGATGCTTCTGAAAGGCCTTGGCGATGTTTGTAGGAGGAGCGATGGAAGCGATGCTGATATTTCCTTTATTCGCATAAACACATTCGGCCAATGCTTCAACACCATCTTTACGTACAGGAAGCTGTGGATCTACAGTCAGCTTTTCTTCTACGCCTGCCCAGTAGAGCTGCTTAAGTACAAGAGGATTGTCTTCTCCAGCTGCAACAGGTACTCGAGCGGCCTGATCTCCCAACAGATTGAGAAAAGTTTTGGCCATCCATGCCCGATAAAGAGCCTTCCCATGTACGGTGGTGACCAGAGCCACGTCTAACCCTGCTTTGAAAGCATAAGCTATTGCCAGCATATCATCTACGTCTGTTCCAATATCAGTGTCAATAATCAATTTTGTCATCTGTTTCAACCTCAACCATATCTCTCACTCATAGCCTGCAGCAGGTTTAATGCGCTCATCACTGAATTCCTTCTCATGCAAACATCATCTCCCAGCATCAAAGTACGGTAACCCATCCTTAGCAGGTTATCTACATCACCGATATCTGAGCAGCTTGGTTCAAGGGAGTGGGCAAATGAACCCATGATCCGTGATGCGACGATCGCATTCGAGTCTTTTTTGACAATTCTCTCTACGGCTCTCGTTATGTAATGCGGCTTTTTGACTTCGATGTAAAGATCGCCACGGGCGGCCATCAGTCTGGTTCCGTTTTTCCAATGCTTGTCTGCATACAAGATTCCTTTGATAGATTCAATTTTTTCAACTATCTCTGCCTCTGGATCAAGTTCTTTTAATTTATTACTGTCCTCTGGTCTCTCTACGAAAGATAGCATATAGTTGTGCAGACCGACTTCTTTCGCTGCGGAGATGTACTCTTCATCAGTCTCTGTCAGGTAGCCTGAGATCTTAAGCGAGGGATGGATTATATTTACGGATTCACCTGGACCGATAACCCTTTGAGGACCTTCCTGCATGATCAGTCTGTTCTGGTCAGCTTCAAGAACCGTCGCCCTTTCATTGCCATCGCTGAAATAGGCAGTAACAGGAGTTTCCACTTCTATCTGATGTGTCAGTTCGATCTCTGTGAATGGAGGCACTCCAAAATTCTTAACTCTCAACTGTCTGCATTTAAGGTCGATCCATAGATCCTTATCCTTTACCTTATCCTGCAGCATCTTTAGTGTATCTTCCAGTTTTCCTTTGGTTGGCATCACCGTGTTCAGTCTTAATCCTGATACTGCTGGATGATCTACAACCTCATCTATAAAAGGTGCGTACGGGGGTATTGTTACTATCACTGTTGGTTGCATATTTCATCACTTCCGTTAGTTTTATCTTTCTTTACAGAGTAAAAAAGAAAAAAAATACCCTGTTGTCTAAGCCAGCTTCATGCTTTTAGGCACATCCTGTCCACTCACTGACTCACTGCCAAAGTAAGTGCTCTTTCCGCTTGTGGCAAGTACGGGACTTTTCAGGCACAGATAGGCGACCGTGTTAAGAGTACTATATGCTGCTTCTAACTCTGCCACCTGATGATCATCCATCTCTGCGGTCTTCTCAACTTTCATCTTCTCCAGAAAGTCATCTAAAGTGCCTTTATCTCCATTGCTCTTCAACTTGGTACGCTGCAGTTCTAGATGGCTGATAAAATGAAGAACTTCGCCTCTGCCTTCCCTGAAGCCGACTGCCACGTGAGGTTGTCCATACTTATCATTCATCTCATCGCTGGTGATGATGGATGTTACATCGTCACTGACAACATTGAAGATGTGGCTGCTTCCTTCCAACCACCATTTTGGCCTGCACTGAGCGTAATTCATCCCGATGAACCTTCTGGCGATGTCAGTGGGACATTCGATCTCAACCACATCATCTCCAGTATCTTTGGTTTTTTTCAGCTTTCCCGGGAAGACGCTTGTCACCAGACCAAGAGACCAGTCAGTAGTTATCAATCTTCCTCCATCTTCTACAAAGTGTCTGATGCCATCGCAGGTATTCTTTGCCACACCATTGTATGCCGCGCAGTTGACGAACATCACACGTCCGGTGTTATACGTTGCCATCTCCCCTCGGTCGATTCTTTCATAAGGTACTTTCAAAGTGTCCAGCAGCTTCTCAACATGGTCATAAGTACCATCTACAACAACTATATCCCCTTTTTCGATATTTCGCAACTCTTCAAGCATGCCAGGTTTGAATTTCTTGCTGACCTGCTCAAATATTTTCCCGCTTGTTTGATATGCATTGTCAAATGCCATTTTTTACCTCCATCAATTACTTTTCAAGCAGACGATGTACTGTCTGCTTCGTCTGCGACCAGACTCTTACTCTTCACCACAGATCCTGGAGAAGAGTACTTGGAATCCATGTCCGCCAAATCTGCTTCTGATACCGCTCTCAATGATTCCATCACTTCGGATACTTTTTCAGAATCCTGTCTTGCGTTTATGTTTACATTGAAATCACTGAAGTGACCCCATCTCTTTGCGACAACTCCCATGGCAGTATCAACCACTCTCATCGGATCGTAGATAGGAATTATCTTTTGAGGACCGATGGCTTCTTCCCATTGTGGTATGATCTCATCGTCCCGACCGGGGTAAGATTTCCTGAGCAGCCAGATGTCGTACTTTTGGCCAAGCTGTTTCCATACGTTTATCGAATCCATCTCTCCCTGCAGCACGTCACCTGTATACTTCTTTACCTGGGCTGGATTGACTGCATCGTAGAATCTCTCATCTCCAAGAACAAACAGGAATGGGTTCACCGCATTTGGCGTTTCTGAGTGTTCGTTCATGAAGTATGCCCACAACTCATAACTTTCTCTTATACCTGGGCCACCCCTTCCTTCTCCATGGAGAGCTTTCAGCTTATCATCCAGATCTACGCCTTTATCAAAGTGCGTAACCTGCAGAGGGAAGTCATCACAATATGCATCTCCGATGACTGAAAAAGCGATTTCTACATCATCTCTGTACTGCGAAAGCGTCTGGTAGATCAACGGTGCCCGATCAAAGAACTCAAACGGCCATGTCTGCATGCTTCCTGTGCCGTCAATACCAAAGATGACGGGATTTGCGCTGTCTGAGCTTATGGTCTTGCCTTTCGAATCGACCAGTTCTATCTTTGGTTCCTTCTTCTTGGCGTAGGTTCTTGGTCCTTTCTCAGCAGCTTCTTCAGCCAAGTCTTCAAGATACGGTGCTTTAGCCGAATCGTACTTATATGCTCCTGGTTTGTTCCAGGTAGATGTGTCGTTTCCCCAACTGTACATTTTTATTTCCTCCAGCATAGAGCATTAGCTAGCCCGATGCTTAATTTCATTCCGCGGAACAGCTACTCAACCGCTACATTGATGAACGTCTTCTTCCAAATGATTCATACCTGACATCCGAAAGCCTTTTTACCAGATCCTGCTTGTGCCAGTTCGGCCGATCCATCGGATCGTATCTCACAAGGCTGTAGCAAAACTCTTTTATCGGTTCAGGAACATTATCTGGTATTGACTTTGCGATGGGATCTCCTCCCAGGGCATAGACCATCGTCAATCCCAGTGAATAAAGATCCGATTCTGGCAAAGGTGGTTTGCCCTCAGTGATCTCAGGAGCAGCAAAGACTTCTGTGTAGCCGACTGCCTTTGAGGACCTCTTCGGCCTCAGGCAGGATAGGCCATAATCAACAAGTACTGCGTTGTGGATCTTGGGTTGGATGATAAGATTGGGTGGTTTCACGTCTCCATGCACTACACCCATGCTGTGCAGGTAGTGAAGAGCGTTTAAAGTCCTCTGGGTTACCCAGCATACATCTTCAGCATGGATCGCTTTATGCTTCTTCACTGATTGCTCAAGTGTCTTTCCTTCGACGAAACTCATCGCCATGATGTAACTTTTATCAGGGGATTGGAAGTAATCTCTCATCGCAGGCAGTGAATGGTGGTGTATGTGCCAGAGTAATTTTGCTTCTCCCCGTAAGAGTTTTTCGTCTTCTGCTGTGAGATTGATATTCTGCTTGAGACAAGCTTTCTCCTGAAGGAGAATATGACGTGCTTCGTAGGTCCTGCCAAATCCCCCTTCTCCGATCTGTCTTATCACTTCATAATTGCCTATGGTGACCATCTCTCTCTCCCAAATATTTGTTGCATGTCATAACCTCTGTTCAACAATCTTATTCAAACATCTCGCTCAACCATCTTGTTCAACCCTCTAACGTATGCTTATACTCCTCTCCTGCGCTTTCATGACCGCAGTAATTAGTATTCAGGACAGATGCAAGTGTCTGCAGCCCAAACTCCTTCCTGAACCGAGCCAACAGCCCTTCGCTCTCCAGATACTCAGCAGCGGGATCAGGAACCATCAACTTCCACAAACCACTCCCTTTGGCCATCTCTACTCTTACCATGGTACCTCGTATAGGAACCCTCCTCTCTTCAGGTATGATCGTGTATGGTTCGATAATCTCATAATCATCTCCCAAGAGGCCCATCACATAATCATTTCCGGAAAAGAAGATGTCCAGTTCTCCGAAATGTTCTTTTACGTACGTACGCCACATCTGTCCATCACTATATTCTGGTATATGAGCAAAGTCAGGGATCTGGATGAAAGAGTAATTGTCAAAGTTATCTTTAAGGGTAAGATCGATCATCTCCTTTGATTCATCGCAAGTGAAAGGATTACGCAGGTTGTACTTGTTACAACTCCCCAATCCGATGACCAAATGTTCAGACTGCTCGCAGATAGATTCAAGCATGGCTTGTCCGCCTTTGTGTATGGGTTTGAACCGTCCACAGACACCTGTAATGCCATATTTTTTAGCTTCTTTCATTTTTTCTCCTATAGGTATCTCCGGTGTTTCAGATATTTCCTGATTATCTCTTCATGATCGAAGACGATCTGATCTTTTCCCAGCAGTCCGATGACCTCAGATATGGAGTACAATTTTGCGGTCTTGGCATCATCACCTGCCTTAATTCTGCCACGTCCTTTTGCGATGTAAGTCACACTGATCATATGTCCTCGTGGATCTCTCTTTGGATCAGAATGGACGCAGAGTGGTTCTTCAGGATTTTCCAACTCAATTTTAAGACCTGTCTCTTCCCAAGCTTCCTTTTTGGCATTTTCTTCCAAACTTAAACCATACTCGGCAAATCCTCCCGGAATGGCGATCCCATAAGGGGGATTCTTTCTGGTGATCAGGACAATACCTTCCTTCTCTCCATCATTGTGTTCGATAATGACGTCTGTTGTTGGATATGGATTTCTATATTTCTTGAATTGGGTGTAATAGTGCTTAAGGAATGAGTAGTGGTCAAAAGCAAGTTGAGGAAGTTTTTTCAATGCAACGACTTTTGCTTCGCTGGCGTCATCACCATTCTTCAAAGATTTTTCCACCATTTTCTCATCTCCATCGTACCTAACCGCATACACAGTAGTATTCCCTCCCCTTGGATCACTGCCAGAGAAGTAAGTCCTTACCTGATCAAGTTCAGTCTGCTGGTTTAATAGGCGGACCAGAGCAGGTATATCTGCGGGATCATTCAGTCTCTCCATCTGTAATCCTGTCTCTTCTCCCAATTCACGGATCACTGCATCATCAAGAGTCTCTCCGATATGTTGTCTGCCCCCAGGAAGCGCCCAGTAACCTTTATACGGATCGTGATCTCTCTTGATCAATACTGTATGTGTGCCGTTGATGTCAACGATACAGTCGACTGTGTTATTACCTGGATTGTCTTTCATTTTATTTCTCCTTTGTCTATAATCTTCCACAGATCCTTTTCACTCTCCCTACTAGATTTTTGCCCTTAATGTAATCTGCAATCTCCGGCACCAGGTATTTCTCCCAGTTCTTCCCTCGAACGATGGCATCCCGGACCACGGTTGCGCTGACGTAACTGCCATTGTCATACACCATGCAATCTCTTGGCAATACCTGATCAGGGAAAGCGAAATCAAACTTCGGCCGACCGAGATGATACCTCCTCTCTTCCAGGAGATCTAGAACCCACTCATTGTTGCAGATGAGTTCTGTAAAACCTTTGTTCATCTCTATGAAATGACATCCTCCCCAACCTGAAGGTTGGGGTATCGAAAGGATGTCGACCAGATGATTCTATACCACGACCTAAAGGAAGTGGTATGGAATCCTCTGAGTATCATCAGCCCACTTACCGTCACCTGTCCTTGGATCATCAGAATCCGGACAGGGGATGATCCTAAAGTTGCAATAACCGGGTAGTCCCAGGTGCATCATCTCTTCTGTCTCCTGCCAGGTGAAAGGATTCTTCTCATCCATCTTATTGGAACTGCCGATGTTTATGGTAAGATGTTTACTTTTCTGACACAAGGCTTCCAACATGGCTATGTGGTTCCTGTGCGGTGGTTTAGCCCGCATGATGGTAACCGCTTTATGAAATTGCTTACCAAAAGGCAGAACATGCTTTCCATTGTACCTACTTTCCCCTGGAGGAGCATATTTTCCCTCCAGTTGCGGGATTTTTAGCAACGGGTATTTTCGTTTCATTGTTTCACCGTCTCTCATTTTCATTCGTACCTTAGTGTAACTGGCGCTATCGGAGGATGTATTATCTGCGCCTTTGGTTTAGCGATTCTTTCATGGCGCATGTAGATGTCTCTGACAACTTCTGAGGCAGCATCGAACTTCTTATGTCCAAAATTACTTTCATATTGTCGAATTTCCTTCACCACTAATGGAACAACCTGCGGATGTGTTGCGAGGTCTGCCACCGAGTAGCCTTGCTGCAATCCCTCAGTCACTAGCTCAACAACATCATAACTGTAACCGAGATCCTTGAAATCCGTCTGACCTAGTTCCAATCCGGCGGAAGGCTCCCTGTTTGCGAGATCTCCGAATCCCAGATACTCTGCCATCTGCCTGACCAATCTTTTGGAAAGGCCGCCGATCGGACTCATGTGTACTGCACCATCTCCAAACAGGGTGTAATAGCCAATACCAAAATCTTCATCTTTGTTTCCTGTACCAGCAAGAGTCTTTCCCTCAGTTGCTGCTTTGGTAGACAGTACGTTAGCGCGGATTCTGGACATGATATTGCCTTTATCGTATGATCTGTCAAATGCTTCTGGATTAGTCGTTCGATATGCTTTGACAATAGCTTCAATGCTTTGTACCTCATATCTGATTCCCAACCTCTCAGCAACTTTTATGCCATCCTCAGTATCATTTGCACCATTAACCTTTGATGGCAGCATATAAGCGACAAGTTCCAGTTTTCTGGTGTGACTTTCATTATGTCCGTCAAAAGCTTTCTTTATCAGGGCAGCTGTCGTGGTTGAATCAACTCCTCCTGATAGTCCGATGACGCAGCCACTTCCATTATGGCTTTTTACAGCATCGATTACAAAATCTCCAATTTCCCTGGCCACCTGCTCAGGGTTCATTTGTGGTAGCTTTATCTTAGTCATTTTTCATCCCCCCATGCAGACTCAATCCTTCTCTCTCAGATACTCTTCCGTCGACATATAATTCACACCGATCTGCTGGCACATCTTCTTTGCAACAAGATTACCGGTTTCTTCACTTTCAATACCAAGCGGCTCGTATACCAGATGTGTGCAGGCGTCTGCGATTACATTGATCTCAGCTCTTGGAAACAGATCAAAGATTCCACATGCCGTCTGATAGATACAGATTCCCATGACAACCCCCACAATATCAAACTGTAGCCCCTCACCATTGCCATATTGCTCTTTTAGCAGTGAGAATACATTCCAGTCCTCGTCAGGAACTCCTGGGACATGGCCTAACCGGGCATGAGCATTCCCTCTTGTTCCGTCCTTGTAATGTTTGGCATTAATTACATAATCGATTTTTCCATCCAGAAAATCCTGCGGATCAATACTCTCAACACCGAAAGTTTCTTCAACATCTTCAAGGGTAAAAGCTGGTTCTGGCTTCTTACCACCATCATAATCCTGAAAGAAGACATTTCTGGGAACGATCAAACCCGCTTTCTTGTCTTTGACTATGTCTTGCAGCTTCTCAGTCAATTGTGGGCTGGCTGTCTTTGTTGGATCCACACCCAGTGCTTCGAGATTCCGCTGATCTTTCTTGGTCACATTGTGTACTTCATATTTCCCTCCATTGATGGAAAATTCCGTACTGGTCCGAGTATGCACATCAACCAGATAGATGAAAAGATCGCCCCCTCTGCTTACTGCAGCAGCATTATCTTTCTGCTGTTCTGTAGTACCGCAGTACCAACTTCCTTTAGGATGCGTAAAAGCATCTCCAAAATCTACAGCTATTTTAATTGTCTTTGTCATTTTGTTTCCCTCCGTTAGATTTCGTCAAGCCTGCTGTATAGTTGTTCAATATCTTCAACAGTGAAGCTATACCTCTCAACCAGCTGCTCGTAATCTGTATTAGTGATATGTCTTCGGGGAGTGCTTCCTGAACCTGGATCTGCGTATACAAATTCTTCCTCAAGTCCTTGTTGTGTTAAGTAAAGATAGTTAGAGCCACCACCCAGTGTGAGGTTTGCGATCTGCACTTCCTCAACTAAATCATCCAAAGATGGATGTTCAGCAACTTTTGATAATTGCACAGCTGCATTATGAATCTCTTTATCACGTGCTACATTCTTTCTGGCTTCATTTCTATTGGTTCTTATTTGGCTTATATTTTGTATCCCCATCTTGTTTCCTCCTTACTTCCCCAGCGCCCGTGCTAATGTTGCCTTCCTGTCTTTCAGTCTGTGTATTTGATCACCTAAACGATCGTACTCCTGTCTTACATCTGCAAGCTCTGACGGAAACACCGCCTCATGCTGGAAGAGATAGGTGTCACCATCTTTCTGATCTGCAAAATATTCAACATTCCAGCCAGCTTCCCTATATTTATCAAGAAGTTCATCTCTGCCATGGTCCCCTACTCCATCGAAGATGCTGGTGAAAAAGGCGATCTGTTTACCGCCCTTGTACTCTTTGCTAAGTTTTTCATCAATTGTCGTTTCTGCAGATTTTAATATCTGCCTTTCTTTATTTTCTACAATTCCCAAAAGGATATCTGCTCTTACTACCATTTTTTTACCTCCATGTCTTAATATTCAATTATTATCTTCTATCAGGCCAATACGGATTTTCTGAAACTTCTTTTTTCATAATACTCTCCTCATCTTTGAATAATCTATATCCAAAACTTCTCTCCCTGTCTTGTACATCGGCTTTCCATCAACTTCAAAGATGTCGGCAGTACAGAATCTTGCCTTGGACACTTCGCCGATACCTACTCCAACAAACAAGTCGTAACCTGTCCTTTCTTTGAACTGATTATTTGCTTCTACAAAAGCCATCGCCTTCTCTTCATTGCCAAAACTGCTGGATAGAAATGTGTCCGTACTGTCGCCGAATCCGTTCATGACCAGATTCGTCCTCAGATTCTCTGCCAATTCTATCGTCACTCCAGTTCCCTCCCTGTATGATGGATCTTTCTCTTTCCTTCCATCATACAATGAACCGCCTTCTCCGATATTTTCACCACAGGTGTCGATCCTGAACATATTTCTTCGCTTTCCGAAGTACTTGGCTACCATCAAGCTGTCCGTCAGCTCTCTGTTGAAAGTATCCACTAAAGTAACCCTGGGAATCTCTTCCGGCATGTGCTTATCAAAAAGTTCTGCAGTCTTGAGTGTGGCTTTTTCTTTTCCATAGATTGATGCAAGTACCAAAGTCAGTGCGTGTGGGGTCGTTCCTACTCCTTTTAATCCGATGTTAGAAGAACCCATATCACTTGACGTCTGTACCGCTCCTCCTCTCAGGGCAGCTGCGGCGATCTCTCTATCCAGACTCCAATGATAGTGTCTTGCTCCGAAGTAAGTTATGGGCATCTCACCATATATCTTTTTCAGTCCCTTGAATTTCTGCTCGATCTTTGATGATTCAGGAGTTTGCAATCCTGCTGCTTCTGTTATTGCATGTGAGAGTACGCTCAGATACATCGTCTCAAGTTCGACAAAACTTTGTACAGGCCCTTTGATTACCATCAGCGAATCTTTGCTTTTGTATGTCTTATCATCAGTGAGCCAAATCTCACCTGTCCTTTCCAGGTCAGAGAATTTTGTCAGCACTTCAACTGCCTCATCCAGTCCTACGACTTCTCCTGTGCCCCGGGTAAAGACTTTCATCGATACTGTTGGATTGATCCCTTCTGCCTGCAGAATCTGGTTTGTCCGCAGGAAATACTTGTCCGTGTACGGTTCATGCGATTCTGGTAATTGTTTGTCTATTTTCAAACAGGATAGTTTTCCCGTTGAATCCTCATCACTTCGTTCTTGCGGTTTCATTTTATTGTTCCTCCTGTTTACAGCAGCCTCACACTATGCTCCCAGTCAGGGTAGACGTGATTATCGGGAAGATACACCAACGATTTGATGCAGTCCTCATACGAATTCTGAGTGCACGTCGCTCCTGTTACTCCAACACCATTGACCTGGTAAGCAGCTGCTCCCCAAGGAAGACTGAACATGTATGATGCTTTTCCTTCTGTAACCATCTCCTGGACAGCTGAGTCAGCTACTTCCATACCAACCTGGTTCTCTGTGCACCATTCAAGCGTCTTCTTTACCCTCGCAGAACTGTTCATATACTGAGGTATCCATAATCCCCTGAACACGACGTTGTCGATCCCATTATCTCTTGCTGCATCGATGTATTCTTCTATTGTCTCCCTATCATGAACTCCCTTCTTGTTCATCACACAGGACAACCTGATACTCAGGTTGCAATCCTCCCGGAGGAATCTGAACAATGAGGCGTAATCTACGTCTTTCATCAATCCCATCAGCTCTTTGTTCCTATCGTAATCAAAAGAGGCCAGGGTCATCGTAACATTAGTAAGTCCGTATGCGGGCTCAACAAGTTCTCTTCTGAATTCTTCTCCTCTTTCCGGAACAACAATCAGGTTGCTGTGCAGATCTCTCTGTCCGAACCCATGACTCTTGAAGCTCTCAAGAATCTTTCCAAGATACTTCCAGTCAGAAAGAGTAGTCTCTCCCTTGCTAGTGAGGATGGCCGTCTGTGCTCCTCCACTGATCGCATACTGCAATGCATTTGACAGTTTATTGAAATTGATCTTTTTCTTAGTTCGATGCTCTGGTGTCATGTCAGCGATGCAGTACTTGCAGCGGGCATTGCATCCGACAGTTTCCGGTACGATCGATATTGATTGAAATTTCATTTTATTGTTCCTCCAGCGAAGGTGTTGGACATACACTAAGTGTGACATAAAAAATGTGAACTTGTCTGAGACATAATTCAATTATACTGCCATTGGATATTGTTTTGCTCATAATGTTAGTGTATGGGTGACACTTATATTTAAACATTTCGCTTTTTGGTGTGGCATTTACACTTATTAGTATAGGAAAATGTAAACTGGATTTTCCTTCTTTTTCATCGCAAGAAATATATAGTATAAAATAATTCTACAATCAAACAAATAAATATAAGATTGTAGCAACCATCATTGTTATAATGGAAGATTTACTCAAGGATTTGTTGGTGAACAAACGATTTGAGTACATCATACTAAGAAGTGCCTTTATTGCAGTAATGCTTGTTATAGCCGCGGATGGATATTACAAAATATTATTGGAAAACAAAAGTGGTACATTGTTATTCACACTTACATTGTTTTCCTGTATTTATTTTTTGTATCTAAACAAATACATAAAGTGGAGGTAAAAGCAGACAATGAGAGATATAAACTGGCTCCTTGTAATAATAATGGTGGCCTTCGTGTTATACATCGTCGGCAAATCATTTGCCTGGTGGTGAATCGTCAGGAAATAAAAGACGTATTATCTTACTTCTTCTTGGACTTCTCAGCAGTTTTTTCTTCTACTTCTGCCTTCTTCTCATCTGCAACCGTTTCAGAACCATCCTCTGTTCCTTCTGCCTCTGCTTCTTCTTCCTCTACATCAACCATGCCTGACCCGCGTCCTCCGTAACCTATTCCATAGGATACAACTGGCTCTTCTCCTTTTACATCATCCAATTTTCCGCCCAACCCTTGCTTCTTGGCTTCCACAGCTTTTCTCTCGGCGTGTTTCTGCATCTCTCCTTTACCAAGCACGTATGCTTTGGCGGAAACATACTCCAAAGCAGGCCAACCCAGCGACAGAGCAGTGTAGATTCCACAACCACCTAAGAGAGATCTTCCTAAACCCAAGTCAGATAGAGCATACAATCCGACCGCCACAATTCCACCAGCAGCCCCATTTCTATACACTTTCTTAACATTGTTCTCTTCTTCCAGCAGGTCACTTATACCTTTTTTATCATTCTTTACAAAATATTCATCTATTTTATCTGTTATTCTCATGTTTATCCCCCCATTGTGTTCTGAGAAGCAGAATGGACCTGTGTTTTTAAGATTTATGGTGGATTGACACTTGAATGTCTAAATTCTCCATTGTCTCTTCATTTCCCCATAAGCCTGGTAGACTCTATCCTTCAGTTCATTGAAAAATTCCAGAGTATTAAAATGAGGGATACCTTTGATTCCGATTTCCTGATGACATCTTCCTGGCAGTATGTCATCTTCTTCTGTAAATCCTCTTCCGTAATCGATCATTCTGGACATTAATGCAACTTTCTTGGCTGTATCCTTCAACTCTTCAACTCCTACTTCCCTTCCTGTAACATCTTTGAGCAAAGAACATACGTCATTCAGTCCAACTTTGGAGAATTTGCATAATCCATTCATGTCATAGAGTATCATTATCGGTCCTCGTAATATGTTCTCAGTCCATTCTTCTACAGTATTTTCTGCTTCCGGATACCAGGCGCGATTGTAAGTATCTATAGATGTATGCGGACCAGCGATAGCGAAAGCATAACCAGGATTGGTCTGTCCCAGGTAGGCGGCGAGCTCAATTCCTTTGACATGCATCGCTTCATCCACCCGGTCCGGATGATAATTGGCGGAGTATCGCATGACTCCATCTCTTAACGGATGATCTCCTCGGACAATCTGCTGCATCA
>CAZWBB010000042.1:0-2113 GCA_964632045.1 uncultured Methanosarcinales archaeon | reverse complement strand
GTTGTGCAAACTTGAAGTCGCCAAACCTTCCCTGTAGTTCCATCTCGTAACCGATACACACTCCAGAAGACATCGCATCTAGACCATACTCGTCAGCCAAGCTGATCAAAGACATTATCTTTGAAATGTCATTGATACCCAGGTTAAATCCTAGTAAAGCACCGTTTTCATAATCCAGCTTACCAAGGATCCGATCCTCTTTACTCAACTCTTTCCAGCATTTGATTGCGCATCCATTACATCCTTTGTCTTTAATTTCAATACCTGAAGCAATAAGGGCGTCACGAAATAATTTCTCTGTATCCCCTGACTGGCCTCTGCTGAAATTATCATGTATTCCTGCTCGAAGGTATTCAAGCGTATCAACATTAGCGAAGAATGTTCCAAGGTGACGATATTTCTCCGTCCTCTTTCCGCGAGCGATTTCCTTATTGAGATTTGAGACATTTCCCATTCCCACATAATTTTCCCTTCCAACCTTCTTGTCTCCCTTTGCAACAATTGCCAGCAGATTCTTTGAACCCATTACTGCCCCCATTCCACCCCTGCCAGCAAAACGCATATGTTTGCTCCTTTTCCTCAGTTGATCAGTTGTGCTGAAAGCTATGCTGGCGTATCGGACAAGATTTTCTCCAGCTTCTCCGATGACAGCAAATGCTGCATGATCATAACTTTCAGCAAGAATTCTGATTTTACGGTCGGTTGTCTCCCCTGCAAGCTTTGAAGCATCATGTAATGTGACTTCCAGTTTCCCATCATGATTCTCTAGCACAATGTACACTGGTTGTTCGCTCTTTCCAGTGATATTTAATGAATCTAGCCCACAATTCCTCAACTCAGGACCCAGCCCTCCGCTGGCGGCGGAATAGTATATACCGTTGCTTCCTGATTTACTGGTCTTGAGAGGGCTAAGTGATGTTACATAAGTCCTCTTTGCAGTCATAACCTTAGAACCGGTAAGGAATCCAATATCAAAACAAAGCAGGTTCCTAGCATCGTAAGCGTCAGTTAGGTCAGGATGGTCCTGCAGATTGCGTTCTATCCTGTGTATGGAGCGGCCAAATCCGCCGATTACTTCTTCAAGAGATTGGGTATCGATTGAGTCAGCTTTGAGGATACAGTCTCCGCTACTCAGGTCAACCGAAAGACTGTTCAAATCATGTTTATTTGACATTATAGCAAACAAAGTAGCCCCATTTATAAAATTATCTACTGGGGAGTAGCACCCAGCAGAAAAGTAAGGCTAACTAAGAGCTGACAGGATTCAAGCCGACCTCTTCCTGACAAAAGAATACAAAGCAGCAGGACGATGCACCCCTTCCATCTTCTTCTTATGAAGGTCTTTCAGAATATGCAGATCAGAGATCTTCTTGCGGAAATTCCTTTTATCGATCTCCTGATCCAGGATCGTCTCATAGGCTTTCTGCAATTCAGTAAGTGTAAACTCATCGGGCATCAGCTGGAAGGCGAAATCGCTCTCTTTAATCTTCTTCCTCAGTCGATGGATAGCATAATCGATAATCTTCCTATGATCAAAAGCGAGAGGTGGCAGTTCATAGACTGAATGCCAACAGAACTTGTTTTCGCCAAGCTTCTGGAAATCAACCAGTCCGTAATAAACACAAGTGATTACTCTTATTCTTGTATCACGGTGCAGATCCTCACCAAAAGTATAAAGCTGCTCAAAAAAGACATCCTTGGCGTCGATTCCCCCTTTCAGTTCGAGGGCCTTGCTTGCGGTCTCCTCTACCGGTTCCATGTAACGCACCATCCTGCCGGGCAGGGCATGTTTGCCAAAATAGGGCTGCTCATCCCTCTTGATCAATCCGACCATCAGAGTATTATCTCTTATCGTAAAAAGAATCACATCAACTGCTAAGGCCGGCTTCTTTGCCTTAACTATTTCATCCTCTGCCATAGTGTTCAATTTACAGTAAATTTTTGATATTTATAAAATTATCCTCAGAAAGTACGTATTAAGTTTCCTTGAGAAAAATATGGGCAGGCCGTGCGTTCGACCGAGCCAAGTCCATATCTTTACCAGAGAAATCGCTGGACAAAAAATTGGCTCGGGCTTGTATACTGAAAGCACTAACTTTTCGAACAATCAATC
>CAZWBB010000041.1:0-16880 GCA_964632045.1 uncultured Methanosarcinales archaeon | reverse complement strand
TACCACTCCGCTCTGACCAGCCCCATAATGTTTTTTGGATGAAGCCGGGAAGGTGACCAGTGTAGAATGGTAGGGAAGTACATACTGAAAGCCTTTTGAGAGCAGGGCACGGCACCGGTATGGGCTCGTCTTGATTTGCCCATGTGCCTGTGGCCTGCTGGCAAGCGTAGTCGAGTTGTTTGCCTATGTTTCACTCCTGATTTGTACAATGATAGAAAACACAAAAGTCCCGACTCTCTCAGAAATCTTTATATATTCTAGATGAATGATTCGATGTATGCCTGAACAACTGCCCACTCCACAAATAACTTTGCGTTATAACGGACTTTTTGATTTTGACGGTTTGTATTCGACGATAACCGACTGGGCCAAGAATTACGGTTATATGTGGCATGAAAAGCAATACAAACACAAAGTTCCTTCTCCAAAAGGAGCAGAGCAGGAAATGACTTGGATCCTCACCAAAGAGGTCACTGAATACCTTCATTTTGAAGTTGTTCTTACTGTACATATATGGGATCTGCTTGAAGTAGAAGTGGAGACGTCCGGACAAAAGAAAGCGCTCAGTAATGCCCGATTGTATATCCTGATGGATGGAACCTTATCCTGGGGTAAACACCATTTTAAAGGTGGCTGGTTCTCAAAAAAGTTGGGGCAATGGCATGACAAAGCTCTGATGGTCGATCTCGAGCAGAATATGGACCTTCTATATTACCGCATGTGGAACCTGCACGCAATAATCAAGAAATATTTTGAGATGCAAGCAAAGAAGCATGCCTACAAGGGATACCTTGGAGAAAACTAACAGCAAGCAATTAGTTTGAAACTAAAAAAGAGTTTGAAGCCAGAAGAACCTTGCGAACAAGGAAGTTTTACAGCTTTGATTATCGACAGCTAACCACGTGGATTTTCTAAGCTCAACTCCCATGATGTTATCGCATCCCTCTAGCTACACCGGAAAGAAATAAGTTGGTTTATATAATTTTTTCTTACTACTCAAAAGAAAAGGATAACTCCATTTTTTATTTCAGCCACATAGAGAGTCATAATACAAAATTAATAAAAAAATAAAATATTACCCGCCAATATTAAAAGCTCTCTTCTCCATGGCCATCACTTTATCATTCGCATCGTAGAGGTACACAGTAATGTCCACACTCGTCAAGTCGCCTGCTGTCGCTTCGTTGTACGAGAAGCCTTTATTTGGTATAATGATACTCTTCTCATCACTCTTTCCGGCCAAAAGCTCTTTAGAACTTGATGCCAAAGGAATCTTCTTCTCGATGTCAGTGTAACCTTCCACCATCATCACCAAGTAACTGGGTTGGATAATACCATCAGCATTGTTCTTAATTACATACTCCAGTTCGGTAATCTTTCCCCAAGTCCCCTTCCAGCTGACTTTTACATCACTCAAAGAGAGGGCTACTTTTCCGGTATAACTGGTTACAACTTTCTTGGCCGATTGTACACCCTCATCCTCAGTTGTTGACGTAGCTACTTCATCTGCTGCATCAGATGCGGTTCCATCCGTCGCGGTTGCTGCTTGTGCTTCAACCACTTCTGGCTCAACCGTCTCTTGAACTTCCGCAGCATCTGCAGAGACTTCAGTCACTATCCCTGTACCCTCAGCAGCAACTTCTGCCCCTTCACTTTGCGTATCAGCCAAACCTTCTGCAAAGCCAATGGCAAACCCCGAAACACCACCAAAGTCCGGAGGAGCTACACTCCATCTTCCCAGACTAAACACCACTAAGAAGGCAATTATCAACAGACCAGCCCGCAAGAAAGAACGTGGAGTGAGTTTTATTTTAATATCTCTATCCATAAAAGCTTTCTGGCGGTGGTGTTTTTCCGGATCCTGAGCCTCTTGTTCGTTAATAGAACTTTTCCCTTTAATTTCCTCTTTTTTCTTTTTCTTAAACATCTTTGTCATGTAGGAATCCTTTTTTGTTTATAAAATTTTCTGCGATTTTGGAGATATCTACCAGCAATCTTTATCCTTTCTTTCTACGAACCGCCGCAAGTATCTTACCAAGATTATGGTCCCTCTGTTCAGCAACTCTCCTTATCCTTTCAACAGAACCCCTGGGCATATTCCCAAAGTCCAGACTGTTCATGACACGGACAATCTCATCCACAGTTATTCCTTCACCCTTTTCTGCCAACAACAAAAGGACGTTTGGATACTCATGTTGCACGCGCATGATGGTCTCGGATTGTTTTACCTGCTCAATATACCCTGAAAACATCACAACGATCCCACCATTGCCGAGAAAATGCTTGAACCCATCGTCGTAAAAAAGGATCTCAGTAGGTCTTCTCTCCCCAGGACGGTTCCTCCGCATATTGTAATCAAGGCATGCATAAGCAAGTGCCCCGGGCGAATACTCTCTGTACATTCTCAATTCTTGTAAAGCTTTATGGCCATTTCGCACAACGGAACTCGCCAGACCGGATTTATCAGCCAGATATCGCTCTACCGATTCTTTCATATTTTTCCGTAGTGCAAATTCATCCTCTACAAACAGAAAAATCCTTTCCACTCCCCCATACTTCTCCTCTATATCCAATGTTTTTCCGATACCATCACTCATTCGTCACCCTGAAATCTCCTCATCTAAAAAGATTTATATCCTGAGGTATAGAAGATAAAGTGTGTAGAAAAAAACGATGCACCGGCCGGGAAATTCGCCTCATTGGCTATGAATGTTCATAACCAATGTCTTTCGAACCCGGATCGCCGGCTAACTTCGAACCTTCTCATTGAAGGCGGCCTGGAAGGCCGGAATTCTAGCCATTAAACTACCGGTGCACCCTAAAGTAAATTTAGTATCACTTTATAAAACTTCTCCAAAATATTTTTAAATCAGTTTCCCTTTACCTTCATCATGTCAGAAATCAAAGGGCAACTCTGTCCGTTCTGCAGCGAGAACAAGTGTACCCTACGGGAAGAGGAGATTGACATTCCTCATTTTGGTAGAGTGTTCGTCCTCTCCATGGAATGCGAAGGATGCGGCTCGAGGCAGTCGGATGTAGAACCCGCTGAGAGAAAAGAGCCCTGCAAGTATACTTTTGAAGTCTCTTCCGACGACGATCTGAATGTCAAGGTTATCAAGTCCGGAGAGGCGACGGTCAAGATACCACATATCATCACTATGCAGCCAGGACCAGTATCCGAAGGTTACATAACTAATATTGAAGGATTGCTGGAAAGAGTAAAAAAGATAGTTGAATCTTCCGTGGAGTCAGAAGAGGATGATGCTTTAAGGAAGAAAGCGAAAAACATGATCAAGAAACTGAACAAAGTGATTCTGGGTAGGGACAAATTAAAGATTATTATCGAAGATAAGAGCGGCCACAGTGCCATCATTTCTGATAAGGCCCAGAAGAGTAAGTTATGATGGAATTAGAAGTTATTGTCAGAGAAGAAGGTTTTACTCAAGTTAGTGAGTATAAAGTTGAAGTGCCTGTTCTCGTTCTTGATTGTGGAACTTACCATATAAGATATCAGGAGATAGATTTCCGGTCATTGATATTTTACGGAGATAGTTATGAAGAAAAAGTCATCACTCCTTGAACGCTTGACCAAGATCAATCATATATTTTCCTTCATCAAGTTTCACTATCAGAGGATCTTTCTTGAAAAGGTGCACTAGATCCAGCTCATACTTGCCTGGTTTCATCACCCTGATCGCCTCGATATCCAAAACCACAGGCTTATCAGGATCCTCTTTCTTGATGTGCAGGATTTCAGCGATATCCTTCTCAATATGCTCTTTGTCTTCTATAGTGAGGTTGTTGATAAGCTGCTTCCCTTCCTCAATATGTTTCTTCTTGATGTAGAAAAAAAATCTGGCACCACAGTTGCACCCTTTTAGAATTACCTCGTCTCCATCTTCATATCGTGCATTGCACCTTACGCATTGATGAGGCATCGTTTATCTTTTCCTTTTCTTGCGATATCTGCTTCCCTCTTTGGTGAAAAGTTCAATCTTATCCGGATTCTGTTCGATCTTCTTGACGACTGACGCCGGTCCAATAATCGTCAGGCCCTGCCTATCCCCCAAGAGCATATTAGCCATGATCCCTTTGAAACGCTGCAAAGCATCCTGCTTATCCTTGTCAGGGTATACGACACTGAGCTCTATCCCCTTGAACTTCGAACTGATCTCTTCCATGGTTATCTCAATCAGATCAGCTTCCTCTTCCTTCCTGAGACGCCCTTCCATGATTACTATTCTATTATCTTTGACAATGTTGAGCAGCTTATTGACTCGTTTGGCGGAAGTCAGACTATCAATTTCATGGAATGGGATGAACTGAAATGTAACCATTGTAAAACCTCTTTTCTACCTAGTAAATCTTTACTCTTTTTAAACTTTATTTCTTTTTTACTATCTGTTATTTAGTAACCTTGAACAGCTGCTCATAAAAATCCTCAACATTTTTTCCATATTTTGCTGATACTCCCACAACACTGTATTGTGGAAAAGCTGCTTCCACTGCATCAATGTTTGACCTCTTTAGATCTACCTTATTGGCCGCTATAAGAACAGGTATCTTCCGTGCCTGCAGATTGCCGATGATGGTGATGTTTACCTGAGAATAAGGATCCTGTGTCGAATCTAACACGACTACAACAGCTTCCATGTCATCCAGCCACTTGATAGAATCGATAACTCCTTTCGTTGCTTCTTTAGCCCGTTTCTTCGCTTCCGTCTTTTTCATCCCTTTCTTCAAGAATTCCTCATAGTCAATCTTGGTAGCAATCCCTGGTGTATCGACCAAAGAAAAAGTGAGTTCCTTTCCTTTCTTGTTCTTGATATTAACCTGCTCCTTGATCTTAATCTCTCTGGTTTCGTGGGCGATATGGGAGACGGAAGACATCTCTTCCCCCAGCCAGTCCTGACAGATGCGGTTGGCTAGGGTCGACTTACCACCGTTCGGCGGACCATATAACCCCAACTTCACATGACTCTTCCTAGCAAATGGATTAAACTTCAGCTTACTTAGAAGATCCTTGAAAAATCCCATCTTTTTTTAATCACCCTATCCCTCTTAGGTAGCAGAATCAACGGGGGGTTATTAAAGTTTATGGTTCTGGGGTATATTTGAATAAGTAGCAACTACCGACTCAACTCCATCTTCAACTGATGGATCGCTCCTGCATCAAAGAAGTACATCCAGCGATGCTCTGGTCTGACGACCACCCCTTTTTCACCGGCAAATTTTGGTTCCCATCTTACGTACGTTCTCTGTCTGCCAAAATTTCCTTTGAGGGCATGATAAGTGACAACCGCCGTATGGGATTTTGTCTTGCTGCTATCCTCGACATCCGCCTGTTCAAGAACCAAAATCTCTTCAGCAAGATGATAGTAATCTTCCAGGAATCTCTCTTCAAATCCGATCACCTCGTCCAGTCGATAATCCTGTTTTACACCCGTGGCCAGATTCACCCTGCCCAGATAAGCCTCTTTCTCATTGAGCAACTGCACATTCTTTTGAAATCTTTCTTCACTGACATCTAATCCCACAGAGATGACCCCCAGATATGTTCTTGCCAATCCGGATAACGCTTCCAGCACCTTAGCGTCACCGCCATGAAAAGGATCTGTACTTTCGCTGGTTCCTGCTGCGTCCTGCGGTGTAAGAATCAAGCTGTCGCCACCACCATCCACAAAGAAAAGATCTGTATACTGATGAATGTAGCGACCAACCTCAATTGCTCTTCTCAATCGAAGAACATCATTCTCTCCCTGGTATTTGCGGGAAAGGAAAGCGATACTCTCACCGATCAGAGAAGAGATCCTGGGTTCGGCATAACGTGGTCTACCATGTTTACCCCCATAATGTATTACAGTGTCCTGGCTCACCCATGTTCCACTATCAGCGAATGCTGAATGATTCTCCAACTTATCTTGAGGAGCTGGTCTGCAAGATCCCAATGAGACCATCTTCTTTTCATTCGTGGCAGCAAAGTAGAGCAGAGAAGCATTGATTATGTCCATTCCCCCTCCAAGTCCGCTGATAAGTATTTTTGGACCCATATACTACTCGGGGATAGCATACTATTTAAGTGTTTTGGGAGTAATATTTTGTTGCCTGAAACAGAATAATTTATAAGTTCGCAGCCATTAATACCCTCCATGAATCCCCTACTGATACTGTTTTTGATTGTGATCGTCAATATGACACTCTACTGGGTTTTTTTTGGGAAAAAAAAGTTCGAGCAAAAATTACAGCAGCAGCAGGAAAAGGCAGCAGGAAACTGCCAGGACACAAAAAAGAGGAAGTGAAAAGTGGCAGAAAGATACTTGATCGTAGATCATCTGAAGTTCAGTTATGAAGGGCTCTTCAATACTAGCGAAATCTTCACAGTCATCTCTTCCTGGTTCTTTGAAAGAGGTTGGGACTGGTACGAGAAGATGAACGAGGAGCAAATCACTCCGGAAGGAAAGCAACTGAGGATCATCCTGGAACCGTGGAAAAACATTTCTGATTATTACAAATTAGTCTTAAGAGTCAAGCTGATAGGCACGGATGTGAAAGACGTAGAGGTGGAACATAAAGGAGAAACTTTACGCCTCAACCAGGGATTGCTGCGGATGACCATGGATGGATATGTTCTGATAGACAGGAAAGGGAAATGGAAAGAGAAGACCTGGCAATGGTTCTTCAGCGTCATCTCACAGAAATATTTTTTCCGCAACCATTTCAGGAAGGCTGAGATATGGATCAAGAGCGATGTAGATGATCTTTACAATAAGGTCAAGAATTACCTGAATGTGTTCAAGTATACATATCAAACATAAAAATTTAGATTAATAAAAAATGTTAGACACACATTGCGAAAAGAACCTGATCATCAACAACCGGGAACTTAAGTACAGCGGTGTCTTCAGGGCTGATGAGTTGTTTGCAGCTATCAACCGCGCTATTGAAGAGAGGGGGTACGAGAAGCGGGAGAAGAAGTCCGAGGAAACGGTGACGGAAGAGGGGAGAGAAACGTACATTGAGCTGCGTCCTTACAAAGAGATGTCAGAGTACGCCACCCTTATGCTAAAGATCAAGATTCATCTGAAAAATACCACCGAAGCTGTTGAAGAGGTGCATGGACAGAAAAGGAAATTGCAGAAAGGGGACGTGCTGATTGTTTTTGACGCTTGGAGTTTGACCGATTACCAATCAAGATGGGGCATGAAACCATGGGTGTACTTCTTCAAGGCAATAATCAACAAGTTTGTCTACACTTTCCCCATGGAGAGCGGTTTCATCGGTCTGTTGGTGGGAGACACTGCCTATGTTTTCGGACATGCTAAAAGACTGCTCAATTCTTATGGCGAAGCTGAGGGAAGACCACCGACGGAAGAGGAAATTAAGAAGGCTGTTGAGGAAGAGATGGGGAGAAAGTAAAGCCCAAGTGAGAATCATGTTAGAAGAGGTACTTTATCCACAGAAACATCTACCAACTTCTTTGGCTCGTATGAATTCTTTTTTATTGCATATTCTACTGGACTGCAGACAACTTTTCCGAGTAAAGTTCCAAGAGGCTCATTCCTAGGGTGGCCGGATAGATGAATTACTGGACACACTATCGAAAGTGGACAGCCTTCACATTCTGATTCAGTATAATCAAGGGACAGTCTTCTTCTAACAATTGACTCACCAACCAGACCCCCTCCAACAAAATATCCGGTTGCATCTCCCGAAGTGGCTGCATATATTATGGCTCCCAAACCTGCCACCATCTCAAATACGCCAGAGGCTATAGATGCATGATAAGCATTGAAATTTGTTTTCTGTCCGTTATTCAATCGCTTCTCAATTTCCCTTTGAAGTGATGCAGGTAGGCTTCCCAGCAAAGGATAAGTAAGGACTTTACCATAATTAACCACTTTAGCCCAAAATCCTTCACTGCCTGTCCCATATCCTTCGTTGACACTTGTAAGATCGTATTGCTCATCTAGACTCCTTCGCTCAGTGTTAAGAACTGGAACCCTTACCATCTCGCAGTCAATGTCTTTAGCAATCACTAGGGCCCGTTCCAATTTATCCACTTCTGGAATAAAAATTCTTTTACCATCATACTTCACTCCTCGCCCTAATTCTCTCAATCGGGAAGACAGATCGATCTTCTTCACTGCATCCATCGTCTCTTTAGCTGAATGATATCTGTCTTTGGGTAGCATCTTACAGGATTTCTCAAGGATGTCACTAAAATCCTCCGATAGTCTTGTCCCAAGATATTTCCTCATTGCAATCTCTCCGTTACCGTTCTCATCCATCTCCAATGGATCCACGGCAGAAGCGAGATATAACATGGTCCTGCCCCAGGAAAAGATATCGCTAGCTGGCACAGCTCTCCCACAGAAAGTCTCAAAGGGAGCATAACCGCTCGTCCCTGCTACAGTGGAACCTTCAGTGGAATCGAATTTGACACTTCCCCAGTCAATAATCTTCACTTTTCCCTGATCATTAAGTATAATGTTACTGGGCTTCAGATCACGGTGGATAATCCCACGCATATGAAAATCACTTAGAATTTCTAAAACCTGCGCACCAAGGTCGATCATCTCTGATTCAGAGAACCTTTTACCTGAAGTTACCAGATCCTTAAGATTCCTTCCTTCAATGTGCTCCATTACCAAGTACGTCGTCAAACCATCTTCAAAGAAATCATGAAATTTTGGAGAGCCAGGGTGCGTATTCTCTCTCAGCACTTCTGCCTCTCTCTTAGCAAGTTCGTGAGCTTTCCAGTCACCAAAATCTTTAATCTTTTTCAGGCAATAGCTGTCACCATTTCCATTTTCTATCAGATAGACGTTAGCAAAAGTACCCTCGCCGATCTTTTCTGTGATCCTATAGCTGCCTTTATTGCCTTCTACTGTACTACCGATAATGTCCCCAATATCTCCCATAAATAGTCCGAAATCTCTCCAATTTATAAATGTTGCCACTCCATTGTAGGGGAATCTGGTAATTGTGTGCCAGTAGTCACATACAAAACATTTATATATCATTTATTCCCTGAAGACTATGGATGATACATCTTGAGATCTTGGGGGGAGACGTAAAGCAGCTGTCGGATCTGGAGAAGAAGACTATTGCCTTAGATGGAGTAGTACAGGGCCCGGTGATTGATCATAAGAACCAGATCTATTCCTTTGACCATCACGGAACAGTGCAGAGGTTGTGCACTACTTCAACGGCAAAACAGGTATTGGATTCTTTGCTGCTGGGATTCGACCCTGATGGATATACTGTCCTCATAAATCATGCTGACCTGGATTCTGTCCTTTCTGTCTATCTGCTGCAGAATCCTCAGCTAGTACACAGCAGGGCCATTGTTGAGCTGGTGAGGGACGTCAACGATTATGATGTTCATGGACCTGCCTATCCTGTGGCAAGCAAAAGGAAGATCCAGCTATATGAAGAACCCTTTGAGAAACTGCAGGAGAAGAACAAGGTTAATGATGTCGCTGCATTGAGGAAAGTAGTGGAGGGGACGATGAAACGGCTGGACGGATTTGTAGGGAGACATGGTGGTGAGGACTCAACTAAGGACGAAGATCCGGCTGACTCTATTGATTTTCCAGGATATAGGATTGAGTACATTGGCGAATCGGGCTGGGTATTGGCCAGAAAAATTGCTTTCGAGGAAGCGCCCCATGGTTATAACCCTATCCTGGAGCTGTACAAAAAGGGTTATGAAAAAGTCGTCCTTTATCACGAACTGGACGGCAGAAGGAAAGTCACGATCGCCAAGAAGTCAGATTTCATAGACTTCCCTCTGGGTCCGGGGGATGTTCCCAGCAGCATCCTCTTCAAGCTGGATGACCTGGAGAAAGGATGGGGCGGCGGATCGACCATCGGTGGCTCTCCCAGAGAGTCAGGAGGTTCCTCTTTACCTATCCAGAAAATCTGCAGCATTGTTGACAATGCAGTCCGCAAGTCAAGGAAGGAGAAGAAATCGCTTTCGACTCCTGAAGAGATCACTCTGCTCGTCAACGATGCCGAGGAGAGACTACCTGTACCCGAGAAAGTTATGAAAAATATCGCTCTTGCTTTCGCCCTGGAACCGATACCTGACAAGAGGGGCTGCACAACAAGGTACTCTGACCTTAAACCGACGATCACACTGGAGATGCTCACCAGCGCTGCTGTCAATTCCAGCGTCGCCTATCTGCATCTGGCCCGTTACTGCCTGGAACACCAGACCGTCAAGGGAAGCTACCAATATCTCTTTGAGGCTATGACTTTCAGCAAGTGGGGCAGGGGTGGGGGTAAGACCAACCAGGGGATGCTTGAGTTTACTGTCCCTATCGTAGCTGCGCAGATGGTTTATGATCCAAGAGCAGAGAAAAATCCATTGAGGCTCCTGGAGAAAACCAGTTTGTATCTGAAAGAGACCTCAGAGAGGGACGTTGAATATCTCATCGAGACAAAAAAAAGAGGTAACGTCTTCAGCAATGTCCAGGACAAGTATCCAGTAAACGAGCATCATGGTGTGAATAATGTATATAGATATTACGCCAAAGAGCTCTCAGAAGAAAAAGGAAAAGGTTATGGCACTGGAATCGTCCATAATCGTCAGTTCGTCAGAGGTTTCCCCGACGTAGCCTTGATGCTGCGGGTCTTCAACAATTCAACTGAAGAGAAGTTCTCTGAAAGGGTCAATGAAGCCTATGAAAGGATGCTGGAGTTTCAGCAATATAAACCGATTGGCAAGGGATTAGCAGCAGATCTAATTGCAAGCATGTTATATCTAGCGTTCACATATTCTAAAGGAGAATTGATTGTGAAGTAGGACCAGTCATGAATACAGATAACATGGTACGTATTAAGTTTCCCTAAGGAAAATATGAGCAAGCCGCTCGTTCGACCGAGCCCGGCTTGTACCATTCAGCATAATAGAAATGATTTACTGGAATAGCTCGGGCTTGAACTTCCATCTTACGAATTGAACAATCTCACTCACCCCATGGCAGTGGCCTGCTAGCAAGCGTAGTCGAGTCACTCCGTTCGTGCCTTGCCTGTCGGCAAGCTTCGCTAGCTTGCATGTCAATCCCATATTTTCCCACCCAACATAATACGTACATAACATGAACAAAAACATAATCTTCTGGAACATCAAGACCGAACCTGATCAGGGAAAGTTCCAGTTTGAGGAAGGCATCGGGGCACACAAGCTTTCTACGATCGCCAAAAGGCAAGGTTATAATACTGTCATATATCAGGATCATCAGTTCAGGGCCAGTCCTGAGAAGATCAAGGAAGTTACTGAAAGAAGCCTGTCAGAGGGGGAAAATATCATCGCCTACAGCTTGTTGTCAAATGGACTGCCCCTGTTGAAAGAGTTGGTGAATAATGATACTGCTGCGGGAGTCCCGGTGATTCTAGGCGGTCCGGGAGCGACGATCGAACCGGAGAAAGTGCTTGGACTCTATGATGGTAAAGACATCCCTCTTGCCCTGGTACAGGGAGACGGAGAAAGTGCTTTCACCCGGTTGATGCAGAAGAAACCCGAAGAGTGGCATCAGTTGGAAGGTATCTGGTCGAGGAGTAATGACAGGATAAAAGAAGGAACCTTTTTTGCCGGAGAGGACCTTGACAGAAGTCCTTTTGCGGACTTATATGCCAGCGCCCAGAGAAAGAAGACAGAAGAGGATGTTCATGATTCATCCTTGCCTCTGGAAAAGAAGGTGGAATTCCTCAAATCATTAATGATCAGCCAGATTGAATCAGGCCGGGGCTGCTACTACAACTGTGAATTCTGCAGCACCTCTAGCTTACAGATCAGCAGAATCCGCAAGAGTTCCCCCCAGCGGTTGGTCAGGGAGATGGAATATATGTTCAACGAGCATGGCATCACTTTCTTCAGCATCACTGACAACGTGGCTTTTGACAGGGCTGAATGGTGGCAAGAGTTCGCTGGACTGATGGAGAACTCTAAAATAACTCCTTACATCCAATTTGGCGGCTACTCTGCACCGAAGTTTATCAACAAGAACCGATGGCGGGAAGTAATCCCTCAGCTTTATTCTGTCGGTCTGCAAGGAATAATCCTAGGAGTACAAGCAGGAGCAAGAAGAGTCCTGAGAGAGATAGTCCATCGAGCTCCTGATGATCCCGAGAATGCGCTTGCTGCTGCCCAGAATCTTGTACCCCTGGGAGTGAATCTGAAGGTCGATTTCATCATCGGCCATCCCACTGAGACGATGGAAGAGCTGAAAATCACCCATCAATGGATCAAGCGTATCTACCAGTCGGGGGGGGAAGTGTTCGTAAGAAGGCTCGGAGTGGTCCCCCATTCAGGATATTTCCATAAGCTGGCTGCCGGGAAATATACCCTTCCTGAAGAGACTCCTGAATACCTGTCGAAGGTAGAAGAGATATTGAGCATGAAAGCTAAGGATGACAGGTACAAAGATATCGCTTTTTCTGGTGGCAAGGTGCCCAATAAATATCTGATCGACAGGAAGAAAGGGATAATTTATCCAAGTACTGTTTTTGATGTGGATGTGCTGAAGGAGAATGCAGCGAGATTAGGGAATTCTCCTATGCCTGATCATGTTAAAGAGAGATATGGATTGATGTTTGAGATGGTGATAAAGTTGAAGGAAGAGAAGGATTATGAGTTTTAGTGAGAACTACCAACAACCTTCCCCCTCAAATCAAACACGCCGGCCACCTCAATCTTTACCCTTACCACATCTCCCAGCTTGTAATCTCCCTCTACGATCACTGGTTTGTAAGACAGATTCCTACCGCTCCATTGCTTCTCGAACTTACCTTTCTCATCTATGAGAATTCCACCTTCCCAACCGATCCAGAGCTCGTTCTGCATCCTGGAGATGTTTTTGAAGATGTCCATCAGCAGGCTGGAGCGTTTTTTGACCACTTCCACATCAACCTGCTTCTTCTTTGCAGCAGCTGTCCCTGGCCGAGGCCAGAAACGGGAGATGTTGATGACGTCAGGTGTAACTTTTTTTACCAATTCTAATGTCTCCTGGAAATCTTCTTCGCTCTCACCTGGAAAACCTACGATCATGTCAGTAGCGACAGTGAGCCTGGGAACCGCTTCCCGCAACTCTTTGATAAGGGAAATGAATTCTTCTTTACTGTTACCCCTTTTCATCTCCTGCAGTACCTTATCGCTGCCTGATTGCACGGGGAGATGGATGAACCGGAATATTTTCTTTTCCAGAAATAGGGGAATCAGTTCATCCTTGAATTTCAGCAGATGTTTAGGGCTGCCCATCCCTACCCTTATCTTAAATTTGCCAGGAATCTTGACCAACTCCCGAAGCAGCCTGGCCAGGTTAGTACCGATGTCAAAACCATAACACGTCGTATCCTGGGCTGTAAGCCATATCTCTTTTGCTCCATGTGTCACTGCTTTCAGAGCTGCATGGACGATGTCCTCAATCGAATAGGAACAAAGATTTCCTCTGGCCTGTTTGGTGATACAGAATGAGCAGGCACTGAGGCAGCCCCTTGAAATGGGAATGATCTCCACCAATGGATTTTTCCTGATCCTGGGCATGTTCAGGGGAGGCATCTCTTTCCTCTCCAATGCTTTGATAATAGTATTATTTAACGCTTCCTCCACCACCTGTACAATGTTATGGATTTGTCTGGTGCCGACCAGAGGATACTTTTTCAGCTTCTTAGGTTCTGTCTGGGGGATGCAGCCTGCTATGATGATGATTTTGTAAGGATATTCCTTCCTGATACTTTCCAGACGTGTAAAGAAAGCATTAGAAGTAGGTGATTTTACCGTGCAGGAGTTGATGATGACAATGTCCGCTTCCTCAATATTCTCCACCGGAGTAAACTGAGCTTTCCTGAGCAAGCCTGCCATCTGCTCTGAATCAGAGAAGTTCTGGCTGCAGCCGTAAGTTTCGATGTGGAAGGTTGTCATTGTTTACCCGAGAAGAGATTAATTTATTAATTTTTGCTATTTCAGTAAGAAAATGACCTACGAAAGCGTAACTGGCGAATCATTATCCCACCTTATCTCCTCCTCCACCTTCCTCAACAACATCCGGCAGGCAATCCTCAATACTGACGATTCCCACGAGGTTTTCTTTGAGGTGAGGAAAGTCGCCGGTCTTCCCACATACTATACGGGAGAGATAAAAACAAAAAGCATTTCCCTGAACATGTTTGTGGGGGAAACGGAAAGAGACAATCCTTTCTATGAGGATGAAGACTTCCTTTCCGTCCCCTGTAATTTCCACAAAGAAAGAAGATTCTCTTTTCCACTGCTGGACGTGCATACCCATCCACCCCACCTTGCTGCTCTTCCTCTACCTTCTAATGGTGATCTTAAAAGGATGGCTATCGACGCTCTGGTCTACTCTCCCCTCAAACCAATTTCTATCATTGCCTTTGAAAGGTTCGAATGGACAGATCTATTATTGATGCAGATAGAAGAACAACCTTCACTGGAGACTCTGCAAGGCAGACTATTCGGCAGGTTTGATGAATACCTTGAAGATTATGCCGATAGGAACGATGTGCCAACCAGAAACATGGCCCCTCCCGATATTGTAAGAGCGGTTATCGCTTATGATCTTCCCGTTACACCAGTGATGGCAGAAGTGATGAATAATCTGCCTTATTTCAACGCCGCTTCTCTGACGATTGAAGGAGAAGAGGTTTCCGGTACAGAGGAACTGGATCGCTTCTCTTATCATACCGACTGTGCAGGAATGCGTGAATCGTTGGATAGGTTGAGAGAAGCTGCTGAGCTGTATGGTGAAGAACTGTTTCCTTTCTGATTATTGCTGTCAATTCTCCAACACAAGCCACCCCCAAACTACCAAAAAGTAGTAAATTTTCCGAAAGATTTATAAAGATTGGCAAATTTTACTACTTCAAAAGAGCTAATAGTGGTTTTTGGTGGTGAGGCAAGAGAATTTGCTTTGCGGGGCTATCTTCGTGAAGCATTTCTTCTTGTTTTTTGCTCGAGGAGAAGAGGTTGTTTAATTGAAAATCAAAGTATCGATATCCATGGAAGAGAATACCATGAAACAAGTAGAAGAACATGTAGAAGGCAGTATCTTCCGTAACAAGAGCCATTTTATCGAATGGGCGACTCAGAAACTTCTCAAAGAGGTGCAGGATGGTCAGTGAACAATCTTTTGATGAGCTCAAGCAGACACTAGAAGCGCTCTTACTTCTTCTTGAGAAAGGACAGCTTATCCCTAAGAATGAAGGAACCCAAATCAATGACGATGGATCTATAACTTATGAAGTTGAGACTTCGGTAACGCTGGAATACCGTTCTTTGCAATGGGGAATTGAAAGTATTGTCCGTGATGGTTTATCTAACCACCTGCCGGAAGATTCCAAAGGCAAAAGGGCCGGAATAAGATTAAAGCAAAATGGTGTTTGGTACAATATGGAAGATGCTGACAGAAAAGCAAAGACAGAAGAGATCATCTTTGAGGATGACGGTTCTGGTTATACGACAAAGAAATTATCAACATTAAGAAGCAACAAGATGGCCAATGCACTTAGTGTGGGTCAGTTCGGAGAAGGATTGAAACTTGCAGCAGCAGCAGCTTTGCGTTTAGGACAGCACATGGAATACCGCTCCCGCAACTGGATCGCCGTACCATTCGCCAAGGAGGAATTCGATGATGGTGAACGTTATGAACTCCTTTGCTTCAGGATAACTGAAAACGGAGTGAATACTGACGGTTCAAGGACAGCCTTCCGCAATCCGTCTCAGGAGCTTGTGGACGAGGTATTCTGCATCCCGGAAAAAGTCCTTCATTTTAAGGAGGAAGTAGAAGAGGAGCCAACTTCTGCGGATGAGTATAGGGTGCTGCACAGTGAAAAGGATAATGTCAAGCCATTTAACTCCTTTGCCACGCAAATTTACATATCAATATCTGAATTCAATTTGACCCAGGAACAGCAATTAAAGTTGGACATGACAGAGGATATTATTGAATCAGGAAACGTTTTTGACTTTCCACAGATACAAACTCTCCTTAAAAAATACAATTCCAGAATAATCAAAATGGGAGGAAAAAAAGAAGGAGACACTTCCCCACTATTCGTCAAAGGAGTAAAAGTACAGCATCTCAATTCTCTCTTCAGCTACGATATTGGTTTGGATAACATAACTCCCGACAGGATTTTTGCAGATGATAAAGAAGTGATTGACACAATCGAATCACTGCTGAAAGGCTGCGCTAATGAAGAAGTAATTGAGACTGTGCTACGGGAGGCACATGAGCATCCAGGCAGCTACAGGGCTGAGATCAGAGCCTTTAATCCTCATAGGAATAAAAATCCTGAGAAGCAGAGAAGCAGTGAAACGAAAGAATTGGTACCAACTCTAGATTATACAGGAGACATTTTTGGGCAGCATGGAAACACCCTCTGGGCCAAGAAGTTCAGTGAAATGTTCGATGAAGAAGGAGAAGATGGTGAATTAAGAGAAGCTGTTATCGCTTCTACACTTAGCCTTGGCGTAAATAAGGACGCAGAACTTCTCAGTTACAAGGTAATAAAGATAGATGAGCATGTCGGCCGATATCTTGCTGCAAATGGAGTAAAGACTGCCAAAGAAGTAGCTCAGCAGGGAGTCAGCCAGGAATACAGATGGGTGGATCCTGAAGAGTATACAGATGAAGAACGTGCCATCCTGACCCAACTACCAGCACTGACTGAGATTCTCCTGGAAGGCGGAGAAGTTCCGGAAGAGAAAAGAACTGCCGATGTAAGAATTTATTCAGGATTATATACAAACACTTGGAAACCGTCTGGTGTTCAACAGTGATTCCCCTGATACCAAATTTACTTTTTTTGTAATTAATAATAATATTATCAATGCTTTTGCAACAGTCGCAGGTCAC
>CAZWBB010000040.1:0-17197 GCA_964632045.1 uncultured Methanosarcinales archaeon | reverse complement strand
CAGTGCAAGGATATTCTTGATTACACCCATGAGCGAGGGATTGTCCATAGAGATATCAAACCGAGCAACATCATGCTCACTCCTGAAGGAAAAGTCAAGATCACTGATTGGGGATTGAGCAAATTTCTCGGACAGAGGACCAGGACCAAGAGTGCTGGTAAAGGTTCTATATATTACATGGCTCCAGAGCAGATAATGGGGAAAGCAATCACCCCCAAAACTGACGTCTATGGATTAGGTCTGACCCTCCTCGCAGCTGCTTGTGGTGAAGAGAGATACGATGATATCCGCCACCAGAAACCGGCAGAAGATACGAGGAAGTTGCATCATCTTGGTTCTGGATTCAAAAAGAATCTGGAAAAGATGCTGCGAGAACAGCCTTCATCCAGAGAGATCTCGTTTTTAGAGCAAGTGGAACCAGAAGTCAAGGTATATGCGGAAGTAAAACCGCTGCCCCAAGTCGTTCCTAAGAAAATTGTCGCTAGATCCAGCGGCTGGGGATTTGTGGGTTACATGTATCTTGGTTGCTCGGTCCTGTGGGCTTTCAATGGCTCTTTGGATCTGGCAGCGGGTGATTATTGGGGTATCGGCGGGGCTGCCTGCGATTTTGGGTTAAGTGCAATTTGGGGTTTATGCGCTTACTTGAATGTCAAAGCAAACAAACACTAAATTTTATATATCAGAACATATTCCTTCTATCATGCCTAAACAGGAAGAGCTGTTTGCTGAGAGAACAACTCACTTGGCGGAAAAGAGGACAGAACTTGCTTATGAAAGGACGATGTTGTCTTATCTAAGAACAGCTGCTACATTGATCCTCTTTGGATTAGGTTTCCTTGGACTCTCAGAGGTAAAAGGAGATTTCTTCAACTATACGGGTATTGCAGCGATTATCGTAGGAGCGACATTATTGTTGTTTTCGATACGCAGCGCCATCGTCCATTCGCAAGAGATTAAGAAAGTAAAAGATTTCTTTGAGAATCTGGTAAAATTCAGGTTTAAGAAAGAGGAGTAGGGAAGTATTACCATTATTTTGGATATCCCTCTCTATGTGTTCTGCTTCACAAACTAAATGCATAGCTAGCCAACAGCATCTAACCTCCGCATCATCTCCTGTTCGCTGCTGGCTACTTCGATTACTGTCAACGGAAGAGGCACATTCGGCTTGCTATCTTCACCGGAGGCCTTTTTTGATGGCTTTTTTGGAGGTAGGGCACGGCCTTCACCATAAGACGAACCAATCCCAATTGGACGCACTGATTCAGGCGAGGGCAACTTCTCATCATCTGACAAAGACATGGTCACGGACAAATCCTGAATCAAAAAGACTTTCGGATCACTTTGCGTTTTGTAGATGTCCTCTCCTTTTAACGGTGCGGTCTTTCCCCCTTCCGTCTTCTTTTCACGGGCCTTCTCCAAAGCTCCTGAGAAAAGGGTTCCATAACTCACCTCTTCCCTGTTTGTGACGGCAACTACTCGGGGAAACTCCGTTCTATCAACACCCAAACCTTCCAAATAGTCATGTAACCAATCTTTGAAAGTTCCTGAAAGGCATGCGTCGATCACAACACGGGTACTCGTGAGTTTTTCACCTGACAACATTCGTGCATAAAGTGCCTCCCCGACTTCCCGGAAACTGAGGCTGTCCGGTCGCAACAACTCCTCCGATTTTTCGAACGAGCCAGCTTTGGGAGAGAGACCTAAGTGACGTTGGCCACCATGGCCGTTAAAAGCAATCAATAACTCTCCTTTACTCTCAGCAATCGATTCCAGGATGTTACTCTTTTCTGCCGCCCCTTTAAAACTTATCACCTCCTTGACACCTGCACTTCTGGCTATCCTCTCCCAGACGCCGTTCTCAAACATTCTCTCCTCGTGTGTTATTGAGATCAAAGTAGTCTCTTCATCTGCCAGATTTTCTTGGCCAAAAGCGTCTCTATGTCGCACCACAACAGCAACTATCTGTTGCAGATTTTCTTTGTTCGGAGGAATACCACTTCTTTCCAAGAATTCCTGGATACCATAAGCAACCGAATATCTGTTCTCAAAGTCTAAATCTTGGGTCTGTTCCTGAAAACTGTCATCAAAATATACTTCACTGAAAAGTCTGGGGTTGAATCCTAAGTCTTCATGTACAGGAAGCTCTTCAAGTAATCCTCTCATCTGCTCTGGCTTATCCTTGTGGAAAGCCAAGACTCTTCTCATAGCCTCCCCTTTGTATCTACCTGCAAACACCCCCTTCCTGAAATCGGTATTCTGCATGGCTATTCTCTGCAATTCAGGTGAGAGCTTTTCTAGCTCACTCAAATAATCAATTAGTTCATTAGGGGGTTCATAATATGGCAGATCTTCCAATGGATGTTCAAGCAGTTGGGTCTTCTGAAGTATCAACCTACGAAGTTCATCAGATTCTGCACTCTTCAATGCCTGTGAAGGAGAATTTATTACTTCAACTCTGTCAAGAATCAACATTTTCAACTCATCTGACTCTACGGATCTTAAAGCCCAACCAGGGTCAGTTATCTCGTCTGCTCCTTGAATCATTTTCCTCTGCAATTCTTCCGTAGCAGCTGCACCAAGCAGATTTCCCAAAGTAGTGATATCTCTTATCTGCTCGAATATTCTATTTTGAATTTCTGGATGTTGGTCAGTTGCACGGAGTAAGAAAAGCGCATCATCCTCTGAGATAGTACCCTCGCTTTCCAACAATTCTAATTGAATTTCTCTGGCCAGGGGAGAATCAGAGAGTGAAAGAAATCCCATCCTTTTGTTAAGATTTTCTTCATCACTCAATCCCGGAGTCTTTGCAAGCATAAGCTGCCAAGCTTCCCTGCTGAACTTACCTTTTTCCATAAAAAAGGTGATGTGACGGTAACGAAACTCATCAAAAGGGCTTGCCATCAAATTGGCCTCTTCCAGCCTTCCGGCCTTACGCAACCTGGTAATCTCCTGCAAGAGATCCATCTGTATGTCTCCTTGGGCAGTAACCGTTGGCTCGCCCCCGTACACCATCCAAGGATACAATATCCCATTTTGTTCAAAAACATGGGCAAGGTTGCTTTTCATACCATACAAACTACCTTGTGCAAGGGGAGGAAGGGCAGAGAAAGTAATCTTGGCTACTGTCCCATCCCCTTTGGTGAGACTCAGTTCCACGCTTGAAGTTTTCCCTGCGGTCATTTCCTGTGCTTTCTCCAGGGCCGAGTCATAATCTGGAGAAGAAAGAACTTCTTGTATCTTTCGTTGGTCGGAAATAGGCGATCTTGCCAGCATAGGTCCATCCTGCCTGTATACTAAGCCCAGAGCATCCACACTGTAGTCCAGATCGCCAACTCTAGCTCTTGGAAGTTCATCATCCATTTTCTTAACAACAATATTCTTGTAAGCCCCGTCCGGAGCCTCTACCTTGATTTTGTTGCCAAATGCGGAAGATATGGCCAAATTTCCTTCAATGTGCTGTATACAACTTTTTATCAAGACCCATCCAAATTTTTCTTTGCAGGAAGGCCCGATGATTGTGTTTTGTGTCACCTCAAATGTGGCTCCTTGTTTATCCTTGACTTTTCCCTCAAGCAGAACAATCGATTTCGCATCTTGTACAAGGGCCCTCCCTTCTAAAAGAACACCACCCGGCACTGGAATGGGTGAACTGACAACTTCTAATTCTATGTAAACATCGCCCAAGACCGCTTTGTTCTCTCCATGTAATTCCACGATGAAGCCGTTATGTGAAATTTTCCCATCTGTCAGTACGGTTTCCCAATTTCTGTCCTCATTTTGTTTCAGCTCCATCCTTCCTTCAAAACTGCCTTCCGTACCATGACGCATTTTATAATGCAACTGCCCGTCTTTGGCCAACTCATAAGAATCTGCAAATGACTCTAGACTGTCTAAAGTAAATGACACTTTTGCTTCTCCTCCGGCACCTTTTGTTTCAAACCTGCCAGTTGCAGCATCATAACTTAAGAAATCCCCTTTGATAGACGTAAAGGCCACTTCTTTAGTCTCAGTGTAACTCCTGAACGCTTCCTTATTCTGATTGATATATCTAACTTCTCCTCTGCCAATAACCGCTTCATATGCTTCAGGATGCTCCTTGACCGCTCCTGGATTCCTCTTGATGTGCTGCATGTACTCGTCAGGATAATCTTGTGCAACTTCTACCGGATTATCAGCAAAATCAGATTGGAATTGCTCATATGAATACTGTACCTGTTCAGGGCAGTCCTGCCCTTCCGGGCATTGGGCGGATACGATAGTAGAAAGAAGGATTACAAGTACAAGCAAAACTACATTATTCCTCATTTTCAATATTTAGATGAAACCACACTTGATCTTCCAATTCTCCGTCAAAAGCAGTTATTTCAATGATGTAAAAACCAATAGATTCTTCATCTGGAATGAATTCAATCAGACCATCAGGAGATATTTCAAACAATGCAGTTTCGGCATAGAAAAAAATATCATCATTTTCAGAATCAATTGCTTCTATCTGGTGAGTGTACGTCTGCCCTACGATAGCAGTTTGTTCATTGATCTCTCTAATTTCCGGAGGATTATTCAAAGCTACAATCTCCATTTCAAATGAGATATACTTCTCTGCACCTGCTTGATCACTAATCCTTACTAGGATATTATGCTTACCCACATCATTCTGCTCAGGGATAAATTCGATCATCCCTTCTGTAGATACATCAAACAGGTCCGTATAGTCATTAAAAATAAATGGATCATTGTAAATGTTCAAATTGTAGATACATCGGTCATCAACAAAACAGTGCTGATCCTCTATCTCTTGTTCATAGTCCGGCTCTTTCCCGGTAGCAAGCTCTGACCAGTCGTATCTAGCAGCGAATACAAAGACATAATCCTCACTGTCAATATTGTATTCCTTAAATATATAAGAATAGACAACCACATCATTATCCAAATAATCTAACCCAAATTTAAAGTTGCTATCTCGGGCAGCTGTGGACAAATGCCCCAGCGGGACGAAGTTTGGGTTCTTCTGATGCTCCTCCACTGTTTCATTGATGATTGAGTAAACATTATTGAAATCAACATCCACCGTGTAAAAAAAATTGCTCAGTTCTGTTAATGAAGAGCCTTTCCTTATTGCTAAAGGGAAAGTCAGCTCAAATTGTGCCTTATTGTGTAAACTAACATCCATCCTCATCTCTCCCTGTTCAACTATGAAGCCTTGCTTGGCGAATATTGTAAAGTCATTGAGGCAATCAGGCAATTTGGCAAGAACAAAACTTTCCATTTCTGCCTCGATGCTTTCTTTGGATGGAAAATGTCTCTGTCCCAGATCCAAGTAGTAGGGTAATTGGACAAAGATCTGTTCATGGGCTGGTTGAGGAACATTATAGAAGCCTCCCTGCAGGCTAACAATTGTCATTGCTTGCTTAGCCGTCTGCTCAAAGCAATGCTCGGTGAACATCTTTATTGAATCGGCATTACCAGGATCTACCATCTCATCCTTCCCTTCCACCAACTTTTCTGTAGTCGATTCTTTTACTAAAAAAAGAGTCATTACCACAATCAGAAGAACAACTACAGCTATAACTATAAATACGGTAAGCTGCCCCTTTTTTCTCATTTCTACCCAATGAACAATCTTCTACTTTATTAATCTTACTTGTAGTTATAACTTCTTATGTCTCAACAGCAGGCTATTTGTGATTACGCTTACTGAACTCAAGGCCATCGCTCCGCCAGCGATCATCGGATTCAACAACCATCCGGTAAATGGATAGAGAATTCCTGCTGCGATAGGGATGCCAAGAGCATTGTAAAAGAGGGCCCAGAACATGTTCTGCCTGATCTTGCTCATCGTCATCCGGCTCAACCTGATAGCTTTGGAGATACCCATAAGGCTGTTCTTCATAAGGACGATACTCCCTGTCTCCATGGCCACATCTGTACCTGACCCCATGGCAATCCCAATATCTGCCTGCGCCAGCATGGGAGCATCATTGATACCGTCCCCTACGGCAGCCACTTTATTTCTCCCATTCTTCTGCAGCTTTTTCACGTAGCCTGCTTTTTGATTAGGAAGGACGGAAGCATAATAATTCTTAATCCCAGCCTTTCCGGCGATCGCTTTAGCTGTTCGTTCATTGTCCCCTGTTATCATATAGGTGGTGATTCCCAAACTATGCAATTTCCGGATAGCTTCAGGGGAATCCTCTTTTATTTCGTCGGCAAAAGCAATAATTCCCATAATTTTCTTTCCTTCTGCGAGAATCATGGCCGTCTTTCCTCCTTCTTCAAGTCCGATGGTTTGACTTTTCATCTTTGACAGCCTCACTTCATTCTCTTCCATCAGCTTCGTGTTACCCAGTAAATATTCCTTCCTGGCGATCTTTGCCCTCACTCCTTTACCAACTATTGCTTTGAATCCACTTACTTTTTTCAATGATATCCGTTTTGCTCTCGCTTTCTCGACAATGGCCTCTGCCAGAGGATGTTCTGAATATTTTTCGATGCTGGCGGCGATTTCCAAAACCTTTCTCTCAGTGATCCCCTTCCTAGAACAGACGATGTCAGTGACTTCTGGCTTTCCATTGGTAACCGTCCCCGTCTTATCAAAAACCACGTATTTCAGCTTATGTGCAGTCTCTAAAGCTTCTCCCCCTTTGATAAGAATGCCATTTCTTGCGCCCTTTCCTGTTCCTACCATTATGGCTGTCGGAGTAGCCAGTCCAAGAGCACAGGGACAGGCGATTACCAGAACAGCGACAGCGGTAATTAATGCAAAGCCGACCGGAGCATGGACAATAGAGAACCAAACGGTAAAAGTAAGAAGAGCGATAAAGATCACTATGGGTACGAAATATGCAGATACTGCATCAGCAAACCTTTGAATTGGAGCCTTTTTGGTCTGTGCTTCTTCAATCAGCTTGATTATTCTTGATAAAGTGGTTTCTGCTCCTACTTTCGTCGCTCTGAACCTGAAACTACCTACTTTATTTATGGTTGAACCGATAACCTCATCTCCTTTTTTCTTCTCTAAGGGTATGCTTTCACCCGTAACAAGACTTTCATCAATGGAGGTATTTCCATCAATTATCACACCATCGACCGGAATTTTTTCACCAGGTCTTACCAAAACAATGTCTCCATTCTGGACATCGTCTATGGGGATCTTCATCTCTTTCTCCTTACCATTCACCTTCCTGATTACGGCCGCTGTCTTTGCTCCAATCTTCATCAGCTTTGATATTGCTTCACTGGTCTTTCCCTTAGCGACTGCTTCAAGATATTTACCAAAGATGACCAGGGTGATCAAAACAGCACTTGCTTCAAAATATTGATGCCCCGAGTATGCAAACAGAACCACGTAGACAGAATAGAAATACGCTGCACTGGTGCCCAATGCAATTAGTGAATCCATGTTGGCTGATCTGTTCTTTAATGCTGCCCAACTTCCTTTGTAGAACTGCCAGCCGATATAGAACTGGATGGGCGTTGCCAGTAACCACATGATGTAATCCTGAAAAGGGACGGGGTTTTTCATGAAGAACATTCCCAAGACAAAAGTAGGTATGGCAAAAATCGCCGAGAGGATGACTTTGAACCTCAGATTTCCCAGCTGCTTTCTTTTCTCTGCTTCCTCCTTCGTGATATTTGTATCTACAGATATCTGCCCGTTAAAGCCTTTATCTTTGACTACCTGAAGCAAATTCTTCTCTTCAGTCACCTTTGGATCATATTCTATCGCTGCTTTTTCAGTAGAAAAGTTCACATTAGCATATTTCACTCCTTTCTCTTTATTTAGTGCCTTATTTAGTAGAACAGCACAGCTCTGACAGTGCATCCCCGATATCTTTATGGTTGTCTTTTTCATCTTTTTGTTCAGCCCCTATTTGGTTTATTGAAATTACTATATAATATTTCCTATCTCCCACAACCGCATCCCCCTCCACCTGGGAGACCACAGGTCGAACCACCACAGGAACCACCACAACTTCCACCTTTTGGAACAACCACCGTATTCAACTCAGTCCCTATTGACTCACCATCAACCTCATCTTTTACAATGAACACTCCGGGAATCATGCCCATCCAGCAGCTCCAAGGAATCGTACCAGACTCGGTCGGAGTGAATTCAATCATCTGCTCCCCCTGCCTGATGTTGAAGTTCAGCCCCAGTTTTGGAACTTGGATGGCATTGTTGCAACCATTGAGCTCTTTCCCATTGATGAACCATCTCACAGGGACATCTTTCTTCAGTACAAACTTGTCCGGAGTCCAGCCATAACGATTCACTTCCATCCGTATCTCCTGGAAACCTTCGGCGGGAACCAATCTAGCCCCTTCGCTACCAGAATTATCAGCTGCAGCGAAGGGGAAAAGATTGGTAGTGAGAGAATTGAAATCGTAGCCTGTACCTGTCAAAGCTAATCCTCTATTGACCATGATTATACCAAGAACGATAACAATAACTCCTGATGCCTTGAGGATTCTATGGGTAGCTCTCTTACTTATGATACTTGTAACATAACCAAAACCGAGCATCACTGGTAATGTGCCCAGACCAAAAGCAAATAGCATCTTCGCACCTTCAAACACATCTCCTGTGCCCGCGGCCATCACATAGATTGCCTGCAAGGGTCCGCAGGCGATCATCAATCCGTTCAATAAGCCAATTACCAGAGGATTATTCTTGTATGCTTTTGTTTCTTTACTGACAAACCTGTCCATGAAAGAAGGCATCCTGATACTAAGCTTCCTCAATGACGGGAAGAGATCCAACATCTTCAGACCAAATATTATCAGGAATGCTCCAGCCAGGATTCCAGCCACGCCACGCATCATGGGAGTGAAAGCGATGATACTGCCCAGCAGACCAAATGCGGCGCCGATGAAAGTGTATGATATTAACTTTCCGGCAGCGTAAGACAGGTGCATCCTTGATGGACTTTTGCCTTCCTTCGCTCCCTTGGCTACATACGACACCACAAATCCACCGCACATACCTACGCAATGGAATCCGGTCAACAGACCAACGACAAATAACAAACCTAGCCCCATGTTCTGGCTGACCTGGGGAATTTCTATCGTGCCATAAAAACTCCAGGCGAAATATGCGATAAGAATGATACCAATTCCTGCAAATACCCAGTACAGCCAGCTATTCTTATTGTTAGTATTCTCATTGTGTGTATTCCCACTGATTGCATCTTTACCACGGACTGAACAGCCATATCCCTTATCCTCAATTGCCTTCTGGATATCCTGATAATCTGTCTTTCCTTCGTCAAAGTCTACGGTCGCTTCCTGTTTCACATAGTCGACCGAGATCTTCCTGACACCATGTATTTTCCTTACTTCTTTTGTGATGACTCTTTCACAAGCAATACAGGTCATCCCCTGAATACTGAACTTCTTAATCATTCTTATCCCTCCTTCTGCATCATGACTGGAAAACCTTCATTCTCGATCACATCACGGACTTCATCTGGATCAAACTCGCCGTTGACTCTGACTAACCCCCCATCTTTATCCGCCTTTACATTTACTCCAATATCCTTAAGAGCATCTTCGATAAGCATCTGGCAGCTTTTGCAATGCATCCCTCCTACCCTAAATATCATCCTTTTCATCTGCATCACCTCTTTGAGTACTTTATTAATATATTTGTATACCACCAGTGTATTTCACTGGTGGAATGCAAATGTGCTCAATCACCATCCAAAGGATGGCATGACGTCGTCATGCCACCGGTCTATTGACCGGTGGTTATTGACATCCATACAATCAGCGCGATTATTCCGATTCCAACAACCAACCCAAACATTTTTCATCACCGAGAATCATCTGACTGAAACAACTTATAAAAGATGTAGTGAAACTAGTTTCAAAGCAAATCAGAAATAGCTTATTTTCCACTCGGATAAGCACATAGAACTACATCTGGTTTCTGTATACCCCTCAAATACTTGCAGATAGAGATGTTCTTGACTGCGCATTTATGAATCTCTTTCCCCTCCACCTCATTCCAGGGACATCTCTCCATCTCCCACTTCACTTTTGGATTTTCCAGCAGGTCGATATCCATGTTCGCTCCTTTGAACTTCCTTATTCTCTCTGTCATCTCAATATCACCACATTAGCCATCCCTCTTCTCTTCCTTTCGATCAGATGCTTCCCTTCTAACCTATCAAGAACCCTGGTCACCTTTACCTTGCTTTTCTTTGTTTCCTTTACTATATCGCTTTGAAAAACAGAACCTTCTTCTCTCAGGATGATATTCATAACTTCACGCTCGGCTTCATCAAGATTCTCTAATCTTTTCTTCTTTTCCTCTTTATCAAAACTCTTTTTGTGTTGTTTTCTCACTTCCTCATCTTTAAGGAAAAAAGAAATCACTACTCCCACTATAGCAATCAATCCCATCAGCCCATAACTTATCGCCTTCTGCGTCTTCAGCGTTATGTGCATCGGGCATGCTGCTCCATGAGTGCAGGTCGTATTGACGATCGTCTCCAAAGCATTATTGAAAGACATCACTACGAAGAAGAAGAGGATTGTGATTCCAATAATCAAAAATCCGACGTGTTTGTTTTTCATGTTGGGAAGATAAAGTGCTTGTATAAATAAGTTTTGCATCTTTTACAAACCTAATCAGAATTTTCATCCTAGCAACCTTATCGCAGTCGCTACAGCTACAACAACCAATATAAGAAAACCAATAATCATCAAAAAAAGTTTAACATTTTCATTCTGAGCTATAAACAACAACAAACATTTAATAAATATTAACTTTTCCCAGTCATCAATGAAATTCAAACGTAAAAAAACCTATGGCACTTACAAAACTACAAAATGTCCCTTCTGCAGCAGGATAGCTACCCATAAGAATGAGCAGGGATTAGATGTCTGCCACCAGCATCTCAAAGAGGCGATGGGAGAATTCAAATGCACCTGCGGCAGCTGGTTGGAACTGCGGGCAGGAAAGTTTGGTGCCTATTTCAGCTGTCTCAACTGTGGCAACATGCCCATCCAGAAAGGGATGGAGATAAGAGGAATCACTAGAGTGGGGTTGCCCGAAGGGATGGAGGATGAGAGCGCAGGTAGGGAAAAACAAAAGTCCGGGGAGAAGAAAGAAAAAAAGGAAATTACTATTTCTACTGATGATGTGGAGTATTTCAGCTAGCGAAAGGTTTATAATCACTTTCACCGTTAATGAACATCAATGGCCAATTACGACAAGATTGCAGAACTGTATTACAAGAGAAGAAAGGACAAGTCCCGCTTCGATTACAACAGAGATATTGAAGTGCCTGCGATGGTAAAGATGCTGGGGGATGTCCAGGGAAAAGCAATTCTTGACCTGGCCTGCGGCTTTGGCGATCACTTGAAGAAACTATCTAAGAAGGGAGCAAGAATCTGTATCGGGATTGATGCCAGTTCTAAGCTGCTCAAGTTTGCAAAGAACCTACAAATCCCTGGAACAGAGTTTTACCAGGGAGATATTAATAAGAAACTGAAGTTCAACGATAACGCTTTTGATATCATCTTCTGCAGCCTGGCTCTGCATTACCTTGATAATCTAAACAAACTGTTTGTTGAAGTGCGTCGTGTACTCAAAAGAAACGGCATATTTGCTTTCTCTACGGGACATCCTATCTTTGACCTCATCAACCAGAGTCCACGGCACATGATAGGAGTGAAGAAAGTTGGGAAGAAGAGGATTATTTCCGGCGATTACTTTGATGAATCGGCGAAGATGACCGAGTTAGGCGGCCTTGGGAATATGATGTGCTGCAATTATACTTATGAGACCTTCATCAAGACGGGATTGAAGAACGGTTTTGAGCTGGTCGATTATGTTGACGCTAAACCAGTCCCTTCTTCTAAGAGACGTGATCCGGAAAAGTATAGATTGACGACAACCTTACCTACTTTTGTTCTGTTTAAGTTTAAGAAAAAATAGAAAATTCTATAGGATCAACCCATTCTCACGCAGCTTCTCTTCCAGATCATGCTCACCCATGGTGTAGACAAAACTGTGGAAACCAAATCCTCTGGCGGCTTCTACGTTAGGAAACTTATCATCAATAAACATGCACTCTTCGGGCTTCCTGCCACTTAGTTCCAGAGCTGCCTGGTAGATTCGTTTTCCCGGCTTACCGCACTTTACGTTATCATCACAGGAGAAGATGGGGTACTTGAAGTGTTTTCCGAATCCCTGATAATCCATCAACCATTCCACCCAACTCTGTCCATGGTTGGATATGATCCCCAGTTCATAGTTCTTCTCCAGTTTGGGCAGGGCTGTCTCTCCAAAATGGCCAAAAAAGATACCTCCAATATCAAAGAAAACTGTATTGATTTTTTGTGTCATGGTATTTTCTTACTGAAGTGATTAATAAAGTTTATCCAATCCCAATCGGAAGATTTCCAGTTCTTATCATATATCCTGCAGCCCAGAAATCCATTTAAACCTCCCATAGACTCCCCGTCCATGGTAGACAAACATTTCATCGGCGCTCACAATTTCCTGGTCGACTCTTACAGACTTGGAAGAATGATTCTTGATTCAGACTTCCGACCCAACTTTCTAGTGGGGTTGTGGAGAGGAGGCACTCCTCCAGGGATAGCCGTCCAGGAATTCCTGGCTTACCACGGGGTAGAGACTGACCACATCGCCATCAGGACTTCTGCTTATGAAGGCGTAGATCAGATGAGCAAAAATATCCGGGTGCATGGCCTGGATTACATCATCAAGAATGCCAACCAGGAAGATTCATTGCTGTTTGTCGATGATGTATATGATACCGGTCTGAGTATGCAGGAGGTTTTGGGGACCTATCAAGCCAAAGCACGCTTGAACACACCTGAAAATATCAAGACCGCAGTGGTATATTACAAACCTACCCGCAATAAGACGGGCTGTGTACCTGATTTCTATGTGCATGAGACAGACAAATGGCTGGTCTTCCCTCACGAGCTGGAAGGATTGACCCTGGATGAGATCCGTGAGTATAAAGGAGAAGAAGTAGCTGAGATGTTTAAGAGGATTGTGTAATCTGGGATTGATCTAATGTCCCAACTTCCTACTTCTCCAATAGAAATACAATGCAGGCAGCAGCAGCAGGGCGACCAAGGTTAGAGTATACCTCACCCCGATCAGGTCAGCCAGTCCACCTACGATCAAGGTAGCGACCGCTGCTCCAAGAGTACCGACAATATTCTTGAAAGAGCCTACTGTTGCTCTGATCTTCTCCGGTACAAACCGCTGGAAGAAAGGCTCCTCTATCGGCATGTAGAACATCATGGAGATGATCAGCAGTATGACAACAACGGCTGCCAGTAGAACTGTTTCAATGAACAAAGTGGAAAGAAGAATAACCATCAAAGCCGCTACAACAATGATCAGATAGCTGCTTGTCCTGGAAAATTTCTTAGATAGTTTTTGCGCGATGAAAGGGACGGCAACAGAAAGCGCCCCCGATAGTGATAGGATATAGCCAAACCATGGTAAAGGCATATCAAACTCCTTTAGATAAGGCTGCCACAATATCGCTGCAGCTGCGAGAACAAAAGTAAAGAAGAGCAGTGCTGCCAACAGCTTGAAAAGGATGGGATGGGTCAGACCAAATTTGATCGATTTCCTGGACTGCTTTATAGTAAGCTGTAAAGAATCCTTTAGGTGGGCTTTCCCTCTTCTGAATTTCTCTTTCGGTAGCAAGAGAATAAGCCCGGCGATGAATATTCCTGCCCCCTCCAGGAACCACAGCCAGGACATACTGTACCTGGCAACAATAAAAGCAGCGATCAGTGGGCAGATGATCGTTCCTAGACTGACCAGCGAGTGACCACGAACATAATAATCATCGATCAAAGCAGTCTTCCTTTTCTGTTTAAGATTAGCGATCACCCAGGCATCGGAAGCGCCCGTGATCAAAGTATGAGAGACTCCCCAGAGAGCAAAAAGAAACAGGATGAAATAGTAGTTCTGCGACAATGGTATGAGCATCACCAGAATTCCGGTAGAAAGGAAACCCAGGACAACGGACACTTTCCTTCCATAGATATCCGCCACCGCTCCGGTAGGTATGTCAAAAAGGAAGCTCGTAAGATAGGAAAGCGACAGGAGAATTGATATCTGGAAGAAGGAAAAATCGAGATCCATCAGATAGATGACAATGTAAGCTGCCAGGACGGAAAACATAGACCTAACGAACTTAGACAAGTAGAACGGCCAAAGTGCATTCAGTTCCCCTTTTTTGAACATACTTCTGCTATTCTAAAAAAGTATATAAGAATTTCCCCTACATTAATAAGCCTTCAATCCACTTATAATCTTTTGTATCCTACAACACATATATTTATATAGTAAAATACTCCTCCTGCAACCATGGGAAAAAGAGGGGAATATACCTGGGGCAGATTCTTCAAGGACTACTGGATGCTGTTGAAAGGAAGAAGATTAAGGTTCACCATCTTCACTATCCTTCGTTCGATAAGTAACTTAGCGGTGTTCGCCATAGCTTTCATCCTGGGAATGATTGTAGATTTTTTTGTTGCTTATGAACAAGGGGATTCGCTAAACACATTCTACATCTATGTTGTTTCCATTGCTGTCCTCGGAACGGTCCAAGTCTGGTTAAGATTCTTCGCCAAGGTCAGGATGCAGACTATCGCTGCTAACATTCGTAAGGAAGTAAGAGTGAAAGCGATGTCTAAACTGATGGACTTAAGTCTGAAGTGGCATGAGAAAGAAGAGACAGGAAGTAAGATACTGAAGATCAACCGTGGTGGCGATAGTATTTTCAAGGGGATGAAGGACTTCTCTAACTATGGGATAATCATCCTCATGGGGATTGGTGGAAGTATGGCTCTCTTCTTAGGGCTCAACCCTAAGTATTTCCTCTTTGGGTTGATATTCATTGCCATCTATCTCACGGGGGAGTATTATTTCAACAAGAGGCTGATCTATTGGCGGATGAGACTGGATCAGATCAATGAGAGAGTCAGTGGTAAGATTCATGAGTCAGCTTCGAACCTGCTGACAGTCAAGTCTTTGGGGCTGAAAGGAGCATTTGAGAAGCAGACTTCTAAGTATGAAAAGCAATACTATAACACCTGGGTTAAAACCAGGGATGTAAGTCAGATAAAGATGAAGACCATCAAAATTTTCTCCTCTTTAGGTTATGCAGGATTCATTTTGCTTATCGGTTACGACGTAATCAGTGGACTGATCACAGTAGGTTCGATTCTGGTCTTTGCAACTTATTTTGGCAAACTGCAAAGAGGTTTATATGAAGTGACCCATAACATGGGCGACTTTATCCAGGCCAAGTCAGGAGTCGGCAGATTCATGACCATCTTCGGCATCGAGACTTTTGCTGGAGAAGAAGGAGACAACATCTCAGGAAGATGGAAAAAGATTGAATTCCAGGACGTCACTTTCAGGTATAGGAATAGAAGTGTGCTGAGGGATTTCAACCTGATTATCAACCGCAACGATAAGATCGGGATCGTCGGCAAGACCGGCTGCGGCAAATCCACGATAGTAAAGCTGTTGCTTAGGCTGTATAAGCCGCAGCAAGGGAAGATACTCATCGATGGGAAAGAGTTGTCTAAGTATAAACAGCAGTCTATCACTGATAATATTGGGGTAGTATTGCAGGAGTCAGAGATGTTCAACCTCTCTCTACTGGAAAATATCACCATCTCCACTCCAAAAAAATACTTGGCCAGACTGAAAAAGTCAGCAAGGATCGCCCAGCTTGATCCTCTTGTAAGGAAACTTCCATATGGGTTCAACACCCTAATCGGTGAGAAAGGCTATCAATTGAGCGGTGGCGAAAGACAAAGGGTCGGACTGGCTAGAGCGCTCTACAAAGACACCTCGCTTCTCATCCTGGACGAAGCAACCTCCTCCCTGGACAGCAGAACTGAAGAATTGATCCAGAAAGGAATCGAAAGAAACCTTAGAGGAAAAACGATGCTGATCATCGCCCACAGGTTATCAACATTGAAGAACGTGGACAGGATTATCGTCATGGACAGAGGGAAGATTGTTGAAGAAGGTTCTTTTGGAGAGTTGTTGAAGAAGAGGGGTAAGTTCTGGCAGTTGTATCAGTTGCAGGGGAAGTGATAAGGGTTGCACAGTAATAGAGACTCCTCTTCAACAACATTTATATCTTTGCAAGCGCTTGAGTACAATATGCATGACAAACAGGGCCATCTCGTACTTCCCACAGACGTCTTTGTAGAAGTAGAATCATGGCAGTTCTGGTGGTCGCTCTACGGATGGCAGTCCTGCTATTGGGAAGATATCTACATCCACTACAAGGACAAACAAGGGAACCAGGATCATCATTCTACAGAGATCATCACCAAAGGCTTCTTACGAGCATTGCTGGAAGATGAGAGCCAGAAAGAGTATGCTGAAGGAGAATGTGAATGGTTTGGTAAGAGCATGGAAGAGATGCTGGTTGCAGAAAACATCCTTTTCGCTTACTCCTACGATTCTCCGGACGATCAGGATTTCTATGAAGTAGAATTCGATGCTCCAAGAAATAAACATGGTATAAAACCAAGATATATCGCTATCTTCCATCCAGCAGAAGAGCTATCAGTTCAAGCGGTAGGGGAAGCCGTCTCCAGATACTGCCGTGATTTCTGCGGAATTCCTTTTTCAAACATTCATCTCATTAAGAAACCAAAAAAATCTTACGCCAGGAGAGAGTACCTTCATACCATGGAAGAAGAGAGGAAAATAAAAGAATTCGTGGAAAAAGGCGGACGGATCAAATTACAGATGGCTGTCCCTTTCCTGGAACAGATGTATGGCAAGGGAGAAGTGGAAAGGTTTGATGGAGAGATTGACCATGGATTTTGGAAAGAAGGGAATGTTTTTGTCAAGCTTAAGGATGGCAGTGAAGTTCCTTTCGGCAACCCTAATATGAAAATCGTTGATGAAAAAGTTTAAACAGCCTTCAGATTAGCAACCGGATACATACGATGTTTTACTTTGGCAACTCCTTCATCCTCCAAAACTGCCAGAACTTCGTCTAATCCCTTGTACGCCCATCTGCACTCGTCCAGAGGAGTTTTCTCGGTGTTGGTGACAATGCCTTTGATTGGTACTCCATTGAAATAGCGGATCACATCTTCCATCTCGCAATCGATATCTTCCTGCTCCTCTGCTAACTTCCTCTTAGCGTCTTTCCTG
>CAZWBB010000039.1:0-18725 GCA_964632045.1 uncultured Methanosarcinales archaeon | reverse complement strand
TGCCGAACGAATGGCAATGATGATTACCTCTAACACAGATAACTTGACTTAGCCTGGCTACCCTTTCATCAATTCCAAAACCCTCCGACCAAATTCCTCGGCAGCCGGGGGGCCATTTGCAGTGAGGATCCTCCCGTCAACCATAACGGACTCATCACTGAACTGTGCCCCATTATCCGTTAGCACTTTCACCTGCTGTCCATCCCCATTCCAGACAGTCACCTTCTTCCCCTGCAGCACGCCAGCTTTGGCCAGGATGGTTGGAGCAATGCAGATAGCCGCCAGTAATTTCCCCCGATTTACAGCTTCCTGTGCTGCCATATGGGCCTGTACATCCTGCTGGTACTCCACCGCTCCCGGCCCTCCGATAAAAATTACTGCATCATAATCAGAGACATCAACATCGTCTATGGAGACAGTTGCCTCCACACTTCCACCAACCTTATCCGTGCAGGTACCAGTTCTCTTTGAAGCAGTGATAACCTCCACTCCCCCATCCTCTAGGATCTTCTTAGGAGTAGCATATTCCAAAGGATGATAACCTTCCTGCGCTATGATAAATAGTGCTTTCATTCTTTTCACCTCGCTCGTTTGCTGCAGTTGTTTTGTCTTGACTTCACTACATCCAGATAATAGGACTACAATTGCTAACACCAATACAATTCTCTGCAGCATTCCCGCATTAAAACAGCCACAATACTTAAATTTTCTGCAAGCCACAGGTGCGGCAAAAAGCCAACATATGCACCAAAAAGGTGTCTTTTGAACCACTTGTGTCGCCACATTTAAATAGTAGCAAGCATATGCAGTATTACAAAAATATACATGACATGATGACAGCGACAGAACAAGGACAACAGGTAAATAACGGAATAAAAACCGATCCAGGAAGAGGTGCTACAGTACTACCATTTGTATATTCTATAGAAGATGTTGATGAAATGGTCGGCGTCAGCCATAATTGGGTTGGATATGAAGTTGTTGTCGTTGGAAAAGAGATGATCGATCCTTGTCAAGCTGTTGCGAGATACCTTGACTCTCACCTGCAAAAAGAAGACAGAACGCCAGGATCCATCCATCCGGATCAGAAAGAAAGCATCCTCCATGGCATGTTCTTAGAAGCGAGAAGAGAAGTGTATTTATCAGAAGCAACTCTGGAAGCTAGAGACGAACTGCTGAGGCATCCAGACCGTTTTGTGAATTTTGCGTACGAAGGAACATCGATGAGACAAGTGGCGTACCTCTGCGAACTTGCCGCTGATTATGTTGAAGATCATATTGCAGAATTAGGACTACAATTGACAGATGAACACAAGACAGCATATGCCTTGGGAGCATTATTTGCGCACAGAGCAGGAATGATCGATCTATACCGGGAGAACGGAGTTCATGCCAAAGACGAGTGCAAAAGAGTTGAAGACAGGTCTTATGGAGTCAGAGAATTATTCGAAAAGGCAAATGAAGTGAAAGTTGATCCAAATCAATCATTCAATGTTACCTGTGCCCGCCTCACCAATCCATATGGCGTGTCAACCAGAGATTCAGATGAAGTCAGGAGAGTAATCCCGCAAGAAGGGGATGAACCAAGTATACGAAGAGCCAGGGTAGGCAAGGAAGCAGCCTGGCAAAGCTGTTAGTTTCTATTTTTTCAGTTCCATTAGCGATTTATGTGCACTGATGATGCTCTCCTCTTTTACATAGATTAAAATATCGGGGATACTGCAGAGAAGATCTTCTATATTGACTTCCTGCAAGGCCAACTCTCCCGCAATCCTGGCCATGATCCCTTTCATACCAGTGAAATCCTTTCCAAAATGCAGGCGAATCTCTGACAGATCTTTTTGCACTGCAAGAATATCTGTCCTTCTGAAGAGAGAAAGCTTATCTTCAAGATCTTTCTGGCTTAGAATAAGAGTCACTGTCTCTTTTGACTTTATGATCCGACAGTTAACCTTCAATCTTTTTCCCTGCAGGAAGTCCCTACAGATGTCGGTGAAAGCATTGTCTTTCACCACCACTCTGGCCACATTATCTTTAGTTGATACCAAAACCCCTTTAAATATATTTTTAACCTCATCTGATGCCTGTAAGAGTCGGTACTCATTATACCTGCGAACCGCACTAACCACAGCTTCAAATGAGTATGACAGTTCGTAGGTCTTGATAATATATCTGGCTAAGGCACGTGAATTAATAAGTCCACGCATCATACATTTCAGGATAGCAATATCCCTTCCAAGAATCCTGCTTACCTCTTTGTTGATACTCATTGATATAAGGAAGACTAAGTAGTTATAAAAACCTTTCTCCGAGTTTCAAATCTTCCTTTCCCCGACCAGCTTGGCAAAATTTTCAAAACTCCTGTCAAAAGATGCTTCTCCTTCCTCATCAAAACAGCAACCAGGCAGCTCTCTGTTAACCAGATGATGCTTGATGCACTCACAACAGATACCTTTCCTGGGACAGCTGGGATATGTACATTTACAGTCTTGTTTGTTCTGTTCTTGTCTACATTCCATGGCGTATAGAGAAAAAACAAACTTTTTAAAGTTATAGCAAATACTAACCACAAAAAGAGGCAAAATGCTTACAGAAATTTACTACTTGACTCTTGGTGTAATAGCTATCCTTCTCCTAGCAGAGATTGCCGTCAGAAATTCTATCAGGTTAGCCAAACATTTCGGCTGGTCTGGCACATTCATCGGCCTGACAATCCTATCCATCGGTACAAGTGTACCTGAAATAATGTCTGCCGTCATCGGCAGTTTAAACATCGTCAGAACTCCAGTAGCAATGAACACTATTTCTGGACTAATCGTTGGACAGAATGTTGGTTCAGACATTTTCCAACAGAGTTTCGTTCTTCCGTTGGTCGCTCTTGTGGGAACGATTGTTGTTGTAAGGAAAAATCTTATTTCTCAGGCCGGAGCGTTGATTATCGGAACAATACTGATGTGGTTCATGACAATCGGAGGAATGATCAACAGAATCGAAGGTTTTATCATGCTGGTAGCTTATGTGGGATATCTTTTCTACCTGCACAAAAAGCAAACAAAGAAAGAGAAGAAGATTGAACTTAAAACTCAGAGGGTAGTCAAAGGAGATGGACTTTCCAAATTAAGAATAGCCATTGAAATAGCTGCAATAATAATTGCTTTTACAGTGATGGCCTACGCAGCCAATAAAGTTCTGGAAGCCTCTACATCTCTCGTTTCTACTTTTCCCATCAGCGCTTCCTATTTTGGTGTGATCCTGTTAGGAATCGCTTCTGCACTCCCAGAACTGACAACGGCTTTGATTGCTGTACTTAAACATAAGAAAGGCATCTCTGCAGGAGTACTGATCGGCAGTAATGTGACAAATCCATTGCTGGGAATCGGTTTAGGAGCATTGATCTCTGGTTATGCTATCCCTAAAGTAACAATGTTTTATGATCTCCCCTGTAAAATCGGCATTGCCAGCTTAATATTTTATTTCTTATGGAAAGATGAAAGACTCAACAGATACGAAGCTTGTGTGCTGATTGGGATTTTTGCTGCTTATCTGCTTGCAAGGAACTGGTTGTTTCCTGTTGATTTCTAATTGGGTTCATACCCCACCGCTTGTTTCCGATAGGAAGCCCCAGCGACTTGTCGCTCGTGGCAGCGGGGTTTTTTATTTCTAAACTTCAATCTGATTCAAACCTATCAAAACAAATATAAATACAACAACATATACAGAAATTATGGCCAAAAGCAACTTCCTCCTGGTGGATCTGAACGAAAAGAAAACCAAGAAACTGGCAGAGACCATAACCAGTGACACCAGCAGAAAAATCCTCAACCATCTGGCTGAGAAATCCCATGATACAGAAGCAAATATTGCTAAAGACATCAACAAACCCATCTCTACAGTACATTATCATCTGCTGAAATTAGTGGAGGCAAGACTGGTTATAGTTGAAGAATTCCACTACAGCCAGAAAGGCCGGGAAGTCAACCACTATAAACTGGCTAACAAGTATATCATCATCGCTCCCAAGAAAGTGTCCGGATTGAAACAGAAACTCAAAGGAATCCTTCCGGTAGGGATCATCGCTTTGGGAATCAGCGTTGTGATCAAGTTCATCACTTCGTTTCAGAACAAGACCGCTTTTACTGCTGCCAGAGCACCTGTGATGCTGGCAGAGCAGGCTGTTGATAAAGCAGAAAGTACAATGATGGCAGATGCAGTTCCTCGAGTAGTTGAAGGAACCGCTAAAGTTGTTACTTCCTCGCAACCGGATATCGCTTTATGGTTCTTTCTGGGAAGTGTTGTCACTATTGCTGTTTATGTTCTGTATCAGATGATCAAAGAAAGATTGAAGAAGTAACAAAAAAATATCAGAAATAACCTTTAGTCCAGAACTCTTCCGGCAGCTTGTCAAAGATCAACCTCATTTTCTCTCCATCGATCTTATCTTTCAGTAAAGATATAACTTTCTTATCCCTCTGTACCTTCTCAGGAGAACGATCATCATCGATCAATGCATGAATCTTTGCTATGAACAACTCTTCCGTTCCGACTATACTTAATGGATACTTATCAAATCTCATCTCTACAGTGTTGTTCAGGAAAACCTTGTTAGAAAGCTCAGAATGATGCATATCAAAAGATGTTCCGTTCTTTTCCATCCCCACGTACCACACCCACTTATCCTCCACTTTAGCTTTCTCGTTCCAACCCCGTTGTAGAAGATCTTCATAGACTTTATTCGCAGTCTCCCGGGAATAGATAAAAACATCAATATCTTCGGAAGTTTCAAGCCCGACATGCAGCATAGAGGCGAAGCCGCCGAAGATGGCATAATCGTCCCTTCCTGAAAAGTAAGAAAGGATCTCTTTCATTTCAGTTGTAACAGGCATTTCAAATCTGGAGATAAACAAATATAAAAAACTATCTCCTTTTTCTCACCAACCTGACAACTAGCCAAGCAATTAGACCTGTTATCACCCAGGGTACTACCCAAAACAACAATGACAGCACGCCATTTACACTATCAACTAGCTTCTTCACTAACTCAGAGAACTTCACAAAGGCAGTGTTTGCATAACTAGATCGCCCCTCCCGTAAATTCATGGATATTGTTGAATACTCAACCCTATTATCAACATTCTCCAGGGCTTCTTCTATGTAGCTTATCCTCCTCTCCAGATCGAACATCTTGTCTGTCAACTGAATCTTGTCCTCAACTCTTTCTGCTTCTTCATACATCTCTTTGAATCTGGTAAGTCTTGCTTTTTCCGCAGCAAGTTCAATATTCAGATCTTCATGCCTTTCCGTGATATCTCGAGCGTTCTCATTAAAAGACTGCACTTCACCTAAAGCCTTCAACTGAGAAAGCACAGCATCATACTTTCCAGCAGCTACTTTTAGTTGATAATTCCCAGAATAATACGATCTTCTTCCCTCACCAGACTTATGCACGTTTTCATTCAGCAGATATGAATCCGTAGCTGCCACTATCGCTTTCAGTCTTGTCTCGGCTTCTCTGTACTTCCCACGCTCAACTTCATTAGAAATGCTTGCAGTCTTGGTTATCTTTCTCTCCTCTACTTCAGGAGCAAAACTCTCATCATACATTATTCCCATCGGTGCTCTGGCCATAGCCATCTCCTCCACCGCATAACCACCAAAATCCTTTGCACTCTTCCCTAAATAACCAGTACTTCCAGAAAACATAGGCACTAAAACAACCAGTAACAACACAACTGCTATCAACCAATTTTGTTTAATCGTCTTCCATTGTTCATTTATTCCCATATTAACATCACCACTAATGAGAATAATCTACAAATATATAAAAGAATTGAAAGTTTCAAGTTGAGTTGAAGTTAAAAATTAACAACTATTTCTTCATCTTAATCCCCAACTCATCCAGCTGCTCCTTAGCAACCTCAGATGGAGCATCCATCACCGGATCAATCGCATCCTTGTTCTTCGGAAAGGCAATAAGTTCACGAATATTCTTCATGCCGATAACTACCATAAGCAGCCTGTCGATTCCCAAAGCGATCCCACCGTGAGGAGGAGCACCATAAGTGAATGCTTCCAGCATGTGCGAGAACTCCTTCTTCTGCTTCTCCTTCAAACCGATCAGCTCAAAGATCTTTTCCTGCAGTTTTGGGTCATGAATCCTTATTGCTCCTCCGCCCACCTCAAAACCATTCAACACCAAATCGTGCTGGTAGGATTTCACTTTTCCAGGATCTTTGTCCAGCAGCGGGATGTCTTTCTCCTTCGGAGCTGTAAACATATTATGGGAAGGTCCCCACTCTTTTCCTGCCCCATGGAAAAAATCTTCAGCCGTCTGCTTCATAAGCAGAGGAAAATCAACAACCCAACAAAAACCCAATTCATTGGGATCGTCTTTATTCTTCCTTATGTCTGGACTGTCTGATTTATACTTCTTCATCACATCATCGTATTTCAGCCTAGGAAACGGAAGTTTTGTAAACTTCTTCTCCGGGAAGACTTCTTTTACCATGCGTATCATCGTCTCTTCGATAATATTGAGAATATCTTCCTGATCAGGAAAACTCATCTCAAAATCTAACTGATAGAATTCTCCTGGTGCGCGATGCGCTCTTGCTGCCTCATCCCTGAAACAGGGAGCTATCTGGAAATACCTATCGATCCCCGCCACCATAAGAAGCTGCTTGTACTGTTGCGGCGCCTGCGGAAGGGCGTAGAACTTCCCTTTATGCAATCTTGAAGGAACTAAGTAATCTCTTGCTCCTTCGGGAGTTGATTTGGTAAGTATGGGAGTGGTCACGTCCAGGAAATCCTTCTCTGTGAGAAAATTCCTGATACTTTGGATGGCTTTATGCCGTAAAAGCAGATTATTGACCATCACTGGTCTTCGTAGGTCAAGATACCTGTATTTCAACCTTGTCTCCTCCGTCGATTCTATACTGTCATCAAGTTCCAAAGGGAGTGGTTCCGCTTTTGTAAGAATATTCACTTCATCAGCGCACACTTCAATCTCTCCGGTAGCCATCTCTTTCCTGATCTGGTTATCTGGTCTGGCGTTTACCTGTCCAACCACCTGGACAACACTCTCCCTTCTGATTTCCCCTAACTCTTTGGTAATTTTTGGATTGACAAAAATTTGTGTTACGCCGTATCTATCTCTAAGCAGGATAAAACTGATTCTCCCCTGAATACGATGTGTTTCGACCCAGCCGGCCAAGGTGGCTTTTTCACCAGCATCATTCTTCCTAAGTTCTCCGCAATTATGTGTTCGTTTCATTGTAAGAGGCTGGAAAAGGAGGGAGTTTTTATGGTTTTTGGTTGTAATTCCATTTTAGGTAAATTTTTTAAAGAAGTTGTCATTCTGGCTTCTTATTGGTGGCCGTAGTATAGTGGTTAGTATACGGGACTGTGGCTGATCATCAGCAGAGATCCCGGGACGCGAGTTCAATTCTCGCCGGCCACCCTTCTCTTTCACAGAAAAGAACCTACTTCCTGTGCTTTGTCCCGACAGCCTGAGAAATATCATTAAATCCATCCCGGCGCAGCAACCTTACTAACCCTCTATTGATCCGCCCAATTAATAACGGACCCTCAAAGATCATCCCGGTTATCAGCTGCACAAGAGATGCCCCACATCGTATTTTCTCATAAGCATCCTTTGCAGAGAAGATGCCACCACAACCGATGATCGTATACTTACCACCTGTTCTTTGGTACACATGAGAAATCATTTGATTAGAATTCCTTTCCACCGGTTTGCCGCTCAGGCCGCCTTGGCCAACCTTAGCAAATCCTCCCTGGTGGATCCCTGATCCTTCCCTATTTTTCAGAAGGTTGCTGATGATGAAACCGCCAATTGAATACTTCTCGCAGACAGAGATGATCACATCGACCTGCTCCAGCAGCAGATCAGGAGAAAGTTTGATATAGATTGGCTTGTCTGTCCCAATCGTCATAAGTTTGGCCAACAACTTCTCCAAAAGGATCGGATCAGTAAAAAACTGTCCCCCAAAAGCATTAGGACAGCTGATGTTGATGGTAACATAACTTGCATACGGCTCAAGAGTTTTCAACGATTCAAAATAATCCCCGATACCCTCTTCCTCACTGCTGACATCCCTGCAATTCGTCCGAGCGATGTTGATACCGATAGGGATCTCATTCCTCTTTCCACGCAGCTTCCTAACAATAGCTTTGCATCCACAATTCTTCAACCCATAATTCACTACAAGAGAACCATGTTTTGGTAATCTCCAGATACGTGGTTTAGGATTACCTTTGCACGGAAGAGCAGTAACGCTGCCGACTTCCTCAAAACCAAATCCTACTGCTGGAATTATTCTCATCAAATTTGCATCTTTATCAAAACCGGCCGCCAATCCCACCGGATTCCTGAACCTGATCCCATCGATTGTCTGAACAAGAGACGGGTGATGGTAAGTGCAGATAGAAGATATTATCGATTTTGCAGCTCCAGATTTGCCGAGAAACTTTCCAAAGTACGTAAAGAAGTCATGAATCTTCTCTGGGTCTGTCTTGAACAGGAGGGGCTTAATGAGATTTCTGTAGATCATGGCTGGAAGATAAAAGAAGAGTATAAAAAGATGATTGTGGCCAAATCTTTATATAATCCTAAATATTACACCCGCAATAATGTGGGTCGCAAAATTAAAACTGAAACATAACTGTATCATCGGCAACAGATGTAAGAAGTTCAACGTCAATTCTTTGGGATATCCTTTAGATTCCTACCATGAAAAAGGTTACACCCATTTCTTCCACTTCGAAAAGCTGGAAGGCGATGAGAAGAATGTAAATGCATTCATCAAAGATTTAGAAAAGGACAAGAACATCGATAACCTGGAAGCCAACAACAACGTCCTTTTCTTTACTTACAAAACAAGATCCAAAAGCACCATGCTGGCGCAGTCCTACCTCAAGAAAGTGATCCATCTCAAGCCGGTACTCGTAGATATCAAAGGAGTAGAACATTGGGAGGTAGGTAGCTGGACAAAAGAAGTGCTGATGGATTTCATACGTAATATCAAGAAAGAAGTCAACGAGTTGGAGGAGTTCAAGCTGTTGGGCATGAATAAAACAAGATTCAAAGAGATTCACTTCCCACACGTCATGCCAGTGATGACCTCTCTACAGCAGAAGGCTTTGCAGTTAGCAAAAGAGAACGGATACTATAACTTCCCCAGGAAGATCGAGTTAAGGAAGTTGGCCGAGATAATGGGATTATCTCTTTCTACGTACAGGGAACATCTGAGGAAGGCGGAAAGAGCTGTTTTGAAGGGATTTTGATACTGCGCTCCAGATATTGAATTCTATTGGTATACCACAAATCGCATCAACCCGTACTATTGCGGGGAAAGATTTAAATATAAGCCACATTTTCCAGTTATCACTTAGTGATGAACAATGGAAATCAAAACAAAAAACAAAATGGAACCAAGTAGCATTCTTACAGATCTAGTTCATCATCTACAGGGCTAAATGCCCCCACATTCTTAATGGCCGCAGTAGCGTAACGGTAGCGTAGAAGCCTGTGGAATAACAAAGGGACCTTCGTCCCCTACCGAAAGCTTCAGGAGCGGGTTCGATTGTTGGCGCCGGAAGCGACAACTTCACGACGCCAGTCGAGTTTCCCGCCTGTGGCCCTCTTTTTTTGAAGTTAAATATTAGAAATAAAACCAATGGAGGAAAAAAATGGAAACAAATACAGAAACAAACAAAACAAGTGCAGAAGTAGCAAAGAAAGGCATCAGTATCATTGCCGGTAAATCTTATCTGATCAGCAAGGACATCGTCCCAACGCTTGAAAGAAAGATCGGCATACCGCTTACAGATGCAGTCCGGAGACAGGTTCAAGCATTTGAGGAAGCCTTTCTGACAGATTTTTGGCAATACGCTCCTACTGGAGTGAATCAAGTCGCGTCCGATGCTTTGGTCACTTCCCAACAACTAGAGAGACAATGCCAGTTGAGAAATCTTCCGGTAGTAAGTCTGGACCGGGTGTATTTAACAGATGCAGATGCTTACCTTGAAGTGACCAGAATCACTGATCCCGTCACCGGAAAAATTACAATATCATCCAGACCAGGACAACCGTCCCTTGACAGGCAGTTGGATCAGCTCTCTCAGTACAGGAAAATCATTCTCACAGATGTCGGAGCGTTTGGTGGCGAGACCATGCTTGAGACGTGCACTCTTATCGAGCAACGAGGAATTAAGATAGAAGAGATTCTACTTGGCTACTCCAGTATTGAAGCAAATGCAAACATCAACAACAAGAGAAAGATGACTGCACTGGATTTGTTCGAGTTCTATGAATGGATCGAACTGAGAGATTTCTTTGGCATAGATGGGAGAAGAGTTGCTGATGGCAGCGGTTTTATCCCATACTGGGAGAAACCTGTCGAGTGGGCCAGTATTCCAAAGCCTTATGAAGAAGCTGTGAAGTCCCTCTGTCAAGCATACAACTCCAAGCTGCTGACATTGCTCGAGGAGAATGGCTGTCCAACTGAAAGGATCGGCCAACCACTCTCATTGGAGGTGAACAGAAAATGAAAGATTACTACATATTTGATTTAGACGGAACTTTATATCAGTTTGATGATGGTGGCTCTTCCAACTTCTCTGCTTCCAGATTCTACGCAAACATTAGAAAGAACATCCTCCAGTTTCTTTCAGATCTCTTATCAATCTCTGAGAAAGAAGCATCCGAAAAGTACAATGACCTGAAAGATAGATACGATGGAGAGACCAGTCTTGCAGTTGAGCAGGAACTTGGTGTTGACAGGCTTGATTTCTTTGCTGCAACGTGGTCTCTTGAACCGGCAGAATATTTAAAAAAAAACAGCACAGTCAGAGACATCTTCGAACAGTTAGAAGACAGAGTGGCCGTCCTGACAGCTGCTCCAAGAGTATGGGCTGCCCGTACCCTGGAATACCTGGATATTATGTCATTCGTGGAGGATACCCTCTTCACCGGAGAATCAGACTTGCGAAAACCAGATCCCAGGATATTCAAAGCTGTAGCCGACTCACTGGGAGTACCTCCAGAGCAGTGCGTTTCAATAGGCGACCAGGAATACTCAGATATTATCCCTGCTAAGAGTGTGGGTATGAGGACAGTGATCGTCGGAAGCCCCAGCAATTATGCGGATATCCAGATAGACTGCATCGACAGGTTCCCAAAAATCATCAGAAACGGAGGAATACTCAGGAAGTCGGAGGCGACAGGATGAAAGCCACAGTCATCTCTTCATTCGCTGAAGATGTCCTCATCTCGGACTACGGTATAGAAGTCAGAGAAGGTGGTCCTGCTTTGTTTATCTGCAATGCCCTCAAAGCAGCTGGAGTTCCCTGCAAAGTGTTCTCTGGCAAGAAAGCCTCAGTAGAGATTGACATGAAGAACGAAAGAGGAAGAATCAAGGAAGTGGATGAGATCACATTTAACTCAAAAGAAGAGCCGCAGTTTGTCCTCATCTCCACCCTTCTTGATGAATTTCAGCCGAGGAAAATCGGCGAATTCTGCTGCCTGGATCTTCAAGGTTATGTAAGAGAAAAATCCGATTTTGGGAAGAAGAAACCTTTTGATTCAGAAGAGCTGGGAAGATTTGACATTGTAAAAGCTACCAGCGAGGAAATTCAGAATATCCCGGAGACCAGAATTCCAGAGATAAAGACACTCCTGATAACTGATGGAAGCAATGGATTTAGGGTTCTGCAAAAAGGCAAAGAGGCACTGAGCGTCAAAGTTAAAAAGATCGCTGCCAAAGATACCATCGGTGCAGGAGACACGCTCTTTTCCGCATTCTGTCTAAAGTACTACCAAACAGATGATATCAAAAAGAGCGCTGAATTCGCCAGGAGGACAACTGACAAATTCTTAGTATCAAAGAATAACATTCAGGAAACGGAGGAAAGAAAATGAAACTACAGATTGGAGTCATGGGAAGCGCAGCTGACCAGAATTACGATGAAACCGTTGAGAAAATTGCTGAAAAGATCGGTGAACTGATCGCCAGAACAGGAAACATTACGGTATATGGCGCAGAAAAAGATTACGATTCCCTCAGCACTGCCGCTGCCAGGGGAGCAAAGAAGATAGATGGTACTACTGTTGGAGTAACCTACGGTGTTGGCAAGGACATCTTTGACAAAGAAAACACAGACATCTGTATAGTAAGCGGTCTTGCTAGGGGAGGAGGCAGAGAATTTGTCCTGGTGGGCAGCTGTGATTGTATCATAGCCATCAGCGGCGGTTCTGGTACTCTTACTGAATTGGCCGAGGCCTACCAGCTAGACATCCCTATGATCGCCATCGAGGGAACAGGCGGCTGGGCTGACAAGATGGCTAACAAATATTTTGACGTGAGGAAGACAAGGAAAGTGATTGGCGTAAGAACCCCCAAAGAAGCTGTAGACCTGGCAATCCGACTAGGTGAAGAAAAACTTAATAAAGAACTGAAAAATAGAGAACTGAAAAACGAGGAAATAGGCAATCAAAAATGAAACTACAAACTGCAAAAGGTGTGCGGGACGTCCCGCCGGAAGAGAAGATCATCAAGAACACGATTATCAGAAAACTAAGGGAAGTATTTGAACTTTATGGCTTCGTCCCTTTAGAGACGCCCCTCTTAGAGAGATATGATACCCTCGCTGCCAAATTCGCTGCCGGAGAGGCTTCTGACGCTCTGAAAGAGACATTCAAACTCACCGACCAGGGAAAAAGAGAATTAGGGTTAAGGTTTGATCTGACTGTTCCGCTTTCCAGATATGTAGCGATGAACCCTACGTTGAAGATGCCTTTCAAAAGGTATCAAGTGGGCCGCGTCTTCAGAGACGGGCCCATAAAATTAGGAAGGTACAGAGAATTCTGGCAGATGGATATTGATACTGTAGGAACAAGATCAATGTTGGCCGATGCTGAAATAATCGCCATGATCGATGCTTCATTCAAAAAGCTTGGTTTTGATGTTGGAATAAAAGTGAACAACAGGAAGCTTCTTAACGGAATACTTAAGCAAGCCGGGATCAAAAGGAAAGAAGAAGCCATTATTGCCATCGACAAACTGGATAAGATCGGAGAAGATGGTGTAAGCGAGGAGCTTCTTGAAAGAGGTTTCAAGAAAAAGCAGATCACAGAAGTTCTCTCGCTGATCAAAAAAGGGATCACGCTAAAAGAACTAAAAGTAAAGATCACCAACGAAGAAGGGAAAGAAGGACTGGCAGAACTGGAAGAGATATTCAATTATCTTAGATCGATGAATATCAAAACAGCTTTCTTTGATGTTTCTCTAGCAAGAGGACTTGCCTATTACACCGGACCAGTATTTGAAGCATTCCTCAAAAAAGGTAAAGTCACTTCTTCCCTTGCTGGAGGGGGAAGATACGATAAGATGATCGGTGATTTCCTGGGAGGTAACAGGGAGATTCCTGCCACAGGTGTTGCCTTTGGATTGGCCCCCATCATGGACAGCCTGAAGGAAAAGGAAGCATTTGAAAGAAAGACCGCAGCTGAAGTATATGTCATCCCCATCGGAACCGTGCAGGAATCCCTGCAGACAGTCCAGGAATTAAGGGACAATGGCATTGCGGCCAGCTTCTCCATGGGCAAGAAAGGAGTGAGCAAGAATCTGCAGTACGCGAATGCTTTGGGCATTCCTTATGTAGTCATCATCGGCGGAGATGAGTTGAAACAGAAGAAAGTAATGTTCAGAAACATGGAAACCGGAGATGAACAGTTGTTGAGCGTCAAAGATGTTGTTAAGAGATTGAAAAAGTGAGAAAACAACAACTGAAGTGGATCGGTTACATTGTCTTGATCATCCTTATCCTCAACATGATTCTCTTTGCACTTGGAATAGTCAACTGGATTGTCTTTTGGGGTATCATCATCGCAGGAGCAATCTTTGTGTATAAAGTGCTGCCGAGGATGAAAGAGTAATCTGTCGTTTGGAGAATTGAAATTGTTATAAAGAATAGTTAGTTTCTGTCTTCCCATGGAGCCAAAGTATAGGTTGATTATCTTCGCAACTACATTTGCAATAATTTTTACAACATTAATTTATGTTATTCCAACCTACAAAGAATTGTGGCTATACCTAGAGATTATTATTCTGCCTTTGATTTATTATATTGGTTACGAGATGTTGATGGACAAACAAAGGGAGGATTTCAGGACGGATTTGAGAGAGATACTGGAAGATTCAAGGGAACTGGAGGAAAAGAATACCGCTTTGAACACCAAGAACCAGTCACTACAGAAAGAAATAAATAAACTAAAACATTCATTGAAGAAAAATGGCAAAAAGGATTAAAAAAAAGAGCAAGCAAAAGAACCTAAAAAACCCAGATAAGAGGTCCCAACAATTCAAGAATATTGAAAGAAAAATAAACAAACTATTGGGAAAGGTAAGCAAGTGGTAAGCATGCAACAACTCCCTCCTCAAGACGTCCTTCCAAAACTGAAACCAGAACGTGTTGTCTTTGTAATTTCTGTTGACAATGAAAACAAAGCAAGTGGCATGATCGCTGCCTGGAATATGAAATGTTCTTCTGACCCGCCACTGTTTGCAGTCTCCCTCTCCAGGAAGGGATACACCCATAAACTGATCCGTAAAAGCGGCGAGTTTGTTGTTGCTGTACCTAACAAGGAGATAGAAAAGGAACTGATGTTCTTTGGTACAACCCACGGAGATGAAGTGGATAAGTTCCATGAGACGGGAATAAAGACCCTTCCTGCTACAACTGTCAGACCCCCTTTGCTAGAAGATGCAACAGCCAATCTTGAATGTCAGTTAGACAAGGAAGTTGATGTTGGCGATCATATCCTTTTCATCGGCAGAGTAGTCGCTGCCCATCTGGACGAGAATAAGAAAGTTTTGTTGGCCATGAAGAAAGTTGACGGGAAGAGGGTTTTTGAGGAATTCTAGTCCTTTTTATTCTTCTCCATCACTCCCAGTATAAACCAAAGCCTTATCCCTAACAATCATACTATGCTCCCACTGTGCTACTTTCCTTCCGGTAATCTCTGCCAGAGGAGGATACGATTTAACGATCCCCACCCGTTCTAACTCGCGCAAGCCCAAAGCTGCCGCCCCTCGGCCCATCTTCCTGCTAAGCCATCTTGTCGTGAAAGGCAGCCCATTTTGCGGTTTCACTTGTTCCAGGATCTTCCTGGCGTAAGGTGTCCTGACTCCGCCGTCCCTGACTACCATAAAAACAGTCGCTTTCCCCTTATCTTTTACTATCCCATCTCCGGCCGTGATAAATGGCTCAATTGCGATCTGCATATTCTCCCGTAGTTCTGTCTTATCTTTATTGTTGAAAGTCGGGATAGAAATACCAGCGTGAGTTTTCCATCTCCCCAAAGTATGCCCGGAAAGGTTCTTCACGGTTGTAAAACCCATCACTTCTGCTTCTGAATACTGCGCTTCCCCCAATTCCCACAAGTGCCTGCCCGGAGTGGCCAGTTTTATAGCTGCATATAGAGCGTTCTGTTCAGCTTTTATCATATCCTTGCATTCATCAGAACTGCCTACCTCGACACATTGCGCCGTATCAGCCAGCCAACCGTCAACGTGCACCCCCACGTCAATCTTGACCAGATCGCCTTCCTGAAGAGTCCTCTCATCATTCTCCTCAGGACAGTAATGGGCAGCGACATCATTGATAGCCATCTGCACCCAGGCAATTCCCCCACCCAATTCCAGAATTCTTTTCTCGCAAAAATCCATCACTTCTAAACAGCTGGCGCCGACAACAAACTTAGCTGCACCTTCATCCCTTACTTGTGCTGCTATTTTACCCGCTTTGAGTATTTTTTGGTGGATATCTGGGTCCATATTCCTGTTGAATAACAGGGGTTATATAAAAATTTATGTTAGAATTTGCGCTTTAAACTCCTCCACCATCTGTACAGGCTCAGGATCGATTCCATACTCAGTAGCCAAATAATAACAAAGATGATCGACAAAATAATAAGCGTTTATCATCTCTGCGAATACAGTGTCCCCTACCATATCGATCACTTTGACAGGAAGACCTTTCTCCTGCATCAATTTTGAGAATACTTCAATCCGCTTATAATTTCTTGGATGCGTAAACTTCGATTTGAAGATCAGAAAGTAAGGATTCATAACCATCTTAGTGAAACCAACCATCTCATTATGATTCACTTCTGGAAAAAAGTTCCAGAATGACTGAATCTTGGCATTCTCATTGAACTTTATCTTAGCGACCCTAGCTATTGAAGAATTGTTGTCAGTTGAGTAGACAAGGGGTATCTTATCAACAAGCTCCTTAGCCATTGACTTAGCGACAACTTCATCCAAAGAGTTATCCAACCCTTCTGCAACACTAATAAGTTCCCCAGAATAATCATCTATTACATGACAATTATTCAGCGCTTTCAACAACCCGCCCACAAAGAATCCCGTAGAAAGACGCGGCTGCATCCCTGTTGGCAGTACAACCAGAGGAGCACTCTTATCTTTCGCCCTCTCCATCAGCTTGCCACCCGAGGTGAAAACCACGTGCTTGTATCCTCTCTCCTCAATCTCATCCAGACAGGACAGTGTCTCTTCAGTGTTTCCCGAATGTGAAGCAACTATGAACAACGTTTTATCATCTGCGTTCTTAGGAATGCTGTAGCTTCTGTTCGCTTCTAAGCGGATTTTCCCGGTATCGCTTGCATCAAGAAAGTCATTTATCATCTCAACGTACAATGAACTGCCTCCCACACCACAAATAATTACCCTGTTAAAGTATCCAATCATATTGATCCCCTGGGCAAGCTGTATCCCTTGCATGAATTGGGAGGGGAAGTTCTTGATGTCCTGATAGTATTTGTTGTTTATCGGTGCAGGATGTTGGTTATCATTATCAACAACACCATTTACTACAGATTCCTTCTGCTTTCCATCCCTTTGCACCGCCTCAATCTTCCCAAACTCATTCAGTGTATCATCAGGACATTTTACAGGGATACAATCGACAACTTTAGCGGCAGCAAAATCATTCCCACCTGGATATATCTTATCTCCAAAGAATAGAATCTCCCCGAGAGGGATGCCATTATGTTCAGCGAACTTCTTGATGCCCCAGGCTTTATCCAGCCCTTTCCTGGTAATGTCAACAGATGTCGTCCCGCCGATCTTGAACTCATAGTTATCACCAAGCTGCTTTCTGAGAAATTCTACCCACACTTTTCTCTTCTCTCCATCAGGATCGTACTTTGCCTTCATCTCAGATGGCGCATTCCTGCCGATGGCCGACAAAGTTATCTGTGAATCTCTGTCCTGCAGCTGATCCTCTTTAGTTGTCATCGACTGGATGTTGTACTCAGAAATCAGTTTTTCAAAAGCCACAATAATTTCCTGTTTCTCCTGCTCAGAAAATGCCAGGTTGTAGATACTTTCCTCCTTCCCGTTTCTAATAACAGTATAATTCGTCCCCGTCGTTCCCAGAAGATGATGCTCCCTTTTCATTCTGGAAGAGATCATCTTCTGCAAATCGGCGGTCTTTGTTCCGCTTATGAAAGCAAATTTGAATCCTTGGGTAATCAACCGGTCAATCTGTGCTGCCATCTCTTCGCTTACTTGCTGGCAGCTTTCACAGATAGTCTCATCCACATCGGCTATAATCACTTCTTTTTTTCCAAAATCCAGAGCAGGCTTGAAATTCCTGCAAGCATCTGTATATCTCTCCAGAGTATCCGTCGGATACCACTGACTTTTATGAATGAAAGCAGAAATCTCTCCTTTTGGAGCCAGCTTCTCAAAGCAATCCCGTTCGATGGAAGACTTCCCCTCAGGAAGCATCTCCAAGCATTTTGGATTGATTATGAAAGCACCGGCATTAATTAAATTAGAAGGCGCTTCTTCAGGTTTAGGTTTCTCAACAAAATAAGCGATCTTTTCCCCTTCCAGTTTAGCAACTCCAAACTGCTGAACATCATCACGGGGCGTAAGCACCATAGTGATCCTGCAGTTATTTCGCAGGTAAGCATCCCTCAATCCCGAATAATCAATATCTTTCAGTTCATCGCCCCAGGTAAGGATAAACGGCTCTGTCAATCCTGCTGCTGCTTTCTTTACCGCTCCCCCTGTGCCCAGAGGCTCGTCTTCAATGCAATATGAGATATTCACTCCCAGTTGTGAACCATCTCCAAAATACTCCTGGATGACATCAGCTTTGTAACCGATCGAAAGGATGATATTTTTTACCCCGTGATTCTTGAGGTAACCGATAGTATGTTGGACTATTGGTTTTCCCAAAGCAGGCAGTAGTGGTTTAGGGGTTTCATCGGTAAGTGGACGTAGTCTTTCTCCAAGTCCGCCGGCAAGAATAATTGCTGTATCTGTCAAATTGCATCACCTTTTTGTTTGTTGTAGACGTTGGCAGAGAAGTATTTTTTAAAGGGTTATGAAATTGTAATCGCGAACAGCAGTAAGTATTACGGCAGGTCAGAATTTCTTTCGGAAATATTTATAAATAAGCGTTGAAATAGGTATATTGGACGGCCATAGGGGCGTGGTTCACCCGTTCCCATTTCGAACACGGAAGTTAAGAACGCCTCCGTACCGGGGTGTACTGCATTCCGCGGGAAACCTGGTAAGCTGTCCACCTTTTCTTAATACATATAATTTATGGGGTATGTTTCTTACTAGGAAGACATTAAGACGTAATTGGGTGGCTAAGCGAACGGAGTGAGCGCA
>CAZWBB010000038.1:0-21903 GCA_964632045.1 uncultured Methanosarcinales archaeon | reverse complement strand
TATCAGAAATGAGGGGTTGAGAAGAGGTTTGCGTTTTGAGACAATTCGGACTTATCAGTTGTTATGCGGCCCCCACTTTATGTGGGGGTGCTTAGCCGGTTTTGCAGAGGAATCCAGGCCAGTAGGCATCTCTGAGAATAGTCTTATTCTAAAATCTGAATTTTAACCCAAAATTCTTATAAACTCCGAATATATACTTCTGAATATGCAAAAAGTGGTGCTGGATAATGGCCTTACGGTCATTTTTGAACGTAAAAGAGGTAAGTCTGTAGTAGTACAAGTAATGATCAATGTAGGTAGCAATCATGAAGCTGAGAAGGAGAGGGGCATCTCCCATTTTCTGGAGCACATCCTCTTTGAAGGAACAGGGAAGAGGCCCACTAATAGGGCAATATCAAATGAGATCGAGAAGATTGGTGGTGATTTCAACGCCTACACTTCAAACGAGAAAACCTGTTTTTATGTGAAAGTTCTCAAGAAACATTTCCACATAGCGGTCGAGATCTTAGCAGATATTCTGCAGAACTCTCTTTTTAATGAGGACCACATCTCAAAAGAGAAGAATATTGTGCTGAAGGAGATAGACATCATCCATGATGAGCCCAAATATTACCAATGGCTGCTCTTCCAGAAGAATCTCTTCAAAGAGCATCCCTGTAAGAATCCGACTTATGGCAGCAGGAACATCATCAAGAATCTATCCAAAACCAAAATACTGGAATTCTTCCAGAAATATTATACCCCAAACAATATTGTCATATCAATTGTCGGAGATGTCAATAACTGGAAAAAAGAGATTGAAAGCCAGTTCTGTATGCAGAAAGGCCCTTTACTCAAACATAAGAAAGTAACTGAACCTGCTGCAACTAAATGTACTGTAAAGAAGGAAAAAAGGAACATCGTAAACACATATACAGTACTTGGCTTCAAGACTGTCCCCAGATCACATAAAGATGCTTACGTGCTGGAGGTGATCAACGGTATCCTGGGAAGGGGGCAGAGCGGCAGGATGTTTACTGAAATCAGGAGCAAGAGAGGATTAGCCTACGATGTAGGCACCCAGTCCGTCTGCGACGTCAGTTTTGGCTATTTTGCCATCTATGCCACGATCGACAAGAAAAATCTAAACTTACTACAGGAACTGATATTGCAGGAGATGGAAAAACTGAAGAAGGTCTCCGCGAAGGATCTTAAGGAAGCAAAGGATTTTATCGAAGGAGATTATCTGTTAGAGTTAGAAGATTCCCAAAAAGTAGCCGATCAATTACTGTTCTGGGAGCAGGTAGGAGATGCTCATCTAATGAACAGTTTTGTTAGAAACATCAAGAAAGTAACTGTTTCTGATGTGAGAAAAGTAGCTGAGAAGTATTTTAATAATTATACGATGGTTGTGCTGGAAGGGAAGTGATAATCAGCTCTAATGGTATCTGTACCTCAAATACACACCCAAAACTTTTCTTGCTAACAGGCAACCAATAAATTGTAATATTCCTCTTTTTTGATTATCCGTAATAAGAAAACGAAAAGTTTAAATACTTCCTCTTGCTCCCCAGTAACAAATTAGCCCATAATTAGTGAGAAAATTATTACAGGTTAGCAAAATGAGTTTAGCATCAAAGACCTACTTTAAGTTTGGACAAGAAGCGGAAGAGAAGATTGCGAGTCATCAAAACAAACAGCAATCAGTTCAAGGATCCTGCTTCTTTGGTTCTCAAATTTGAAATAATGATCAATTATGATTATAGAAGAAAAGTCACCTACAAAGGAGAAAATGGGAATAAATTTCTCACAGTAAAAGAACTTGCAGAGATCTGTCAAAATGAAATCGTCTAAAACTTACGCAGAAAAGAAGATAAGTAGGATCAATGTGGAAGAAACAATTAAAGGACAGTTTGAAAGTTTAATTGTTTCATTAAAGAAAGAACTTTCTAAAATCAAAGAAATAAACGCAGTAGTTTTGTTTGGTTCTTTTGCGAGAGGAGACTACTCGATTCGTCATTCTGATGTTGATATCATGATTTTTTTAGACAAAGAGAAAAAGGATACAAATTTGGAAGAGAGAATAAGAAAGAAGGTTGTGGGATTATGTATAGACAAGGAGTTAAGCGCCCATACATTATTCCAATACAAAATCCTTGAGGAAGAAGATAAAAGTTTGATGCGTACAATCGCCAAAGAGGGGAAAGTCATTCTTTCCCGGAAGACTTTAGTCATTTCCGATGAAGTTCTTGGCTTGAAGGAATATTTCTTAGTTAAATTTGATTCCGCAGGAGTTAAACCGATTATAAAGAATAAACTGCAAAGGTTTCTTTATGGTTACACGATGAAGGGGAAGAAGTATAAAGGGATTGTTGATGGAGAGAAAGTTATCAGCGCGGGGAAAGGAGCGGTAATAGTCCACCAGGATCTAATCAAGAGGATTCTATTGTTTGTTAACGGAATAGGGATTAAAGCAGTGCAAAAGGGGAAGTTTTACAGGTAATCTATTCCAGTAGTACTAAACTTTCTTCCCCTGCGCCCACAAGAATCCAAAAAACTTCTCTGCACTTTTTGCAAGAGTCGGAGACTGTATCCACATCGCTAAGTATTTCCCTTCTCCGACGATCCTTATCGTCACCTCAGTATCATCTTTCACGCAGAAACGGGCAGGTAGTTGGTCAATAGTTCTTATCTCTGCCCCCGTGGCCTGCCACAAAGGAAGGTTCTTTTTATTTGACGGAGTCACGTGCGCTAGGACTTTCACTTTTACACCCCTCTCCACACATCTGCGATAAGCATCAAGAAGAGGTTGATACACCGGAAGCAAAGAGACAGTCAGCCATTGATGTTTTGTATTATCATGCAATGTGACTGAAAGATTCAGGTAATTACGATAGCCTTCTACCGAACGGATCTTCTCTACCGGTTGCTGTTCCTTTTTTCCTGCAAGACTACCTAATTCTTTGAGTAGATTTTTTGACTTATGCTTTAATTCTTTCAGCCCTTGCTCTTTCCTACGTAAAGCCTCCTCAATAACCACTTTTGGTTCGATAGCAGTGAACCTTTTTGGAAACACATCAAAAACACGGACAAAACCTTTCTCTTCCAGAGAATCAAGGACAATATAGATCTTCCCATGCGGAACACCCGACCTTTTAGAAAGGAGAGGGGCAGTACAATTGCCTTCTCTGACTAGAGCTACATACGCTTTTCCCTCGTACTTATTCAATCCATATTCACTAAAATCCATAAAAGCCACCAGTTAAATGACCAAACAACCACCAGGAGTGGTTGCATATATTTAAAGTTATCCTAACTATTACGTATTGTAGGGTTTGAGAGTTGTTTGGTAATTGAGTTGGAGAATAAACAAGCTAGATGGGGGAATGCAATATGGAGAAATATGAAAGGTTGGCAGAAAAGTGGAAAAACGAAACACTTGAGGGAATTTTCACACAGGAAGCACTAAATTCGGGCGAAGTTTCAAGATGGCGGGAAAGATTGGATGGAGACCTTGTTGAATTCTACCTAACACAAATAAATCTTATAATCAGTCTGGCCATGCTTCAATCATTTCCCTCAGATGAAACCCCAGCTGCGGAGATGTACTTTGAAAACGATCTTTTCTATGTTAAGATCCCTGTGCGACCAAACTCAGTCGCTGCTCAGGAAGGCGAGAAAGAGGGCCTACTAACGCCAGAAATATTTGGTCATAGCATTAGGATCCTGAGCTTAGAGCATTATGACGATCTAACATCTGATGTTTTCATTCCCTACGTCTCCAACTCGATAAGAAACAGAGAGATCTCGGCTCTGGAGGGACTTGATTTCGAGTACCAAAGGAACAAGATCAAAATCACACTAAATGAAACGGATTACGATCCGTTGTATAAAGAATTTAAAGACATGGAGGGATAAAAATGGCAATTGAAGCAACACTTGAAGAAATGGAAGTTGAATGCAATAAAGAGCAAAATAAGAACGATAATAACAACAAAGGACTGGATGACGACCTTGAATTTTCCTGGGGGAGAGTACTCAGGAGAGGAGTACAGAACATGAAAGATGATGTGGATCCAGTCTACAAAGGTGCAAAGATCGGAGTGTACGCACTACATGGGATACCTACCTGGGTCAGAGAATTCAAGGATGGAAAGCTTAGTACTGATTCTGTTGGTTGGAGTGCTGCAGCAGCCATTTTTGTAGGAGGAGCAAGTGTTGCAGGCTACATATTGGCAGCACCATTATTCCCCCCTATACTTGCTTTACCCGTAGCAGCCCAGGGAGCATCTTATATCAGAGAATCTTTCAGAAGAGCAAGGAAGACAGAACTTGAGAACATCGTACTTACAAAAGTGCAGAGAAGTCTCAGTGGACAGAACCTGGAGAAAGAAAAATATGATCTAACTTGCGAAGAGATGATTGAAGAATTAGGAGAAAGATTCTACAAGGGCAGGGAAGACCATGTTAATCGTGAGATAGAAAGTCAGAAATATAGTATTCAGCAGTGTGAAAGTGAACTTGAAGTTGTTGAATCTGCTACTGATCTCAATTCAGTCCAGAAGCATAAGCAGAAACAAAACTTGGAACAACAGCTGGAACATACGCGAAAATCGATCGATGACCTTAATGAGAAACTGGATAACTACAAAACCGAATCCAGAGAAGAAGCAAGGCAGGGTCTTGTCTACTTAGCCAAAGATGTCTTCAACGGACTTTTTGCAGACAATGGTGTAGGCAGCGATTATGAGATGGGTTCTCTGAAGCTGGAAGTTGGACCTAAGAAAAGGAAGAGAGAGTACATCAGAGAACTGCATTTCAGATACAGCCCGGATGTAGATGAAGCAAACATCATCGCTAAGCTAATCAAAGAAACTGTTGCAGAGAACGGAGGAACCGCCAACATCGAACTGTTCGGCAAGATGACATCCATCTATAGTACAAAACAGGATGAAGAGACACACTACAACGTTGCGCCTAACGAACTGTGGAAGAGGAAGTGAAGGAGGGCATATAATGAAAGAAGATGTTGGATCTTATCGCTGGTTCAGGGAGTATGGTTATGGGCCAATAAAGGCTATAGAACGGGTGTTGGCAACAGGGATAAGGAGTTTAATTCCTTTTCCTCAACACTTGCAGGAGAGATATGTCTTAGAATCAATAGGATCCTTGGAAGGAAATATCAGGACAGTTTCCCAACATAATTACGATCCAGTCCAATGGCGAGAAGAACATCCAAGAGTGCATTCCCCTGAAACAGTGGTTGTTAGTAGCTATAATCACCTTAGTTCAAAGCAAGAGTATTTCAGCAGAAGAATCAGAAAAAAGTTTAACGAATTGGAGGAAAGAGTTTTGGAGTTGGAAGGAGAGAGCAAACTTCCAAACCTCTCTTAACAAAATGAGATTAGAAAACAAACTGACAGAAATTGATGTGGCTAAATGTATCAACCCCTATTTAACTGTTCCAGAAGTAGCCACCATAGGAAAACCGAGCATAAAAGAAAGAATTGGATTCAGACTTCAAATGCTCGCAAACCTTTATTTATTCTTACGTTCGTTTGTAGCAGTTCCTAAAGAGGATCATGACGAAGAATTAACCAAGATGGAACAAGAATATAAAAAAATTAGAAGCAGAATTCAGGGAAACTCTTAAAAAGTATGACTACAGGAAGTTGTTAAAAGATATAGGTTTTTTGGGGGGATGATGTAACTGGATGTTTAATAGGACTGACTATGACAAAAATATCATTCATCGGATCAGGAAGCTATGGGACAGCCGTAGCTCATCATGTTGCAGAAAAGTACGCTGAGCAGGCAGACACAGAAGTAATTATCTACGGCAGAGATAATGATATCATCGATGAAATAAATCAAGAGCATACCAACAACAAATATCTCAACTCCGCACCACTATCAAAAAACCTTAAAGCGACCAGCAGCCTTGAAGAAGCAGCAAGAGAAGCTGATCACCTTTTCATATCCGTCCCTGCACAGCAGGTAAGAAAAGTCATTCAGGGATGCAAGTCATACATCCCGCAAAAAACCAAACTAACAAACCTCGCCAAAGGTATCGAAGTCGATTCTCTCAAAAGGATGTCACAAGTCATCTATGAAGAGACCAAAACAAGTAAGAATCAGATCTTAACTTTGTCAGGACCTTCTTTTGCCAGAGACATCGTGAATCCTAATGGAAGTGTTGCTCTCACTCTTGGAGGAAGCAGTGAAAATTACATCGAAGAAGTGAGAGACCTGTTGCACACAACTGATTTCCAGGTCTTTGGTAGTGATGATCTGGTAGGGGTAGAGTTTGGAGGAGCATTGAAGAATGTTTATGCTATCATGGCAGGTATCATGAAAGGAAGTGGAGCAGGGGATTCTTACCTTGGGTCGTATATCCCTAGAGCGACTGTAGAGATCGATACCATCAGCAGGTTCTTTGGGGCGCACAGGGATGCAGCAAGAGGGTTATCTGGAGCAGGCGACCTGATCATCACCTGCAGCGAAGCAAGCAGAAACTTTCGTTTTGGAAGATGTTATGCAGAATGCTTTCAGGAAGCGCAATGTGGGGAGAAAGCGATAGAGATGGCCAATGAACGTCTTGGACATAAGACAGTAGAAGGATATCATACACTAAAAGCGATCCATCAGTTTGTCACCGATCACAACATGTTTGCTCCCATCGTCAGAGAGTTGAATGATATACTCTATCATCCAAAAGAATCAGGCAAAAGTCCAAAAGATGCGATCACATCATTCAGGGAACAGGACGGGATCAGGAAGTGGGAGAAACGCCCACTCATCTCACGAATGCTGGGGAGAGTTATGCCCCATCTTTGGTACAGGAGGGAAAGCTTCTCAATTAGCGATATCAAAGAAGAACTAAGTGCAAGAGTGGTTTAAACTTCACACAGAAGAATTCTATCTACAAAAACACAATAAAGGTTATAAGAGGGAAAGAATATGACATTGAAATGCAACTTATCTCTTACCCAAAGAATCTACAATATCATAATGAAGCGATAGTCTTGGATACCATTTCATTTGGTGTGTTCGCACCCGTAAGGTATCCAGGGATCCCAATCTACACCACAACTTCTGCTATCGCACCAATAGAGAAACTTCTTGAGAGGATGTTGGAGAGGAATTTAACATATCAGCAATACCTTGATTCTCACGGAGGAGCAAATAATCTGTTTTTGAGAGAAAAGATCAGAATAGCTCAAAGAGCACTTGTAGTCCAATGCAAGAATTTACCGCAAATTCTCAAGTCCACTTTAGATTTGATCGGCAGCCTGGACATGCTTCAGTATTTTACGGCGGACATCGGATTTCTGGTTGAGGATAAGTGGAATTATACTGAAAACATCATCTCAAAAAGGCTGGCCTATTACAGAGAAAAAATAGACACTGTCTCTCATCTTGTCCCAAAGACTTACCTTTACCATCTACCCACCAGGGTAAAAGATCTTCATGTTGCAGATAGGATTGAAAGGATAGCTCAAATCTACAGAAAGGGACTAAGTGTTGCCGACCCTTCCGGTAAGATTGGAAAAACTGCGAGAAAAAATCTATTAAAGACCGCAAAATACTTTGCCATCGAACTCAATCAGATTAAGATGGACGGTTTTCAAGATGATGTTGGCCTGGTAGCTTTGGCTTATGCTCTTCCTGCTGAAAATGTCAGGATTTTTTCAAGGGACACAGATATTAGATCATTGGTGGACCTTGCCAGATCATTTCTTGAAGTTGAGAATAATGTTACTGTTTGCTCCAAGTTGAAGAAGCAGTAATATTGCTGAAGTGACAGACTCAGGAATATATTTTTCATACTAACAATAAATAAAAAGAGATATCTCTTTTCGCATGATTGACAGATGAACATATTCTATGGTGGAGCAATACAAGGACTAGGGGGTAGCGGAAGTGAAAGGATAAACACAAACGCTGAGTTGATACATCATATCAAATTATTGGGACATCATGTTCTTACTGAGCACACTGCACTCCCTACGCACAAAGAGAGGTTAGCATTTCTTGAGAGGACATTAGGCCCATTTCCAAAATCAGGCATTGAAAGAAAGATTGCCGTCAGAAATAAGATGATCGAGTGCGTAGAAGGAGATATCGGAGCAGCTATATTCGAACTATCCCATCCAAGTCTGGGCACAGGAAATGAACTGGCCCATGCCTATTTAAGACCCAGGATGGGATTGGAAGAAATCCCGGTACTTGCTCTTTACCAAAAAAATTACTGGTCGAGCGGCCTTTCAACTATGATCAAAGGGATTAACAAAGAGGAAGTGGCTTGCTTTACTTTGTATGAGTACAGCAGTGTTGAAGATGCAAAAGACTTTTTGGGAAACTTTCTGGGAGCTAAATAGGCTACCGAGTAACCTGATACCCCTCGACCGTCTCTTTCAACTTTTTCGCTTCTTCATTCTTCTCAAAGTGTTCTCTTACAGGAATAAGAATCTCATTGATGTACCTTGAGACGCTATCTTTCAAATCAGCAGGATGAAGTTCTCCGGCAACAAAAGCCTTCTCAAGCTCATCATAACAACCAAACTCCATATTGCCGCCCCATTTCTCAGGCCGCTCAACCAGGAATTTGTCGATTTTTTCAAAGATGATATACTTGCAGTACTCGAGAACAGGATTATCCTGCACCTGCTTCTCAGGGCAGAATGCCTTACGGAATTTCCGTTGTATTTCTTCCTCAGAATCTGTCATGAAGATACAAGTGTCCGGCTTTGATTTGGACATCTTCTGCTCGATAGCTTTCTCCACCCCAGATAAATCAGTATCAGCGGGCTTTCCTAGCCCCATCAGCATGTGATGAGAGATGACTACTGGCTTCTTGAAACCCAGTTTGGGAGCAATCTCTCTGGCTAGCATGTTAACCTTACGTTGATCCATCCCAAGTTGTGTTATGTCCGCTTCCAAGTGGAAAATATCAGCACACTGCATACACGGATAAAAAATCTGAGCAGCGCTCAAGCTATCTTTCTCGCTCCTTCCCATGATCTGGCTGCATCTGGTGATTCTGGTGACTGTATTAAGTCGTCCGATATTGATAACTTTCAGCCAGTATTTAGTATCATTCATCACATCACTCGCCCAGAGAAATTCGACATTCTCCATGTCCATGCCACAGGCTTTCCATACTTCAATGAAGTACTTGCCAACAGTCTTGATCTTCTCCAGATCACCGCCCATCTTATTGTTCATCAGGGCAAACCAGTCAGCCACCCAGAATTTGAAGTGGACGCCTGCTTTTGTCAGCTTATTAACATTGATGGCCCTTAGGACACCCTGAGCGATATGTATTTTCCCGCTGGGTTCAAAACCATCGTAAGCAATAGGCTTTTCTTTCGTCTTAAGAAGTTCTTCCAGCTCTTCTTCAGTGATTATTTCTTCCCCTACTTGTCTGATCAATTCTAATTTATCTTTTAGTTCCATTTTAGGGAGGGAGAATGATGTTTTGTTTAAATAATTAATGGAGCGCCACATGAGATCAGTCTAGAGAACGCTTTTTCTTGATTGCTCAATCACAGTGCGCAATTCACGTTTGACCATTTTTCTATACGCTTTCTTTCCGCCATCAACCAATACTCTTGTTGTCTCCGTTAGAAAATGTTCAAAAGAATCTCCCCACTCTTCTGCAAACTTACCCCTAGAATAATCATTCATATGCAGAAGGACAGCCCCTAGAAAATCTTCAGGAGAGGGCATGCAATGAATCACTTGAATCGCGTGTTCTGCACTATACTCCCCAATGGCATAGGAAGCAACATCTTTTGCCAGCTCTTCCCGGATACTTCCAGAGTATTCTTTTGCAGAGTATTCCAAGTAAGGGATAAGCCATTTTTCTTTCAACCTCTCAGCGAACCCTTTGGATTTAATTCCAGAGAACACAGGTCCTAGCTTTACATCATCATAGCATTCGGGATCCTCTTCATATCTGATCACTTTCATCACATATGGCCGGACTAAAGAACGTAAGTCTGAATCAGAAATTTCTAACGCTTCTTTCTTGCCATGAATTTCTTTCACAAAATCAACATAATAGTCAACAGCCTCCAGAGACAAACCGCGTAGATCAAAACGGGGTTTCCTATCCCTGCGTCTGTTTAAAATTCTCACCCCTTGATCCACAAATTCGATGTCCAGAAAATCTTTGTAGTCTGTTAGTATATTATCAACAATATTGTAATGCAGCCCACCATCCATCGGCCCGTTCATGTTGGGTAGAGTCTCCCAGAAACTTCCATTGACAAGACGACGCAGGAAGGGTAGATCAACAATTCCCCGAAACAGCGAATTCTTCTTTTCTACAAATTCTTCAAAGAGAATACTATGACCTCGATAGATTCCTGGCGCGCTAAGGTTTGAAGGGATCAAGATTGCCTGATTGATACAGACAGTAAGCAATTCCTGCAGCTCATCGCCGGAAAAAGCCTGTTTGGCCCATCTTTTTGCCAACACCCCATCAGTTTGAGCTTTCTCGTCACCCATCCTCCCAATCAACAAATAATCTTCCTTAGGAACCGATCCATCCAGCAGACGTAGAGTTCCCCAAAATCGTCCATCTTCCAGGTCCCTGAATAAGCTTGCTAATCTTTGATAATGCACCTTTTGTAGATGGTCCCTTAGGAAATCAGAAGTATTTATGTTAATCCGCTCTTCAGAAAAAAATTCTGCAAGTTCATCATCTGCCAGAATCTCAGGATAATTTGCTAGATAATCCTGTCGGAAAGTTCTGGCTCTGCCGATAATCTCATTTTTGGAAGAAGCGATTTCATCTAGCCCATCCGGCAGAAGTTCTAATTTAAACTTCTCTGCAAACAGATCATGAGTCAGATTGATCATAATAGCCCCCACGATGCCCAAAATCAAATATTTATATAAATATTTGGTTGGTTCATTGCGAAACATATAAAAACCCCATAAGAAATCATGTCCAGCAGGGGGTAATTAAAAATGGTAAAGGCAATATTATTCGATTTTTGGGGGACACTTGTAGAGAACGGAATCTGGAGCCCCATCAAACAGGTAAAACACTTCCTTGATGTCAGGCTTCCATTCTCAGAGTACGTCGTGCGCATGGAAAGGGCGATGATGACAGAAGAATTTGAGACACTGAAGGACGCTTTCAAAAGAGTTTGTCAGGAGTTTGACGTTCCGGCGACGGATGATCTGCTGGACCAGCTGGTCGGACTCTGGAACAAGAATTGGATGCTGGCCGAACCTTACGAAGATACTGTAAAAGTATTAAAGAAGTTAAAGAAGAACTACAAAGTGATACTGGTAAGCAACTCTGATTGTTTTGGCATCAGCAAAGTTATGGAAAAGTTCAAGCTGAAAGGATTATTTGACAAGACTTTCCTTTCCTGTGAGGTTGGCATGATAAAGACCGACGAAAACTTCCTTAAGAAAGTTGTTGATGAGTTGGGCATATCAGTCGAAGACTGCCTATTGGTCGGAGATAGCATGCACAGCGACATCATGGCTGCAAAAAAAACAGGGATGAAAGCGGTGCTTATCGATAGAAGAGATACAAGAGATTATGCGCCTAAGATCAAGAGCTTGACAGACTTGGAGGGGATCGTAGAAAAATAGAAGCGACAAACAAATGATAGAGATAATCTTCCTGGGGACGAGCTGTATGCAGCCTACAAAAACAAGAAACCATACAGGCATCTTGCTCAGGTACAAGACAGAGAACATCCTTTTCGACTGCGGAGAAGGTATCCAAAGGCAGATGCGTATCGCTGGTATAAAACCAGCCAAGACCACCCGCCTGTTGATAAGCCACTGGCACGGCGACCACGTATTTGGCATTCCGGGATTGATGAGTTCGATGGGAGCTGACCAGTATGCAAAGAAGCTGCATATCTATGGACCTAAAGGTACAAAGAAGTACCTTGAACACCTATTCAAGTCATTTGCTGCTAAAGACATCATCGAACATGAAGTGCATGAAGTGGAAGGAGGGGAGTTTTTTAACAACAAAGATTTCTCTCTTGAAGCTCAACCATTGAGACACTCCGCCACCTGCATTGGTTTCAGTTTTCTTGAGAATGACCGAAGAAGGATCAAAGTGAGTAAAGCCACAAAACTTGGCCTAGCTGGCCCAATATTAGGGAAACTGCAAAGGGGCCATGACGTTAATTTCAAGGGAGAAAAAATTAAGGTAGATAATCTTACATATATTGTAGAAGGGAAGAAAATCAGTTACATCGCTGATACTGCCCTTTGTAATGGAGCTAATAAGCTTGCTGAAGATACTGACCTCTTAATCTCGGAAGGCACCCATCTTGACGAAGTCAAGGAAAAGACCAGAAAATATATGCACCTGACGGTGAAAGAAGCTGCTTTGATCGCTTCAGAGAACAACGCAAAGAAATTGGTGATCACTCATCTCAGCCAAAGGTACAAAAGTACTGCTGATGTAGTAGAGGAAGCAAGAACATACTTTGACAATTCGATCGTTGCTGAAGATTTCATGAAAATAAAGGTTTAGTATGCGAAATGCAAAAGCAAAAGGGGCGAAAGGTGAAAGAGAACTAGTAAAAATCTTTAATGAGAACAACTGGGTATGCATGAGAGCTGCTGGTTCTGGAAGTTCGCAATATCCTTCTCCCGACATCCTGGCTGGAAATGCTATCAGGAGAGTAGCTATTGAATGCAAAGTCACAAAAGAAAAGAAGAAATACTTCAAGCTGGAGGAGATTGAACAGCTTAGATTATTCTCACGGAAATTTGGTGCTGAGAGCTGGGTAGGAGTACAATTCTCGGGAGAACCATGGTATTTCCTGATGTTAGAGGACCTCGAGAATACGGGCAATTGTTTAGCTGTTTCTGTAGGACTTGCCAAAAGAAGAGGATTGACCGTAGATGAACTACTGGAGATGAACAAAAACCGAAACTTTTAAAAGTGTTGTCACTCATTTAAGTGGTAGTGACAGGCAAGTAGATACGTATCACTCATGGTGCGCTGAAGGTAGCTTAAATTTCGGCAGGTAGACGGCTTAATGATGAGATTAACTAAAAAGAAGATAATAAGTATCTTATTATCAATATTAGGGGAAGAAGGAACACCTTTAATCGAAGAGCTAATTGGCAAAGAGAACATCTCTGAATTTGACCTATCTAAGAAGACTAAGCAAGACATTAAGCAAATTCGTAAGATGCTTTATCTTCTCTATAATCATAACTTAGTTGCTTTCACTAGAAAGAAAGATAAACAAAAAGGATGGTATGTATATTACTGGACGTTACTGTTAGAGAGCGTTAAGTTCAACTACATCAAGAGGAAAAAAGAGTTTCTTGAGAGGCTTAGAGCAAGACTAGAAGAAGAGAATAAAGAACTATTCTTTGTCTGCCCCAACAACTGTGTGCGCCTCAACTTTGATCAATCCATGGACTTTGAATTTCACTGCCCAGAGTGTGGTGAGCTAATCTCCCAAGACAGTAGCGAAGAGAAAGTTGCCGTAATCAAGAAGAAAGTTACTGAGATAGAAGAAGAGCTTAAGAAGTTGCAGGAAGAAAAGAAGGTAGTGAAAAAGGCAAAGAAGAAACCCGTAAAGAAAAGGAAAACTGTGAAAAAGACTGTTAAGAAGAAGCCCACTAGTAAGAAGAAAACAGGTAAGAAGAAAAAAAGCAGGAAGAAAAAAGCAACTAAACCCACTTCAATAAAGAAAAAAAAGCAATAAAACTACTTCTTCTTTTTACGTAATCTCTTCTTGAGTGACTTTTCGATGATCACTTCCTCTTTAAGCACTCTGGAAGTCATTCGCTGGATGTTCATTTCCATACTGGCGACCCTTCTCTCCAACAAAATCAAAACTCTCAATGAATACACAATCGCTGCTAATGTACCAATAATTACTGCAAGAATGACCTCTGCTAATTCTAAGGATGGCATTTTTTCTACACCTCTTTTTCTGTTAATGTTTTCCTGAGAATATATAAAACTTTTGGATTAACTTTATAAAAAAGCGTTGAAATTAGACATCTTATGGAAGACTATGAACAACTGTTGAAGAAGGCTGAAGAAGAACTGCCCGAACGTACAGGTGGAGGAGAACGTTTCACTATTGATAATATAAAAGGTCATCTGGAAGGCAATAAGACAATATTAGTGAACCTCAAGAAAATCGCCAAGGATTTAGGTAGAGATGAAAACCACCTCTTAAAATATCTTCTGAGAGAACTGGCCACCCCTGGTAGGTATGTTGGTAGCAGGACTATTCTTGGTTCGAAAGTTGCAGCATCCATCATCAACAAGAAAATTCGGAAATATGTCAGCGAATTTGTTTACTGTTCTGAATGCGGCAAACCTGATACACAGTTGTCAGAAGAAAAAAGCATCATCTACTTGAAATGTCTCGCTTGTGGTGCGAAGAAGCCGGTTAAGAACATTTGATTGCACAATGAAATTTGTTGTTTCTGAGAAAAAAGCCCCCACTGGGTTGTTATTAGTGGTCACCGATAAGGATATCCTAGGTACTATTGTTGAAGAGGGTAAATTGCAACTGGACCTGACAAAGGAATTCTACAATGGCACTGAAAAAAGTGAGAAAGAAGTGAGGGGACTCATTAAAGAAGCAACCCATTTGCATTTGACTGGTCAAGCCACTATTGCCATCGCAGTAGAACTGGATGTGATTGAAGCAGACAGGATTCTCTGGGTGCAGAGTGTCCCGCATGCACAAGTAGTTTGTGGTGTGTAGGGCCCCGTAGAAATGCTGTTATTGCCAAGATGTGGCGTCCGTGAGGCTCGTCTTAAAAGTAAGCCGAGCAGCCACGGCAATACGTAGTCACTGAAGATGACGAAGTAAGCATCTCTACGGAGCCGGTGTGTAGATAGTGTTTAAGTATTTAGTATTCAATGTCTCACTTCATAAAATTAGCTAAATCAACCTGCTTCTCCTTTTCTTTTCCAAAGACATTGTCTATGTTCCATTTGAGAATGTCCAATGTCTGTTTCAAATAGGGAGAAAAGTCATATTTCTCTGCCAGCAAGAGAGAGGGCCCAAGATATTTGACCACTGACCCTTCGGAGATAGTGAAGATTACTTTTCCCGCACAGGCAGTACATCGGTTAATCAAAGGCGGACGCCTGTATTTCGCATTACATTTCACGCATCTAAATTGCTGCATAGAAAACTTACGCAGATTTCCACGGATGTCTTTCAGAAAATGTTTCTGGATTACTAACTTTGCCACATCATCCATATCCACTGCTCTAACTTTTTGAGCGATCTCCATCTGTCCAAGCAATTTTTCTGCCATGGAAGGTTGAGTCTTATAAGCAGAACATCTGACACCTTTGTTAAAATTGTCAACATGGTGAGTGAAACCAAACTGCTCATACTGTAATTCTGTTCCTAACCTGCCTGCCAGCTGCTCAATCTTCTGTTCATCCTCCCCAAATGTCACCTCCCACGGAGCTTTCATCTCTTCGGCCGCCTCATACAATTCTAAAGGATATTTCCACATCACATCCATACCATGTACCTGATCATCTACTTCTGCAGGATTAAGCACGGATGTAAGGACCAAACAGGAGTCCATTGTCTTGGCCCCTCGCTTCTCAGGGAGATATTGCCTGGAAAAATTCAGCAACGCGTCCATCAGAAGCATTATTGCGGCTTCATCACCATCACAATCTCGTCTCAGACCAGCATGATACATGGGATGGGCGATCAAACCTTGCGTCTCTGAGAATCCGACAATCCGTCCGATCAGACCAGCAGAAATGTGCGGCGCTATCCCTATCACAAGATGACCAATCAAATCCTCTTCGTTCTTCAAGTTGTAAAATGGCTTAAGCTTGTAGAACTTTACCAGCAGCTCATCAACAAACTTAGTTACTCTGCTCATAACTTTAGGAGCTGAATCCTCCAGAGAATCAAAACCAGGCAATATTATGTCCTGTGCTTTCAGTTCCAACAACTGATCCTCGTCAGCCAATTCTTTCCCGAAAATATCCTTCTCGTAGCCAAGTTTTTTCAATTTGTCAATTGGTGCTTTAACTTCTTTAGGTTTGAAATGAGTGAGCGGCAATTCAGTACAATCATAACGCGTGGTCCCATCTTTGTTCACATAGATACTGTGCTTGGCACGCAACAGACCTTTGGCCAGATGTTCTACTAAGTGATCCTTATTTGATGTTCCTCTAACTCCTTTTATCAAATCAGGGTGAAGTTTCTCCCCTAACCTCTCTTTCGCTTTTTGAAAGAAGTACTTAATATCCAAATCATAAGTCTTGTAGGGGTAGCCTTTCCCATGACGACATGTATCTTTATCCAGATCTCCACAAAACCGGCAATGGTGTTTCTTCTGGCAACTCTCACCACATTCTTCGCAGGTCTGATAAATCATGTCTTTCTGGCATTTGGGACAGTGAAAAGTAGGAAATGTACTTCTTACCTTGCCTGCTTTTAAGGCTGCCTGGAAACTACGTAAACGATCACCTTCTTCTCCAACAGGAAACATTACTTGTGGACTCCCAGTCATATGACGCATCTTAGCTTTCTCAGGACGGCCCATCCTTGCTCCTATGAACGTTCCGGCCTTATCCCGGATGGGTATCCTGCTCAGAAAATTGATGACTTCCAAACCATCTTTTCCTTTTACCTTGTCCTTTGTCAACTTGATATGTTCCAACCCTTTTTGACTATTTTGTCCACCCCTATCAGACAAAGCAAAGCAGAAAGCAAGAATATTTGCTTCTTTCCGCCCCAGCACAACATTCTCTTTACTAACCACTTTATGGGGTATACCTAAAGAATTAAGCACAAGCTTCGCCTTTTGGTGCATTTCGACATCTTTATAATAAGGTAAAATTATTTTCCAGACTCCAACCTCATCTCTTTTCACTTTTCCCCCCTGGAGCCATTCCTGAAGTAGCAATAGTTCACCTCCAGACACCAATTTCCAGTAGAAGATATATTCTGGATGTAATGGGACTTTCAGCTTAAAACTTATGGCCAAGGCTTCTTTCCAGTCCGGATGATGAAACAAAGGTTTTTCCACCAATTCAAAAAGACGTTTTTCTTCCATACATACTAATTCAGCCGCTTTGGTGAAAGTCTCCTTTTCGAACAAGGTATTGATCGCCTTCTCCACTTCCAAGGCCCACCACTCCGGACAATATCCCACTGGGACAAGAGTATGTCCGTTTTCTGAAAAATCACCATAATTGAACAGAATATCACCTAAGAAAAGGACTTCTTCCATCTTAGGAAGAGCCTGCTTAGCCTCATCTTCGGACTTAAGATGGACCACCGATCCATCGCGTAAACGCACGATTGGAGTTTCCAGAGTATCACACAAAGTTACTGAAGCGGCTTTGCCTGGTCGCTCCACTTTCAGTTGCGTTCCGATAGCGATGTACCTGTTCAGAACAAGCAAAGTGACTGGGTGTACGCCTGTGGCGGAAAAACCAGTTGTCCTGTTCCGGCCGTAGCGCAAACGGAATCCCCCAACTCCCAAAGGATGAGTCAGGATCGGTCTTCCTGCGACCAGATCCATGATAAAAGTATTATTTGGTTTGACTGTTTTCTTCCCTCCTTCTGATTCTAACGGAGCTGAAGAATGGGCCGCATGGATACTTTCTTTGAGTTTCAAAAACTCAGGGAGAAAACTCCAATGTCCCAATGCCATCTCTTCACCCCATTTGCTTAAGCGCTTCCATAATTTTGGGGCCTTTTGAGATAATCCTTCGGCTAAAACTAAGGCTACCCCTCCCCTGATTAGATTTGTCTCAATACGGGGTAGATCTTTGTAGTTGGATACTTCGATGCGCTCAGTAGGATCACCATCAACCTCAACAGGTAAGCGAGAGATTAGAAATTTAAGCTCTTCATCTGAAGGACGGTATTGCAGATTGGTGACACGATCATGGTAATCATTAACTTCTGCGATATACCTATTAATTTCAACTTCCTCTGGATCATAAGGGGCATAACCCATCTTTACACGTACATAATCTGAAAGCAATACCGAAGTGGAGGCTGCCGTCCCCCCTGCGCCCCTGATCGGCCCAGCGTACTGCAAAGCGAAATATTCTTTCCCATCTTTCCTCTTCTTTATCTTAAGTCCGATAAATCCTTCCAAAGGGGCGGAAACAATGCCCAAAGTTAGATACGCAAATCCTACCCGAATGCCGATCTCTATTGCTTGTAATTTATCATCAAACTTACAGAATTTCTCTTGGGCAACTTCCTCAGCTATACGGAAACCTACCCTCCAGTCAAGCATACCATGTTCTTTTTCAAGCTCAGTGATACGAGAAGTCACTTTAGTATCAACTATCTGTGGTGCAACCACCGAAATCAGCCCGACAACTCTTTCAGCCATGTTTTTCGCTAATGGGATCGGTACCTCTTTCTCTGGATCGAGACCTTTCTTACGGGCAGCTTCCGCTACCTGATAGCTTTTCTGTACTTCTTCATCGATAATTTTGAAGTACTTCTGCATCTCTCTTGAAGCTTGCAATACCATTTTGTCTCAGTCGTACTCTCATCCGAACTTCAATACTTTGATCTCCCTCGTTTTCAGATTGACAATTGGCACCCGCGCAGGTTCAGGTTCATGGCCAAGTTTCTCCTGAAAAGAAGTTTTTGCCTGCCAGCAGCTACCGCTTACAGTGGTAATTCCTTTATAATTTGCCACGCTGCAATAATGGATATGTCCGGTAATCAAAAAATCAGGTATCTTCTTGATCAAAAAAGGATCTTCCCTATGTGCTGGATAATAAGGGGTACACTTAAACGAAGGGGCCAAATGTCTTCTTTTGAGCAAAAACTTCATAACTAAATCTGACCGTTGATATCCTCCATTTGTACGTATTGATTCTACATTAGCGATATAGTAATCAAAACTATAACCATGATATAGCAGCACATCAAAACCAGAGAATGTGTCTGTCTTGCCGATGTTCACAAGCGCCGGGTTGGTCACGAGAGTAAGGTTGGGCAATGTATATAATGGAGCTGCAAATTCTTGGTAGAAAATAGATTGGGGTTCTGCCAGATGAACCGCATCATGATTGCCTGGACAGATGATGATCTGTTTACTGGCAGGAATTTGTTGGGCAAGACGGCAAAATTCCATGTATTGTTCTCTTATATCTGTTATCTCCAGCTCATCTTCCTGTGCTGGGTAGATCCCAACACCATCCACTAGATCACCAGCGATGACGATGTATTTTACTTTCTGGGCAATGGAACGTTGTGTCTCACTACCAATCTCCCCATTTATCCACTGTAAGAACCGCCTGAATTCTTTTTTGAGGAAAAGATTTGATCCGACGTGGATGTCTGAGAGAAATATCGCGTATTCTTCTTCTGGTCCTTTTTTCATCTCGTTCGAGCTGGGTATGTCTGGCCACACAATATTATCTATAAAAATAAAATTGTCACTGCACATCCCAGATATTCCAACTACCTCATCTACCACAAGATCTTTGCCCGCAGAAAAGAGATCTTTCTTGTTTTTTGATATCAAAGCTTTGATCTTTCCAGTCATGTCTTCCAAAGTGATGATCAGGTTACCGGATCTTGCTTCTGAAATCTCATCAACCAACCCAATTATTGAAACAGCTTCCTTTTCTTTTTTTCCTGAGAGACGATTTATAGTGAGAGTGTTCTGGAGTTCTTGTCGGTTACGTAAAATGGCTTCCAAAAAACGGTACCTAGAGAGAAAAAAATTGGTGAAATCACGTAGAACATACTTATGGGGTTTGTTTTCATAGGAGATGACAACTGTCACAGAAGAATCAGGCTGGGTCGTAGAGGGAACAGGCTTTTGCCCCCCCATAACAACTCCCGCGGCAATCTTAGCATCATTATGTTCATCCTCTGTAGTTGCTCCAGAAGAGAATCCCGTCTTACCAGATATTGGATCAACAGCTGTTTCCAGGCTGGACACTTCCTGCTGCTGTGTTGATTCAGATGTACCAAGGATTAAAGTTGATTTTCTAAACTGCTGCAGTTGAGCCTGATAAAGTTCATCATCACGCTCTTTCTCAACATCCACCCTATATCTGTCAATATCATACCAATCCACTAGGAAGCCTTCCTGACTGATTATCTCAACGTAATCAGAATTCAGAACGATCAGATCAGCTTCTACCTCAAGCTTTGCAAGAACATCCTCTGCGATCATCCTTCCAGATTCCGCAAATAGGTCATGATTTACGAGGACCCCTCTACTAAACATTTCCTCAATCACTTCCTGAGTTATTGTTCGTTCACTTCCCATTTTTGCAGATGACTTAAATGTGCAATGATTTCTCCAGAACTTCCTTCAATTTCATTGAAATAGTATCATCAATAGCCAGGGACACCTCCCTAGTTCTACCATATCTTCCTTTAGAGATGATCTTGGCATTAATTATTCCCAGCATATCTAGTTCAGCCAACATATCAGATATTCTTCTCTGGGTAAGAATATTACTCCTGATCTTATTGCAGAGGTTCTTGTATACATCATATATTTCCCCAGTGAAAAATTGCTTTTTTTGGGGTGAAATAAGAAGTATAGCATACAGTACGCTCTGGAACTGCTTCGGCTGATTCACGGCCGCGTTGATTATCTTATCGGATTCAACTTTCTTTTCCGCCTCATCAAGATTACTAATCTCAATTACAGCCGAACCGCTCCTTTCTGCTATCTCTGCTGCAACTCTCAGCAGATCTATAGCCCGGCGGGCATCCCCATGTTCCCTAGCGGCATATGCTGCACACTTTTCAATCACACCGCTTTGTAAAGCATTCTCATTGAAAGCTTGCTTTGCCCTACCACGTAAAATGTCCTGGATCTGCAGTGCATTGTAAGGAGGGAATATAATCTCCTCTTCAGACAAACTGCTCTTAACACGTGGATCAAGGTTCTCTGCAAAAACAAGGTTGTTGGATATCCCGACAATACTTATTTGCGACTGTTTCAGTTCAGCATTGATCCTAGTGAGATTATAAAGGACCTCATCACCGATCTTCCTAGTCAGTTGGTCAATTTCATCCAGAATCAATAATACCATCTGCTTCTTTGAATCCACCAAGTCATAAAAGACATTGTATACCTCATCAGTTGGCAAGCCGGTAGCGGGCACTTCATCACCAAACTCTTTGATAAGTCGAGCTATCAGACGATATTCAGTGTCAGCCACCCTTTTCAGCTTACAGTTCGTATATATACATTTGAGAGGGACCAAGTTTTTCTCCGCGATGCTATTCATAGATGAGATCACATACTGCACCGAAAGTGTTTTCCCGCTACCCGTCTTTCCGTAGATAAATAAGTTAGACGGTCTTTCCACACGCAATGCAGGTGCAAGGATATTAGCTACATCCTGTATCTGCTCTTCCCTGTAAAGAACTTCATCAGGGATGTATGAAGAAAGCAATACAGACTTGTCAGTAAAAAATGAGTCTTTCTGAAGGAACTTTTCAAAAAATCTTCCTATTTTCAACATCTGGAGTACCTCTTTATCCTATTTATTTTAGTTCTTGTTACCGTTTGTATCCCTTTTGGTTTGCTTCAGTTTGTTTAGTAGTTCTCCGTACTGAGTGACCCCTTGATTTCCTATGGAGGTGGGTGAGAGGAGGTTGTTGGGGTGTTGTATCGAGATCATGTGTTGTAAGTAGGTGAAAGTGGTCTGACCATGAATATATAAAAAAAATTGTTGTGGAAAATAACTGTCACCAAATACACTCCAAGGACCCTGGTTGCTTATGGAAACATGTATAAATACTTATCGCAGGATTGATTAGTAGTGACTGCACCATTACCTGAACTTATTAGTCACCATTACGCACTCTTACTACTGCTTTCACCACCGCCTATCCGTTTTACTGCTTTCCTACTACTACTACTACTTCTTCTTCTTCTTCTTCTTCTTCTTCTTCTTCT
>CAZWBB010000037.1:0-22504 GCA_964632045.1 uncultured Methanosarcinales archaeon | reverse complement strand
GACGCAGAAATCGTATTTCTTATAGTTCCTCAGCAGATAATCAGTTATCTCCTTCGCTTTCATCTTGGGTGTTTCATCATAGTACTTCACTTTTGGACTGGGGATGACTTTTCTTGCTTCCCCTTTGAACTTCCTTTCCTCTCCGCCGTTGAAGAAATACGTTACATGAGCATACTTCTCCGTCTCTGCTATATGTAACTGCTTCAACCCTTTCTTACTCAAAACTTCTGCCAGACAGTTCTTAACCGCTTGCTTCTTGAAGACGCAGGGTAATTTCAGCTTTCTATCATACTCCGTCATGCAGATGAAATTCTTTACTTTCCTGCTAAGAAGTTTTGTCAGCTGCCTTGCCCGATCTTCTCTGAAATTGAAAAAGATACAGGTATCCTCCTTATGCATACCAGAATATTCATCCATCACAGAAGGAATTATAAATTCATCTCCCCTATACGAATCTTTGGTAACCTCTTGCCACTTTCTTACCTTCCTTCCTTTCCCAAGAAACATCGCCCTGTATGCTTTCTTTGTCCTGTTCCATCTCTTATCCCGGTCCATGGCATAATACCGACCGGAGACGGTAGCAATCTTTTCATTCTTTCTGAGCTTCTTTTCAAGTATCCGTAAATATTTGCCGCACACTTTTGGTTCAGTATCTCTGCCATCAGTGATAATATGTAAGAAAACAGACTTTATTTTCTTCTTCCTCATCAATTTCAGGAGCGCAAAGAGATGATCTATATGCGAATGCACTCCAGCATCACTGAGCATGCCGATCAGATGGACTCTCTTTCCCAATCCTGAGAACACTTTCTTGCTGAAGAATTCTTTGCTCTTTATTGAATCATTGATTTTCAGAAGCTCCTGTTTAAGGATTCTACCTGCCCCCAGGTTAAGATGACCTACTTCAGAATTGCCCATGAAACCGTCAGGAAGGCCCACTGCTTCTCCTGAAGCATCAAGCAGGAAATGAGAGTTCTCCTTCCACAATCTGTCCATGACAGGTGTTTCTGCTAGTATTATCGCATTCCCTCTTTTCTCTTTTCTAACTCCCCACCCATCAAGGATTATTAGGATAGACTTTTTTGTCTTTCTCATCTATGTATTCCTGTTATATGGTGGAAGTAAATAAAATTATCTATTTGGAACTCGAAATCCTACTTTTGATCCCCTCTTACCACAAATTATTTAAATTCCCGAAATATGATATAAAACAATAAAAGGTATGTTTGCAATATCCAAAACATAGAATAGTAACGAATAAAAACACAGGCTTCCTGAGCATTTTATGGAAGAAATTTGGAATGCCATAAAGAAATATCAAAAGCCATACATAATGTTGGTGTCCTTAATCGCTACCATAATACTAATTAATGAAACGATGGCATTTGCAGAACTGGTAAAAAGGAGCATACTCCTAGGGCTGGTCAGTTTGCTTGTCTTTATGTTTTTATTCAACATTATAATTGAGGAAATACATAATGCAAAATAAAAAAGGACATTCCCAGTTGGTATTATTCATTATTGTAGTAATCGTATTGGTGATTCTTGGTAAATTTCTAAATTGGTGGTAATTGCTTCTTATTAACCACTTACTTCTCACCAGAAAGTGATTAATCCTACCAAAACTTTTATAAATAGACGGCCATCCAACATATAAGAGAGGGTCGTTTGTGGGGAGATGGATGGAATGAACAGATATGGGCAGTGATACACATGGCAATACTGATCGACGACGGCATATTATGGGAAACTGAACAGCAGCCCCAGGCGGAGCCTGATATAGATAAAGATTCAGAGTTATATGTCAGGATGGATGTCGCCAGTAAATTTGGACTCATGGCCAGAACATTCTATGAAGAACATCCTGGTGTGATCGCTATGTTTAAGCATCAATTCCAAACAGCCCTTGAAAAAGGAGAGCCTACCGCAGACGACATCCGCTTGATCATGATGTTGCCCGAAAGATTCTCCGTAGATAGATTGGTTGATGAGGCAATGTACAAGTGGTTGAGAGATACCGATTTTTACCGTACAAAGCTGGATAATTTTATTGATATCTTCAAAAAGAGTAAGCATGATGCCCATGGGGCCTTGTATCAATTTTCTGACCAGATGGTGGATCAGCTGTCACATATCTCCAAAGCGGATCAGGTAATAAGTAGAATATCAACCATTGATAAAGAAAGTCTGTCCGAAGCAAAGAATTACATGTTTCCCGTAATCAAAGAAGTTTTTGGAAGTCCCAAGGAATACCTCCAATTTCTTCAATCATATCACCTATTAAATGCTATCTTGGATAGTGATGGAGTTATGAATACGGGAGTTCAGCTTTCTTTTGACAAACGGCTTTCCTTTCTTAACCGTACAATAGGTCTTCACAGAAGGACGGTTGACTTAAATGAAGTTTACATTATCTATGGAGAGAAGTCTATTGGAGCAGATTCAGCAACATACTAAAAAATGGCAATACTGGTTGACAATGGAGATTTATGGGAAACAGAAGAGCAGCCTGATTTAGATGCTGCTGTGGAAGAGGAGGAGCAGGAAGCGGTCAATCCTGTATTGGATTTGGAAGTAAGGACTGCTGTGGCTACTTATTTTGGGAAAAGGGCAGTTGAATTCTATAATATACATCCGGGAGAGATTGCTGCTCTCAACTACATGACAAAAAAAATAATAAAAAGTCATACAAAAAATCTCGAACAGAGTCACCGTAGTGCCTTAATGTCCGACTTTGCTAATGTAAATCTTGACGCTCTTGTCAAGGATGACACTGAACCATGGATAGAAGGAGTTGATTATTACCTTAACCCGATAGAAGTGTGTGAAAGAAACTTAAAGAGTAAGAATGACGCAGAATCTGCCTTGAGAGAGCTGGATCGCCTCAGGCAGACTGGTTATCGATTGGCAAGCCGAAGGGGAAATATCATCAGAGAGCTCTCCTCTCTTGTTGAAAAAGGAATTGAGATTTACATCAAAGAGATAGAAGCTGCTTTTTGGAATGAGTTCCCCGAAAAGAAAAGCTATCTAGCATTTATTGATGATGAAAAAAACTTCTTCAGAGGATTGAATAAGGTTATTGACGTAGCATACAGAGAAATTGTTCCCGAAAGAATGTCTGAAGAAATTGATATACTTCGTAATGAGGCATATAGAAAAGGAGTTTTGCGGGTACATCTAGGTAATATTTATCAGTAATTGATCAGAAGGCTTTGAAATGGCAAATAGGACGAAAACTGCAACAGACACCTCAGACCTAGATGACAAACTAAAAGACTTAAGATTCTCAGGAGATATTCCTGCAGACCAATCCTTTGCTACTACCACAACAGATTCAGACCAACAAAGAAACTACCTTAAAGAGAACCCAAAAGTGGGTGACAGGATCAGCAATAATGGAGAAACCTACACCATCATCCAAAACCTAGCCGTCACAGAAGAAGCGCAGAGTTACATCGCAGAGGATGAGGATGGAAACAAGAAAGTGCTGAAAGTGATGGACGTTCCAAAAACCATCCTAGCCAGCGATTTTGAAAAGATGATAGATGAAATATATCTGCAGGTTAATGCTGCTCTGGACAGGAATAACGAAGTTTTTGTCCTCAATGATTTCAAGGTTGCTGCAACCAGTGACTATGTTGACGGATTCAATCTTGATGAAGAACTGAAAAGAAGGAAGAAAGTATTTTCCGAAGAAGAGACGATACATTTTTTGCTGAATGTTTTACAGGGAGATCTGAAAAAAGTGCATAAGCAGATGTTGGTGCACAGAGATATTAAACCCAAGAACGTCATCCGTCAGCAGGACGCAGAGGGCAGTTATAGTTACAACCTTATCGATTTTGGCATAATGAGAGAGCATGATGCTTCAATGACCATGACCAGAAGTCACCGCGCCTCTGCTACTTTTACAAAGATAAAAGAGGGTATCAATTATGAATGTGCTGATGACTTTTATTCCCTCTCCAGAACCGCCTATGTGCTGCTCAGAGGAAGATATCCTGCTTTTGTAGAGTTTGGTGAAGAAGAGATGTGTGAAGAGCTGGACAGAAAACAGTTCAATGCTCTTCCGGCAAGTGATGGATTGAAGAGGATCTTATTGAAAATGCAGGGATATGATGGTGGTTATAGAAGCTGTGAAGAGGTTGTTGGAGAGTTGAACATGAAGCCAAAAGAAGTAAGGCAAGCTTGTTTGGAAATAAATCAGGAAGAGCAGGAAATACTTCTTCATGAAAAAGTCAATTTGGTAACTGTAGTCGTGGAAAATGCAAAAGCATGTGGATATGGATTTCTTATAGGCCTAACAAGTGGCAGCGTAGCCCGTTTTGCTCTGGATATAGATACTAGAGGGATATCTTATTTTACATGTTCTGGTTTAGGTGCTACGGCTGCCATTGATTATCTAGGCTACCAGAAAAGTAAAGACCTCAGAAAGGAATTGAGGGATGATGTAGGATTTTTCATGGGACATACGATAGGCTATGTCCTGTGGTCCTTTTTTTGAAAGATGGCAAGACAGACAACAACAGCAGAACGGACTAAGACAGAAACAGATACATCCCATCTAGATGATAAACTGAAAGATTTTCAGGCAAAGATGGTTGGTAATGAAGGTAAAGAACTAATCCTGACCGATACAGTTACTATCAACAACCCAAACAACGGAATGAGATACAAGATCATCAATGACCTACCCAATGGAGGAGAAGGCAAAAGCTACCTGGCAGAAGACGCTGCCGGAGAAAGAAAAGTGGTCAAGATCCTCAACGTACCCAGTGAATACACAGCTTCCCAACTGGAAGAGAAGCTTCGTCTGCTCTATCTTCAGGTTAACGCAGCCCTTGATTCGGACAACCACGTCTTCACTCTTGACGATGAACAGGTGGCAGTTGTCAGCGATTATGTAGAAGGACGAAACCTTAAGGAAGAACTATCCTATCGGAACAGGATCTTCAAAGAAGAAGAGGTGATAGACTTTCTCATCGATATACTTGAAAATGATCTGACTAAACTGCATCGACAAAAACTTGTGCACAGGGATGTCAAGCCGCAGAATGTGATCTGTCATCATGGTGATGAAAAAGAATCTTCCTACAAACTTATCGACTTTGGCATCATGAGGGATGATAATACCAGCATGACGATGACCGTTTCACAGAGAGGTTCTATCAGCTACACCAAAATCAAAGAAAAATATGAATGTTCTGATGACTTTTATTCTCTGGCCAGGACAGCTTACTTCCTGCTCAAAGGGAAGGATCCTGGAGTGGTCATGTTCGCTGAGGAAGAAAAGGAAAAAGAATTTGATGAAGAGCAGTTTAAAGAGCTTAAGGTAAGTGAAAGCTTAAAGGAGATCCTTATCAAGATGCTGGGGCATGATGTAAATGACAGATATGTAAGCTGTGAGGAGATTGTTGATGAGTTGAGGAATATGTCAGAACCAGAGAAGCATATTCCTTCAGATGAAGCACCAGCGGAAACGATTGAACAACCAGAAGCAGCTAAGAAGAAATCATATTCAACTAACGGCTATTTGGCAGGCATGCTATTCGGCAGTGGATTACTGGTTTTAGGCTATTGCCTATTACCCACCGAAGTTGTTGAACAACGCGATCTCGTCATTCAAACCGAGATGATAGTAGATAGCAACCATGTTGACTTCGAGCAGGTAGTATATTCAGAGGATGCACTGACAGGAGAAAAGTACAGTTTTGTGAACAATGAGTGGCTTAAACGTGATTTCCTGGATGATCTAGCCGGTCTCAACCATAAAGCCAGGGTAACTACCGTCAAAAATTCCTCCTTGTTGTTATCCGGTGATAGAAAAGCTACTGAATTTGGATTCCTACCACAGGAACATTCTTTCACAGCTACAACCAGTGACGGCAGAACTGTCGAGATCACTTACGAATGCGCTACATCAGATGAAACTTCTGACCACACCCACCTTAAAAAACAACATGAATGGTTCCCTGAACAATTTAAAGAGAAAATTGGAAGAGAGACACTTGATCATCTTAAGAAAACAACATATACGGGTAAGATATGGGCTGAAAATCATGCTGAAATTTCAGGGGGTATCTATGAGGTAGACATAAAGAAGATCAAGCTTCCTGAGAAATGAAAGAACTTTCACAATACAACCTTCTCAACAACCCCTAGCCAATTGTATAACAGATGCGGAATCAAGAAGTTCTCTCCCACTTTCTGATGGGCTGCTTTACCCATCTCTTTCTCCATCTCACAATCTCTCATCAAATCCACTATCCTCCTGGCAGCCTCTTCCTCACTCCCAACAAGGAAACCATTAATCCCATCATCTATCTGCAGCTTTATCCCGCCGACATTCCCTCCTACAACAGGTTTGTATTTCCACATGCCCTGCGCAACCGTCAACCCGAAACCTTCGCGGATGGATTTCTGCATCACTACATCCGAATAACTCTGCAAAACGCTGACCACCGGATCATTCTCTACAGTGATCTTGCCCGGATCCGCAAATAGATGAACACCCCCCTTCCCGGCACAATACTCTTCCACCTGCCCAAATATCTCTACTGCTTCAGGATCGTCATTTGCTGTTATCAATCCCATCAGAGCCAGCTGGAGGTCTGGAATCTCTTCTCTTGCCAGTTCATATGCCTTGACAACTCCTATCGGATCTTTCCAAGGATCGAAGCGTGAAACCTGCGTTACCAAAGGCCTTTCTGCATCGATACCTAACTTTCCCAGAATCCCCTCTGCTTCTTTCCTTCCCATCATCTGATTCTTGACATCCAAAGGATCGATTGCCGGTGGGATGACATAACTGCCCTCTCCCCGCAACTCTTCCGGAACGAATTCATCAAGACTGAACACATAGGCATCATAGTTATCCAAAAAGTTTCTGATGAAACTCCACATCTCAGGATTAGGCGAATAAGTATCAAGATGACATCTCCAGACAGCAGGACACCTCTTAGGCAGAAAACTCAAAGCAGCTGCCGGTTGTGGATCATGGATGAGCCACAGATCAGGATTGATTCCCTCAATCATCCCTGAAATTTCTTTGTTGTAAGAGAGATAGATCTCTTTCTCCGCCTCTGTCAGGCTTCTCTCATCTCCTTGCAGCGCATTGTGTATCTTCTTGGTTACTTCAAAGAAATCCTCTCTGGGAGGGATGACGTACCATTCTGTATTGATTCCCAGGTCATTCATCAGAGGAACCATGCTATAGAGAAGCTCAGCCACTCCTCCTCCGGAAGAGGTAGCGTTGAACTGTGCTATCCTGAGCCCACGTAATAGTCCCGCTCTCTCAAGGATTCCTGAGTAGAGTTGTGGAGAGATGATCTCTCTGTAATCTTCCAAACATCTTTTGCCTGTCTTTACTGGTTGCATAATTCAATTCCGATTTGTCATAGAATAAAGGTTTTGGTTTGGTTTCGAGTGAGATGGTGAATATTACGTAATTGATAGAAATAAGTTAGGGTAATGTAGAAATGTTTTCCGGGCACAGAAAGTTTTATAACACAAATAATAATCAACTATCATGAGGTGGTCTTTTATGAATCAATGTTGTCCAAAATTTGATCCCAAGTCATGGGACGGAAAAGAGTTTGAGTGGAAAGGAAAGAAATTTATCAAAGATAAAGTCTTCACTATCTTCTATATGCCGATAAACTTTGGCAGTGTCATCAAGAGACTTATGAAGAAGATAGATTCTGCTGGTGCCAAATGCTCTGATTGGATGGGATTATCTGACCACACTTCAAAGTGGAACATGGATCTCTACCTTGCTGTTGATAAAGAAGTACCAGATGCTGAAAATGTTACTATCAGCGGTAAGTTTGTCAGTAAAGTCTACGAAGGACCGTATAAAGATACTGGAAAGTGGTGTAAAGATTTTGAGAGGTATGCAGAGGATAAGAATTTTAGCATCAAGAAGCAATATATGTGGTATACTACCTGCCCAAAATGTGTTAAGAAATATGGGAAGAATTATGTGGTGATAGTTGGAGAGGTAGAATGAACTATCATTCTGCTTCTTCTGAAGAAAAACAATTCTTTAGGCGCTGTCCAGAATGACATTGATTCGTATACTGGCGCAGTGAAATGCAAGCTAGCGAAGCTACGCTTGCTAGCAGGTCACCGAGGCGCATTTTTTTTGATAGAAAAAAATCAGGGCGCCGTGCTCCAGTATACGATTTATCTCCATTCTGGACAGCGCCATTCTTTAACAACCTTTAAATAAATCAACATATATCAAAGTTCCCATGAACAAAAATTGGCTGATGAGGATAATTATTTTTGTCATTGTTCTATTATTTATATCCGTACTGGCTTTGACTGGATTATTTACTGATTACTTGTGGTTCAAGGCATTAGGATTTGAACTGATTTTCCTGATTACCCTGTTATCAAAGATCAGACTGTTTTTGATGGGGGGAGCAACTTTTTTTCTTTTTGCAGCTATTAATGTGTGGCTCTCATCAAAGATTACCGGAAAACCAAAAATTTCTTTCAGATGGAAATTATTGATTATTACTATCTTATCTCTTATTGTCGGTATGATCGTTTCTTCAGAATGGTTTAAATTTCTGCAATTTATCAATCGAACACCATTTAATATCGTCGACCCCATCTTTGCAAAAGATGTTTCTTTCTACATCTTTTCATTGCCTTTCTATCAGTTTGCTTTAGGATTCCTGATGGGCACAGTAATTCTGACTGCGATCTTAGTTGTGTTGGATTACTTGACTTCTTATATGGATACTAAGCAGTTCTTTAGCAAGGTCTCTGAAGACATAGTCCCCCCGCCAGACGCTGCCCCATTTGATTTTAAGACCCTATTAACCAAAAGAAAAGCAATCGCTCATTCAGGAATCTTAATCTCCATGTTTTTTATACTGTTGGCGGTAAAGCATTATCTTTCCAGGTTTTCGATAATGTATTCTGAGCAAGGTATTGTCGTAGGTGCTGGATATTCAGATGTTGTTGCATATCTGCCCATGATCAAAATTTTGATGGTTCTGGCCGTTATTTTGGCAGTATGGTTGTTAGTCTGGGCATTTTTGATCTCAAAACAACCCAAGTTAAGAAAAAGACACATTATTGTTTATGCATTAGTAATTTACCTTCTGTTTGGATTCATAGGGCCTACTGTCATTCCAGGTATTGTGCAGACTCTAAAAGTATCACCTAATGAAATTAATCTTGAAAAACCTTTCGTAGAGAACAATATTAAATTCACGAGAATGGCCTATGGTCTTTCAGATGTTGAAGAAAAGAATTTTGACGTTGATATGGGATTGACATCTGAGATATTGGATGAAGCGAAGGAGACAATTGATAATGTCAGGATTTTAGACTGGAGACCTTTGACCAAAACTTACAAACAAACCCAGGAGATAAGGTTGTATTATGACCTTGCTGGAATTGACATTGACAGATATGATATTGAGGGGCAATATACTCAGGTCATGCTAGCTCCCAGAGAACTAGACCAGCGTCAGATTACTGAGAACGCCAAGACATGGGTGAATCTGCACATGGTATATACGCATGGTTTTGGGGTTGTGATGAGTCCGGTAAACCAAGTGACAGAACAGGGATTGCCAAATTATTTTGTAAAAGACATCCCTCCAATCTATACAGTTGATGAAGAGAACCTGAAAATTTCAAAACCGCAGGTATATTACGGAGAAAAAGACAACGATTTTGTCCTAGTCAATACAAATACAAAGGAGTTTGATTTTCCTAAGGGAAATACTAATCAATATATTAATTATGATGGCACAGGTGGAGTTGCTTTAGATTCTTTCTACAAGAAATTATTGATGGCGATAAGATTTTCAGATATTAAAATATTATTATCTTCAGACATATCAAAACAAAGCAAGATAATGTTCACCAGGCATATCGCTGACAGAATATCAAAGATTACTCCTTTCATAGGATTAGATGATGATCCTTACTTAGTTATTGATAAGGGCCGTCTATTATGGATCGTGGACGGGTACACGTTTTCAGGAAATTTTCCTTATTCTGAGAAATATGGAGGATTGAATTACATCAGAAACTCTGTAAAAGTCGTTGTTGATGCCTATGATGGCTCTGTAACATATTATGTTATGGACATGGATGATCCGATCATCGTAACTTATTCAAAGATATTCCCTGGACAGTTCAGGCAGTTTAATGATATGTCTGATAGCATAAAAGAGCACATAAGGTATCCTGTTGACTTGTTCAAGATACAATCCGATATCTATAGTAATTACCATATGGATGATGTCAACGTCTTTTATAACAAAGAGGATGCATGGCAGATTCCATACGAAGTTTATGGGGTTGGCCAGAAGGTCAAGGTAGAACCATATTATATCATAATAAAACTGCCAAATGAAGACAAGGAAGAATTTGTCTTAATGACTTCTTTCTCTCCGATAAAGAAGGACAACATGATCGCCTGGATGGCAGCAAGATCTGACGGCGACGATTATGGGAAATTGATATTGTATAAGTTCCAGAAAGATAAGTTGATCTATGGGCCTTTACAGATCGAAGCGAAGATCGACCAGGATTCTGAGATATCAAAACAGCTCACTCTTTGGAGCCAGCAAGGTTCTAAGGTGACCAGGGGAAATTTACTGGTCATACCTATAGATGATAGCATCCTTTATATCGAACCATTATATATAGAAGCAGAGACAGGTCAACTTCCAGAACTGAAACGTGTCTTGGTTTCTGATGGTGAAAAAGTTGTTATGGAAGAGAATCTGGCCATGGCTTTAGAAGTTTTGTTTGGTGAATCAGTTGTAAAAGAGGTAGTGTCAATAAGCGAAAGTAAATCATTATCTTTTGAAAATTCTGCAACTGTTGAAGAAGCACAAACTTATTATGATCTTATCGAGGATTCTATGAAACAGGGAGATTGGACAGGCATTGGAGATAATTTTGATAAGTTGGGTAGAGTTCTGGAGGAGTTGAGTGGGAGATAGAATATTTACCTAACAACCTTCAATCCCACATCACTGATCCTCACTTCTGCCTGTGCACCGATCCGAAACTCTGCCTCGTGCTCCCTGTGTGAATCTGGTGTGAGTATTCCCTGGTCATCATTATAAGAATCGATGATAAGACTCTGCCCTTTCCGCAAGACAAGCTTGCTTTTCGATTCGTGTTCGGTAAGGATCACCCTTGCACATTCTTCTTCTTTGCCAAAAGCATCTGCAGTGTCGAACATCACCTGATGGACATTGTTGTACCATGAGCCTTTATCAGAACCAGATCCAGTTACAACTAGGATTCCTGAGGATTTGTCCGGAAATATCTCTTTTCCATCAAGGAAGACCCTGTTACGGGACATGAATAATCTGCCATACTCTCCTATGAAATAATCATTGACAGCAGGATGTGGATTTGCGTCTGTACCATTCCTAACCACTGCTTCAAGAGTAGTCCAGTTCTCGACATCATATTCTCCTTTCTCAAACTTTGGCAAACTCCCGAGGAACCTATCTACATCGTAATACAATAAAGCCCCCAGGCTTTTTTTTGAATCAAGTACCGTTCCTATAACATCTTTCTGTTCTTCTGGATGCTGCTGCATGTACTTTAAAATCTCCTGGCAGCAATAAGTGAAGTGATTATCTCCACCGAGAAAGACGAATGTATCATATTCACTGATAAGCTCTGGAGTGAGGAGAGAGCGATCAACTATCCTCTCATTGTCAAATGCTGCCCTTACTTTCTCAAGATTCTCTTTCTGGGCCGCATGACTTTCACGAATATAATCCCATACTCCGTCAGAACCAAACTTTTTCCTAGCTTCTTCCTCACTGCCTTTTCTGTCAATCTCTAACTCATATCTACTCTTACTGGGAACAATTATCATCTTTGTCAGATCCATTTTTGCCTCCATATAAGGTTTGTGTAACTTCAATGTTTTCTCTACACCATTAGTGTATAAGCAACACTTATATTTAAATGTTTCGGTGTTTTTTGCTGTTTTCATTTTATTACTACTCTTCGGTCATATTTGCCGAAATATTTATAAATATCCTCTCCTTTTGTACATTATTGGTGATTCCTGATGTTTGGAGGAAAAAATGGGAACCGCTCCATTGCCATTGAATGATGAATATGAATTGTATCGTTTAGTTTATCGCCCTAAAGATGAAACTAAAGCCACTGCTTTCTGGGAGAAGGCTTTTAAACATCTTCAGGAAGAAGGATGTCCGGTCAGTCAGGCCAGTTGTAACATCCAACGAATGAGCGGAAGGTTTTCCCAGGTGAGAGATGTTTGGCACTATCACAACTGTACATTAACTCTGGGTCACGGCTTCTACTACGAGCAGGAGATATGTGATGCAGTTGAGTTTCTTGGCAAGGAAAAAGTAAAGCCCACTCTGGACCATTTCATCGAAGCGATGGGCCATGACCGATCCTGCTACAGAATAAGGAAAGTGTTATGATCTCTGAAGAAATCTATTCACTGCAACTACCTTCAGATATCCCCTTCGCTATCAGACTAGACGGCAGATGTTTCACTTCTTTCACAGAACGTATGGGCTATGAGCATCCTTATGATTCCCAATTCAGAGACGTGATGGTAGAAGTCTCTAAGGGTTTTGTTGAAGAGTTCAATACAAAGATCGCCTATCTGCAGAGCGACGAGATAAATCTTCTCTTTGGCAGTGAATCAGATCTGTTCCACCGCCGTGTGGACAAGTTACTATCGGTGACTGCTTCCTATACCTCATCAAAATTCACACAGGAAGCTGAAGTAAAAGATGAAGTAGTTACATTTGATTCAAGAGTGATCCTCCTGCAATCTCCTGAAATGGTTCTTGATTACTTTGCCTCCCGTCATATGGACGCAGCACGAAACGCTTTAAGCTCTTGGAGCTATTGGACGTTGAGAAAAGAAAGTATACCTATTCCAGACATTGTCTCTGCATTAAGAGGAATGAGAGCAGAGGGCAGAAAGGAAATGCTTGCTGAGCATGGGATTGAATATCCTGAGATACCTGCCTGGCAGAAGAGAGGCGTAATGGTTCACTGGGAAGAATATCTGAAAGAAGGGATCGACAGAAGGACAGGCGAGAAAAGGATAGGTAAAAGAAGGCGGATCCATGTTGAGGAAGAGCTGCCTGCTGGAGAGGAGTTTAGGTGGTATTTAGGGATGTTGTTGGAAGGGTTGTTTAGTGAGGTGTAGTTTATTTATATTGAAGATAAACGAAAATTATTTAAAGAGATAGTCCTGTATTGGTATGTGATCAATAATGACAAACAGATTTACTATAATCGTTGAACAAGGAGAGGATGGCTATCTTGTTTCCGAAGTGGTGGAGCTACCGGGATGCCATACTCAGGCTAGAACTTACGACGAACTACTTGAAAGAACCAAAGAAGCGATTTCATTATACTTAGAAGTAAAGGGTAAGCCAGAAATAAAGAGCAGGTTTCTTAGCCTACAGCAGATTGAAGTAGAGGCTGCATAGAAATGTCTTCAAAGCTGCCTCTTATGAAAGCTAAGGGCATTGTTAAAATTCTAGATAAGCTGGGTTTCGAATTCAAGAGGCAGAAAGGAAGTCATATGTTTTTCGAACACCCGGACGGAAGGACAACAGTTATCCCAAATCATCCTACAGAACATGTTGATCGTAATTTATTAAATAAGATCATAAAACATGACCTGCAAATAAGCAGGGAAGAATTTCTGAGGTTGGTCTAGGTTCATTCTTATGTACCATCTCATAATCCCCCATTCATATTGTAGGAGAGGAGTTTATGTGGTATGTTGAGATTCTTGGAGAGGGATTGTTTAGAGATTTTGTTGTGGAACGATAAGTTTATTTACCTGCTAGGCATCTTCCTAAGAAGATGGTTGAGATAGCTAATATGGGGAATATTCTGGTAGAAATTAAGAAAATTGTGCAGCGAGCAAGATACAATGTCCTCCAGAGCGTGAACAAAGAGATGCTTATGACCTATTTTGACATTGGCAGGAAGATTGTTGAAGAAGAGCAGAAAGGAGAGAAAAGGGCAGAGTACGGGAAGCATCTATTGGAAGTTCTTTCAACTGAATTGAATAAGGAGTTTGGTAGGGGGTTTAGTGTAGATAACCTAGAAAGAATGAGAAAATTCTTTCTTGTATATAAGAATAGGATTTCCGAGACAGTGTCGCGGGAATCCAAAATCCGAGACGATGTTACGGATTTCATATTAACTTGGTCTCATTACTGCGAACTGATAAGGATAAATAATGAAACAAAAAGGCTTTACTTTGAGAGATATGCAACTCAGGAAAACTTAAGCGTACGGGAATTGAAAAGGCAAATTTACTCGCTACATTACGAAAGGCTGTTGTTAAGCAAAGATAAGAAGTCTCTGATCGCTCACGAAAGAGAAAATCTAATTCCACAGACTCCTGAGGAGACAATAAAAGATCCTTACATTTTAGAATTCCTTGATCTGGATGAGAAGCACGAATACACGGAGAAAGAATTGGAAACAAAAATTCTGAACGATCTGCAGAAATTCCTCCTGGAACTTGGTCAGGGCTTCAGCTTTGTATCCAGGCAGAAAAGGATTAGTATGGACAATGATCACTTCTACATAGACCTCCTTTTCTACAACATTTATCTGAAATGTTACGTAGTAATCGAACTGAAGATCGGTGGTTTCAAACATGAGTGTGTGGGGCAGATGAATTTCTATCTGAACTATGTCAAGAAAGAAGTAAACAAGGAAGGAGATAATGAACCGATAGGAATCATCCTGTGTACGGAAAGGAAAAATGTTCAGGTAGAATATGCTTTGGCAGGCATGTCTAATAAGTTGTTCGTATCGAAGTATAAGTTATATCTGCCAAGTAAGGAAGAACTGGAAAGGGAAGTTAGGAAGTTGATTTAGGTGAGTAACTACAGGGACTTTTCAAATCTCTCCTCTCTCTTTGAGTAGTTTGTACAGATCAACAGTATACCCCTGTCCAAGACCATCTTTTTTTATGAGATGTTGAGCTAGAAAGAATAATTTATGTTCAATCTTTAGACTCTCATATAGAAAGGCACTTTCAATTATGTTTGAGGGTACTTCCATATCACCTAGTTCATCGACGATTTCCAAATTCTTTGGATCATCCAGAAAGCAAGGCTGTTCCTTCTTTGAGACCCGGTTGTATATTCTTTTGGCATTGAAACTGGCTATGTCTACCAGCTGCCTGAACCAGCTATCCTCTCTTCTGAGACAAATATAAGCGTGACTTGCGGCGAGTAAATAATTTTCGCATATCTGCATACTGCATCCTCTCTCTGGATGATCTTTCGCCATTTCTTCTAATACTTTAAATGTAAGGTAATGCGTCCTGCCTTCCGGGTGGGTCCCCCCAATATGCAGTGCTTCATGAGCATAAATGCTATAGAAGTTGTTAAGATCAGATTCCAGTACCTCTTGTGACACTATTGCACAGTCTTTCCCGGCCTTTCTCCTCCCGGCCCCCCATATCTTTTTCACTTCCACGCCGATTCCACTAGTATCAATTGAAGGAGATACTTTGCGTAAATAGACATCAGTCTCAGCCTTCATCTCTGCAATTCTTTCCCGGGTCAATTTCCTCTGAACAGGACCATATCTGTCATTTAGGTGGGAATATCTCCTTGATAGCTTTTCAATATCTTTCTTTACTTCATCAATTCTTGTAAGAGGCAAGTCAATAGCCTGCTCATATTGCGGTCTAAGCGTTTCATACAGACATGAAAATAGCAACGATACAGGAAATACCTTCAGAAAGGCGTCACCAAAAAGATCCATGTCATCAAGCAGAATACTAGCAGTAACACAACTGGTTGTCAGATACTCACTTAAACATTTTGTGAGGAAGGAAGGCTTCCATCTGTCGTCCAGGTTTACTGATAGGTAATTCACCCTCACACTTTGCCCGTTAGTGAAGGCCCGCAACAATTCTTCATTATCCGTCAGATGCCCCTCAAGATTCCTGGCAATATGATGGCTCAACTTCTTCCCTTTCTTTTCATGATGCTTTCTGCGGAAGAAGTTCAAAACCTTCCCTAGCACAGGAATCTTCCATTCTTCAAACGGTTTCTGGATATCTTCTAACTCCGAACTGTAAAGAACGAGTCTGCCATCTTCTTCTTCGGTTATTTCAAGGTTGTCCAGGGCTGTTTTAATTCTGTCTTCTAGTTTCATCTTTTGCATCATAGTAACATTCTGATGGTCTCAATGCCTCCATTCTACATAATTGCTGGTCATTTGCATAGTCACTGGCTGCCAGGATCAGCTGCTCCTGCCTTTCCATCCTGGTTATTGGCAGTATCCCAAAGCCAAAATATCCTCCCACAACTGCTCCCAGAGCCGCTCCACTGAGCATCTCTACTCCTTCTCCCACAGCATGACCAAGAAACAAACCAGCCAGGGTAAAAGCTGCTGTTACGATTGTACTATGTACAACCGTAGGATTAGGCAGGTTTTCAACCATGCTTACCATGGTTTGATAGTGCTGGTAATTCTCTGCCGTTTTGCTTGCGAACAAACGTAAATGCGGCTGTTCTTCTTCTGGAGAAGCAGTCAGCAGTTCCTCTAGCTCTTCTGCATAGTCCTCTTGGGTTACAAGTTGTTCAATTTGAGTTAGTATATTTTTCATAGTATTTCCATCCTTCTATTCACCTTTCTTATGATGATAAAACAGCGATACTTCAGGATTCCACCATCTCTTTCCAGGTCGGAAATTGAGAAGCCCATATTGCCTGTAATCATCTCCTCCTGCATAGTTGATTATTCCCACCTGTCTCTTTCCAAGCTTTTCGGTGACAACATTTACCAGACCATACTGTGAATCGCCGACTCTTCTGGCTATGTTGACTGCACAACCGGTAAAGGCATATTGTTTCTCTCCAACCTCTCCAGCAATATTGATGGCTACGCCAATACCCACCACTTGGTTTCTCTTCACCTTCCTGGCAACATTGAGTGCAAAACCAATTGTCCCCGCCTGACCACCTTCTATTTCGTCTGCGATATTAATTGCTGATCCCAAGTATGCATACTGAGCATCATCAACCTTTCCGGCGATATTAATTGCAGCCAACCCTGCTTTCTGACATCCCCCCACATTTTTGGCAATATTGGTAGCTGCAAACAACGCACTTTGGTCTTCTCCCACTTCTTTAGCCATATTAACCCCAAGCAAGCCAGCATACTGGTATTCACCCACTTTTCCTGCAATATTAGCCCCCACCCCTGCCCATATTGACTGATCAGCTCCAACTTTCCCACACATATTCAGAGCAATTCCAAAGAGATAGCCTTGACCTCCACCCACCTCCGACGCCACGTTTACCCCAGCATGAAATATAGAACATTGATGTCCAGCAACAGTTCCTGCAATTGATACTACTCCAATAGGAGAGAATAGATGTTCATCAATATCACTACACCTCGCATAGAAATAATGCTCCTTGTCAAAGGTTTTTGATAATATCGGATTCTTAACGGTCATCCTTCGATCTTCTGCTACCTCGATTGTTCTCCTTTCCAACGCCTCCAAAAAATCATCCACCATTTGATATCTCTTCTCTGGCTGCTCTTGGGTGGCTTTTTCTAAAGAATCAATAACATTAGATGGAATATTCAGCATCTCCATCTGCTTTCTGGTAACTTCACCTGTAACAACATCAAACTCCTTTCCTAGCAGATAATTCTGCAAAACTTTTGCGAGTGAATAGACATCTGAAGCGGCAGTCACAGTGCCTCCTCTTATCACTTCCGGAGCAGTATAACCCAGAGAGCAGACCATAGTGTTTACTAAAGTATTGCCACTGCCGATCCGACCACAAGCCCAGTCCAGAAGAACTGTACTGCCATCTTCCCGAATCATGATGTTCTCTGGTTTCACATCACGATGATAGAAAGGCTGAGTTCCTGCTTCTTTGTGTGCGTAATTTAAAGTACTCCCTACATTTTTGGCTAATCTGATAGCCCCCTCCAAAGTTCCATTGAATCCGCCCTCCGAAATGACTTCCCGGAGGGTTCTTCCCTGAATCCTCTCCAGCACAGCTACCGGTTCCTGGAAGCCCATCCTTTCAGTGAATCCGTATTGAACAAGATTTGCTACATCTATCCTGCCGTCCTTTGCTGCTCTCTTGAGAAAAGCTACTTCTCTTCCTCCTCCTTCGTTAGCTTTGTCGATAGCATCCCAATCACCAACAGAATCGTTGTAAAGTTTGATGACCACTTCGCCGCAACCGTTCCGGCCCAGCATCACCTTGCCCTGCTCAGTGCTTTGCATTCTGCTCAATATCTCATATGCGTCCAGTATATCTGTTGATAATTGTGCAAGAGTCATTTCAGCTTCACTTCCTCCAAACCATGCTTTTCCCTATACTCTTCCAGAACAGGCTTCCACGTCTCTATCATCCCTTCCGGATTGCCATTTCCAGCTACCACGACCATATTTCCATAAGCTGCCTGCTGCGGATTCTTGTTTCCATCCCTGGTAAAGGCTCCTTCCACAGCTTCCAATAGCTGCCCGCAATTATTTCCACCACGCAACCTGTCCTGCTGATAGGCGCTTTTGGCCGCTGCAAATAGCTCATCATAGTCAAAGTTATGGGTCGCTAACAAACGCATTGCTTCATCTGTATCTCTTACAGAAGCAACCTCCCTTAAACATTTGGAGTATCTGTCTTTGTAGTACTGAACTTGCTCTGGATCTTCTTTCACATCTCCACTTCTCATCGCACATACTCTTCCCAGGAAACCCACCATGACCAAATTTTCTTTGTCAGTTGCCTCAATCCCCTTTTCAGCACAATAGTCAGAAATAAACTGCATTCTCGCTTCTTCACCATCATATTGTTCCGCTTGTCTGACTTCTTCTGAACGGTTTTCATAGGCATTCAGCAGATCTCCCAGAGGATCTTCAAGCTTGTTGGCATATTCGCTTAGAAGACGTCCTTGCCTGGCTTCAAATTCCCTATCAAGCACTCTACAGTTCAAGGCAGCAGGTATTTTAGATGAACCATAACCAGCAACTGCTCCTGCCAAAGAGGAAAGACCGCCGATGAGAGTATCTCCGCTCAGGACAGAACCAGCGACTCCACCTAAGACTGCACCGATAAATGTGGCTAGCCAGCTGCCGAATCGGCTTCCCTCTTCATAAGGTTGCCTAGCAATGTTGTACTCTTCTTTGTCAATTATGCGCCTGCGTAGAAATTCTGTCATAAAAGCTTTTTCATTAACACTTACCTCTCTCTCTTCTCCTAACTGGCTGATGTAGGCATCAACTACTATGAGTGTCTCTCTGTCATCATCCATCTTGGGATTTGGTTTCTTGATAACAGAATCCAGTCTTTTGAATTTCTCTACAAGTCCTTCAAGCAGCTCCCTGTTATCCATCTTATCCTCCACATAATCGTTGTGCATATCTGCTGGCTATCCTCAGCTGCCTTCCTGCAGACATCTCACCCAATCCATCATCTTTACTGAAAAGGTTTGGTACGAACATCCCTAACACTAATCCTACTAAACATCCTGTTGCGGCCATCCCTGTATTTTGTGTTGTCAGATATGCTGCTCCTCCTAGTACTGCAGCTCCAACAACTCCGCCGATGGCGTTGTTCCGTGTTTCCGTATTTCGCCTTTTACTTTTCATATTGTAGCATTCTCTTCTCTCTTCCATGCTCTTGCGCAGGAATTCGATCAATACTGCTCTCCTGCCGATGCCTTCTTCCCGGGCAAACCTGTCCATGTAAGCATCTACAAACCTGATTGTTGCAATATCATCACCGTTCTGCACTGGTTGCGCGTTTATCATGTAATCCATGGCAAAATCTTCCAGCCAGTACTGTACTTCTCTTACTTCACTTCTGGGTTCCTCGACTTCCTGGGAAGCGATCATCCGCAGCTTCTCGATAAGGGATGCTCTTTCATCCCGGCCGATTCTCTCTTCCTGCTCAGCAAGATAGGCATCCACCACATGAATACTCGTCTGATCAGGATCAAACTCTGTTTTCTCCATCAGCGTCTGGAACTTCTGGCGTTTCAGGTATGTGCGATGCAGCTGTCCGAGCACGTCCGGTAATTCTTTCATCTCTCCTCCATCAGCACTGTTCTAATGGTCTGAATGTCCTTAAATCATGCAACTGTCCATATACACTAGCTACTCCCGGCAGTTCTTCATCCAGGACTTCCATCTGTGACGCTCCCGGAAAATCATCTCCTAAAGCTTCTCCAAAATCGAAATCAGGATGCTCCCCATAGAACTTCCTCATCTGATCGATGGCTACTGCCCTCTGACTGAAGTAATGCAGTCTGGCAGCTTCTTCTTCATCTTCATGCGCTTTGATAGGATCGATCGCCGGCAGGTTCTGGTGAGAGAATCTTTGAGATGGATTGTAATCAGGATTCTCTTCCTTGATCTTTCTTACTGCATCATCCAATCCTCCCTCGTTCTCAGCGGCAGCAAAGTAGCAGGCTGCAACGAACATATAATCTGTCCAGGCATCTCCATCAAAACGTTCTTTAAAATGAAGCGCATTATCCATGTAGATCAGTGCTTCGACTGTATCTGCTCCTACTAACTTTCCCAATTGTCTTCTTAATGTATCTGCATCCATTTTTTATCCTCCATCTCAGCTCTTCTGGTTGTCTTCAAGAGCTTGGCTTAGAGTGTATCTTCCATCTTTCTCTTCCACAAGTCCAGCAGCCTTCCTGTCAGCAACTTTCATCAGCTGTACTCCAGGGAAGTATTGACTGAATACCAAGTTGAATGCAAAGTCAGGATGTGCCGAACAGAACTTGTTCATAGCTCCGATCATTTCAGTTAGTTGCTTCTCTAAAGCAACTGCCCCTCCCAATTCATCGATTTTTGTCATTTTCTCACAACCTCAGATCAACTACGTTTGCACAGCCCGCTACAGCTTGCTCTCTGTATCTAACATTGTTGACTATACTAGCACTTCTCATTGCACTTCCAACAGAAGCACCAAGCAATGCCGAGGTTCCCATTATGGACAAACAGACAACGAGCGATAATGGGTCAGAGTGATACTTGTCAAATAGTTCATAACCAATTACCAATCCAGGGACGGCTCCTAACAGACTTCCTATACAGGCAGCTAATTGCACACCGGAGTCAGACCATAGATCTACATTTTCCTGCTTTACAGCAGTCCTTCTCATCATCTCAATCATATCTGCCCGCTGACCCTGTTCATACTCACAGTCTTCCTTCTTCAGAAAAGCATCGACGAACTTGACACTCTCTCTGTCGTGGTCAAATTCTACTTCAAGAACATTTGTCACGTATTTCTGATGGGTTCTGTAAGAATCCACCATCCTTTCTAACATTTTTTCTGTATTCATTTTTTTATCCTCCTATTACAAATTAGTGTGCTTCGCTACAATGCCCAATATCCAATATCACTTAGTTTTACCATTTTTACCTCCAAAGCACATATTACCACTACAAAATGACTCTTTATTTATAAATGTTTGGGTGTTTATCACTGTGGAGGGGCAAACTGGCAGCGCAAAGGAATTTCATGTATTAAGAATAGCCAATTTACTTTCTACATCGCATTAGAATTCTCAACATCCACCCATCATACACTTCACAACATCCTCGGAATCTTCTTCTCTTCCCGTCTCTATCATGTACTTAACGCTCTTTTCAAACTTCCTCAGAAGTTCCTCAGGTACTTTCTTCTCACGGTAAAACCTCGCAATCTTCTCCAGATTCTCCTCAGCATTTTCTGGGATACAACCAAAATCAGTATAAAAGATTGCATGTCTTGGATCTTTAGCCTGTCTGGCATATGCTTTAAAGGCGCCATGAGGGGTCTCCATTTTAACAATAAAGTCAACCATCAAAGGGCTGTCATTGCAGCAGCCGCAGCCCCTTCTAAGAGTATAATCTGTCGCAAGTTCATAGTTTGGAACAAGAACTTCTTTTTTATCCCATCTGTCTTTGACAATCGATATCTCTAACCCGGATGCCTCATAGATCAGTAACTCCTTCTCCATCTTGGATATTTCTTCTCTTTTCCTCTTTGCATATTCTCCTAGCTTCATGCAATATACCCATGAATTATGTCTATTTATAACTTTTATGAAACTCCCACAATCCCTCAGCAGCCTTCTTCAATCTATCCAATCCAACTGCACAATCAATCCATTCCTGGGGGAAGATCATTCCGTTCTTGGCTCCACAAAGGGCACCGTACATCGCTCCCGTGGTATCGCAGTCTCCGCCCCAGTTGACGGTTTCTATCAGACCTTCAATTGGATCATCCCAGTACTTGTGAAACATGAATAAGGTGAAAGGGTATGATTGCATGACTACACTTGAGTTCTTGATGACCCTGTACGCTGTACGGGGATCCATCTCAGGATTCTTTTCAGCCAGATACAATCTATCAAAAAGACTGCCATATTCATGAAGAGGGAATTCCTCATTTACTGGCTTCTCATACTTCTGACACGTATCCAGGGCCTTCGGTAT
>CAZWBB010000036.1:0-24367 GCA_964632045.1 uncultured Methanosarcinales archaeon | reverse complement strand
CCAGCTTCGCTTCCTAATCGGATGCCACCGGTCTATGACCGGTGGTTCTTCACAATTATTGGTTAATCTTTTAAACTCCAGATATTTTCTTCCAGGTATGTGGATGCTGATCCTTAAAAGCCTGTACTTCTTTCTACCAGCTTACTTTGCCAATATGGCCCCTGTGCTGTTCAGGAAGATCCCCTGGGGAGGTAGACCCGTATGTGCAAGATACCTGGGTAGACATAAGACCTGGCGGGGACTGGTTGCAGCTACTCTTGTTGGGGGTATTGTCTTCTGGCTGCAGAAGGTTGCTTACATCCAGGGATTCAGAAGCTGGGCAGTAATCGATTATGCTGATTTCTCAATTTTTCTTGGTTTGCTGCTGGGAGCAGGGGCGATTATCGGAGATATGGTTAAGAGCTATTACAAAAGGAAGGCTAAGATAAAGGAAGGGGATCGATGGGTTCCCTTCGATCAGATTGATTTTGTCATCGGTGGGATAGTCTTCTCTTTCTTTGTATATGTTCCACCGGCAGAAGTGGTTCTGATATTACTGATAGCCAGTCCCTTGTTGCATATCATGACTAATTTTATCGGGTATTGGCTGAAGATTAGTGAAAATATGTGGTAGGCGGCGTTCTGTGGGATAGGGAAGTTGACCCAGGTTTGTTTCTACCTTTTTCTCGTCACATACCACTGCAGCTGCCTAGCTAAAGAAACTAATGTAAAGACGCCTGCTACCAGGTAGCCAAACGTAAGAAGTCCTTTCATATACGGCCCTTCTGGAAAAGTGAAGACGATGAGTACTATCAGTGCAACAGTGCGCATAAAGAAGATGGGGGCAGTTAGCTGAGAGAGCAGATGTACGACTATTGCGATGATAAATAACCCGACGATGATGTAGACGTAATAATCATTGAGGAACCAACCTAATTTTATCAATACCAGGATGCTAACAAAAGTATCACTTCCCATGTCAAAGTAAGTGCCAAACTTTGTGGGTCCTTGCAACCGGGCGACCACTCCATCCAGTCCGTCAAATAGTAGATGGAGCAGGGCAAAGATGACAAAGAGATGATATTTAGAGAAGAGGAAGTAAACCGCAGCCAGGCCGCTGAGCAGGCCAAGAGTGGTGAGCAGATTAGCTGTGATATTATTCTTGAGCAGAAATCTTCCCAGACCCTCTAGCTTCCCACTGCGGTATTTCCGAAAATTCTTAATGAAACGCCTACCCATAGTAAAATATATAAAAGAAGAACTATAAAAATGTTTTTATGGAACCATACGACCTGGAATTGGAGAAGGCAATCGCCAGGGTAAAGAAAAGCAAGGCCAAAACAGTCTGCATCCAGCTACCGGATGGACTTAAGCCGAAGGCGGATGAGGTTGTCAAGGCTATTGAGGAGGCAACCTCGGCTCGGGTTTTTATCTGGTTAGGCAGCAATTTTGGAGCATGTGATCTTCCACAAGGGTTGGGTAAGATAGGGGTTGACCTGCTGATTAGCTGGGGCCATAACGCTTTTCATAAAGGAGATGAGGGTTGGTGAAATGGAAGTTATGTTTTTAGATGCGCCGTATGGAGGAAAATTAGAATTATGCAAAGATACTTTGGACTACCTACGAAAGTATGAGAAAGTTGCTGTTTACGCTTCTGTTCAATTTGTCCATCACCTGGATGAGATCAAACAGCAGTTACGGCGACAGGAAATAGAGGTAGTGACTTCCAGACCAGCCAGATGCCATGTTGAAGGACAGCTGTTGGGATGTGATTGTTCCAAGGAATCATTGAATCTCAAAGAAGAAGTTGATTGCTTCCTTTATGTTGGTGATGGAAAGTTTCATCCTCTTGCTTTAGTGTATGCTCAGAAAGATGGATTTAAGGAAGTGATCTGTGATGATCCTATCGGAAGAAAGATGGTGGTCTTTGGGAAGAAGGAAGTGGAGGCTGTCCTGAGAAAGCATAAAGGATCTTTGTTGAAATTCCATACTTCAAAGAAAGTGGGGGTGATTGTTTCCATAAAGCCTGGACAAGAGCAGCTTAAGCTAGCGCTGCAACTGGAAAAAAAGCATCTTGGTAAGAAGTTTTATTATTTCCTTGACGACAAGGTCTCCTTTGATCAGTTAGAGAATTTTCCTTTCATCGATGTCTGGGTCAACACTGCATGTCCCCGGATCGGCTTGGATGAGCAGGAGAAGTTCCGGCGAGGGGTTGTTAACATTGGAGAAATCCTGTGAAATTCATTGCACTCCCGTCGATAAAACCACAATATTTAAATACTACGAAGGTTTCTTTCCGACCAGAAAACATCGTTTTTCGTGAAATGGAGGGAGGTGAAACGCAATGGCTAAGATTGTTGCAAAAACCGGAATTAAGAAAGAGCAGGGGTGGCTTTACTTTGTCGATAAGAAAGGTAATGTAGCTCGTGCAAAAATGAGCCGAGCAGGACGAAAGAAAGGTCGTGCAAAGAAGGAGACAGTAGCTAAGTGTGGTGTTAAAAAAGAGACTGGTTATCTGTACTTCATCGACAAGAAAGGAAACGTTTCCTGTGCTAGGATGGCTCGGGGCAGGAAGAAAGGCAGAAAGAAGGCTAAGAAGGCAGTCAAGAAGAAAGCTGTGAAGAAGAAAGCAGCTAAGAAGAAACCTGTCAAGAGAAAAGCTGTGAAAAAGAAAGCAGTTAAGAAGAAGAAACCTGCCAAGAAGAAAGCTGCTAAGAAAAAGAAAAGATAGATTTCTTTTTTTTTATTTTTTCCCATAATTTTATATATCTCCGTTCTCTCTAGCTTTTATGAGTGATGTTTCTCCACTGAATAGGCTGAATGAACTTTCTGCACAGGAATGGCTAAGATTTACTAAGACGTGGTTTGTCCATAATCCTCCCCGTAGGAAAAAGGATGAGATTCTTCATCCAGCAAAGTATCCGGAAGATATGATCGAGGAATTCATACGGTTCTTTACAAAGACCGGCCAGGTGGTCTTTGATCCATTTCTTGGGACGGGAAGCACTTTGGTGGCAGCTTACAATGCGAAGAGGAGTGGTATCGGTATCGAGTTGCAGGAGAAATATGCTGAAGTGGCGAAGAAGCGTCTGCAGGAAATGGAAAGCCAGCTTAGGTTGAGTGATGAAGGCGCACGGATGGACTGTAAGCAGCTTGTCCTGCAGGGAAATGCTGCTGAGATAGAAGGATTCTGGAAGAAACTTGAACTGCCGGAGATTGATCTAGTGATAACATCTCCCCCCTACGGGCCAATGCTCAACAAGAAAGGGTTGGTGACAAAAGAGAGGGAAAGGAAAGGACTGGATCTGAAGTATAGCGAGGATGAGCATGACTTGGGAAATGCCGACGGTTATGAAGATTTCCTGAAGAAGCTGCTTGGAATATTTCTGAAGATTAAACCGAAAGTTAAGGTGGGCGGGTATGTGGTGGTTATCCTGCAGAATTATATGGATAAAGGTGATTATAAGATGCTGGCCTGGGATTTTGCCAGAGAGATGGGCAAGCATTTCCAGCTGCGTGGGGAGAGGGTCTGGCTACAGGACAACAAGACTTTGTATCCTTACGGTTACAGGTATTGTTTTGTGCCAAATGTTCATCATCATTATTGTCTGGTGTTTCGCAAGTATTGAATAAGAATGAGCAGTCAGCTGTTCATCGGTAGTTCTATACATAGAATAAACTCATTATCTCTGCAGTCGACAGTCACTTTTCCATGATGTTCTTCCTCGATGACTCTCCTGACGAAAGATAACCCCAAACCTGTACCTTTGCCTTTTCCTCTTTCGAAGATGAAAGGCAGTTCATCAGAAGAAATTTCGGGAGAAGTATTTCTGAAAATGATCCTCCACCGGTTTTTCTCTTGCTCCCCTGAGATTGAGATAACTCCCTGTGGGCGGCTGTACTTGATGGCATTATTCAGAAGTTCATGAAACGACAATCTCATGGCAGTTGCTTCAACATTAGCGATGTATCTGGCTGGTTCTAAGTGGTTTTGGATATTGCCTATTTTCTTTTTTACTGCAAATGATCGGTTGTCTTCAACAACTCCTTCAATTATTTCATAGAGATTGGCGGGTGTCTTATTCTCTGGTCCTTCCCGGAAGACCTGCTGAAAATAATCCAGTTCTTCGCTTGCTTTCAAAGTCAGCGAGTAGATTTTATCCGACCAGGCGCTTATCTTTTCACTTCCTTTGACTATGGAGGACAGCAGGCTGGCATAACTGATGATAGGATTTAACTTACCACGGACTTCATGGATGGCATCTCCCATCAGTCTGGAAAGCTCTTCGCTCTTCTGTCTTAATTGACGGTCTTTCTCCTTGCGATAGTATCGTGGGGAGAGTTCCATGCCGATGGATCGGGCATATTCCTTGAGGAGGTGGTTGTCGTTGCGTTTGAGACCTTTATCCACGCATATAACTCCAAGTAGACAGTTGTCCAGAAGCATAGTGGAGTGGAATGGGAAGTAGGAAATGCCATCCCTGGTCACTTTGTCCTGTATGTTGAGAGTAGAAAAAGCTTGTTCGTCGATATGAAAAAGTTGTCTTTTATTGCTGTAGTGACGGAAGTTGTTCTCGCCGGTGAGGAGGACATCATAGAGGCGTCCAGATCGTAGATACTCCAAGGCCCGAACTTGCTTGTAGCCCAGCTCAGTAAGGTCATTTTCGATGGTGTGATAGATCTCACTGATACGGTAGCGGTGCGTCACGTTCTCCTCCAGCTGGTCAAGGGTGGCCAGCTGCCGCTTGCTGAACCGCATACGTTCCTCAATTCTTCTTCTCAACCCCATTTGCTGCCGGGAAGAGGAACTGTATATAAATGTTACACTGCTTTTTTCGATATCTGCAATAACAGAAGAAAATCTTGGGTGGAGCGGCAAGAATGTGGGGGGCCAGTCCATCACTGCTTGTAAAATATGCTTTTTCCACTCGTGTGTTCACGGGTGTCGGTTATCGATTGACTATTTCTACATCACTGAAACCATGCTTCCCTCTCATGGGAACAAACCTGAACGGCCCTAGGAATTCAATCTCTATTTTTCCGTTCTCTTTGACACCCCTTACCATGGTCTGGCTTTGTAGGTCTCCAACAGGAGCAACGATAACGCCCCCTTCCCTGAGTTGGTCAATGATCGGCTGAGGGATCGTCGGGCAGGCGGCGGTGATGATCACCCGGTCAAATGGAGCTTCTTCCATAAATCCCTCTCCTCCGTCTGTCTCATGAACATCAACATTGGTGATGTTAAGATAATTTAGGTTCTCCCTGGCCATATGGATCAGTTCAGGGATGATATCTATCGTGATGAGCTTGCCTTTATCTCCGATTATTTTGGAGATAATCGCTGCCTGATAACCTGCTCCCGCGCCCACCTCAAGGACTTTCTCCCCTTCTTCGATCTCCAGAGCCTGAAGCATCATGATTATCGTAGAAGGTTGAGAGATTGATTGGTTTCTGACAGTAGGAAGAGGGTGGTCCTCATAGGCATCTTCCATCAGTTGGTGAGGGATGAAATGTTCCCTGGGAATCTGATGGAAGGCATCCAGCAATTTCTCATCGACTTTCTTTTCCCGCCAGAGGTTGATCAGCTGTGATTTGGTGGTCATGGAAAAGGAGTATTTTTAGGTTTTATAATGTTTTCGTGGAAATATTAATAATGACGCTTGTTTTCCAGGGTATTTATGGTTGCTCTTCCACAGTTTTCCAGCAAGGCATTTCTGGCGCCGATGGCCGGCCTTTCCGATCCGGCATTAAGGCTGCTCTGCAAGGAAGCCGGAGCAGGATTAGTGGTCACTCCTTTTACGAATGTTCACGCCATCGTCGCCAGGAAGAAGATAGATAAAGATATCGAGAAATTCATCGAGTTCTCAGAGAAGGAAAGACCGATCGCCGTGCAGCTCTTCGGTTCAGATCTTACTGCTTTGAGGAAAGCGGTAGGGATAGTGGAAAAGCATTTTGATATCATCGATTACAACATGGGCTGCCCTTCTCCCACGGTTACAGAACAGATGGCCTGTTCAGCCTTGCTGCAGGAACCAGAATTGACGCGAAAGATATTTCAAACCATGGTCAGGAATACCGATAAACCGGTCACTTTGAAGATGCGTTCAGGGGTGAGTAAGCCGGATCGCTTCAAAGAGATTGCTAAGATAGCTGAGGAGGAAGGGGTTTCCATGATCACCCTCCATCCCAGGACAGTTAAGCAGGGTTATTCAGGCCATTCAGACTGGAAGCTGATCAAAGAGTTGAAACAGCTGGTGAGTATTCCTGTATGTGGAAATGGTGATATTCAGGCTCCTGAAGATGCCAAAAGGATGTTTGATGAGACTGGATGCGATTATGTGATGATCGGCAGGGCCGCTGCGCGGAACCCTTTCCTTTTTACTCAAGTCAATGAGTTTCTGGATACTGGGAAATATCCAAAGGCAAAATTGAAAGGAAAAATGAAAGCTTTTTTCAAGTATGTTGAGTATGCTAAGAATTATCCGACGATCAAACCTGCTGTTATTAGGATGCAAGCGATGAATTTCTCCAGAGGATGCAAAGGGAGCAGGAAGTTAAGGGGGGCACTTCTGGGAGTGAATGATGTGGATGAGATAAAGAGGATTGTGATGGGGTTTTATGAGATGCTTTGAGAAAGGTTTATATTCCCCTTTGGTTTCTTCCTTTCATGGATTTCCTGGCGCATATCTTATGGAACAACGGGAAAGTAGGCTTGGACTTCTGCCTTGAGTTCTTCAACAGCCTTTTCCATATCATCATTGTCGATCTCAAACGAAAAATCCTGTTGCTTTAATGTGTGGGCGTAAAGAGGATCGTAGTAGTCTTCCAGAAGGATCTTTGCAGCCAGATGATAGTCTTTGTTCTTGATAGCTGCGACTGCTTCCAATCGTTTCTTATTGCTAATCACTCTTCTCAATTCGCAGGTTATCTTAAGGATGGCCTGGATATTTTCTTTGCTGGAGAAATATTCATCAACGGTTTCCTGAGCCCGTCTCTCAATCTTTCTTTTCACCAGTACTGCGACTCCTTTTTTCATGGTCTTCCAGAATGATTCCGGGATGATCACGTCGCCGATTCTTCTGCTCTCTCCCTCGACCATTACGTATTTCTCATCCTGCAGCTCTTCAATTCTCTGCAATAGGAGATTCTCGAACTTTTTCTGAGAGTTTGGTTTCAGGCCTATAGCTCCGTAAAGGCTGCTCCTGTGTTGGGCCAACCCTTCCAGGTCGATACTATTCGAGAATAGGTTAAGTAGTTTTGTCTTGCCGGTACAGGTCAATCCATACAGGACGATGAGTTTTGGTCTTACTTCCAAAGTTTTCAGACGCTCAAGCAGATAGTTACGAAACGATTTGTATCCTCCTTCGAGCTGGGATGCCTGATAACCTGCTGAATTAAGCAGGTCGACGATTACCTTGGAGCGCATTCCTCCTCTGGCGCAGTAGACAATTATCTGTCTGTCTTTGCAATCTTTCACCTTGTCCATTATCCTGGGTATCTTCTCCGTGAAATACTTCATACCTTTTTTGATGGCCTCTTCCCTGGAGGTTTGTTTGTAGATCAGGCCAATCTCATGTCTCTCTTCATCATTCAGCGTAGGAATGTTGACTGCTTTGAGAATATGGTCTTCTTGATACTCCTTTGGTGAACGGGCATCAAGGAGAAATGCTCCTTTGAGTTTCATAGCTTCTTGAACAGTTATCATATATCGTACAGAACAATCTGTTTTTTTAAAGTTTACCCAAACCAGGAGGGGGTGTAATGTATCATACAACACATCTATTTATATCGACTGACCTGCTGAATTGGAATGGAAGGGCATTTTGTTAGCAGATACTGTCTGTCTGGGAGGAGAATTGATATCCCAGTGGCGGAAAGTACTTATGCAAGGAGAAAGGATGACCAGCTTCGTTTTCAGGGATATCGTGGTTATATACAGCCCGACGCTCCACTGAATACAGTGGCCAGATTGCTTAAAGAGTATTCATCATCGCGCACAGGGATGATTGCCTCAGTCTTCAATTTTGTCACAAAGAACATAGAATATGATTGCCCGGAACCATATCGTATCCGCTATCCCATAGAAACGTTGGTGGAACGAAAGGGGCATTGTCTGGACAAAGTCCTGCTGGGGACGACCCTTCTTCGTCTGGCAAGTGTCGATTCCTGCGTGATGACTCAGGATGATCATGCGGTGATAGGAGTGTCGCTAAATCCAGGGGAAAGACTGAGACGGCATAGTGGAAAAGGTGTTGTCTGGAAAGACAGCGTTTACACTCCGGTAGATGTTGCAGGGGGGGATTGGTTCTTTACAGACTTCAAGCCGATGGAGATCATCAAGAACAATCCTCTTGGTTCATATCTGTGGTGAACACTTAGTGTAATGAATCAGAAAAGTTGCCCAAACCGCGAGGGGAGCTGTTGTGTCAATTTTTGCCCTCTCCACCTATTGATCATTAAGATCCGGTTGCGGTGAGGTTATTGTGCCCACAGGGGGCTAAGCCATACCTTTTGGTTTGAGCAGGGGGGGGAAATTCTATGTGTTTATAAGATTTACTTTGTCTCCTGAAAGTGAAGATCAGTCACTTTTTAGGAGATGACTTCTTCCGTCTTTTCTTCCGGCCTTTTTTCTTGTGGGTCCTGTCGACCAGTTCATTTTGCCTGAGCGCTGTTGCAACTCCGTTTGCTGAATAATTCAGAAACTTCTCATAGGGTTTCAGAAGCCAACTTTCCAGAACCAGTCGCTTTATTCCAGGTCTTGAGGATAGTGGTTTCTGATTCGCCACCCTTTCCCAGAGTTCATCCTTGGGCTTATCTTCATACACTCCACCGCTGCCGAGGGGAGGGAGGGTCTTGCTTTTCTCATAGAAGTCGACGGCCCGTGAAAATTCTTTAGGAGGAATCCAATACTTATCATAAAGGTCTGCTGGAAGGAGAGGAGTTCGTCTGGCACTGGCATATCTGGCATAGAGTCTTTTTTCTTTGATATCCCGGGAAATCATCTCTTCAGGAAGATCTGCTGCCTCGGCGAGTTCCTCTACTGTTCTCCAAGGGCTTTTGCTGCATTTCTCTTTCTCGACTAGACTTGTGTCAAAGAAAGCTAATCTTCTTTCCCATGGCATCATCACTTTGCCGTAGTCTAAATATATAAATGTTTTGTCCCAAAAAGTTTATAAAGGGATTGCCTTCCCTCCCCGAAGCATATAATGTATAGGGGGTATTTAACCATGAAAACGAAAAATGTGATTTTGGCCGTGGTGGCGGGTTTAGCCGCTTCCGCTGGTGCAGACTATGACTTGAAAGTAAGAGTTGACCGACCGACCCACAATGAAGATGGAACAATCAGTCAGAATTTTGGAGCAGAAAGAGACATCTATCGGGTTGTCTGCCAGGCAGAGATAAATCCTCATCTGGGAGAGAAAGGGATCCAGCAGAGTCGCTGCTATGCAGACGGAAGTATCTTTGGTGAGATGGACGGGATAGTTGATGCGGTATATTTGGGAAGGATGCATCCTTTGAATAAGGATCCAACCATTGAGTGTCTTATCGGTAATCAGTACGATCCGGCTGCCGAGTGTGCCAGTTTCCGGCCCGTGGGAGAAGTAGCGGAGTTGACTGCTCATAGACCTGACATCTCTTTCAGTCCTGCAAAGGCACAGAAGATTTTTGATTCAGTAGCTACCCGTCTCGGATTTGAAAGAGCACAGACAGAAGTGGCTGCTAGTTATTGATTTCTGGTTGGGTTCATACCCCGTCGCTAGTGGCGGCGGGGTTTTTGATTGTTTTTTTGTTAAGCATTCCTAATTACAAATGCACTGCAAGTTTTAAGAATATAATTTTAACAGACTTATTCAAGTTCCGATAGATTTATATAGTTTTTTTAAATTGTTTTATTATGGCTGAAATATTTAAAGAGTGGTGGCCAAGGCTTGTTGCTGAGGTGAAAAAGGAACTTAAGGAAACACCTTTAAGTGATGGTGAGCAGAAAAAAGTATTAGTACATTTTGTAGCAAAAAAAGAGATGATCAAAGAAAAGGGACCATTTAATTTTGAGAATACATTTTTGGAACATTTTGGTATTGCACTTGCGAAAGTAGTACCTTCTGAAAGAATAAGTAAGGAATCACCAGAGTATGGTCATTTTTTTGAAACACTTAGAATCTGGATAGAGGCCAATCCTTACGGACGATATTAGTAGTCTTAAGAAGTTTTTGAAATTCAATACGTTTTATTCTTTGAAGAAGAACTTAAACAAAAAGAAAATGCCCCCGCCGACCCATAGGGTATTTGTTTTGTTAGGGGGCAAAAAATCACTTGAACTCATTTATCTTTCTTAAATTAAACAGTACCATTTCTTGAATGATAGATGTAAATGCTTCATCATCTCTTTCTTTTGATCGTTTTGTTAAGTCCATGTAAAGGTCAAAGAATCCAAGAGGAAAATCAAGCACCGGTAGACCATGCCCCCGTAGAATATGGAACATCAAGAGACGGGAAGTTCTACTATTTCCATCAATAAAAGGGTGTATCCTTTGAAACCCATTATGAAAATAGGCAGCAAAACCAATTATTTTATCTGCATCTTGTTTTTTACTTTCAAATGTTTCATACTTCTTCATTAATTCATTCAGTTTTTTATGTAACAAACGCCATTCGCACGTTTTAAAATTAGGGTTTCCTTTTATGTGCACATTTTGTTTTCTAATCTCACCTGCACCGTGTATGTGGTCCATTGCAAGCTCGTGGTAATGAAGGATTAGTTGTAAATCTAACTTTACTTTTTTTCGTGCGTTCTCAATCATCAAATCCACAGCTTTCTTATAGTTAGTTACTTCTTGGATTGATTTTAATTTATATTTTGTGGGAACTATCTCCTCCACAATTAGCTTTTTAGTGTCAGATAAAGTAATTGGATTCCCCTCTAAACTTAAACTCATATGGATAAAATTAATTTCTTCGGTCTTTTCTAGTTCTTCCACAACGAAATAACCTTCTTTTAGTAGTTTATTGTAAATACTAATTTCTCTTTTAATCTCATTGATAAGGGAACGTTTCTTCTGGGAATAAAAGGTTATCTTCTTGTTGAAGAATGTAAATAGGTCATTGAAGAAATTTAAATGGAAGAGTTTGCCTTTCCACGGTTTTCTTGAAAAAACAATGACTAATCCTTGCTTAGACAATTTTTGAATATATCTGCTGAATAATTCTTTGTCAATGTTAATGTCTTTTATGGTAAAAATTTCTTTTCTTGCCGCCTGTGAGAGAAAGTTAAGCATAGTATCATGAAAAAACAGGTTATATCCTAGGTTATTCTTTATACAAAATGCCATCAGTCGATAAAGTTTTTTTGTTTTTTCATTGAGGATAATACTTACTTGGTCAGTTGTTTTAACATATCCTTCTTTTTCCAACCTCAAAACAAGCTTTCGTATGTTAGAATGAGCTGTAGAATCTTTACCGAGCTGTTTCACTATATCAATTATTTTCAGTGGTCCACGCTCTGCGACGACATAAAATACATCATACTTAGTAACCATGCGTGTAAGAATAGTTGAATTCTTTATAAATCTTTCTATCTTCGGCACTTTTACCTAAAAAATAGGTTATTCTGCCGAAAATGGGGCAAAACAAATTAATTTGCGATTTAAGGGGTTACAAGACTGAAAGAATCATATATCATCATACGTAGAAGGGTTTATTGGTTTTACTAATTTCAAAAACAACCTTGATGGTGCATCAACAATCCTTGCTAATCTTTTAATTCCAGCTCCATGTAAAACATTTGTCAATGCAGCGGAGTATTTAATTCCTCCAACAATACCATATAAATAAACATGATGAAAATTGAGGATAGATTCTTCTACTCCTAATTCACAATCTAAACCAAAGAAAACTATTCCCATAATTCCGTAACGAGGTATTGAGCTAAGTGTGTCTTTAATTAGATACTTTCCAACACCTTCACGTAACATTCCTTCTCTTGCTTCAATATTTGCTTCTGCATGAATGCCTAGTTTGCTTACTCCATAATAAGTTGCTAGTCCATCAGCTAGAAATGACCCTGTAGAAAACATTAAGTCGTAGATAATTGATTCAAGCATGTGATTTTAGAACTAAGCATTTTTATAAATTTATGTGGACATAAATGCTTACATCCACGACTAATTTGCCCCGCTTGGGAATCCCAGTCAAAATGGGCGGGCATAAAAAATAAATAAATGAGCCCCCGCCGGACGGCAAACGGCAGGTAGCTGGTATAAGCTGATTCGTGTTAGTATTTGGGTGGTAATGTTGTGGAGTGTTTAAGGATTGCTGGGGTGGAGTATAGTGGTGGCGATTTTGAAAAACGAGTTTTAACAGCAAAAATTAAATATGGGGGCACTATCTTAATGAAAATGGAGGAGAAGGACCTTGAGGAACTGGGAGATCAGAGTTTCATGCCAAAGATTGAGATTAAAGAGTTATCTATGGATGAAGTTAAGCTTCCGGAAGGATGGGAGACATTTGGACCTGTTGCCTGTATGAATTGTCATAACACAGAAGGCTTGACAACCAGATATTTTGAACTAAATGTTCCTGCTGAAAATATGCTTGTTGAACAGGAAATCAAAAGAATGATGAAAGAAACTTTTGGTGTAAAGAATTATGGGCACATTGGGGGAGGGGAAAGGGAAATTCTAACTTCTTCTGAATGCCCAAAATGTAAAAGTAACGATATTTTTGAGGATTTCTAAGATGAAAGTAATCAAAAGATATGAGGAGGAAGAAAAATGCCGAACATAATACAACTAAAAATATCTCTAAGGGATTCAAAGCCGCCAATATGGAGGAGAATAAAAGTAAAAGACAATATTTCATTTCATAAACTTCACGAGATTATTCAGGTAGTGATGGGTTGGGCTAATTATCATTTATATGATTTTCAAGTCAACGACCAACGTTTTTCTCTTCCTGACAAAGACTGGGATGAAAATGTTATTCCATCAAAAAAAGTCAAACTAAACATTCTGAAGGAAAAACAAAAATTTGATTATACTTATGATTTTGGCGACTGTTGGGAACACCAAATCTTAGTAGAACAGATAATGACTGATGAGATGGGCCTTCCTTATCCTGTTTGTATCAAAGGAAAATTATCCTGCCCTCCGGAGGATTGTGGGGGAATATGGGGGTATTATAATTTTTTGGAGATTAAGGAAAATAAAAACCATCCTGACTATAAGGAACGGATTGTAAATTGGCTGGGAGAAGATTTTGATCCTGACAAATTTGATATAGAAGAAGCAAATAAAGAACTGATGGAAAGGTTTATCGATGGGAGAGCAAGATTTTGGGTGAAAAGTGATTAGTAGATTGGGCTGAGACAGATTTAGTTTAGAAAAGGAAAATTTTAGTTACGGATAATAATCTTAAAAAACCGAAAGATTTATATATTATAATGCAAAGCATTACTACAATTGAGGTCATTAAATGAATTCAGAACTCGACAAGATAAAATCCACAATAACTATCTCTTTAGGGACAAAGAACAGGTTACGTAAACTTAAAGGTAATCAAAGTTATGAAGAATTCATTAATTATCTGATCAGAGTACGAAATCAAATAACCCATAAATCAGACAATGTAATAGAGGTGCAAAAGTTTCAAAGAAAAAAAGGTATATATTCTAACAAACAGTTTAAGATACTTTTTTCATATAATAAGCATTATCCTTCTAATAATTATGTTTTTGACATCTCGATCGATAAGGTGAGGAAAGAAGGAAAAATAGTTTCTTTTGATAATTATCTAAATCAGTTATCCAAAGAAACGGGAAGAAGCCCTCGGGAGATTGAATATTTGACCTATTTTGAATTATTACAAATTGCAATCAGAAATGAAATCGAACCTCTTTTCAATCATAAGGGAAGGGTAGAGGATCATTTCTCTTGGGAGAAAGAGTTTAAGATATTGAATCTTCCAAATAAGTCTTTTGAGATGGATATAATGGATAAATTAAATGATTTTATATATGAGCAAGGTGTGTTATGATAAATACTGCGGAACTAGAACAATATTTTCCAGAACCTAACAAACCAATATCTGAAGGCCCTTACACTTTTAAGATATCATTATCTCAGGATGACTCAGAGGAAATATTTATCGTTAATCTGAAGATTAAACAAGGAGATAATAAGGAAGATCATTTAATCAAATTTAGACTAGGTCTTGGAAAAGACCCAAAAAGAGAAAGATCAATTCATGAAACTCACCAGCCTCACTTTGAGATAGATGTCTACAAACGGGAAAAAGAATCTTTTTCAGCTGCAATCTATTTTACTTTTAGAGACGCTAGTGATGAAAAGATAATGGAATATGCTAAGGGAACCGTTGTAATCATAAGTAAAATTATTCAAAATTTCTGCAATGATCATGAACTTAATAGGAGATTAATCAGAAAGTTGATATACGATCAAGCAGTTAAGGATGATCTTTCCAAATTTGAACCTGTTTTGATTGAAGCGCTTTATAACTGCTATAAGAGCAGCGATATGATTGTGAGACAATATGGGGAAGTTATAACTATAAAGACAGAGCATTATCTGCAGAAATTCCTTGGTGTGAAAGATTTGGAACCTCTTTATTTACCGTTACTGGAAAGGATTAGAAAAGAATGTTAGTATTTTCTGATTTCAAGAGTTCTAACTTATAATTTTACCGATCTCTAGGTTCAAACTATGCCAGGTATTAGAGCAGAAATATTTGAACCTTTGGACTAAGATTCTTGGCCAAGTGATGGTCCATTCTATGATTTCAAATATTCAGGATAGAAGTGGTGAGCCTTGGAAATACTGGGAAATGTGCGGTCAAAATAGCTGAATAAAGGGGGCTAATTTTTTTGAGGGTTTGAACACACACTTAACTTTTACAGTTTCCAGGGCTTTCTGAGCGTCCAAATGATGGAAAATTTCTTCGTTGCATTTCTTACATCTCCAAGCCCTAACAGTGATGCCATGCCAGAGCGTTTCGATCTTCTTGGTACTACCACCACAAGGACAACCTATTTTTAGATCAGCAATGTTCGTTTTCATTCTCCGACATGTATCAGAGATGCATCTTATTATTGTTGATGTCAATGTTGACTTTGTTGAAGTTATCATCACCTCTGCCAACTACAACATTATTTTTAGTTAGGAGAGGATATTTGTCTAAATCTTCTACTTGCCCATTATAATCCATTTTTAGTGGATGTTTTATCCATTAAAAGTGTATTTTATATCAATTTTTCATTAAGTTTCTTTAAGTTGAAGAATACAATCTCTTCAACCAAACGCTGGAATGATTCATCATCACGTTGCTTAGATAGTTTAGTTAAGCCCATATATTCGTCAAAATATCCTAAAGGGAAATCTAATATTCTAATTCCATATGATCGCAGGATATGTAAAAGAAGTAATCTTGACATCCTGCTATTGCCATCAATAAAAGGATGGATCCTCTGGAATTCATTATGGAAATAGGCAGCAAATGCTATGATCTCTTTTATTTTCTTACCTTTCTTACTTTCAAACTCATCATATTGGTTCATTAGTTCTGAAATCTTCTTTGAAAGCAGTCGCCATTCACAAGTCTTAAAGTTTGGGTTTCCTTTAATATGAACATTTTGTTTTCTAATCTCACCAGCTCCATAAATATGGTTCATTGCTAGTTTATGATAATGCAGAATGGTAGAAAGAGTCAATTTTTCTTTCTCCTCAGCTTTTTCCATCATTAAATCTACTGCTTTCTTATAATTTGCAATTTCCTGCACATGGAGAAGAGAGTATTTCTTTGGGACAATGTTTTCTACTATCATCCGTTGAGTATCGGGTAGGGTAATGGGATTACCTTCAAGACTTAAACTCATGTGAATGAATTTTATCTCTTCTCTTTTTTCTATTTCCATAATTAATGACTGGTGGGCTTTGCTATACTTGCGAAACTTCCTAAACTCTCTTTCAATTTTTGGAATAAAAGAACGACCTTTCTTTTGATAGAATTTTACTTTTAACTCAAACAAGTCAAATATTTCAATCATTAAATGGTGGGGGAGTAATTTGCATGTCAATGGTCTATTAGATATGATTAACAGAAGACCAAACGAATGTAGAATTGTGACGAAATCATGAAAAGTTTCAGCGTGTACTGGTACATTCTTTCTAGTAAAATATTCATACTTGGCAGCTTTCTTAAGAAAATGAAGCATGGAATTCTTTAGTAGAGTGTTATAATTAATACTATTCTTCAAGCAAAATAATAAGATTCTAAAGAGTTTTTTAGTTTTAATAGAATTAATTAAATGTACTCTTTTGTTTCGTTTAACGTATCCTTCTTTCTCTAATTTAACAACGAGATTATGAATGTGTCGGTAATCTTCCTGCCTTCGGTGTAAATCTCTCACTATATCGGTAACTCTAAGATCGCCTTTTTGTGTTAGTACATAAAACACATCATATTTGGTTACCATAGTTCTGTAAATTTCTTTCTTTATTTAAATCTTTCGTAAAATTCACTTTTAATGGACGTTTTATCCACTCAAAGTGTATTTAGTGGCACTCTCCCTTGATTTCTTATTGGGTTCATACCCCGATGGTTGCTGATAAGCAACTCACGAACGCTAGTGACCTGACTCTGCATCGGTGGTTGACACAATTAGGACTAAAAATTCCAACTAATTGAATACATGAAGGGATAGTTTTCCCTTCAGTACTGAAAATCAATAGTTTTTAATTTTCATGTGCCCCGGAGCTTGCTCCGTTGGGATTTTTTATTTTAATCCTAAGGCGAAAACTTGGGGTTGGGTAATGTAGTGTAACGTACTCGATGACATTTGAAAACACGTAATTTTATTTTCCTTTTTCATACAAAAATATATAAGTTATTAGTACTTCTATGCAAATAGGATTTGGAGATATTATGCATTCCAATGTGTTAAATGGAAGAAAGGATTCCAAAAATGAGATTTTTAATGGATGAATTCAAAAAAACAATTAGGTCAAATCAGTTTCTAATGGATCAAAAGAGACTTGCTTCGAGTCTTCGTTGGTGTACGAAAAGAGGATATTCTGCTGGTAAAAAAGAACCTGATTTGATTAAAGACATTGTTTGTAGAATAAAGAAAGAAGGGGGGGGTTTTCTGTCTGTTAAGTTAAATGCAGAATTTATTCATGGAAACTTGTCACAAGTAACATATGGACACATACATGGAAAGAATTCCGTTGAATTAGGAGATTTAATAATCATCTCATCAATAACCAAGAATGGCATTGTTTTATTTAGGAAAGTTAGTTTCAACCAAGCCAAAAAAAGCAACCACCTCGTTTGGAAATTAGAGCCAAATCAATTATATCTATTATCCCATTTCCCAACATTTACCGGTGTAAAAGGGATTTTTTCCAAGACAAAATGTTATTGTTTCAGAAACAACTCAAGATGTTTAGGGTCATATTTACTTTTGAATCCAAATGATATGATATTCATAAGCGCGTTTTTATTGGACACTTTATGTTCTATCCAAAATAGCAAATCATTTAGTCTTAAGAAGAACATAGATAGTATTTTCCCATTTTATTTCGCAAGTAAAATTGCCAAAAAAGACTATTTCCGTAATACATTGCTTTGCATGAACCATTTTGATTTTGTAGAAGAGTGGACACAATTTAACATTGGAGAGATGATTATCTCCTCACAAAAATTATATTACCCCCCAAATACACAAGTCAAAGAATCCTTTGTTGAACTTATGCACCAAATCCAGCAAAGAAAACCTAACATTTTGAGTGATCTCGGTTTGTCAGATATGAATGATACCAATGAGGCCCATAGTAATAGTAAAGAAAAAATGGGCTTTGACAGTTCATTAGCAATACTTCATATGAATATCAAATTAAAAGAAGAGGATTAATTATTCTATTTAGTTATTTTGCTAAACTGACATGGTGGCCATTATATTTATGTGCGACAAGCAGTAAGAAGAACACATTCTATTTGAACGAAGTCCTAAAATGAAAATAACAACTCTAGCATTAGCACTCCTTCTCCTCCCCCTAGCTCTAGCTCTCAACGTTGATTGCAACCAGATTCCAAATAGTGACTACTGCAATGACATCCAAAACTCCAACCTATCAGAAGAAGAAAAATCCTACCTTCTGGCTGACATAATGAGCAATACAAAACACTACCCAGACCACGCTCTAGTCCAAAACTGGAACAGAAACATCCCCACAGACGTAAAACCACAAAACACCCCGCAGCAAAACAGAGGCTACATCCGCAATGCCTGGATGAAAATGCTAACAGTAATGCCTTCCATCCTTCTCAACGACAATCTCTACATCAACACACAAGGAGAAATCATCACAGCATTCAACCACCAAGTACAGATACCTCAACACACAGAAGCAGGTGACTGCAGAACAGAACGCTCCCTGCAATCAAACACCGGCACACTGCGTCTGTATGTGAGCAACCAGCTGCAGGGGCTTTTACTGCTGTCAATCTACTTATGATATTATTGTTGGTCTTTGCTATTCTAAAGTCTGTCTTTGGCGTATTGAATTCAGACGTGGGAAGAGATGTTAAAACTGCTGTGAAAATGTACAAAGCAGGAGGACTGTTTTAATCCTAAGGCGAAAACTTAGGGTTGTGTAGAGAAGGGGTAACGTGCCCTCGATGACTTATTTCTCTTTTTTTAGATAGTATAAACAAATAATTCGCTTCACATTCTTGTGAAATTGGGAAGAATTTAAAAATCATGAGATATTGTTGAAGATAATTATTATAAATCAGTTGGAGATATAAAAAGATGAGGAACAAACCATTGATTGCTAGAATGTTTATGATGTTGCTTTTAGTGTTAGTTATGGTTGGTAGTTTTTGTTATGGATTTAAGGATGTAAGTGAGTGTTATCTTTTTGATAATCCACTTGATGGGGATGAATGCTACCATTTTTTTGCTGTGAATAAAGCAGACTCAAATTTATGTGCGAAAATGAGTATAGAATCTAATAAAGACTTTTGTTATTTTGATTTTTTCATGTGTGGGAAGATTAGTACTTCTAATCAAGTTATCATTAACAGTTGCTATTATAATAAAGCAATATTTGAGAGAGACACCTCAATTTGCGAAAAGATAACCAATGATGATGGAAAAAAAAGACAATGTTATTTGGATATTAACAATAAAGTATCAATCATACGGGATCCTAATGAACCTTTACAATCAGAATTAACATCGGTTGGTAAATGTGATTGGATGCATTCAAATGGGAATGAGATTGAATGCAGTCAGTACGAGTTAGCTCTTGGAGAAGAAATTACATATAATGGACATACTATTGAATTAGTTGATTGGCAAAGAGAGGATATGACCTTAAGCTTTGATGGTGTAATAAAAAAGTGGTCTGAGTGGGGGAAATATAATGAATGGGGGGGTTGCTACTGGATGGCATGTGGTACGCAAGCACCCAGGGTTATCAAAGATGTAAGATTGAGTTCCAAAGTTGGAGGAAGTATGATGGTTCAAATAGAGCTTGTGGTCTCAAATGCGTGTGAAAATGGAATGACAGATGGTAGAGAGGAGGGTATTGACTGCGGTGGACCTTTTTGTTCTTCATGCAATAAAATCGATGTACAAGAAGTAAATTCTGTCTTCCCTGATGTGATTACAACTAAAACAGTAAACATTGAGACTAATTTAGGAGATTTTAAGTTGGAATTATTTACTGAAAAAGCGCCAATCACAACAAGAAATTTCATAGAATTGGCAGAGAAAGGATTTTATGATGGTACAAAATTCCACAGAGTTATTACTAACTTTATGATTCAGGGAGGGGATCCATTTTCTAAAGAAGATTCAAAAAAATCATTATGGGGAACTGGCGGTCCTGGTTATGAAATCAAAGATGAATTCCATCCTGAACTGAGCAATGTCAGAGGGACGATCGCTATGGCTAACCATGGGCCCGATACGGGAGGGAGCCAATTCTTCATCAATTTGGTTAATAATACTCACTTGGACTACAACAAGAATCCTACACAAAGTAAGCATCCTGTATTTGGTAAAGTTACTAATGGGATGGATGTTGTTGATAGGATTAGTAATGTGGAAACAGAGGGAGATAAACCTGTTAGGGATGTTGTGATAAATAAGATTACAGTGGAAGGAAAACTGAAAGAAGAAAAGATTATGGTTGAACCTTCGCCCGGACATCTACAATCATCAGGGCAGGAAGATACACCGCCAATCACAAATCACAATAGCAGGAGCAATAAGTACTTGCTCATTGGTTTAATCGTTTTTGTGTTTTTATTAGTTGGAGTATATTTATTCAGAACTTTCCGAAAGAAGCCGAGAAGAAAACGGAAGAAAAAGATTGAATCAGAAGAGAAACCGTCAGTTTACAGGGACGTTAAAGTTGCAATCTCTGTCTCCAACTTCAAGCTGCAGTACAAAGATAAGTCAATTATTGACAATGTCAGTTTTGAAGTTGAAAAGGGAGACATGGTCTGTTTGCTTGGAGGTTCTGGAACCGGTAAATCATCAATAATAGAAGCTTTGGTAGGAAGAAAGAAACCAACTAGGGGAGATGTTAGAATTTTTGGGGAGGATATTTCCAAAGACAAGGAGATATTCAACCATGTTGGGTTTGTTCCACAACATCCTGAACTATACATGAATCAATCAGTTGAAAAAAACCTATTGAGTAGTGCTACAAAGTGGGGAGTTAAGGGTTCAAAGGAGAAAACCGAAAAGATTCTGTCAAGAATCGGCTTATCTCACAGAAAAGAACTGAAGGCAAGCAAATTATCAGGAGGTCAGTTAAAATTATTGTCATTGGGCATGGAACTTTTAAGGAATCCCGAATTACTAATCCTAGATGAGCCAACCACTGGTCTTGACCCCAATACGAGAAACAATATTATCACTATCTTGAGTCACATCTCTTCGCAGCTGCATAAAACAATACTATTTTCTACTCATTTCATGGATGATGCTGAAGAGTGTGATGAGGTAATAATAATCTCTGGAAGCAAAATAGTGGCCCGTGGAGCACCATCAAAGTTGGAGAAGAGGCTTCCAGGCGGCGGAAAGATTGTTAAAATTGTCCTAGATTATGTTACTGATGATTTACTGGAAAGAATTAAAGTGATTGATGGAGTACAAAAAGTGATTAGAGAGGGGAGGGGCTTGAGAATAATCACAGATGAACCAAATGCTGTGCAAATGGGCCACAAGATTGATGAATTTGGAGGGATTGTCAACGAAACGAAGATTGATAGAGCAACAATGATGGATGTTTTTGTGTATCATACTGGAAAGGAGTTGAAAGAATGACTAAAGTTGATCCAAAACATGAATTTGATAAAATAGGAGGAACCCTCAGCATTGCTTCTGCTGTTTTTTTATCTTCAGTAATAATTCTTCTTAAAAGAGAACTCAGTAAAACACATTTTTTGGGAATACTTATTTTTTATGTCTCCATTTTTCTTTACGTGACATATCTGTTGATGAAGAGAAATTACTATGATGAATGTTTTTATAGTGATTACAAGAAAAAGAAAATAAACGGAGTAAAATCTTTTGATTTAGGTATTTCTCTTGAATATTATATTATTTTTAATGGAGCCAAAAATATAGTTAAAATCATTATTCCCTATTTAGCCCTTTTTATTCTCTACATATTTCTAATACTGGATAATTTAAAATGAAAACCCTACCAAAAGCAATAAAACTTGAATTCAATTACATCAAAGAGAGATGGCTGAGCACCCCACTTTTCATAGCAGCATCCGCTTTACTAGTCATCCTCTTCTCAACGGTCGCCCGTGTACCCGTCGGTTGGGGAGAATTCAGTAAACTGGGATTCACTTATTATGATCTCCTTGCTCCGACGATCTTCCCTTTGTTAATCTTGTTTGTAACAGTTCAGATGACGGTACTCCGGATAGTCGGAGAGAGAGCACCCTATGGCACGCTAGACAGGGAACTGATTGCCATCTCTAGGCCCGCAATGTATTTCGGCAAGCTAGTCGTCCATTTTGCAGTCGCCTTTGTACAGTGTATTTGTGTTTATCTGTTTGGTTTTATTCTATTCCCGGTTAAGAATTATGCACTAACTCCCATTACCATCATACTGTTGTTCTTATTGCTTGCCTTGTTTGGTTTATCCCTTGGATTGTTGGTTTCAATATTCTCAAAGCACAAAGAGGAGGCGGTTCAGATAACGCCTTACTTAGTCTTGGGACTATTTATTACATCCCTTGTCTTGGTTTTCCCAGGAATTGCTCTAAGTCATGGAGTAAAAGTCATAATTATGAACAATCCAGTAGCATTAATCTCCGAATCATTAAATGAAAGTATGTTTAGCGGTGTTGGGTTTGAGGACATTCGTAATAGTGTTGTGAAGATGCTTGTTTGGATTGGAGGACTGATGGTAGTTGGATTGTTGAAGTTCACTTATGAAAGAAGATGAAATACATTATTCCCATCTTGGTTTTTTCAATGCTTCTTGTAAGCGGTTGCAACCTTAGGGATTGCGGTAATGATTGGCATTGCTTTATGGAATCAGCAAAATCCTGCTCTAGGGCTAGGGTGAGCATTGTGTATGAGGACAACAGTGTGAGGTTAACAACAAGAGGGGTTTGGTTTGGTGAATGTAAAGTCTCACTAAAAATTGAGAAAGTTGGTCAAGAACTGAGGCAACGTGATCCAGTAATGGCTGATATGGCCGAGGGAAAGACTTTAAATTGTGCCATCCCTCTTGAAATCGTTGAGTATAATTCTGAACAGTATATCGATGAAATTCTTAACATAGAAGATCGGTTTGATGAGTATTGCTCGGGACCGATAAAAGATGCTTTGCAGGGGCCTTTGAGAGATATTGTAAAAAAAGAACTTGAAAATTAATCTTCTTTTAGTCACCAAAACTGCCACCAGTACCGTCTGACTTTTTTTGGTTTACACTTATTTGTCATTTTATTGCAACCGTAGGAGCAATATTCCTGCTCCAGCAGGTTCCTTTGCGAATCAATAGTATTTAGCCATTTGCCGGAACATTCTTTGTACCTACTTTTACTGTTCGCGCTCTTGCAGACTTTGTTAACAGAATCGCAACCGTTTTGGCAGAATATCTGAGAGATAAAACGCCCTTTGTAGTCAAGCGTCTGCAAGTAATTCCCCCTGCACTTTTTGCTTCTCTTATTGGAATGGCTTTTTACGACTTCTCTATTGTTATTTATGTCGATGTCAACTTTATTGAAGTTTTCATCCCCTCTTCCCACATAGACTTTATTCTTTTGCTTCTCCCAGTATTTGAAAAGATTGGCGGTATAGCCCATCGCTTTGGGCATCAACAATTCTGCATTTGCTTTTAGCCTTTTATCTTTGTCTTTTGTGTTACCTCTAACGATTCCAGCTTTATAGGAGATTTTGGCTAGGCTGTAGAACATATCTTTTAGATTCTGGTAATTTTTAATCATTCCAACATTGTAGAGATATTTGTTGTAATCTGCATAAGTCTCATATGGATACATGGATGAAGATATGTGCTCTTGTGAGTGTGTATGTTCTGGAACGGCCATGTCTTGAAGTAGGTGCGCCACACGACCTAAATTGAAATACGCATTTTCTTTGTTTCCTCTCGCATAACTCCATTGTGCAAATTTCCAAAGAATCTCGGCTCTTTCATAGGCACTTGGATATTGTTGCCAACCAGTTGCCCAGGATTTTAATCCCTTATGGGTGTAAGGGTTCAGGAAGTGATTACAAAATGGATGATTCACCACAGGGCAAGGCTTATACAATAATGTGTCCCAGTCTCTGAAGTCTCTAAGTCCATGACTTTCTTCATCCTCGTATCTGGATCCACCAATGATTTCCTCTTTGTACTGAATGTATTCTCCTCTTTTGAGACCTGCTGCTTCCAAAGCTTTCTCAGTAAAATACTCGTGTGTGTCTGGTTCATAAGCTAATACTGAACTCGTGCATAATACAATAAGTAGTGTTACTAATATTGATAGTATTTTCATTGTTATCAACCCCCCAATTATTTCTAGTGGGGAGAGGAAATATATTATAAAACTTATGAATTTCAGCTGGTAAAATAGAGGTTCAATTGGCCCCAATTACTGTTTCAAATATACCTGTTTGAGTTGTTGATGAGTGGGGATTTTTTGAAAGTAAAACGTTAACTCAAATAATTGTTAATATTCTCTTAACTCTTTCCAAACTCTTTTCATAGCTTCACTTTGTGACAACTCATCTTCCGATTTTCCTTTTCTTAGTTCAGATGCTCTTAAAAGAATCACACCAACTTCATTGTAATAGTAAGCAAGGATACCCACGCTCTTGAGCGTGGGAGGAATTGCG
>CAZWBB010000035.1:4603-26489 GCA_964632045.1 uncultured Methanosarcinales archaeon | reverse complement strand
TGACCTCAGTAGGAAGGTACTCCAGGCCTTCAGTTGTGAAGATATCAAATATCCGCAGCGGCCTTTCCAACAGCTTGAAAAACAGATGGTCATATTTGATGAAATATGATGTCAGGGTTATTGTAACTAGGGTAACAATAACAGCCATTGAAAACAATTCCTGTGAGATATGTTCTAAGGCCAATCCCTGAACTGCCAGAATCAAAGAGAATTCGCCAACTTGACTTAAAGCGTTGGCTGTCAGGAATGAAGGTTTTTTGGTATACTTGAACAAAGAGCATACTGCCATGATAATTACTGGTTTCAGAACAATTACCAATGCAAGGAAAATTAGTAGAGGCAACCACATTTCTTTGACAACCGCCAATGACAATCCCATACCCAAAGAGACAAAAAACATCAGTGAGAAAAAATCTTTAAGACTCTTGACTTTTCCGATAATTTCGATGTTGTACTGCAGGTTACCAAGAACAATTCCTGCCAGGAAGGCCCCAATGACAACAGAAAAGCCGACATAATGGAAAGTCAGCGAAAAAAAGAAGCAGACAGCTACAGACATGATTAGCAGAAGTTCCTGGTTGCGTGCTGCATACTTGAATACATAAGGGAAGACATATTTGCTGGAGAGATAGGCTAGAGCAAACAACGACAAGAACTTGAGCAAAGCAATTCCAAACACGGCAGGACTAAAATCATTGACTGAAGTAAGTATGGATAAGGCAAATATTGCTACTACGTCCTGAATCAGTAACGTACCCACTATGATGCGGCCATGCAGAGTATTCAGCTGCCTCTTATCAGAGAGTAGTTTCATTACCACCATGGTAGATGAGAAAGCAAGCATCAAACCGATGTAAGCTGCCTCCAAGCTGAGAAAACCCAACAACAAAGCAACAAGATAACCCAGGACAAAGAGTATCACGATCTGAATCATCCCACCCAGACTGGAGACAAAAGCGACTGTCTTGAGCAGCTTAAGATCCATCTCCAAACCTACAATAAAAAGAAGGAAAGCGATCCCTATTACCGACATGGTCTGAATCAGGCTGATATCCGTAACAAGCTGGAAGACAGGAGTTATCAGGATTCCCACCAGAACATAAGCCAGAATCTGCGGTTGACGGATCAGACGGAGGATGAAAGCAGCTACGGCCGCAATAATTATTACCATGCCCAGTTCAAGAAACAAGGCTCCTCCATCTATCATAAGAGAAGGAAAGAGTTTGCTTTTATAAACGTTTTTGTAAAAGTATATAAATGAATAATGACTTCCTCAGAAAATGGTGTTAGAAGTTTTGGTCAGTCCCGCAAAAGCTACCGGTAAGCCATGGGAGATGTTTTTCATCGGCGCCGTCTATTCTCTGGTAGCGATTTTGCTCAGCAACTGGGTCTTCCGCAGCTATTCCAGCTTGGTGATGGTCTCATTTGCAGCTATCGCCGCGGTTCCTTTTGTCCACAATGCAATCGATAACGAGGAAAGTAAGGCAGGCAAAGGGTCTCTTTTGGACAAGCATGGCAGGATCATGAGTATGTTCCTCTTTCTATTTGTAGGATTTGTCACAACTTACCTGCTTGTCTTTGTGGTCTTGCCACAGGGGATCGTCGAGGGAACATTCGCTGCTCAGGTGTCAACTATCAATTCAATCAGAAACATGCCCACCGGAAATTTTTATTCAATCGCTTCTTCTATTGGAAAAATCTTCCTGAATAACACGCGGGTACTCTTGTTTTGCCTGATATTTTCTTTCTTTTATGGCGCGGGAGCAATATTCATTCTCTCCTGGAACGCCTCTGTGATGGGAACTGCTATCGGAGCCACCATCAGGAAAGGCGTAGGTGAAGGTATGGGGGGTTACTTCAGCATCATTCCAGTTAGTATCCTTGGTTATTTTGCCCATGGGATCCCCGAGATTCTAGCTTATGTCGTGGCCGGACTGGCTGGAGGAATAATCTCGGTCGCCCTGATGAAAGAAGGGATAAAAAGCAGACTGTTCAGGGAAGCAGGAATAGACTCATTAAACCTGCTGGCTTTCGCAGTCATATTATTAGTGTTCGCTACTTTGATCGAGGTGTTCGTATCACCTAACTTTTTGTAAGATGGGAAAGACAAAGAAAATGGAAAAGAAAGAGCGCAAGTACAGGGGACTTCACTGGATGGATAGAAGTTTAGATGTGTTATTGCTTCTAGCGGTCATTTCCGGCATTTTCTTCTTAGCGATAGAATTCCTGTTTGAAACAAGTAGCCAGTTCCATACTTTCATTCTACAGGCAGATGTGTTCCTGCTTGGAATTTTCTTTGTAGATATGAGCCGCACATTCTTCAAGAGCAGGAATATCTTTGATTTCATGAGGCACAACTGGATTGACATGATCATCGTAACAGTGATCATCATCTCATTGTCTTCTGTAGTTTTCATGGGTTTGGGAAGGCTTTCCTGGCTGGCCAGAGAGGAGAAAGTTTTTGGTGGGACGGGTAAGCTGCTGCAGTCGGGTGTAATCGGTCGTGTTTTGAGAAGGATAAGGTGATTCTGAGGTATGGATATTGTATTTGCTAAAATAATTTAAACTATCATAGGGGAATTATCCATATGTTTTTAGAAGTCCTTATAGCTCTCCTACTGGGCACAGCGGCTGGAACGTGCACCGGCTTGATTCCGGGCATCCACGTCAATCTTATTGCATTGATCGTACTTTCACTATCTCCTTTCCTTGCGCAGTTTGTTCCCCTCGTGACTCTAGCTGTCTTTATCATCAGTCTGGCTATTACACATTCTTTTCTCGATCCTATCCCCAGCATCTATCTGGGGGCCCCGGACGAAGCTCAGGCTTTGAACGTACTGCCTGGACATCGTCTTCTGCATAAAGGAGAAGGGCATAATGCCATCGTATACACCCTCATAGGATCTCTGGGCTGCCTGCTTCTTGGAATCATCCTCTTCCCTTTTTTCATAGTCAGCATGGAAGCCATCCATCCCCTAGTAAAAGGAGTGATTGGTTACATCCTTGCTGCCATCATGATCTTCATGATAGGGAAGGATAAAGGGAAGAGACTGAAAAGTCTGATCCTGTTTCTGTTAGCGGGAAGTCTGGGATTGCTAGTATTAGTGGGGATTGCTGGATTGAAGCAACCACTCTTTCCTCTCCTTTCTGGATTATTCGGATTTTCGATATTACTGATGAGCTTGCTGCAGAATTCTGTAATCCCTAAGCAGGATCTGAACAGACCCCTCACCATCTCAAACAAGAATGTAGGAAAGTCAGTTTCCGCCGCTACTGGAGTAGGATTTGTTGCTGCTTTTCTGCCAGGATTTGGGAGCAGCCAGGCGGCGATCGTCGCCACCAACATAGTAGGAGATATCGGTGATGAAGGCTTCCTCTCACTTGTGGGCGGTATCAACACAGCGAATTTTCTAATTTCGATAGCCACTGCCTACATCCTTGGAAAGGCAAGAAACGGAGCCATCCTTACTGTCAACAAACTGGTCGGCAGTATTGGGATGCAGGAGATGCTATTGTTTCTGGGAGTCGCACTTGTTGCTGGCGGGATGGCGACAATCTTGACGATAATGCTTTCAAAAGTATTCTCAAAATTCATCGTAAAAGTGAAGTACAGTCACATTGTGTGGAGCATTATCATCTTCATCACGCTACTTACATTCTATTTCGACGGTTTTATCGGCTTGGCAATATTGGCTACCTCTACAGCAATCGGACTGCTGGCTTCATGCTGGGGCGTGGGAAAGAATCACCTGATGGGCTGTTTGATACTACCAGTGATATTGTTTTTTCTGCTGTAGATGTTCTTTCTAGAATTCAGATTCCTACTTCTTAACAACACCTTCTTTAGTATACTCCTCATGATAAGGATGCGTCCCTTCTTCCTCGACCTCCATGTCCTCGAGGTCTTTTTCCTTTTTTTTCTTCTTACGCTGCATCTACCTTTTCTCCTTCTTCAATTCTTTCACCAACAAAGAACTGATATCAATCTTGTTTGTCCTATGTTCGATGCAATTTGTAGTGATGATCTTACTGACACCTGCCTTCTTCAGCTTCTCAACAGCATTCTCTACAAACAAACCGTGCACTCCGACGGCTGAGACTGACCTTGCTCCCATCTTTCTGGCCTGCTTAGCCGCTTCGGCAATCGTGTGTCCTGTAGAGATGATATCATCAACAATAACTACATTCTTCCCTTTGATAGGGATAGGTTTAATCATCTTCACCTTAACTTTCCTGGAAGAGAAACGGGTTTTTTTCAGAACTGTGGCGTGGACATGTATATGTTTAGCTATCTCTTCCGCCCACTGGTAGGATTCCCAATCAGGTCCGATGATGATCTCATTCTTGAAATGTTTCTTGATGTAATCAGCAATGAGAAAGTTAGCCGTTAGTTTCCTTGCTGGAATGGTGAAGATGTCCTTCAGTGATTTGTAACGGTGGATGTGGGGATCGATCGTTATGATCTTATCGATGGAATTGTTGAGCAGCTTTGCCATGATCCCCGAGGATATTGCTTCTCCGGATTTGAAGCGTTTGTCCTGACGCATATAAGCCAGATATGGGGCAACTAGGATGACTTTCTTAGCTCCCAAATCCTTTGCTGTCTCTGCTGCGAAGATGACGTCGAATAGAGACATATCAGAATGGGGCTGGAATGATTGGACGATGATGAGTTTTTTGTTTTTCAGAGGAGTGTTGAATTTGAGGTAGATGTCACCGTCTGGAAAGGAAGCGATGGTGAGAGGGGAGTATTTTGCTCTTATACTTTTTGCTATCTTTTTGGCCAGTTTATCAGAATTGCCGCAGGATGTTACAATTATTTCTATCACCTCTGCAAGAGGGAAAATTTTGTTGTTTATAAAAGTAATGCCAACTCCTCTTTCCATCGCCGGTATAATTTATTGACATCTTACACCAATTCTTCCATCCCATCATTAGACGGCTCTATCCAGCTTCTCTGCCCATTCTTTGCTCCTCTAATACCGTATACCCTGAAATATAGACATTCTCCATTGCAGGATAGATTCTTTCCAACACGTGTAGAAGAAGACCTCACTCCAAGCTGGAATGAGCATTTTCCAAACACATCATAAAGATAATCCCATACCCTGCCATGCTTCCAGGTAAATTCTTCCAGAGTAATCTCCTCATCCTCATTTTTGATAAAGAGAGAATCTAAAGTGATCACTTTACGTTCAAGATCATCTCTTGCTTCAAGATCATTAAGAATAACATTTTCCGATCCATATCTCTCGATAACTTCTCGGAAGAATTCATGCGGTGAGGTCTGAAGTTTCATCCTGCTGCGGAGAAAGGAACTGTTTTTAAAGTTATTGGTTGCTTCATCCACTGTTTTCAATATTCTTGAGAAGGATTATATCTTCTTTAATGGACGGCTCAATCGCCCTGTAAACAGATTCCCTTAATGCATGCTCAGCACGATGCAGCTTTGCTTCTGGATGATGGTCTGCTGATCTGATTCCAGTTGCCGCAGCTTCTCTTACTTCCTGTAGTGAATCGTTTTCTGCAACTATATTTAGGATAAGGTCATACTGCCCGTTACCGTTCCATTTGCTGACGATCTCAGCTCCCCGTAGACGGATATTCCCGGAGCGGTTATTCAAAAGACTGAGACAATCAATATGGGGGATACTTTTCATCTTTCCCAGTGCCCACTCCCCCCATTCATTATTACTGTACATCCCGCTGGGATAAGCCGCAGTGAGCAAGGCAGCTATCCCCTCATCAAAACCAGTTACCCGCCTACCCAATTGAGCTACGGTTGCAACAGCCTTGTCATAATCATGCTTTGCCACGTCCTCAAGATAACTGTCAAATCTCCCTTCAGCATTGTACCGTAGCAGTGTGGCAGCTGCTTTGAAGCGAACATCTTTGTTGTTCAGATAGAGACAGGGTATGATTCTATTGCCAAGATCTTGTATGCTGATATTTCCCTCTTCAAATGACTTGATTTCGCTATCCACGAAATCGATCGCCGATTCCTTTGAAATTTGTCTAAGACTTGACAAACAGCTTTTCTGCACATCTGTGAGCTTCTTGCTTCTTTTCCTTCTATCAAGCGCACCGCCAACTGTTAGATTTACAGCTAATCCGACAAACATACCGATGCCAGCTCCGAGAATGCTCATAAGCCCAGTATCCGGTGAGACTGCTCCGTTTAGTGCTACAGTTGCATACGCCACTGCGGCCCCAACGGGGATGGAATATAATGCTGATCTAAAAGGACCATAGTTTTGTGGTATTTCCTCATAGGGAAATTCCAGATCCTCGCATTCAGGAAGTTCTATCTGAGACAATCTCCATCCCAGATCTGCTGACCAGGATACAAATTTATCATCTTCAAGCGCCACTCTAGCCCCTTCCATGTACTGATCATACAAGCCATGCTTCACAGCAAGGCCATAAGCATGTGTTAAGACAATTCTCTCTTCATACGCATATTCTCTCAGAGCAAGTTTGGTAGATAGTTCTTTCCAGGATTCTCCAATGGTGGTTTCAGTGGCTTCTGCTTTTACCCTGTCAAACTCTTTATCGCTGTTGGATTGGCGGGGTGAGTAAGAAGCGAGAGGTGTTTTCAGTCTATCTTCCGGCTTCTCTGCCACCAATGCTTTAAGTTGTGCTTTCATCTTTGGAGAGAGATGTGTAAATTGGTCCACATAAGCAGCCAGCTCATGATGATCTCGTACTCCTGTATATTCTTCTCCTCTGGTCAGCGCAATCAAGGTTGCTCCTAAAGCGAAATAATCAGATTCAGCAGTGGCTTTCCCTCCCCTCATCAGTTCAGGAGCCATATAATTGATAGTGCCAGGTACGCCGACAGTGGAGGCATGTGTTGTCCTTCCCAATATCTTTGCCACGCCAAAATCGATTACTTTTACAGCTCCTTCATCTGTAAGAAGGATGTTTTCAAGTTTGACGTCCCGATGGATGATGCCTTTTGAATGAGCGTATTGCAACGCCTCCATCGCCTGTTCTTTAATGGACTGCAGTTGTGTTTCATTGATCCCATCCTTGGCTGCTTCCCTGAGAGTTCTTCCGTTCACCAATTCTGTCAGGAGGATAAATTCTGTATCTTCTACCCAACCATTATCTGTTTTACGTACAGTATAATCTTCAACGTGAATGATTCCTGGATGGTCAAGTTTATTGAGGACCTCTGCCTGCCTCTCCATCTTTTTCCAGTCATCCCAGTCATGCATCTCTCCTAGGGATAGTACTTTGGCTGCTAATTCTTTTCCGGTTTCTCTTTCTCTGAGATGGAATACCTTTCCCTGCGCTCCTGATCCTAGCTGCGAGAGTACTTCATAATTCTGATCAAACTCATCAGCATTCCTGTTGAACAGTTCTTCTAGTTGTGCGTTTAGTTGTTGTTCGTGTTGGTCTGGGGTGGGTACTGCTTTTGTTGCTATTCTTTGTTCAGTTCCGGTTGTGGTTGCTGTTGTCATCATTCTTCCATCGTCCGTATCCTTTCCTCTTTCACTTCTTCTCTCCTGCACGTCCTATCAACCTGTTCATCTAATGTCATTCTTCACCTTTTACCGGCAGACATGGCAGATCCCAGTCCCAGCACGTATTGTAAACTCCAATCAACCGATGATCTGGCCCTTTCTGATAAAGAGCAGCTACCCTTTTCACTTCAAGGACGGGGTCATTAGCAGCCATCTCTTTTGCTTTTTCTTCATACTTCCCTTCATTGTCCAGCTTTGATAGAACTATCAGAGCTCTGGCCCGCTGACGTGGCAATTCATTTTCCAAATGTGGGGCAACATATTTCTCTATGCTTTCTGCGCTGGGACGAAGTTGGAGCAGTGCATGCAAACTTATGTTCCTGACTGCTTCATTTTCATCATCCTGAATCATTTGGGCTATGTAATCACTTGCAATCATACAACCATGTTTCGCCGTGATCAGAACAGCTGCCTGGCGAACCCGCCAATGCTTGTGCTTCAGGGCGATCGTCAAATAAGTATCATAGTCATATGACTGAAAATCTCCGTTAAGGTTATCAAGGTACCCGATAGTTTCCTGCCAGGTCATATGCTGTGTCCAGAAGCTGCCTTTCGCTGCATGTTCCAGCTTCTGACGCCATTCTGGAACTTCTGGATCTGCGGGGGGGAGCTGTTTGGTTGTCTTATACTTTCCCGACAACCTATCAAGACCGTATCCAACACCCATAGACACCCCATACATTACAGCATAGCCCCCGATAGTGATAGCTTTCCTCAACAAACTGGAATCGCTAGCTAAACAATCAATGGTCTGAATGCCAAAACATCCAAGACCAATCAGGAAAGTATTTTGCATCCAGGAAATACTCTTAAACAAATTATCCTCCTGCACAACCGCCTCATCACAAACCTCATCATCCTCATAATAAAAGTACTCTCCATCTTCGATACCCCAGTCTTCTGCCCTGTCATCCGGATGCTCCTGTAGCATCGACCACAACTCTTCTTCAAGATCGCCGTCGAATAAGTTGCATACAATTCTCTGCAGCTCTTCTGATCCTTCATTCACAGAAACACTTTCTCCTCTTCTGGCAGCGACAATAGTAGCGGCTAATCCGTAAAGGTCTGTAACAAAAGATGTTTTTCCTTCTCCGCCCATCTGTTCAGGAGCCATATAACCGGGGGTGCCTACCGCTCCGACAGTGCCCAGCCTAGTCTGCTGTGTCTCAAACCTGGCTACTCCCCAGTCAATTATCGTTACATTGCCATCCTCATCTGTCAGGATATTTTCCGGTTTGATGTCTCTGTGCATTACACCCTGAGAATGAGCATAGGCAAGAGTATCCATACACTTATCATGCAAATGCTGACAATCCTGCTGCGAGAAAGGGCCATAATCCTTCCACCTTTTGTCTAAAGACTGCCCTCCATTATCTTTCATCAATAAGAAATGCTCTTTCCATAGATTTTCATCATCATCTTCAACCTTATAACCAAGAAGTTTTGGAATCGCTGTATGATCCATCCTCCTCAGCGACTGGACTTCCCTTTGTACGTTCTGCTGGATGACTTCATCTGCATCCATTGGGACAATAATCTTCTTAAGGATGTAAGTTTCTCCTGTTTCCTTATCCTCGACCCGGAAAACATGACCCTGAGAGCCATCTCCCAACCTTTCAACTGTAGTATAGCGTTCATTGAAAGGAGTGTCTATTCTTACAAGAGGGCCGCCATTTGAAGCGAACATATCTTCCAGTCTTCGGTCTGTATCTTCTGTTGCTATTCCATTTGTTGTAGCTGTTTTATCTTCTATTGCTGTCATTTATTATCCTCCCCGTCATACAATACTTCCTTCCAGGAAGGAAGCGTATCAAGAAGTTCTTTTCGAGGTTCTCTGTCTAGAGATTGATTGATATCTGCCCTCATAGATTCCAATAGACGTCTCTCTCCAGAGCACTTGCTTCTATCATAAGGAAGCAATCCTAACCTGTATTCATTGTCATCACTCATTTAAACCACCTTTTTCGCTGTAGCTACTGATTATAGTAGGGAAAATGGGTAGTCTTTTATAAATGTTTTGGTGAATTTGTCACCACGCAGTGACGCTGCCAATAATCATACTTATTAGGCATCCCAGAAAAAGGAGATATCTGCTGGTTTGACGACGCAATCCCCTTAGAATTCGTCAAACCAGCAAATACCTGAGCATGAATTAGTGAGTTGTTCGATGTGCTGTTCTTCTGTCTTGATTATCATCTTACTTTCTCTTGATTGTATTGCTCCAAGTATGCTTTCACTTTCTTCCTGTAACCAGAGCCCGGCAGAGGCCAGTTTGCATCCCCTCTTTTTAGAGCATAAGCATTATCTCCCTGAAATTTTCTAACTGCCCTCCTCACTTTCCAGGAGGGATCCTTCTCCATCTCCCTAATTACCGCTGCCAACTCATACCCCCTGTCTCTGCGTTGGGCAATCTCTACTGCCTGCCGCCTGACCTTAGAATCCGGGTGAACTAGAGCAGGAAGGACGTATCCCGATAAAAATCCTGGCTTCCATTCATTATCTATTTCTTCCAGGACTCTTACCACTCCGCAGGTCTCTAGGTTAGAATACCATTTATCTGGGATGTCTATCTCTTTGGTAGTTAAATCCTCAGCAGCAATAACTCCCAGAAGAGTACCCAGTCCCCCCCCACCAATCCCTCCAGCAATATACCCACCCACATAAACCCCTATTCCTGAATAGCCGATAGCTTCCTGGATATAATCAATACAAAACCCTACGCCGAAAATACCAGCAGTCATGCCTAGGACACATCCCACTAACCCTCCAGCGACCATTATACCAAGATTCCCGCCAGCATTCACAGAGCTCCCTGTATCCTTGTCTTTCACCACTCTCTTCCCAGGATCTTCATCAACCAACCTCTTCAACCTTTCCCGATATCCTGAAGAAAGCTGCTTCAGTTGACTCAGCTTCTTTTCCAACGATTGAGGAAGTTCAGTGAACTGTTTTCTTTGAGCAAGTTCTATCATAGATACTCCCAATCCATACAGGTCTACTGCTGCTGTAATCTCTCCTTCTCTAAGCATCTCAGGAGCCATATGGGTAATCGTTCCCATCAGACCGACGTTAGTTATCCCTGTAGTCTGGCCCATGATCTTAGAGATGCCAAAATCGATCAGACTGACCTCACCACTCTCTGAGTCATAGATGATGTTATCAAGCTTGATGTCACGATGGATCACTCCCTGACTGTGGATGTAAGAGAGTATCTCTAACACTTTATCATGTATCCCCTCCATCTCTTCCATTGGAAGGGAGCTCATCGATGCAGATAACGGATTACCACGTGCTAACTCGGATACGACGATGAACTCTACGTCCTTGCCCCACTTGCCGTCTTCCTCGTCCAGATATGAATCGACATACTTTGGTACTCCAGGATGATCAAGAGTCTGCAACACTTCTACTTCTTTCCTCATCCTGCTGATATCAGACCAATCATCCAGGTTATGGAAATTAAGTACTTTTGCTGCATAGAGTTGGCCTGTTGTTATGTCTCTTACCTTGTGGACATGTCCCTCACCACCTTGACCTAGTTTGCCAAGGACCTGATATTTTTCCCAGAAGGATTTTGGATCCGTTACTGGTTGTGGTTCGGCTGGAACAAGTGGTTGTGCTTCTGGTTCATCCATCATAAGACTCAGTCTTTCATTCAGATCCAATTTTACTGGTCGCTCCTCTACTAAGGTGTTTGGGTTCCGTTCCGGTGTTGGAGATGTGTCTCTTACCATTTTACCTAGGCATATTCATGTACTCCTGAAGCCTTCGCTCATCACGTGTAAAGTACAATCTCGCCTCTCTACGCACCCACCAGGAGGGATCATTCTTTTTGAGGTCTCTAATAGATTCATGAAGATCTTCCTGCCGGGTGGAAGCGGCTTGAATGGCTTTCTTTCTTACTTTGGCTGCCGGATGCGTCATAGCTTCACGCAGGTAAGGGATGCATCTTCTGTCGGAACTGCCCTGATAGGAATCAAGTTGATTGAGGGTTTCTGCTACAGTCATGGAAGAATACCAACGACTTTTCACCTCTTCCCTCTCTTCTTTCTCCGGAATCAGACTTCCGATGAATTTGCCTGCCATTACACCTATGGTACCGCCCATCATATAACCGGCAGCATACACTTCCAAACCTGAATATCCAATGGCCGCCTGAATATAGTCGATCCCCAGACCAGCTCCCACTATCCCAGCAGTCATTCCCAGAAGACCTCCCAGAAAAGCGCCTGCGATTGCATTCGTCGGCATCTTTGCCAATTCTTCTTCACGAACAAAATCCGCCATCCTTTTCTCAGGATCCTCATCGATCAACACCCTCAATCTTTCTCGATATCCAGAAGAAAGTTGTTTCAACTGATTCAATTTCTTCTCCAGCAGTTCTGGCTGTGCAAGTTCTGTCAACTGCTTCCTCTGAGCCAACTCGATCATCGATACTCCTAATCCATAAAAGTCCACTGCTGGCGTGATTTCTGCTCCTTCCAGGAACATCTCAGGAGCCATGTGGGTGATCGTTCCTACCAGATCGACATCTGTTGCTCTCGTTGTCTGACCCATAACCTTAGCCACACCAAAGTCGATCAGTTTAACTTTCCTATTATCCATGACAATGTTATCAAGTTTGACGTCCCTGTGAATGATTCCCCTCTCATGGACGTAGGAAAGAGCTTCCATGACCTGCTGCTGAATCTCTTCCATCTCATCAGAAGTAAATGAGTGGTCTTTCATCACATCTGACAATCTCTTCCCGGCTGCAAGTTCTGTGACCATCACAAATTCTACATCCTTTCCGTATCTAGTGTCTGTCTCTTCAACATGATAATCAATACATTTGACGATTCCAGGATGATCGAGAGTACGCAACACTTCGATGTCCCTCTCCATCTTCCTGATCTCACTCCAGTCATCGACATTATGCAAGTTGATCACTTTTGCTGCATAAAGCTGGCCGGTTGTAACGTCCTTTACTTTGTGTACGTGTCCCTCGCCGCCTTGTCCAAGTTTGCCGAGAATCTGGTAGCGATCCCAGAAGGATTTTGGATCTGTCACAGGTCGTGGTTCGATTAAAACAAGTGGTTGTGCTTCTGATTCATCGAACATCTTTTCCAATTTTCCATCCCGTTCTGTTACCCATTCCTCTATTTCTTCTTCGATAAGCACTGCCATCTTAATCTCTCCTGAACATCTCATAGATGCCTTTTCCTGTTGCGTAGATTACAGCAGTCCCCAGCAGCATGGCTACACTTGCTTTTGCCAGATTTACTCCTTCTCCATTGCGGAAATCGTAATATGCTGCTGCTCCAGTCAGCAATCCCCCTCCTACCACAGACAGGGCTTTGCCCAATCCCAGGTTTGGCCAAATACTTTCTTCCGTAATCGCTTCCAACCTTTTCTCATTTGTCGTCATTGTCATTCCTCCTGCTATACAGCTCTTCCTGTTGATCGTCTAGTTCTTCTACATGCTGTTCCGTTTTGGTTGCTGTTGTCATTCTGGTCCTGGGTACTCTGTCAGATTATAATCTGATATCATTCTTCTACCATAGCAGGAGAGGTAAGTTTCAGCTGCAATTCTCACTCCATCATGTGTAGCGTACTTCAGTTTCTCCACCTCAGAAATGCATTCTCCTGACCGATCGGCTACTGTCAGAACACCTAAAACTTGCATTTTAATACGTCGGTTATCATGATGTAGTGCAGGGACATAGAAATCCCGACAATCATCAGGATCACGTACTCTGTCCAGCATCTCGATAACTGCTCTTGTCTCTTCATACGACATCCCAGCATACCAATTTCCATGTTTTTCACTCCTTTTGTTCAGGGTTTCACGGAGAATAGCTGCGTTTTTTGGATCATAAGTATCCGCTACTTCCCATTTTTGAACAAAGCTATTCATCGACTCATCTATGACTCCTTGGTCGTTTCTCTTTCTGCGGTTGCCAATCATCCTGCCAAGAGCCATCCCCGCCTTTGCCCCAAAATAACCCCCAACTCCGCATAAGAACCAGTACAGAGGTATGGGCAATTCACTTACCCCAAGAGCCATCATCCCATTATAAGCTGTGAGCCCTCCTGCAAACGCCAACCACATTGATGAATTGTTTCTTTTAGTGGAAGCGATCTTCTTTCTGTTGGCAGGTGTTTCATCAACTAACTTTTGCAACCCATTTCTAAACTCCTTACTAAGATGTTTCAACCTGTTGACATATCCTTTCAGATCATCTGCACCAACAACCTTCTCATACTCCTTCCCTCGAGCCAAAGTGATCAGAGTTGCACCCAAACCATAAAGATCGCTCTCTGGGACAGTTCCTCCATTAGCCTGCTCAGGAGCCATGTAATTGACTGTACCAGAACCCATCGTACTGAAATTAGTCGTCTGCCCGACCTGCTTGGCGATGCCAAAATCAAGAAGTTTGATTTTTCCAGTTTCCTCGTCATAAGCGATATTACCTGGTTTGATGTCCCTGTGGATGATCCCACGTTCATGACAATATTGAAGCGCCCCTAATACCTGATCTCTTATTGAAACAAGTTCTGCTTCAGAAAATTTCTTCTTGGTGGTAGCGAGAGTTGGAGTATCTACCAGCTCCGTCACCAAAATATATTCATAATCATGGCTGCCCCACCTATTCTCTTCTTCTAGTGCATGATAACCGACGTACTTCAGGATAGCATGATGGTCCAATCCTTCAAGAACTTCTGCCTGTCGCTGCAGCTTGCGCAACTCTCCCCAATCGCTCATCTTAGCCATTGATATCACTTTTGCAGCAAGCAGATCTCCTGAATCTCTGTCTCTGATCTTGTGGACCGTACCTTCGCCCCCTCTTCCAAGAATATCCTCTTCTATCACCTCATATTTTTGTTGGAAAGCATTCCAACTAGCGTTGTCAGCGAACATCTCTGCTAGTTTAGCGTCTAGTTGTGCTGTGTGCTGGTCCGCTGCAGTAGTTTGTGTTGTCATAATCTACGTTTCACCGGTTCAAGTATTTGTTTCTGTTGTGTGTAACCTCACTTGCATATAGCGTTCCTGGGAGTGGCCAATCCGCGGTCCCATCATGCAGGGCCAGTGCATAATTACCCGTGTATCGTTCAGCTTTCCTCCTAACTCTCCAAGAGGAATCCTTTTTCATCATCCGCATCACTTCTGTTAGTTCCCATCTTCCCCGATCTCTCTCAGAAGCAATATCCATGGCTACACAACGGACTCCGGCATTAGGATGGACCAAAGCTGGCAGGATGTACTCTTTGTAATCCTCGCCCATCCATTCATCTTCATCTGCTGCCTGCATAAACCGTTTTACTCCAGAATGGTGTATGCCAGAATACCAGTGTTCCTGCTCTTTTGCTTCCTCTGCATTTCTCTTGTTTTTGTTCTTTCCCATGAAAGATGCAATCAACCCTCCGATAACAGCACACGAAACAAACGGGATCACATTTTCTGGGGTGGCTGGTCCTTTAAAGTAATCCGCACCATAATATAAATAGCTCCCAGCAATAGTAATCATACCAGCAGCTAAGGTTCCTCCAGAAAATCTGGAAACAGCATCTCTCCAAGTGTCTATCTGTATGATTTCACTTGCTTGATAACCAACAACATCTCCTGCCCTGGAATGTATTGCAGACGGCTTTGTCTCCACCTCCAGTCCTATCATCCCCTCCAAACTTCTCCTGAACCCCACATCAAGATGCTTCAACCCACCTAAATACTGCTTCATCTCAGCAGCAGAATCAAAGGCTCCATGATCTTCACCTCGAGCAGCAGCGATCAGTGTCGCTCCAAGAGAATATAAATCAGATGCTTCTGAATAACCTTCACCATTCAACACTTCAGGAGCCATATAACCAGCAGTTCCAACAACCCCTAGTGTACTCATTCTTGTTTGCGCGCCCTGGATCTTCGCTACTCCCCAATCGATCAGTTTTACATCTCCTTCAGGAGTGAGAAGGATGTTCTGCGGTTTTATATCTCTGTGAAGAACGCCTTTAGAATGTGAATGCTGTAACGCTTTGAGTACTTCATCTTTTACCAACTGTAATTCCTCCTGCTGCAAGGGACCGTTCTGCCATCTCTCCTCAAGAGTCTCTCCATCCACGTCTTCAGAAAGAAGGATGTACTCTGTCTTCTTCCACCTATCATCCCCTTCAACAAAACAATCTATAACCTTAGGGATGTGAGGATCGTCCATCCGGCTTCTTGCTCTGATCTCGTTTTGCAGGTTTCTCACTTCCGTAGAATCCTCGGGACGGGTAATAACCTTGGCGATATAAGTCTCCTCACCATCCTTTTCCCTGATGCGGAAGACACCGCCTTCTGCTCCGGTGGCTATTGCTTTGACTACATCATATCTATCCCAGAAAGAATCATGAACAGCAGGAGTTGCCTCCACTTCGCGGTTGAACAACTGCTCAAGCCTTGCGTCAAGTTCAGTTGTGTCTCTTGTGGTGGTAGCCATGATACGCAAACATCCTCACTACCTCAAACACACCTCCCTCTGAATCCCATTCAGCAACTACACCTCTGTAACTTACTACATCTTTATCTGACTATTTAATTACTGTTAGGGGATTATTTTATTAGAAAACGCATTCTTTTATAAATGTTTCGCAGCGTTCGTCACTCCACAGTAAGTGTGGGGCCAGGTTTGTGGGAGTAGTCTTGATAATTGGTGGTCTAACGCTTTTCAGAATCTTTCGATATATCGAAGACCGACAACACCTTTCAATATGCTAAGGGACCTAAGATTATATTCTGCGAAGGTAAGTTGTTCCCTGCGGATGTAACAAAAATCCGCCGCTCGTCGCTATCCACGGGCTAAAGCCCATGGCTTTACGCTCCTCGCTTAGACTGGCGGATTTTTGGAACAGTAATTTAGCGCCCTAAAGGGCAGTGCTTTAAACCCTGCTAAATTCCTGTAATATTCCTAAAATACCAAAGAAATCTTTATAAAATCCCTGTCACTCCTCCTACAAATGCCAAAAATCGACGAAAATATGTTCAGGAAGATGAGTGAAATCAAGGAAAAAGGTATAGATCCTTATCCTTACACCTTTGACAGAACCCATCATGCAGCGGATATCCAGAAAAAGCATGCTAAACTTAAGCCAGAAGAAAAGACCAAGGACAAGGTTTCTGTAGCAGGAAGGATCCTCTTTAAACGGATCATGGGAAAAGCCAGTTTTCTGCACATCCAGGATGAATCAGGAAGGATGCAGCTGTATCTCACCCAAGACAACCTCGGAAAAGAACAGTATAAGCTCCTTACCAAGAAGATCGATATTGGGGACATCATCGGAGTCGCAGGAATTATCTTTAAGACACGCATGGGGGAGGTGACAGTTGAAGCAGACTCTGCGCAGATCCTCTGCAAATCATTGATGATGCTGCCTGAGAAGTTTCACGGTCTGAAAGATATCGAACTGAAATACAGACAGCGTTACGTCGACCTTATCGTCACTCCGGAAACGAAAGTTGTCTTCCAGAAGAGGAGTAGGATGATCGAGATTATCAGGAAATTTTTTCATGAGAAGGGATTCATGGAAGTGGAGACTCCTGCTTTGCAGACAATATACGGAGGAGCGAACGCCAGACCGTTTGAGACGCATATCAATGCCTGGGACATGAAGATGTTCCTTTCCATATCTCCTGAACTCTACCTAAAACGCCTTCTTGTCGGAGGATTCGAAAAAGTATTCACTATCTGCAAGAATTTCAGGAATGAAGACGTTGATCCATCCCACAATCCTGAGTTCACCATGTTAGAAATATATGAGGCGTACGTGGATTACGAAAGGATGATGGAGTACCTGGAGCAGATCTATGAGAAATCCTGTATCGCCATCAACGGTACGACCAAAGTAAAGCAGACTTACAAAGGAGAACCTGTCACCCTAGATTTCAAGACTCCCTGGAAGAGATTGAGCATGATCGATGCCATCCAGAAGTATGCTGATATTGACGTTTCCAAGATGTCCGAGAAGCAGATCAGGAAGGTAGTAGAAAAACATAACATCGAGTATGAAGGAAAATTCACCTGGGGATTAGGTGTGCAACTGCTTTTTGAAGAACTAGCTGAAGATAAACTGATCCAGCCAGTACATATCATCGACCATCCTAAAGAGACAACACCGCTCTGCAAGCCTAAGAGAGGCGATCCACGACTCATCGAAAGGTTTGAATCATTCTGCATGGGCATGGAGTTGTGTAATGCTTACTCTGAACTGAACGATCCGGTATTGCAGAGAAAACTCTTAGAGGACCAGGCGGAAGAGCTGCGCGCGGGAGCTGAGGAAGCACATCCGATGGATGAGGATTTTGTCAACGCCATGGAATATGGTATGCCGCCGGCCGGCGGATTAGGTTTTGGTATAGATCGGATGGCCGTTATCCTAATTGGAGTAGATTCAATCAGGGATGTCATCTTATTTCCGACAGTGAAACCAATCGAAGAAGCTGCCCCTGTTGAGAAGAAGATCAAGACCAGAAAACTCTTCACCAGAGACCACTATTGTAAAGAATTCGATGCCAAGATCCTCTGTGTAGAGAAGAATCAGGTCATACTGGACCGGACCTGCTTCTATCCAGAAGGGGGAGGTCAGGTCGGCGATACAGGAAAGCTGAATGAAGAGACAGTCATCGACACCCAGAAAGTCAAAGGGAATGTAGTCCACATCCTGGCCAGGGACGCTCCTTTTGAATTAGGAGAGAATGTTCACGGAACCCTCGACTGGGAGAGAAGGCACAATGTCATGCGCCTGCATTCTGCTTCCCACATCATGGAACATTTCTTATTCAAAATTTTTGGAAAGCTCAAGTTGACCAACACTTTTGTCAACGACAACTCTGACGTAAGCACCTACAGCTTTGACGGAGATGAGAAGCAGGTCAAGAAAGTTGAAGAACTGGCCAACGAGTTCATCAATGGCAACAAGAAGATCAAGATGGTTGAGGATGAGAAGAGAGCCGGTTTCATGTGGTGGACTTGCGGAGAGATTAAGGAAGGCTGCGGCGGAACGCACGTCAGGAATACCGAGGAGATCGGCGAGATAGAGATTAAGGGAAAGAAAGAGGGCAATTCTTTGGTTGTGGTTACCAAACTTAAATGATCATTCTCTAAAAATCATATCCTCAGCCATGTACTTGGGATGCGTTATCACCAGAACTTCAAACTGTTTATCAGGCAGCTTCTTCAGGTAATGCCACGTATTTTTGGGAATAGGAACCAGGTCTCCTTTTTTGACATCATATGTTTCATCCGCTATAGAAATCTGCCCTTCTCCCTCCGTCACATAATATATCTCTTCCATCACCCTGTGCATGTGTTCTCTGGCATCAGCAATTACTGTATCATGGGCGATACTCATATTTGCTGAATGGTAGAGTTCTCTTAGCTCTCCGCAGGGATCTTCTATAGGAGTTATATTGTCTTTATGGATTATTGTCATTGTTGTTTGTACCCCTTTCCCTTCTTCGAAACGTATCTCATGAAATAAGTAAAAACCAGGATAAGAAAAACAAATGACCATTGAAGGCTACTAAAACATTCCGTATTGATAGCTGCTACCAGGAGATATATGATAAAAATAAGATTAACAAATTCTGTATAAAGTTCCAAAGCATTCATCTTAACGTCATATACATCCCATAAGCAGCTAACAGTATAGCAACTGCTCCAGCAAACCATGCCAGTTTCTCAAGAATAATCATTTTTTGTTTTTCAGTCATCTTCTACCCTCATGATAATTCCATCCATTATAAATCTTTCCGGAAACTTTTAAATATCTCCCACCCCCACAACTTTCTATGGGGGGAAAGAATCCGGATTTGTTGTTCCCGGAAATCATGTTAGAGCGCGCAGAAAGAGTCAGCGAGTTCTATTGCAGCAAGAGCTATCCTTCTGAATCATTGATGTTGGACAGGGTAACTCTTTTTGTGACTCATCGCTGCAACCTGCGCTGCACTTACTGTAATGGTCCCCACCTGGACAAAGAAATGGACAGGACCAGAAGGAAAGAGATGTTGAAATCTGAGATTTCCCTTGAGCAATACACTACTCTCCTGCAGGACTGGTCAGAACATCATGTTAACAACATCCATTTTACCGGAGGAGAAGCAACTTTGCACAAGCAGCTTCCCCGGTTCGTCAAAATGGCTGCTGAAAAGAACATCAGTAGTACTCTCACTACAAATGGAACTGCTGATACAGAATTATACCGCGGACTTGTTGAAAATGGTCTTTCTGAAGTGAGAATCTCCATCGACAGTACGGACGAGGAAGAGTTTGACGGATTGGTAAGAGTGGAAGGAAGCTGCAAAAAGGTAAAACAAAACATTGCCTCTCTGGTAGAGATGAAAAAAGAAGATGACCTCTACCTTATCCTCAATGCCTGTGTCGGTTCTTTCAACATCAATACAATAAAATCAACGCTGAATGAGCTGATGGAGCTGCAGCCCGATGCCATCAAATTATTGGTTGTGGCAGAGGATGCAGACAACGTCCAGGCAGAAGCCTCCAGAGAATTTGTCGATGAACTTCTCTCCTACGTAAGGAAAAGTGGAAGAGATGACGAGCTGCTGGAACGAAAGATCAGTTCGATGTTCAGAAAAGATGCTGCGGGTATAAGCTGCCCCTCTTCAAGGCAGGAAATGGACAAATGTTTCGTCCCTCTCACTGAAAGGACACTCGACTCCAGAAATATTTATCCCTGTTCTATCTACGTACGTTACAAAGGAACTCCTATCATCAGCGCGGAAGCAAGTTTTGCTGAACAGCAGGAAGCTATCAATGGATTCGTAGATCAGCATGATTGCAGGGAAGATACTATTTGCATCGATAACTGCACTAACTGCTGCAAAGAATACAATATCAAAGTGAATAGGAAAATTAAGGAAGATAGGATTTTGCGCAAGGCTTATGCAGAAAAAGTAATTACTGTCGACAGAATATTTGAGGATGAAGTGGAGCGTTTCAGTAGGACTTGCAGAATGATTCAACGTATTGCTGCTAGTGATGAGTCTCCTTTCCTCATTATCAAGCCGCAGGGGATGGAGCACAGGAAGGAGATAGAAGAATATCTTATTAATCAAGGGATCGTCCTCCTGAAAGAGAAAGTGATAAATAATTGGCAGAACCTTTCCTTGTTCATTTATGCTGCAGACTGTGAGGACATCAGATTCAGGATTGCCAAGAATCAAGCCCACACGCAGATTGACAAAAGTAATCTGGCAGTTTATTTGTTGCTGGAAGAAGGCATTCCCGAAGGGAAGCTGGCCAGAATTAAGGATGAACTACGTCACTGGTATGATGAAGAACTGCGCTTTATGTCTTACGACGGAGAGGGAGTTCTGCTGAGAGCGAACTGTATTCATACACCAGATTACGAAAATTTGCTATGGGAGAAAAAAGTTATTGCCTATTTCTTATAGAAAATGGTGTGGACGGCAGGGAAAATTATTTAAAGTAGCAAAAAACTGATAGTGCCATGGAGACTGTAACAATATCCAAAGAAGAGTATGACTTCCTGAAAAGATTGGAGCAGATTACTCAAGAAGAACTCTTACTTAGCGTAAAGCGTGGCCTGCAGGATGCGGCACTAGGAAAAATAAGGGAACGTTAGATTCTCTTTTGAATTATTTCTTTATAGTAATCCAACTCTCGCTTAATCTCTTCTATGGTCCCCTGTTGAGCTTTCTTGTCGCTAATAGTTACCAGCAATACGGTCCTCAGCTCTTCGTATACCAGAAAATAAATTCTGTACTTGCCCATCTTCTTCTCTCTAAAGAAAGGATAACCTAACTGTTTCCCAACATCACTGCTCTCCTTTAGTTGAACTATAGCTTTCCCAATCTGATCCTGATATTCTTTTGGTAGGAGCTTTTCCCATGCGTCAAATTCTTCAGTTGACAAAACCCGATTCATAGTAAGAATAAAATAACTGGAAATTATAAATCTTTAGAAAAAAAGTGTGGACGGCAGGGCTTTCGTACAGATACAACGAAATGTAACTTGCATTCGAACCTGCGTAGGCACCGCGCATAAGGGCAGTCTGCCCTTATCAACCCTCAGTTCTCCGAGGGATTCAGTAGGTCAAATTAGTCACTTCCATGTTAAGGTCGTGGGATTGAACAAAGCGAATATCCCACTTGAATACGACTCGCACACTTGCCAAAGGCAAGGTTTAGGGGACTTGTCCTCCAAAAGTGTAACTTGCAGGGCAGTCTACCCTCAAACTCACTGTGCTACACTCCGTTCGTAGCTTGCAACGAGTTGCAAATATCAACCCTTAACTCTAAAAGAGTAATAGTGTGGACGGCAGGGCTTTCGTACAGATACAACGAAATGTAACTTGCATTCGAA
>CAZWBB010000035.1:0-4503 GCA_964632045.1 uncultured Methanosarcinales archaeon | reverse complement strand
CCTGCGTAGGCACTAAGCCAATGGGTATCTTCGACTTGACGTCTCCTAAGCCCATCCCGTTTGACCACTCCGGCACGTCCACATGAACGTAGTGAATGTGGAAGTGACGGTTCCAAAACGCAAAGTCGTTTTGATATCGGCACGTCCACATGAACTAAGGATAGTTTTTCACATCTATTTTTATATCTTGCGGTGAATTTATCAAGAATCTCCCAAAAACTAGCTTTCATGCTAACCTTTCTAATATAACCACCACACTTCCACAATCATTAAAAGAAAAATCATCCAAAACAGAGCTATGAGGACGGTAATTGGTATTTTGCTTATGGTATCGCTATTTCTTACAGCCTGTAACCTTATCGGAGGAACAGTCGCTGGAGATGAATGCAGCTCTCTGGAAGAAGCAGCCCGAGACAATTGTTATATGGAGATGAGGAAATGTAGCAGGATAACTGATGCAAGCGTTAGAGATTCCTGTGTTGTAGAGTTGGCAAAGGCGGCAGGTGATACCAAGATCTGCGACCTAATAAGGGGCCCAAGAAGTAAAGGGTACTGCCTTGAACAGATAGCAGAACTCAATAATGACCATGCAATATGCAGGGAAATAAAAGACAGATATTGGGAGAATAACTGTCACTTTAACCTTGCTCTGAATAACAACAAATCAGTCTACTGCTCTATAATCACCGATGACAAACAGAAAGACACATGTTTCAAGAAAATTGGCCTGGCCACAAACGATGTATTGTTATGTGAATTTCTAAGCGGACAGGAAAAAGGCTCCTGCCTCTACAAGATCGCCGTGCAGCTGGAAGATCCCAAAATATGTGATCAACTTGGTAACAGGCTGTCTATAGACGGATGCAAATTAAAGATCGCCAAAGTCAGTGGTAAACAAGAAATCTGTCAACTGATAAGAATAAGAGATATCAGGACAACATGTGAGCAGCGTCTTGCAGAACAAGGAAAATAGGACCTATCCCTCAATTCTTTTTATTCCAATTATATTTTCGGGTCGTTGCGGTTTTTCCATAGCCGCATGCAGAACATTTTTTCTTCTTTGCATGGTAAGAATGGCCACCACATCTCCTGCAACGTATGTGCGTCTTCTTACCACTCCTTCTCCCCATGCTGGGTGTTCCCTTGGTCATGTTGTAAACCTCCTTATGCAGGAGTTATGATGATGATTGTATCTCCTCTGATGAAAACATTTCCTAGTTTCCTTCTGGCTTCCCCATCCTTGAATTCCTCGGCATCTGCCAGCACGACATTTATGTGAATGTCAAAGGCCCTCAACTTACCGACATAACGTAGGCCGTTCTTTAAATCAACCATTACGGTCTTGTTCCGTGCTGCATTCAGCATGTCCAAAGGTCTTGATTGTTCTTCCATACTTACACCCCCTATTTGGTTTTTGATGAAGAATGAGCGTGTTATATAAATGTTGCGGAAAAATAAGAAAATATTATAAAGTATCCGACAGTTCACATCATTATGATAAACTTCACTAAACTACAAAAAGACATCCAAGAATATGATACTCAGCGGGAGAAGCTGATAAAGAAAAGCAGAGACGTGCTTAAGCTAAGTAAGCGGGTCATCTACGCAGTGCACAGGGACGAGATCAAGGAAGCTGAACGGCTGATTAAAGAAATCGAATCTGAGAAAAAAAAGCTGGATGAACTCTCTCACCACAACAAGAAGATGAGTTGTGAGGGAAGTTATAAAGTAGCTATCCAGGAGTATGTGGAGGCGCTGCTTTATTACAATTTTGTAAAAAAAGGCAAGCTGGTGAATCTTTCTGTCGCAACAGAACATTTCATTCTTGGATTAGCGGACCTGCCAGGAGAGCTGGTAAGGAAAGCGGTCTTTCTGGCTGGCAAGGGAGAAGTGGAGAAAGTTGTTAAGATCAAGGATGAAGTGGATAGCATTTATGGCGAACTTCTGAAGTTTGATTTCAGGAGTAATGACATCAGACGGAAAGTAGATGCGGTAAAGTATGATTTGAGAAAGTTGGAGGATCTAGTTCTTGACTTGAAGCTGAAGGGAAGGTGAGTCAATGTCCAAACCAAAAATTGGCATTTTCAGTTTTGCCTGTTGTGCAGGATGCCAGTTTGAAATATTGTATTCGGAAAAACTGTTAGAGATAGCAGATAAAGTTAATATTGAACATTTCCCTATGGCGCAAGAGAAAAATGGCCAGGGCCCATTTGATGTAGCATTTGTAGAAGGAACCATAACAACTGACGAGGACATCAAAGAGATTCAAGAAATAAGGGCAAAAAGCAAGTTTCTTGTCGCTCTGGGCAGCAGCGCCTGTTTTGGAGGCATTCCTGCCCTGAAGAATCTGCTTGATAATAAAGACATCGAGAGAACAGTCTATGGCAAAACCGGTTTTGTTGAGCAACTTGACAAATACTTAGAGATGGACGCTTATGTCAAGGTGGATTATAACATGTACGGTTGTCCCATCGACCAGAATGAATTTGCAGAAGTGGTAACAAGTCTGCTTATGGGCAAAGTTCCAAAAGAGAAAGATTATTCTGTCTGTGTGGAATGCCGTGCCAAAGAAAACGTCTGTCTACTAGAAGCAGGACAGCCTTGTCTGGGCCCTTTGACAAATGCCGGTTGTGATGCTCTATGTCCTTCCCGGGGCGTTTACTGTGAAGGCTGCCGTGGACCGGTCGATGACGCCAACATCGGTGCTGAGATATCACTTTTGGAGAAAAAAGGATTAGTCGAGAAAGAGATAAAACAAAGGCTGCTCAAGTTTTCTGCAGGAAGGGGGAGAAGAGAAGAATGCAGAAAGGAAGGGGATGAGAAGAAGGAAAAATGAAGAAAGTTGAAGTATTGGGAAAAGAGATAGCATACTACCATTATGATGAAAAAGATTTCATCTCCTTAACTGATATGGTAAGAAATATTGAAAACGGTCTTGTTCTGATAGAAAAATGGTTGAGGAATAAAAATACGATTGAATTCTTAGGAATATGGGAAGAGATAAACAATTCTGATTTTAATTCCCTCGAATTCGGGGGAATTAGAAGTGAGGCAGGATTCAACAGGTTTACTCTCTCAGTTAAGCAATGGGTTGAAAAAACTAATTCAATTGGGATTGTAGCAAAAGCAGGCAGATATGGGGGAACTTTTGCTCACAAAGATATTGCTTTTGAGTTTGCATCTTGGATTTCGCCAAAATTCAAACTGTACTTGATAAAAGAATTTCAAAGACTCAAGGAACAGGAAAAGAAACAGTTGGGTTGGGATATTAGAAGGAACCTTGCGAAAATAAACTACAGAATCCATACAGAAGCGATAAAAGAAAAGCTAATTCCAAAAGAGATCACTAAAATGCAGTCAAACAGGATCTACGCTAGTGAAGCTGATGTTCTCAATGTGGCTCTTTTTGGAATTACTGCCAAAGAATGGAGAGAGAAAAATCCTGATAAAGATGGTAATCTAAGAGACTATGCAAATGTATCTCAACTTGTCTGCCTCTCAAATCTTGAAAACCTGAACGCATTATTTATTAAAGAAGGATTCTCTCAGGACAAGAGATTGATTAAGTTAAACACAATTGCCATACATCAAATGCGAATATTGGCTGATGAAAAAGGTATTCAGAATATGGGATTTAAGATAGAAGGGGAAAAGGAATATTCTCAACAGGGAGAACAGGAAGAGGGGAAAAAATGACTACAATAAACCTACATCACATCACGAAGATTGAAGGGCATGCCAAACTTGACCTTAAGATAGAAAATGGGAAAGTAAAATATCTTCATCTACATTCCTTTGAGGGAGCGAGATTCTTTGAAGCGCTCCTTAAAGGAAGGAAATATACTGATGCTGCTACCACTACTTCCAGAATCTGCGGCATCTGCAGCACTGCCCATTACATTTGCTCTCTGAAAGCGGCAGAAAATGCTTTGGGAATAGAAGTAACTCTACAGACAAAGCTGCTTCGGGAACTGATGCGATTGGGCGAGATGATCAGAAGCCATGCTTCCCATCTCTATTTCCTAGCTCTGCCCGATTACCTGGGCTATTCAGGAGCGTTAGATATGGCTGGCAAGTATCCAAACGAGATCAAAAGGACTCTTGCCCTCAACAAACTTGGAAATGACATGGTAATCGTAATCGGCGGGAGAGAGATTCATCCGATGACCGGTTGTGTCGGCGGGTTTGTCAGGATTCCGGAAAATGAGCAGCTACAGCAATTGCTGGAGCGTCTGAAGCAGCTGAAAAAGGGGGCTATTGCTACAGCAGAACTTTTCAGCAGCCTTAGTCCACCTCAATTTGAAAGGGAATCACAATATTTTGGCCTTTCCAATGAGAAGTACACTTTTGAAGAAGGAGATATCGCTTCCTTTGCCGGGCAGAGAATTCCGGTGAAGGAGTACAAGAAGCAATTCGATGAATATCTGCAAGAAGGAAGTAATGCAAAATTTGCACAGGCCGATGGGAAGAGTTATTTTGTAGGTTCTTTGTCAAGGGTGAATA
>CAZWBB010000034.1:21050-32015 GCA_964632045.1 uncultured Methanosarcinales archaeon | reverse complement strand
TAGCAAATCCTTTTCTTTTGAGGATTTGCTCAATATGGCATGCGCCGTAGCCATATCTCTTTCTCAAATCAAGAATGATTAAAACACTATTTTGGTTTAATATGGTTTCTGGACGACCTGTTTTATGATCTTTAAGACCGTCCCAACCAAATTGTTTGTATTTGCCAACAATTTTGTACACGGTTCTTCTGTTTATTTTCTGCGAAAGAGCTATCTTAGAAACATCCATCCCCTCATTAAAGCGTTTGACGACCCAAACGCGTTTCTTAAGGGTAAGTTTATACATAATACATCACCAAGTGATATATTATGCTGTGCCCTTAAAACGGGATACTACAATTTGAAATGAAAAAGGAAACTTTTATATATCATGTTGGAAATGCCTATTGTGTGGTTCTAGAATCTCTAATCAATCCATTTGCACTTAAAAAGAGGCCGTGGGAGGTTTTTTTTGTTGGCTTTTTGTACTCTGTGATTGGTTTGGTGCTTGCTTATTTTGTTTTTCGAGAGGCCGCCGGGTTGTTGATGGTCTTCCTGATAGTAATTGCTACTTTACCTATAATGTACACCACTATCAAGAAAGAAGAGGAACTAGACTTAAGGTACAAGAAAGAGTTGAAATTACTGAAAGAGCACACAAAAGTGCTATTGTTTTTGATGTTCCTATTCTTTGGCATAACGACTGCTTTGGTTTTGAGTTATGTCTTTCTGCCTCAGAAGATGGTAGATACTATCTTCAGCATACAAAATGAGGCAATTTTCTCGGTTAACAATAATGTGCAGGGAGGGGTGGTGCAGTTTTCTTACTTCATGAGGATCTTCTTTAACAATATCAAAGTTCTCTTCTTCTGCATAATATTCTCTTTATTGTACGGGACAGGTGCAATTTTCATACTAACTTGGAATGCTTCAGTTGTTGCTGCTGCGATAGGAAGTTTGCTGAAGACTGAACTTGCTAATACAGCATCAATGGTTGGGTTCACTTCCGTCGCTTCATATTTTGGTGTGGCAACTTATAGTTTTCTCCGTTATATGGTGCATGGCATACCAGAAATGGCTGCTTATTTTGTGGCTGGTTTAGCTGGGGGTATAATTTCGATAGCTTTGATCAAGCACAATTTTCGGAATAACAGGGTACTAATGGATGCGGTTAATCTGATTTTTATAAGTATTGCTTTACTTCTGGTAGCCAGTGTGATAGAAGCGTACGTAACACCAGTTCTTTTTTTGTAATCACAATACTTTTACTTTTCCGGGGACAATCTGGAAGATGTCTCCATTCTCTAGCATCTTTTCAATGAGTTTTTCACTTTCCTTTAAAATTGATTTTTCGATAATTTCTTCAATCAGAACTCCTTCTCCTAAGTCCAACTCTTTGATTAGCTGAATCATTTTCTGTACTGGGAGTAATTCTGATGTTTTATCAATTTCTTGGTCTTCTCTACTTAGGTCTTCAATGGGTGCAGTAGTGGAATCTTCTTTCGAAGTCTTTTCTGGAGTGGGTCTGGCAATCTCTCCAGGGGTATCCTGTAGGGGTTTAGTTTGGATCCCTTCAGACAGCTTTTTCAATTCCAATGAGCGGACCATTAACCATGCCCGGTCAATTTTCTTGACTGTCTCCGGTGAAATGTACTTTTCTTGGTTATACATGCGTAACCTGCCTATCAGAAGGACGGCGTCCCCTATTTGTAGCTTCTGCAGCTGCAAGTTCTCCTCAAAAGAACGGATAACTATGCTGCCGGTTCCATCATCAACAAGTAAGTTGGTTATGTTTCCCACTTGCTCTTTGGTGAGAATTACTGCAATGATGTTCAGCCGGGAAATTTTTTGTTGAGAAGGAGTCAGAAGATAATTAGGATTATTTTCATCTTCTTGTATATAAGTACCCTGCAAAAGCTGACCAATGCTTGTCTTGATAGCAATGTGTCTTACATAGCTGGTTGCGGTTGTTGTTTCCATGGTTCAAACGAATATCCTGTAGGAACTTAGAGACGTTGGATAAATCCTCGTTTTGGTTCAAAAATATCCCCTGAGCGACGCAGCTTCTCCAAAACTTGGTCCACTTGCTCAGATGAGATGTTTTTTTCCTGTGCTGCCTCTGCGATCTGTTCAACAGGAATGACTTTAGTCCCCAATTGTTCTTCAACGGAGTTAATAATGTCTTTTATGATACTGATACTGGTGCGTTGGGTTGCTGTAATGCGGCTGCTTAGTCTATCAATATCAATCTTGCCTGTTTCTGCATCTTTAGCAATTTGGTTTAAACAGTAATCTACTAGTTCGATTGCTTTCTGCGCATCTGTTTTGGTAACAGTTTTTCCCAACCTAATTTTTGCTGCTGCCTCGGCCAGACGAACTAATGCTTCCAATTGCCTGGCAGTGATAGGAATGCTCTTCACTCCACCTTCTTCGGACAAGCCCGAGTTACGCATACTGATGTAATACTCTTTTATTTCGTCAATAGCTTCATCTCTTATTTTTGGATTCACTTTTTGGCGGATGTAAGAAAAGTATTTGGTGAGGAGTTCAGAGGAGATATCTGCAACGGCTGCTTTTGGATCTTTATGTAGGCTTAGGATGAATGAAGCGGTCAGCTCATCTTTCTCCCTGTTAGGCAGATCCTTGATGGGAAATATCAGGTCGAACCGGTTGATGAGTGTAGGTGGGAGGTTAATTTGATTGGCTACCAAGTCATAAGGATCAAATCGTCCGAACTTTGGATTAGCAGCTGCTAATACTGTGGTCTCACACCTGAGTGTAGCTTGGATGTTTGCTTTGGAAATACTAACCTGCTGCTGTTCCAAAGCCTCGTGCAGAGCGGACCTGTCCTCTTTACCCATCTTGTCCATCTCGTCTATGATAGCAAAACCCCTGTTTGCCAAAACTAGCGTTCCAGCTTCCAAACTCCATCCTCCAAGGAATTCATCTTTAACAACGCTTGCGGTCAATCCAGCAGCCGTAGCACCCTTACCACTGGTGAAACGGGCTTTAGGTGCGACTTTACTTATCCTTTTGAGTAGTTGGCTTTTTCCAGATCCGGGATCCCCGATCAACAATGCATGCAAATCTCCCCTTGTGATTACTCCATCTGGGCGTACTTTCCTGCATCCGCCGGCCAGCTGCAATACCAAAGCTTCTTTAACTTTATCATGCCCGAAGATTGAAGGGGCGATACTTTTGCTGAGAGCAGTTAGAGGGTTGTTCTTGGCAATATTCTTGATCTCTTCAAGCTCTTCTTCATTGATCTTAATGTCGATGATGTCTTCATCAAGAGGTTCGATATAATTTGCTTCCAAAATGAGGTCATATTTGGTGGCTTGTCCTCCGGTGCGTAGGGTGATGGGTACTTCAGTCAGCCACCCATGCAGTCTTACCCTTGCTCCAGGGCTGCTTCTTTTTTCTGATATCGGGCTTACAAGATCATCTTTGAGAAAAATGTTCAACCGTTTGGGCTGTGCCCCGTCCAGATCGTCCGGTGATTCCTCCAAGACCAATCCCTGTCCATCCACAAGTTCTTTTGATATTTCTTTAAACTTACCTTTCCTACCACAACCACATCTAGTCGGTTCTTTATACTTCTTGTCCAGTTGAAGCACTTTTAGTATGTTACCACAGGAAGGGCACTCAAACTTAGCTGCTGTGACATGGGGTCGGACGTCTGATTTCTGGCGGACTATACCTTCGATCCTGATGAGCTTGTTCAGATGGGTGCTTCTGATGTCACTTATTCTGATCTTCTGCGATTCAGGAAGATTCCTAAGACGGACAGTAAATTTGCTGATTTTTTTGGGAAGATCAAAATCTTTTACTGCTAGTTCTGCTGCCTTGATCAGCTCTTCTGGACTTTCCAGTGTCTCTTCAGAGAGTTCAGTGTTGAATTTGATCAGTTCAGAAAAATCTAGTACAAGGAAAGTGTTACCCTTTCTGACTGATTCCAACAACTCTGGATAATAATTCTGTTCAATGAATTCCCTATATACTTTTATTTGTTCATCTACTTCCAACAAAGCCACCCTTAAAAATGAAGAAAGAAGAAATATTTAAAGATTTATATTCTTAGTACGTATTAAGTTGGGTGGGGAAATATGGGCTGCGCCATGGGGTGAGTGAGATTGTTCAATTCGTAAGATAGAAGTTCAAGCCCGAGCTAATTTTTTTGTCTAGCGATTTCTCCGGTAAAGATATGAACCAGGCTCGGTCGAACGCACGGCCCGCCCATATTTTTCTCAAGGAAACTTAATACGTACTATTCTTACTTACCTAGAACCTTCCTCAGATTCTCAATAAGCTTATCTGTCGCTTCATTTACTTGATCTTCAGTTTTTGTCCCGGTGCAGACAATTTTTCCATTACTGAAGAGGAGGAATGTTGCGTTAGTTCCTTTCAGCTTGTGCACAAGTCCGGGAAACTGTTCCGGTTCATACTCAGTATGAGGTAATTTTATTCCAAGGATATTCAAGTTAAGGTCCATGCCGATACTTCCTGAAGCCACAATATTCTGTACAGTGATTTCTGGTTTGATGGTCACATGAATATCCAATTTTTTAAGGCTTTTGATGATACTTTGGATACTTCTGTCCACATCAGCAAGTGTCCTTGCTCCAGTACAGACCACCTTACCACTTGAAAAAATAAGAGCAGATGTTTTTGGATCTTTGATTCTAAGGACTAATCCAGGAAATTGTTCTGGATTATATTCAGTGTTAGGTAGAGTGGCGGCCATCTTCTCTAATGGGATGTCCTTCTCCAGCCCGGTAGATACAACTATATTAACAATCTTTATTTCCTTTTTACCTTGTTTTTTTGCCATTATTATTACCCCCTTGTTGTAGGTTTTATTTATAAAGACAGCGGAACTATTTAAATGTTCCCTTTATAAATGGGGCATTTTGAAAAAGGTATATGCTTTAAATGTTTTCAGTCGAAATGTTTTTATACTACATTCTGCGTTAAAGTCATATGGAGCAAAGATATATCTTGTTGCGTTACGGGGAAATATTCTTGAAAGGGAAGAACAGGACACTCTTCGAGAACAAGTTAATTAGTAATGTGAAGAAGATTACAGGAATTAAAAAAGTAAAAAAGATTAGGGGTCGGTTGATCATTGATTATTTCCTACAGCATAATTCTTTGAAGAATGTGTTTGGTCTAGTATCCTATTCTCCAGCTGTGCGGGTAGAGAAGGATGTTGATGAGATAAAGAGAGCTGCTCTTTCATTGTTGTCAGGTACTAAAGGAACTTTCAGAGTTGATACAAAACGATCTGATAAAAGTTTTCCTGTGAAGTCGCCCGAATTTAATGCCGTGATGGGCAAATATATTGAGGTGGAAAGCGATTTAAGATTTAGTTTTGGAAATCCAGATGTGATGCTAACTATTGAAATCAATCAGGATGGGGCTTATTTATTTACTGAAACCAACTCTTGTTTTGGTGGTCTGCCGACAGGAGTAGAAGGAAATGCCATTTTGTTAGTAGAGGATGAATCAAGTATCTTGGCAGGATTGTTGTTCATGAAAAGAGGATGCTCAGTTATTCCTGTCTCTTTGCATGGGCAGAAAGATGTATCTTTGCTGCAGAAGTTCAGTCCGTTTCGATTAACATTGAATGTGTTTAAAGATTTTTGTGAAGTAGATGGTTTTGCTAAAGTGAACAAAGTGGATATTGTAATTAGTGGGCAGACCTTTGATGATGTATGTAAGTGCGACACTGGATTGACTCTGTTCAGGCCATTAATTGCTTATGGAAAAAAAGGAGTAGAACAGGAATTGGCAAGTTTTTCAGATTAATTGCTGCAAACAGGACAGGCGGAATTTTTTTTCACGGTAAGTTTTCTGAACTCCTGTCGCCAAATGTTGTAATGGTACAAAATTGGTTCCACTTCTTTTCCGATAATCAGCTGGATAGCCAGAGTAGTTTGCAGGGCAGCGATAGAAGTTGCGATAGTATTCAATATTCCTACCGTGCAGGCTGAATCTAGATTAGTATGGGCTAGAAAACATTGCAGACATGGTCCTTCAGGGAGGATAGGCATCACATAACCTGATGTTTTCACACAGGCCGCATAGATCCAGGGAACCTTTTCATCTCTACAGAATTTGTTTATCAGCAATCTAGTTCCCAGATTGTCTGTGCAGTCGAGTATAAGTTTGGTTTTCGTAAGCAGGCCGATGTTTTCTTCATTTATTGTTGTCTTATGGGCTCTGATCTTGATCAAAGAATTTGTTTCATACAATATTTCTTGGGCAGCTTCCACTTTACTTTTTCCAATATCCTTTTCGGTGAACAAAGTCTGCCGCTGCAGGTTTGATTCTTCAATGGTGTCCTCGTCAAAAAGGATGATTGTGCCGATTCCTGCCCTGGTCAGCAGTTGAGCAGTATTAGTGCCCAAAGCTCCCATGCCAATGATGGCTACTTTCGCTGCAGCAAGTCTCTGTTGTCCTTTTATTCCAATCTCTGACAAAATTGTCTGCCTGGAGTACCTTTCCTGTTCTCTAATGCTGAGCATTTTCCAGTGTCTCCTTAATCTTGCAAGCATTGCATAAGTCTTTACTGACTGCTTCACCGCAAGAGCTGCACTTTCTGATCTCTTCATCCTGCATTCGCCGCTGCTCTTTCTCCTTTAACAAAGGTAGCAGGTCAAGAAACGATTTGATGATGCCTTGTTTTGTCCCATGATATTTGTTTTCAAATTCATTGAGCAGGCTTTGTATCTCATGACGGTAGCCTTCTTCTGCGTAAGGGCATTCTGTATACTGCACCCGGAATCCCTTAAGCAGGGTGTAAAGCCTTACTTCTTTTTCCGTGCAGAAATAAAGCGGTTTCACTCTCTGGATGAAGAGCTGCTGTTCTCTTATCCCCGAAATAGGTCCCAACCTGCCGGCCAGTTTTGTATTTGCCTTAAAGAGGTTCATGAGGATGGCCTGCGCTTCATCATCCAAATTGTGGCCTGTAACCACTTTTGTCGCTCCCAATTTTCTTGCATGTTTGTTAAGCAGGTACCTCCTCCAAACTCCGCAGATGTTGCAGGGTCTCTTTTTGCACTCTTTGTTGATGATGGGAAAAGCATTATCCAATGTTTTGCCCAGTTCTTCTTTGAATGATGTTATAGTCAGGGGCACTTTATGTTCACCACAGAACTTTTTCAGATCTTCGATGGTCTTTTCCCTGTATTCACCGATACCTTCATCGATGCATAGTGCAGAGAGGTTATCAATCGGTAAGCTCCTTTTTTCCAGGTACTTTTTAGTGAGATAGAGAACTGTCAAGGAGTCTTTCCCACCTGAAGTAGCGATGCAGAGGGAATCTTTCCTGCTGATAAGCCGATATTTATTGACTGTCTTGAAAACCTTCTCTTCAAAGTAGCTGATGAAATGTGCTTTACAGAGTGCTCCATGCTGCAGTTTGATGATTGCCTTGGATTTACATTTGCTGCATTGCATCTTATCCTCCGGAGATGACGCTGAGAATCTCGATCTGCTCGTCTTCGTTCAGAATCTCATCTTCAGTGAGCACTTCATCCTTCCTGATAACAAGAACTGTTTCAGGATTGATATTAAGCTGCTGCAGAAGCTCTTTTACCTTTTTCCCGGAAAAGCCAATCTCTTCCTTAGTCTGTTCTTTCTCGTTGCATACAATAATTTTCATTCTTTCCTCCGTCTCCTAATGAGGCACAGGTTTTTAGTGTTTAATTTAGTAGTGTTTTTTATAAATGTTTTTGGTACGTATTAAGTTGGGTGGGAAAACAACACCGCCTGGGCCAATGGCGAACGAGCTAGGCCATTCGTAAGAGGCAGGTCAGATGCATTTTCCCTCCCAAAACACGTCTTCTTATACGTGAAAGGAAACACTTTAGATCACGGAAATTTGCGAAGGAAACCTCCGGAATTCATTCTAGTGAAGGAATTGGCAAATTTCCGGGATGTTACCAACCACGCTACGCTCTGGGTACTCGGAGAAGCTTCGCTTATCCGGTATCCCTTTCGGACTCCAGCCAGGGTAGTTAACAAAATGCCGAGTGAGCGGCCAAGGTGATGTTTTCCTCAAAGAAACTTAATACGTACTGTTTTTGGAAAATATTATTAATAGAGCATGCTTTTTGAGCCTTATGGACAATCTATTGCTGATGAAGAAGGATGAGGAAGTAGAGAAGCTGAGCAAAGAGCTTGGTTTTACTAGAACACTTTTCCTGGATGAAGATCTAATTGTTGTTGAAAGCAAGTCCAAAAAGGAAGCAATTAACAAAATCAAATCAGCAAGGAGGAAGGGGAAGCTGATTTTGTTTCGCGCAGAAGATGAAGAGTTATTACGTTTTGCCCTGGAAAAAACGCAGGCAGATATTGTTTTCGGTATAGAAAATATTAATCCTAAAGACAGCGTTCATTTCGTCCGGGGTGGAATGGATCAGATAGTCTGTAGGATAGCTGCGGAGAAGGGAAAGATTATTGCTTTCTCTTTTAGGGATATCTTATTGGCTGCCAACAGGCCAAAGTTGCTCGCAAGAATGAGGTTTAACATCAAGTTGTGCAGCAAGTACAAAGTGAAGATACTTTTCAGCAATTTCTCAAAAGAGAAGATGGAGATGCGGGCTGTCTCTGAATTACTTTCTTTCTGGAGGATCTTGGGGGGCGTTGGCAAGGAGAATCTGCAATTACCAAAACATCAAAAGTGAATATGCTTAGTGAGCAAGTTTGTTTTTTGACATCTCTTTGTCGGTAGTTTTATAAAGAAAAAAAAAATCTTTCCACTTACTTTGTAAAATGAGTAAAAAAAGAGGGGCAATCTTAGTAGTTGTTATCTTAGTTCTAGCCATCTTCGCCAGTGCAAATGCCTTTGCTGAACTGACCAATTATCAGGCAGTGCAGATGCAGGTAAATTGTGATGATGGAGATGAGTGTAAAGAGAAGCGAGTTCACATACAAGAATATGCAAAATCGATCAAAGACGTTTATGAAGGCAATTGTGAGGATCCTGATGAGGGCGAGGTGCCTGAAAGCTGGCCTCCCTCTGCAGGCTGTTATTTCGTAGTCAAAGAGGAAGAAACAATTGAAGATTGCGCTTACACCGCCGTCTTACCTGGATTTAATATTGACGAGGAATATAAGACATTGCCTCAGAGAGGGAATGATCTAAAGAACGAATACGAAACTTTCATCCAAGATGCTGCTATTGTGGGGGGATCAGCGTTAGTGTTTGGTACTGCAGGATACTTAATTGCTACTGGTATTATCGCGCAAATTGCATTTTTTGCAGGCTCCGGAACGGCATATGGCTCCTCACTAGGCCCTTATGGGGCAATCGTGGGGGCAGTTGTAGGTCTAGTAATAGGAATAACTATAGCCATCTTCAGTTCTGATGATGATGATGCTAAACTAGCTATGCAATATACCAAGCACAACTTTGGTGGTAACAGGGGAGTCCTTTGTGGAAATGATAACTATTGGAAGTTGTGTGATAAAGATAACAAGGGAGCTCTTTACTATGTACATGCTCCTTTCCCCGCCAACATTTCTGGAGAGGTACGTGGTTTTGAGGTTCCTGCCTTGCTTTATGAATGTAGTGAAGTGGATAGTGGACAGTTCGCATGGAGGAAGAAATCAGGTACGGATATTGATGTGGATGGTTACCGTAACGTGGAAGGAGATTGTAATGATGCAGGATTCATGGATTCACTTCTTGGCTGTCCCGCTTTGGAAGAAAGCGAGTATCAGGGGATGAAAGAGGAAGAAGTCAGAGAGTTAGCAAAAAGTGTATGTTCTTACCCTCACGATTCTCACTGCGCTATCTGTACTAATCCCAGCGCACCTGAAGTGTGTGGGGATAAGCTGAACAATGATTGTGATAAAGGTGCTCTCTCTTTGGCAGATTTGAGTGGGGAGACAAGTGATGACTGTCATCTGAATCAAGGAGCATGTGAGCAAAGAATAATTGGGGTACAGCAGGAAGTGGAAGGAGAAGCCCCACCGCCTCCTCCTCTTCCCAAGAATGTCAACAATGAAATTTACAGCTGGATCGAAACAGAGCAGGGAGGATATTGTTGCGGCTTTGGAGGGCTGGATGACTTAGGCAAGATAGAAAGTGGGATGGGTAGCGCTTCCGGTAAACATCTCTGCCTCAACAACAAAAAAGAACTGGTCGGGGTAGAGAAAGACAATGCCCAAGCAGCTGGTGGTTGGGATCTCTGTAATGGTCAATGGTGCTGGGTGTCCGCTGAAAGTAATGCAAAATTCAATATTTTCACCATAAAGAAACCTCAAAAAGAGCCCTACGATGTTGTGGCCAACGGCAAAGACTGGTACTGGTGTGGGAGGGGTGTGAAAGGAGTTCCTTCCGGCGTTCTTAACGAGTTGGAGATGATCAAGAAAGCAAATCGCTTTTATTGCTATCAAGAGGGGAATCGTTGGAGTTGGGCAGACTGCCCTCAACCAGAAGAAGCGACGGAACCAGATAACGGGATCAAAGGAAGGGATGCAGGCGACGGTCTGTTCAAATTGAAAGCACAAAACCCGTCCGGATCTTCGGTATTAATTGACTTGAGCAGTTACGAGACTTATTATGAGAAATCTTCCTTGGACATAACTGGTTATGATTACCTGGAATTCATCGTCAGTTTCACTTCAGAAAAGATCAAACTGCCTGCTCAAGTGTTACTGAAAATACTTGGTCCTGAAGACAATTCTGGTAAGAATATTGAATACTTCAACCAGAATGTGTTGGCATATGCTATAAACAACCCTCATATTGAAACTGGCAGAAACATCCATGTGAAAGTTCCAGTATCAAACATGATCAACGTTCAGAAAATTCGTATCGATGCTGATCCTCTGGATAACCAAATCACTGTGAATAATATTTATCTGAGTAAGAAAATGGGTAAGCCTCTCGTCTGCTCTGGTAAACTGAGTGCAGAAGAAGACAAGAGTGCCTGGCTGGCAAACGTGGACCTATACGAGTCGATGAACAGGAAT
>CAZWBB010000034.1:0-21040 GCA_964632045.1 uncultured Methanosarcinales archaeon | reverse complement strand
CAGAGCACATCTGTAAAGCACGCTATGGAGAAAATGCATGGTTGGGAGAAGAGGTTGAGGATGCTGAAAGAAGATGTTGTGGTAATGAGAAAGGGGAATATTATGATGGAAGTTCAGATAACAAATTTGGCTGCTGGAATTCTCAACCCATAGCTCCGTCTGAGACCATCATGAATGTTCAGTTTGCAGTCGATTATACCAACAGTGGAATAGAGATGGAATATGGGAAAATTAACTTTGGTCTGCTTTATCAGGAAGAGGTACCTAGCTATGATATCTTAGAAGGTACAAAAGCACAATTAGGCGATGAATCAATTTACTTACTGGAAGACATGGGTGAAGAACCAGAAAAAGTATATTTTGTAAAAAGCATCCAGACACGATTCAAACCAGTCACAACGACCAGCTCTAAGAGATACTTTAACAAATCTATATCGATTAATAAAGGTTTTACAAAAGTGGATGAAATTGGGTTAGCAAAAAGAAAATATATCAACCTTTACACCGGGAATCCCACTGGAGAAGTCCATGTATCTGCTACTGGTCCTAATAAAAACAAGGTACGTGTTTATCTGATTAACCCTCTGATGCCGGAAAGGAAGTTGGAAAAAGTCACGTACAATGATGTCCCTTACTTGAACACCACATTCTATATCATGGCTGAACTGAAAAAAGATATCTCTCCTACAATTAAACCAACCTCTTCAAAAAAGATGAAAAAAGTAAACTACCCTTGCAACAAAGCCGAATGTATCTATCCCCTGCCCGGATTGCCCCCTTATACCATTGCAAATCCTAACCCTCATCTCTATGAATTGTACTTTATCAATGAAGAAGGAGATGAACTTGCGGTAGGAGCCGAAAATACTTTTGATTCTAAGGGAAATGTCAAAGCAACCAAAGTTGCTCAGCAGGTAATCTACATGAATCAGGCAGATCCTTTTGACCGCGGATTTTATGGTTGTCAAGCAGCAGGATTCCTGGAGGAACATTTTGGGGAAAGGAACAACATAAATTACTGTCAGGTCAAAGGGGATAAATATTGTGCATATTCAACTGTTGTTAACAATAAATTTGCTACAATAAACTCTTGGAGCGACAATTCCATCGATAAAGTTGGTTATCAGACACCAGAACAAGAAGCAGAAAATGTTGCTGATTTACCTCGATTACTAAAGATATTGCAGGGTGATAATGTGTTTACCCCGAGCAAACTGAATCATAGCGCAGTTGTATTGCCAGCTCGTAATTTTATCCCTAATGCCGGTTTCATCAAAGAAGGGATTCTGTTACCTCATTGGGATATATTCACCGCCGATATGCATCTGCTTGATGTTGTCTCTGAGAAAGTGCAGCAGGACGAAGTGAGCGTAGCCAACAAAGTAGTCCTGGGTGAAGGAGAGATTCTTCGCTCAGAACGCATTGCCGTCGCTCAGAACATTGATGTTCATTTCTCGGGGAATTTCAGCGGTGCCTGCGCAACTAGAGTTTTCAGTGTGAACAAAGATGGGCAACAAATAGAAAGACCTACACAATTTAACACTACTGACTCAGTGTATCTCACTGTTGAAATAACTGGGCCCTGCGAAGTAAAAAAGCCAATGCTGCAGCGGGTGGACGAACTAGGTGGAGCAAATTACTATTATGATAGCCAGCATGCGGAGCTAGGTAATTTTGATTCCAGAAGAGCAGCAGCCTGCTGTCCGCACAATTATTGTTGGAACGGTTATACTTGCGTCGAGCCGATGGGCACATTATCTTATCTCTCCGAACACATACCTGATGGAAGAAATTATCGTTGTATTGGGGGAGAGTGGCAGTACTTGCCCGTTAAGTACGACTGGAATGGTGACAAATGGGGGTTCTGTAGTCAAGAAGATCAATGTTTTGTTTTAAGTTCATTGCGACCAGAAGCAGATGCAAGCAAGACCGTGCAAGATTTCATTAATTTGCCTGGAGCACTTCCACCTTGCATCAATGACAATGAATATATTCTTGATCATTATTGCGATGGTGGAAACTGGAGCAGCAGGACAAAATTCCTGGCTGCGGAACTGGTTGGTGTTACAGGTGGAGAGGATTACATGTTATACTGTACAAACTTTAACGATGCACTGGTAGAATTGAATAATCAGCATAAGTATTTTGGCATGCAAAGTGTTGAAGAGTTGCCAGGAGAACTATCCAATAGATCAAATCTCTTTGCTCCACGAGATGAAGCAGCAGTTTACAACTGTTTTAATATCCCTAGTACCTTAATCGGTAAAGATAACCTGTTCAAAAAAGAGGAGAACACTTGTGTAAATAATTTCTGTGTATTGAAATACGGTGATGAAGAGGTATCGTTAGTATCCTTTGCCACTTCACTCAACAAACCAATAGACGATCCAGATACTTTCCTCAATGCCATTGGGATCGAAAATGGAAACGCATGTCTTCCTGGAAAGGAAGGCAAGTTTAGCGTGTGTGGCAACATACCTGTGGGGGGAGATTTGTGGTATTCTCAAGATTTGAATGCAATTGTCTATGGGAGGGACGGTATCCTTTTGCAAGAAGGATTCTTTTCCAGGCTTTGGGATACATTATTTGGCTGGATTGGTCGGCTCTTTGGTGGGGAGGAAGATGAAGAGAGAGTAAGTGCACTGGCCCAACAACCTGGTTTCCTTAAAGAGGCTCAAAACTTTAGGGATATTTTCTTGTTGAAACAGGGGGATAAGTCTGTCCGTGCAGTAAAAGAAATCGTCGGTAGGCAACATACTCTTGTAGCAGAGTATGAAAATTTTGATACTCCTGTCTGTGATTTCATTAACAAAGAGCAAATTAAGTTCCCTCCGGAAGTGAAAAGAGAAATTTTGAGAGTGGCAGCCGGGCAAGATATTTTTAACTGCACCCATGCTGATACAACGAGCAGGGTGGAAGCGATTGCAGGTTTGGATTTCTTCTGGCCGCAGTTGACAGGGAAGCTGCGGGTCAGTTAAGTCAGTTTAAGACCAAACTGTTGATGGCATACTTCACCAGTGATATGCGGCTCACAACTCCTTACATGGTCAGTTCTCTCGGACCATTCTTTTTCCAACATATACTTATTAACATCTGCCAATCAGCGATAGATACCTATATGGAAAAAGAAGATTTTATAAGTTGAAAAGTATTTATTCTGCATAATGGACAAAAAGAGGTGTGATTATTGTAGATGGGGAAATAAAAAAGCACAAATAACTATTTTCATGATTCTTGGTTTAGTAATTTTGTTTGTTATCATCTTCTTGATTCAACTTAACAAGACTGTCCGGACAAGTCAAATTGAAACTGCTCAGGAGCAGGTGATTGGTAAGACCTTTCGCAAGGAAGCTTTGAGAATTTATGTGGAAGATTGTCTGGAAGATGGATTAGATGACGGACTACGTCTTCTAGGGAATCAAGGGGGTATTTGGAAAGGGCAAGGGGGCACAAAACGTTTTTCTGAGGGGGTCAATGGGATCGAGTTTGCCGGCAGTAATATTTTCTATGGTATCACAAACCAGAAGTATGCAGAGCATGAGAATAAGTATCCCTGCAAGTTAAGAGATGAGTTTCCGGACTCACCTTTTTGCAAGTATGCTTATCCACGGACAGATATTTTCTTTGGAAAGAATCTTTTACGGATGAGTATCTTTGAAAAAGATTTGGAAAAATATCTGGAAGATGTAATGCTCTTGTGTGTTAAAGATGAGTTGTTACGTTTCTCTGGGACGAATGTTACACAACTGAAATTGAGTGCTGAGGGGGCCGATTTTAACTTAAGGATCATTGAAGGTGGAGTAAGTGTAAAAGTACATTATCCTTTAACATTAAGATCAGGAGGACAAGAATTTTTTCATTTATCGGAATTTGACTTCTTCTTTCCGACTAAGTTAAAGAAACTGTTTGATGCTGCAGTAATCGAGCCTTTCGGCTTGGACTGGCAGTTCGTTGATTTTGATCTCACCAAAGATGTCCTTCAGAAACCATTATTTATTTATGGGGTGAATAGCCCCGTTCCCCGGGAAGAATGTACTACTCAAGACAATCACTTCACGTGTAGCAAAAAACGCCTTTTTGCCGATACCTATAATAACTTGGATATTGAGTTAAATAAAATTGAAGTGGGACAAGGTGACGACATCTTCGAATTCAAACCAGCTTGGGATGAGGAAGGATTAAAGGATTACGTTTTCAGGGTAGCTAGGCAGAACCGGCCACCAGCTTTGGATTACATCTCAAGGTGTCCCGCAGAAGAGTATGATTATTTGGTTGTGAAAAATGATCCTTACCTGGGAAAGATTAATTTCACAGCTTTTGCCAGGGATCCTGACGAAGATGGGGTTGAACTAAGTTTTGCAGTAGGGGGGCAGCAAATTTCTGCTAGTGATTCAAGGTTTGACAAGTTGCCCAGTGAAGTAGGGAGTGGAGAGAATATTGTTTTGACAGTAAGCGCTTCTGATGGATATTTACGGGACTGGCAGGATGTGAGGATAAATGTTGCCCCGCGTTTGGAACCAGAAATAAGAATTTGGAATGCTCTACTAGGTAAAGAGCACGAACAGGCAGAGATTCTTTCTATCGAAGATCCTGTATGTCTGGAGATTAACACTAAGAACTTACAGACTATTGATGGTTTCTCGCTTAACTTGCAGAGAGGTAGCTTAGAAAATCTAAGAAACGGTCAGAATGGATTGTTCAGTAGCGATGGAAATATATTTGCAAGTTGTGAATTGGATATGTTTGACATAGAGTCAATTGAGGAGCAAATGAAGAAGGTTTTCCACACTGGCTCCAACGCTTTGCATTTGCAAGGAAGAGTCCCTTATGGTGAGGAGGAACAATGTGGATATGATGTAGATGTGACTAAGACGATGGAAGTAAAAGCATGTCTCCCTTGGCGCGGCTCCCAGGATCCTTTCATACCTGGTAGTAGCTCCGGCAGTAATTTTAAGCTTAATCATAGTTGTTGTGAGGGTACTATTGATGATTCCAGCAGTTGGAAACTAGCTTCTGAAGGCAAGATCTGTTCAGAGAGAGAAGGTTGTTTCAACGCTACCGAGCCTTTTTACCTATATCAGAAGGTACGCCGGTGTGGAGATGCGCAGGGTAAAGTGAGGGGGAATCTCTGCGGGGGAGATGAAAAAGTAATTCGCCTGCAAAGAGGGAGGGACATATGTGGTGATTCTGCTCTCTCTTCCTGCAGGATGCTCATCGCTAGAGAGTGCGTGAGGAACGAAGCTTGGTCGTTCATTTCAAATGAAGGGTGGTGTCATGGGAATTCTGGCTGTAACCGTTTCTGTGACAGTGAGGTTGTTGATCCACTGGGAATGACTAAAGCACCTGGTTTTCTTTTGTCTAGGGATGGGAAGCATTTGAAGTGCGGTTGCAGGGGGCAGTTGGATGGTAGTCCTTGCGACGAAAATTTTGATGGTGTTTTCGGAGGACAATGTATCGGGGGTAGTTGTACGGAAGCATAAAGAATAGGAATCGAAAGAGAATGCAGCGAAGAAAAATGACAAGGGGCAATTAAAATGGTACCATTAAAGGCAATTAAAAAATCACCTCTTCTCAGAAAAATCAAAGAGAAGAGAAAACAGGACTTTCTTAGAATTTTTGGTTTGACGAAAAGAATCAAAGGAAGAAATCACTTCAGGGAGCTAAAGAAGCTTGCCCGTAAGTATGAGAAAGGAAAGCCTTTCGCTCATATTGAAGATGAAGATGTACTTCATAGGGTAGAAGAGATTGTGAAGAAAGTAAAGGAAGAGAAGAATGAAGTGAAGAAGTTGAGTAGCAAAAAGAAGAAAGATATTATTGCAGAGTTACGTGGTATTGTGGAAAGAAAATAAGTTATAATCCCCGTGAAAAAAGAAGAACATTTATAAATCAAAAGGATTTAATTCTCGCAAGTAGATGCAATGTAAAAAAAGAGGTACGATTTTAGTATTCTTAGTTCTAATACTACTAGTTCTCTCTTTCTTTGTTACTGCGGAAGAAGGTTGTTATGTATATCCGCAAGGGAGTGAGGCTTATTACTGTGTTGACAGTGTCAGCAGGGAAGAAGCCGAGGAAGATTGTGTTGAATACTCTGATTGTGATATGGAGCAGCATTTCATCCCCGGTGCCATTTGTACAGAGCAGTATGATGAATGTCAACTGGTAAAATGTAGTGTTGACTGTTCTTTCCACCCTTTGGGAATATGTGAACAACTTGGTTTGGAAAGGGGAGAGGATGAAAGTATGAAAGGAGTGGCTGTTTCTGTTGAAGAAGAAAACGAATGGTGTGCTCCCCGTTGTTGCCGGGCAGGGCCTTACTGTTCAAGGGGATTAGTGAATAAGTGGGAATGTTTGTTGGGAGCAAAAAGGTCAGGACTTCCAATAACAGAAATAAGATCGAATTTTGATATTGACACTGGCCAATGTATTAATGAGTGGTGTGGGATTGCACTAGAGGATGGTAGCTTGGCAGGATATGTCTATGACCAAGCTGAGCAGCCGCTGCAGAATGTGCGTGTACGTTTGGAAACTGGTGAGGAAACTCTATCAAAAGATGACGGTGGGTATGAATTCCAAAAAGTCAGTACTGGTTCTCATGTAGCACGGGCCAGTTTAGGTGGGTATGCTACACAAAGTAAGGAAGTTATTATTGCAGCAAATGAAGTGACCAATGCGGATTTCACTTTACTCCCTTCCGGGGAGGTGGGTTTGCGAGGAAAGGTCGTTAATGCAGCTAATCAGCAAGGCATAGCCAAGGCAGCATTAAGCTGGACTGGGACTAGTGAGGGCGTAGTTATTACCGATGATGAAGGAAATTATGGGATTGCAGAACTAAGCCCAGGAGATTATGTTTTTACAGCAAGCAAATCAGGTTACTCTTCTGTCGATTATCAAATAACTTTGGTTGATGCAGTAGTTGAGCATACTTTTGCTCTTGGTTCAAAAGCGGCTCAGGGCATTTTGGGAACAACTTTTGTGGATGAGGTGGAGACTTATGGTGTAACAATTTTCGTAGATGGTGTCAGAAAAGGCTTCTCACGTCCCCCTGATGGATATCAGGTTACGCTGGAACCGGGAGAGTATCAGATCACTGCTTCCCTTGGGGAATATAGTGCAGGTCCGATGACTGCTTCTGTTGAACCGGATGCCACAACACAGCTTGATTTGGAACTGACAAGATTAATCCCAGAATGCGGGCCAGGCAATTTTGAACCAGTTGAAGTGTTCTTCAGTTCTCCGGTGTTAGGGAAGAGTGAAGTGAGGCTGCAATGGGAGAAACCATGTCCAGAAGTTTTGCGATATGAGATTAAACGGCTTCTTGATGGACAAGAGATAGGGATGTCATTGAGTGCATCTCCCTTGGATTTTTTTGTTATCGATGATGATGAGTCAATAGGATGGGGAATGACTCTACAGTATGAAATAACAGTAGTGTATGCAAGCGGTGCTTCAGTTTCAGTTACAAGCAGTCCAGTTTATGTAGGAGATAAAGAGTGCAAAGGCATGTATCATGATGATCGTGCGGATAATTTTTGTCTTGTTGATAGAAAAGAAACAGCGATTGATGAAGGAAAGATGGTATGGACCTGTGACGAAAATAAGATGGTGCCTTCTGATGACTGTTCTACACGAGACAACGTGGGGAATTGGTATTGCGCTCCCATTGGAGATACTGCAAGGTGTAAAGATAGTGAGGGCTGTTTAAGTTTTATCCAGTCTGCTGATCCTTTCGGTTTGTATTATGAACGGACGAAATGTTATGGTTCTGATGAACCTGAGATCTCTACAGCCAATTTCTGTTATTTTGATACTACTAGCACGATCGTAGATAAGTGTGAAACCTGCAGCAAAGTGAAAGATTGTTTTGATTATCAAAGTAGAGATGCATGTGTGATCAACAACTGCCTATCACAACAATGCAATTGGGTAGAAGTTGCCTCAAACACCCAGTTGATTGATTATGGGCACATATTCCCAGGGATGGTTACACAAGAGATGGGTATGGGGTATTGTGTGCCAGAGAGATATGATGATGATGATTGGTGTTCGGCCTGTGGTCCTCAAGGGGAATTATTTGAAAATAATTATTGTACTGCGGAAACCTGTTCTGGTCTGGGAAGGTGTTACTCAGAGCCCGGTCTTGCTAAGTGTAATGTCTGCGGAGATGCAGCTTCCTTAGAAGCGAACTGCTACACATATCAGTCGGAACTGGAGTGCACAAACAATGAAGAAGGGTTTACGGTTTCCAATGGGCAGCTCTTACTTTCCGCGGATAGGTGTGGTTGGGGCAAGTGCAAGTGGCAGGGCGGCGAGGCAAGTTCCGGTTACCATTGTGTAAAGGACGCTGATAATGATGGTATGGATGACTGTCGAGAATTTTCTAACGAAGAGCAGGGGATCTGTAAGAAAGACAATGAACCGCCTGTTACTGTCGTCCCAAGGGGCACACCAGTAATTTCAATGGCCACTCCAGAGATAGTCATTCAAAGTATTGATAATTTGTTCGTCGGTTCTTTTTATTATTGCTTGATCGATGCAGAATCAAATGCGCAGGATTACTGTGGTCCCGAAGAGTATGCTGACAGTAGAGTAGAGTTCCCTATTCTGGGACCTGAAGGAGAAATCACAGTTAATCTGCTGGATGCAATGGGAGAAAAAGTTCGTCCAGTAAGCGGACGTACTTATCGTCTGAAATATTTTTCAAAAGATCGTTATTTTAATCAGGAGGAAGTGAAAGAAACATTTGTTTTTGTTGATAATGTCGAACCGGAATTTGCGATCAGTGCAGAAAGTGCAACTACTGCAGACAGGACAACGCTACAAGTTTTCTTGGATGGGGAAAGTGAAGCGATGTCTTGTGACTTTTCATTAACTCCAGTACTGCCTGCAGGAGGAGAAGTTGTAAAAAGCGTTGGTAGAGGAGTGAGGGGCAAATCAGTTACATTTGACAATTTACCGGGCATCTATTACAATCTTAATGTTACTTGCACGGACGATAATGGGAATATAAACAGTAGAGCTCAATGGTTCACCTTCGACCAGGAGCAGGATATAGATATCCTCTCTCCTGTAGTTGGGGGGGTTATGGCTAAAACCAGGATCGGTTTTCAAGTACATACCGATGTAGGTGCAATTTGTGAATTACGTACTGTTGCTAGAGACGAGAAAGTCGCTGATTTCATAACAGACGAAGAATGGAAGGTGCATCGTACTGAGCTGCTGCCTGGTTTTGTTGAGAAAGATTATTTTGATACTTACAAGGTGGTTTGTCGGGAGTTGCTCACAGATGAAGAACATGAGGACTATTTTTCTTTCACTGTTGATTTCACTGCTCCTGAAACACAAGTAATTTTACAGGAAGGTTTCCGTATGACTGGCCCGACCAAGTACGACTGGGAGGAGAGTTTTGTGAACGGTGCGAGAGTTGATTTTGATTGCCAGTCAGAGGGATTTGATTGTGAGCAAACATTCTATTGTTTAGGATATGGTTGCGAGTTTAAGAGCGATGTTCGTTATCAAGAATATGCTGGGACAGTGGAAGTGAATGGGAGTACCAGGATCTGTTACTATTCTATTGATGAAGGAGGGAATAGTGTGGTCCCGTTCTGCGGGAATATTGATGTGGTTGGCTATGGTGTTACTTTAGAAAATCCGGGTTTGTATTTATTCGATGGTGAAGTGTGGGGAGTTAGTAGTGTTCCTTCCTTTGATTGGACATTCTCTGTAAAAGTACCGACACAAGAATGCAGATTTGACTTCTCACCAGGGTTCATTTACGAGGAGGTTCCTGAATTCAGAGTACTTACCGCGGACAGTGATAAGATTTATACTTTCCCTCAGTTCCCAAACGAAAGCGGGGCGAATGAGTTTGATGAGGAAGGCGGCACGAAACCAGTTTATGTACAATGTACTAACATGGGGGAGCAGCTTGGGCCAGAGCAGAAAATAAACCTGGAATATGATCCCACTCCTCCAGAGATCATGGACATATTGGTTGAACCAAATCCTCTTGTGGAAGGGACCAAAGTAAAAATCTCGCTGCGGACGGATGATAAGACTATCTGTAAGTTTAGTGATTTGGGACATACAGAATATGAGCTGATGAATAATGTCTTTCTGGGGGCAGAGAGCTTCCCTGCAATTCTGGAAAAGAATCATGTGGCAGAGTTCACGGCGAATACGGGTGGAGAGATAATCAGAAAGTATAATCTAACCTTCTTATGTAAGAATGGAGCTGGCGACATCTCAGAAATGAAGCAGATGGATTTTACAGTGGATTATTCTCAGGTAGGTGCTATCTCTGCAGCGTGGCCAAAGGGAGATCACTTTGCTGTCACTAGCGTAGTGATGAGTGTTCAAACAACAAGAAATGCAATCTGTGAGTATCGAAAAAATGGTACTACTGCAGCTTTTGTTAGTGAAGACGGGAAAAGCCATTCTGCTGCCTTAGACAATATTGCAGAGGGGGTGAATAGTTATGTTATTGGTTGCACGATGGGAGAACATACTGCAGAGGATGAAATCTCATTCAAAGTGGACCTAACTCCTCCAGTCATCTCAGAAGTGGTGGATGGGAATTATACCTGTGGGAAGAGCAATATTGGTGTGTTAGCCCATGCAGAAGGTGAAAAGATTATTGCTTATAGTTATGAAGTGTACGATCAGGGTGAAGAGAAGGCGGAAGAGGAGAGTAATGCCGTCAGCAGGTATTATTCCTATTCTCGCTATAAGTCCAGCAGTACTTCAGGAACAAGTACAGTGGGTGGTGACTTGGTGTTTAGCGGAACTGTCACTGGAGAGCTGCCGATAAAAGTACCTGCGGGCAATCTAAGCAAGAATCATAAATATATCATTAAAGTGAAAGCACAGGATGCTGCTGGACATTGGGGCAGTTTCAAAGCAAGCGACGGGGTTGTTGTAAATTCTGGTAATCATTCAAGTTGTGCAAGTGATACAACTCTTCCCACAGTAAATGTAAAAATAAATGGTAGTCAATGCACTTATCTGGATGTACATCTTTACTGCAATGATAACAGTGGTGAATGCAGCACTTTAAAGTATGCAAAAAAAATCCTGCCCTCCTGTACCGAATTAAATGATTACAGCGGGGGTAACGAAATTCTCTTCAGAGAATCTGGCTATCTCTGCTACTATGCAGAAGATGACAGTGGAAATAACGTTAGTGATAATAAACGAATCACTTTTGCTGATAGTGATGGTGATGGGGTTATGGACAACTGTGATGAATGTCTCGATACCGGTCCAGGTAAAGTTGCTGATGGGGTGGGCTGTGCTGTTGGCCAGGTGTCTGAAAGCGAGAAAAGAGAGGATGTTGATGACGATGGCTTGCCTGACCGCTGGGAAAAAGATTATAGCGATTGCGGTATGCATTACCTCAGTAAAGATGCTGATCAGAATGGAGTGATGGATATTGATGAGGATTATGATGCCGATGGTTATTCTAGCCGTGAAGAGTATTTATCCGGAACAGATCCTTGCGTGTCAGATGCCCCATTGTCCGGGCCAGGACACGAGCGATTACCAGAAGAAGGGGAGGCAGAAGTTTTGGAAGAAGTAGGCGCTAAGGAAGAAATAGAGAAACCTAAAGATTTTTCTACCATACCCGCTGCAGAAGAAGAGCAGACAGAAGTACTTCCTTTAGTGCTGTTGATTATCGGTTTGTTGATGATCTTTGGGGGAATCGGTTACTTGGTTTACTATTATAAATCCTCTCCTGCCAAGGTGGCAAGACCTTCCGTAGCGGGAGTGGCATCAGCATCAGCCAAATCATCAGGAGGGCCTGGAGTCGTGTCGCAGTGGAAGCAGAGGTTGTTCCGGGTAAGGAAATCCAGAGCTGAAAAGACAAGGAAAAGAACAAGGGAGTCTTTGTTCGGGGGTTTTGGGTTCAATAGAAAGTCGAAAGAGATCCCTCACGTGGAGAAGGCTTTACATCAATCCGGGCCGCATTTGCCAAGGTTGCATGAGTTGGCACACGATTATCATGATAATAAAGAGAAAATACAACCTGGATTACAGCATCATGAGAAAGGCATCTTTGCCAAACTGGAAGGCATAGCGCACAAGACTAAAGATAAGAAGATTCATGAAGTTGTTTCTAAGGATGAAGCGCATGATATTTTTGCAAAGCTGAAAAACATCAGCAATAAGAGGAAGGAAGGGTGAGTTGAAGAAGTGAAGAGGACGAGTTAAGAGAAACAGGAGAGGAGTGACAGATGAAAGGAAAAAAAGGAATGGGTGTAGGGCAAGTGTTTGTCTTTATCATTGCTGCCTTTAGTTTTGCTTTGATTATGATTTTTGGTTTTAAGGCCATCTCTGGATTTTTGGAAAGTGGGGGGGAAGTTGAGTTTGTCAGGTTTAGGACTGATTTGGAAACATCTATTAAACGCATCTACACAGAGTACGGGGCGGTTCGCCATGAGAGATACTCTCTTGCTGGTAATTTTGAAAAAATATGTTTTGTTGATATGGATTATCCTCTGGGTGGGATAGAAGAGGAGATGGATGATTTGTGTAGGGAAAGCATAAGAGCATGTGATGTGTGGGAAGAAGCAAAGCAGGCACAGATAGATGGTAGAGAGGGGGGTGGTTATGGGAGTGTTGAAGAGAATGTTTTTCTGACCCCAGAAGCGCCACATAAGATCAAAGTATACAAAATCAGCATTTACGATGAAAATTCTCCTAATGAAAAGAAAGGCTTCCTTTGTGAAAGGATTAGAGGGGGAGGGTTTGGATTAGTGTTAGAGGGGAAAGGAGATCGCACAGAGTTGTCGAGGATGGAAGGGTGAAGGTACGTAACTATCAAAATTTGGAGTGAAGGGGAGTTGAAAGATGGAGTGGTATGAGAAGTTGAGCTGGATTTTGTTGGGGGTAACCTTTGTCTTATTAATAATCCTCTTCATCAAGATTCGTCTTTTCAACTAAAAAGGGGTGAGAAAATGGAGAAGTGGATGGAGTATGTTGTCTGGGCTTTATTAGTTGTTACTGGCCTTTTACTAATAGCTGGTATAATAAGGACTTTCTTTTTAGGGTGATGGCAAAATGAATTCCAAAAAAGCACAGATACAAGTAACTTTCAACTGGATCTACATCATGATAGCTGGAGCGGTGATCCTTCTGTTTTTTGTCGGAATTGTCGTCAAACAGAAAGCCGCTTCCGAACAGAAGTTGAACCAGGACATTGTACGCATCATGGAATCGATTTTCACGGGAGCGACAGTATCTGAGAAGACTAAGAATTTTATCGATACCAGTGGATTAGCCGACATGACACTTTATTTCAACTGTGAAGATGGGGTGAGTGAATATGGTATTAGTGGAACCTCTGCCAAAGCAGACAATAGTATCAGTGCGATATTCTCTCCAAGGGAAATAAGTACAAATAAGTTGATCGTATGGAGTCTCCCATACCAATTACCATTTAAAGTTATGGACTTCCTCCTTATTACCTCTGTCAATACGAAGTACTTTTTGGTTGGGGATGATATTGAATTTGCTACTGAATTTGTCAATGCAACAGGAGGATTCAATGTAAAGGTGATTCCAACCATTGAAACCGCAGAAGCAGGGAAAAATTTTCAGATAAGAATCGTCGATTTGGATGGCAGCAACATTGCTGAGGGTTCTCCAGTACCTTCAGGGGTTAGGACATTGGACGATGACAAAGTTACAGCAGTTTCTTTTGTCGGGGTTGCGGAAGCAGATTATTACCAGATGAAAGACGGGTTCTGGGAGAAACTGAATCGTCAGCCTGTACAAATAGTCTCTATTGCGGAAGAGAGAGATACTGCCAAATATGCAGCTATCTTTGCAGCTGACCATGAAATATATCGATGTAACATGAATAAGGCCATGCGACGGATAGAATATCTCAACATGATTTATGGTGGGGAAGATATTGCCAGGAACGAACCTGGGGGAAAGGTAGGAGAGATGATTTCTTTTTATGAGAAACATCCTGAATTGCCTTATTCAACTTCTTGTCTGAATTATGTTAACTCATATGAATTGGATATTGTCACATCAATAGGTAAACATCAACGCAAAGTAGAAGCTTGCAGAGAGAAACATGAGATTTGTAATGATCTGGTTGGCTCCGCGCAGGATCTGCAGAGAGCAAATAGGAATCTGGCTTATTTGGGTGATTGCATCACCTTATATTAAAGACCGAGTATGACTGAATATCAAACACAAAGTACTGAAAACAAAGGGGTAAGTGATGGATGTATAGGAAAGGACAAGCACACATGACGGAAACGGTTGCTGTAATTTTTATCTTTTTCATATTGGTCCTCTTTGGTATAGTCTTCTATTCAAAATTCCAACAGAGTTCAATCAAGGCCGAGGATGAAAAATTGAGAGCGGCAAGGGCCATGGATACAACTCAAAAAGCTCTGTTTCTTCCAGAGTTGATGTGCAGTAATGGAGATGCTGAACCAGAGGATAATTGTTTTGACATGATGAAACTAAGGCATGTCAACAAGACATTTAAAGATAATCTTGCTCAATATTATTTTGATCTTTTTTCGTATGCAAGGATAGAAGTTCAACAAGTCTATCCTGAGAAAATGACTTACCTTCTTTATGATCAGAAAAGGATAAAGGAAGGTGAAATATCTAATTATGAACCAACATATTTCATCGTAGCCCTACGCGATGAAACCCAAGGTAGAGGAGAAGCGAATTATGGTTTTGGTTATGTGGAAGTAGGTGTGTATTCATGAGATGGACTCTTATTTATGGGAAATGGGTAAAGGGAAGGAAAGCACAGATGGAAGCTGTGGGGTTGGTGGTTATTGTTATCCTTATCACTTTAGGGATGCTTTTTATGGCAATGTTTGCATTGAATGAAGACCCTAAGAAGAAAATATTTACTAGGAAAGGTTTAGCTTACAGTACGATGAGTGCCATTATGAAAAGCACAGTAAGCCCTGAGGAAGGGTGTGTTCCTTTTGGCTCAAATACGATGGCAATTGAAATCGGAAAGGACATTTTGGAAGATTGTGCTTCCAATCAAATGTACCGCACTTTGGAAGAATGCGGTTTCAGCTGTAAGTATCGGTGTAGGGAGAAGCACAGTTGTATTTTCTTCAGGGAGATTGTCACAGAACTCCTGAATTCAACTTTGGGAGAATGGAACAAACGTTATGAATTCAAGTCTGAGCTGATTACTGTGCGGGAAGCTGAACCGTTAAAACTGCTAGATCCGTCGGTAAAATCAGCGCGAGGCGGTTGTCGGAAGAGGGACACAGACACTTCTGGTTTGTTTCCCATCCATGTCAGCGAAGCAGGATTGGTTGAGAATATATTGGAATTGTGTGATTAGCGGTACACCGCCGGCCACTCACTGTATCTCGTCGAAATTATAGTACGTATTAAGTTTCTTTGAGGAAAACATCACCTTGGCCGCTCACTCGGCATTTTGTTAACTACCCTGGCTGGAGTCCGAAAGGGATACCGGATAAGCGAAGCTTCTCCGAGTACCCAGAGCGTAGCGTGGTTGGTAACATCCCGGAAATTTGCCAATTCCTTCACTAGAATGAATTCCGGAGGTTTCCTTCGCAAATTTCCGTGATCTAAAGTGTTTCCTTTCACGTATAAGAAGACGTGTTTTGGGAGGGAAAATGCATCTGACCTGCCTCTTACGAATGGCCTAGCTCGTTCGCCATTGGCCCAGGCGGTGTTGTTTTCCCACCCAACTTAATACGTACAAATTATAGTAACCTTTATATAGCTCTTTCCTTTACTTTGTGATGAAGTATTAGTCATACAACTATGCTTAGGTATAAAAAATGAGGTGTACAAGATGATAAGTTCTAAAAAAGGGCAGGGTCTCTCCCTAAACGCAATAATTGTGGCCGCGCTTGCTTTGGTAGTTCTAGTGGTTATGATTGCAATATTTTCCGGGCAGATGATTCCCTGGGGCGAAAAGGTGAACCAAGAAGGTAAGGCTGAGATAATTAAGATGAAGATCAGCTATGGTGAGTGTCATCCGACTGCAACGGAGGAAGCAGGCTTTAGCGCTGAGTTTGATCGGGCAACTTCTGTAGAGGAAAAAGAGGCAGCAGGAGCATCATTCAAAGAGAAAATTAGCTCTTGTAAGGGATTTAGTGTTTCAAAGGATGAATGTGAATCTAGTGGTTGCACTTGGGGCTGAGGGGAAAAATGAAACCGCAAAAACGAAGTTTTGAGGACTCAACGGGAAAACAATCCCGCGGGAAAAAAGCAAGCGCAAATATGTGGTGGATAATCATCGGGGCAGTGATTGCTTTGGTAGTGATGATAGTATTGATGGTGATGTTTACAGGGAAATCGCATAGACTAGAAGTTGGACTTATGGAATGTACAGGGAAAGGTGGCACATGTGTCATCCCAGAGAATTGTGCTGGGACCGTCTCCAGGGCGTTTGATTGTCCTAACAGTGATGAAGTATGCTGTTTTGAAGAAAGTGGCGCCACCTAGAATGCTGAAAGAGAAGAAAGCAGTTGACTGGGCCAGTCCACAAACACTGGTTGTTACCATCCTGGCAATTTTGCTGGGGATAGGGCTTCTATACGCTGTCTGGAAATTGAGAGGTACGATAATGCCATGAGTTCAACATTTTTTGCAGGAAAGAAAGGCATGGAGATGTGGCAGTTGGTCATGCTCATCCTGGCAGCGCTTCTACTTTTCTTTATGATCGGCTGGTATGCTGGTTTGGGAGATAAGCTGACTGACCTGGTGCAAAAGATGGGGGCTCTTTTCTGATGGTCGCCGTACAGAAACTGCTCAAGTACATTATTCCGATAACAATTATGTTCATCTTGGCCGGATTCTATTTTCTGGGGAAAGGAGGAGCTTTCCCAAAACTAGAAAGAATTACTGAAAATCCAGAAGAGCTTCTACCGGATGTGACGATTGGTATGGATAAATTATCTGCAGATACTCCAACCATCCCTTCTGAACATAATGAGCAGTTAGCCAGTATGAGACGAGCTATAGGGAAGATGCTGAAAGAAGAGGCAGGGAAAGACTGCTTTGTTGATTATGGGTTTTTTTCTGCCTTAGGGGATGGGGGGACAACCATTCAGATGGCTTATGATGGGCAGAATACCCGATTCACTGTTAAAGGAGGAAAAGGGGGGAAGCAGATTGTCGATTCGTTTACGATAGAAAAGATGATCCCTTGCGTGATTGCTGGCAGCAAGCAGATAACAGAGAATTTCCAAGGTAGGATCATCGGAGGGAATCCTCTCAGTGGTGATTATTTTGCTGGGGTCACCGCCATCGGTATCGTTCAGAGCGACGGGGGATTATTTGGTTTCACTGAGAACAGGATTAATTATGGCAAGGGATTGAAAGATTTTGAAGGGCAAAGGTGGTTATTCACGCCGGATAATAAGCACATCTGCTTTTTTCCTACAGTGGATACTTGGTCTGATGCTGATGGGTTGAATGATGATTTGATTGGGCAGTTTACAGGATTGAGAAAATGTCAGTAAGAAAGAAAGGTTTGGCGGCAGGACAGTTGGTGACCCTGATCCTGGTGATAGTCTCTTTTACAGTGGTTGGGGGTGTCGTCTCTAAGATCTATGCTAAAGAGGGCTGCAAGGAACATGAAGCGCTCTGCCACACTAGCGTAGGGATGAGAGCAGCTACTGCGGTCCAGGTCTCTGATATAGCTGATGTCGCTCTTGGGCCAATTTTCTGTAAGACCTGCGACAAGAAAATATCTGGGAAACGAGAAGCAGTAAAAACCGGGATCGCTAATGCTATGGCCAGATGCTGGTGGGTGTTCCACGAAGGAAGGTATCAGGAGATACTTACTGAGCAGCATGATGAGGTGTTTTCTACTGTCCTGGGATTGGACAAGACGGAAAACGATTGTTTCCTATGCAGCACAATATTGATAGAAGAAGATGATTTTGGAGAAGAAGGAATGATCACTTCCAATGAAATGCTTAATTTCATGGTCGATACCCAATATCCAAAATTAAGAAATACAACATACCTGCAATACATCCAATCTTTTGGCGGACCTGGGAGGGTGGCAATAGGTACCGATATTAAGCCAAGACATGCATATGGGGTAAGTTTCCTGGCAAAGAATAAAGAAGCGGACGGGACCGTTGCTTTTTGGAAAGGGGTTGGGGAATTGGCAGTGGCATATGCTGCTAGGGCTGTAGCTGTTGGTGCGGTAGCAGGCGCAGTAGTGGGCTGTTACACTTTGGGTACTGCCGTTTCACTGGGCACAGCAATACCTGTATGTGTTGCGATTACTGGTGCAGCAGGCTCATTTATCGCGGGAGCCGTCGTTGTAGGAGCTGGAGCTACTACAATGGCAATAAACGATTTCAAGGTTGCGCTCTATGAGTCAGAAAGAGATACAAGCGTGATCATGTTAGATAACCTTACCTCTGCTCAGGAAAGATGCTTTGAAGGTGACCTTGGGGGAAGATAGAAGAATCGGGATGGAGGATAACTAAAATGTTAAACAAAAAAGCTGCAATCGGACTGCCTTGGCAGGTAATAATAATTGCAATTATTGGGATTGTCGTTGTCTTTGGCGTTCTTTTGTTCTGGAAAGGTGGAAGTGGAAAATTATTTGACAGTATAGGTGGCCAGATAGATGCTTTAGGTGATGAGGATGAAGACGGCGTTATCAATATGAGGGACAAATGTGTTTGCGTGGGTTTCTCAGAAGAGGATGAGGACCTTTCAGGCTGTCCCAAAGATGCTCCAGAAGAACAGCAAAAAGACAAAAGCTGTCTTGAGTAGAGAGAATACAAAAATAATTCCCTAATAAAATGAACAAAAGAGCATTTACCCTGGACTTCCTACTGACAATCATCGTGGCTCTGATAATCTTCATACCAGGATGCATGATTCTTTCCGATATGTTCCGACTGAGCGGGCAGGCCGAGGACAATTTTCTATCATTATACAATAAGCTACAGAACTTTGCTGAGGAAGGAAGGGAAGGTGAACCTAAGAGTATGCGATTGATCCTGGATGAAGGTACAGCGATAGTCTATTTTGAAGCAAACAAGGACAATGTCGTGGTGGATGTTGATGGATGGGCGGCGCGCAACTATCAGGTGGTTTTTGAGAGACCTTCTTCCTGCCCCACAGATAAGAACTGTCTTTGCTTGATCAGGGACAAAGAGATTGAGGATGTTGGAGGATATTATCTGGGTGAGAGCGCGCTTATCAAGCCAAAAAAGTTAAGCTGCAAAGATGATCTTGAAGCGCCATTGTCGATCGTAAAATGTGGTATTGGTGCGGCAAAAAGTGTTAATTCTTACACCTGCAAGAATGGTTTTGTCATCGAGAGGCTACTTTTTGAAGAAGCTCGTGACGAATTGGTTTCAGGAGGCGCACTTGATGCTCACTTTGAATTACAGCGCAGAACCATTATCCAGATGACAAAAAGGGGCAATACTGTTGTTGTTGAAGGGAAATCATGAGAAACCTATCAGAGATGAGAAAATGTTCAATAAGAAAGGAGCAAGCATAATTCTGATGATCTTTGAAATACTGGTCGTCCTTCTGGCAGTTTATTCTGCGGTTGGAGTTGCACAATCTTATGGGAGTTCTGATTTTGTCTTTAGAGTAAATACAGCGGAAGACTTACGCATGATGGTCGATACTTTAGTTGGGGTCAACGGGGATGCTGTCATCAAATATCCTCATGCAGAAGTGTCAATCTTTACGATTACCCTGGAACAAGGGAGTGTTACAGTTTTCAAGAAAGGCACGCCAAAAGTTAAATGGGTGCCCCGCAATTTTTTCCTGCCGCAAGGTTGGTCAGCAGAGGGATTTGTGGAAGAGAAAGAGAATGTATGTCTGGAAAAGAGAGGGAAAAAGATCACATTGAGGGAGTGCAGAGAGGATGATCTTACTGAAACGCCAATAGGGACCTCTTCCAGGACATCTGCAGGAAAGCCAGACCTCTCGCAATTCAGTACATCAGCTGAATTCAAGGAATGGCTTAAGCAAGCCAGTAAAGAAGAGAAGATTGCTTTACTTTCAAAAGGGGGGAGACGTTCTTCCACCGAGTTTATCATATTGCATGATGGAGGGCGATATGGAAAATTTGCTACGGGGTTCAACTCCCTGTTGAATGATTGGGGGATGAGGAATGCTTATTTGGAAAGATTGGATGAATGCAGCAGCTTAGATGGGGAAGATTATACTACCAAACCTTTGTGCTTCAAGACCTCAGTCTCTTCACACTATTACATAGATTGCGATGGTACTGTGAATGCGCTGGTTCCGGAAGAACTTGTTGCATATCATGCAGGATGTAATTCTGAAAAAGCAAATTGCTTCCTGCCTGGCATCAACAAAAAATCGATCGGCATAGATCTACGCAACTGTAATCTTGCCAGCAATACTTACATCACAAACAAGCAGTATATCAGTCTGAATTCGCTGCTGGACACCCTTGAGATACGTTATCCTGGTGTTAGGAAAGATGATGACCATGTTATGGGCCATTTTGAAGTGTATGGGGGCCATGACGATCCGCTTCCTGAATTTGATTGGTCAAGAATCGGTCTGGTCGATCATCGCGGTAGCGAGTACTGTCAACGCCATCCTCAAAAGGGGATGTGCAGCAAGAAGTATCCGTTGGTGAGCTGAATGATATCAAACAGAATCACAAAAAAAGGAGGAGTCTTTGATGTAGGCAGGAAAACAATCTACTGGATGATCGCTGCCTTCATCATTACCATGATCATCCTTGCTTATGCTTTCATATTGACCAATTACCGGGGGCAGCTGATCAAAGTGCCTCCGCAGCTGCGTGCAGAATTGACTTCGTTACGCTTCCTCAACAACCCTGACTGTTTTGCAGTCCATGACAAAGTAACTGGAAGAGTACAGACAAGAGTTATTGAACTGTCAAAATTTACTGAGGAAAGGTTGAATAAGTGTTACCGCACTGAGGGAAGCAAAGGATTCAAGACATTCAACTTTCGTCTCAAGCTGAAGAACCAGGATAAAGAGATCTACACCAATAATTATTTTTTTGACAGGGATGATT
>CAZWBB010000033.1:0-32669 GCA_964632045.1 uncultured Methanosarcinales archaeon | reverse complement strand
TCTTTTATTGCTGTCATTACATCAGGTATTTTCTCTTTTGGAAAATCCTTTATTATCTGGTTTTTATACTAGCAAACTGATCCAGAATCGATATGATGATGGTGATCGAAATATCTCATTGTATGTTCCAGAGGGAATCAAACGGGTCGCTTCTTATCTGAAAGCTTCTTCAGACGACCCACTGCATCTTACTTTGTCAGGACACCTCCCAGATTTGGGGAGCAGATCTGAAAATATCATCATTGAGGTAAATGGTGATGTTCAAAGTTTTTGCGGTGCTAATGCCGAGGATTGCCACTTTACTATCAACGGGAACGCTGGAAATGACCTTGGGACTCGTGCCTGGGATTGTACTTTTCTGGTCAAAGGAAAAGTAGGACAGATGGCTTATGGAGCAGCGGATTGTACTTTTGTAATAGATAAGATCGATTCCAAGAAACTCAGAGAACTTGCTTCCGTCTATGAAAAACCGATAGGATGTACTTTCAAATCTGCTAGGTATTGGACTGTAGCAAAACTCCTAAACATGATCCCTGAGCACAATCACATCGTCCTCATCAATGGATTCTTCTCGAGAGGTTCGGAGACTATGATCAGAAAATGATGACGGAGATCAGAAGACAGAATGGAATCGATGGTTTGGTCAGTGGATACTCTCCAGGAAAGGTTGAGGGGCAGAAAGAACTTGAAACCATCGGAGGATTCCAAGAACTTCTCAATAAGTATCAAAAAAACTTGGCACGTGGAGTTGTCGGTCTGGTAGAACTAGTTGATTTCCTTAATACTGATAACAAGATTTCAGAGATTCTACCCCCTGCAGATATCCAATCATTCCTGCAGGCAGTCCGTCCGTACAGGTATAATAGACATTTCTCATCCGTCACACCCAGACTCCTAAACCAACTGATCCAGAACTCCTATGAAGCAGGATACAATGATTTTCATCTAAATCTATACTCTATAATGAAAGCCGTCTGCTCAGAAGTGCATGGAAGCGATAGTAATCCTATATGCATTGAAATTGAAGGCTATGTTGGAAACTCATCCGTTTCTTCCGTGAATAGAGCAACAATCAAAGTAAAAGGAGATACTGGTCCTCTCTTTGGTTCGCTCGCTAGAGATTCCACAATATACATCGATGGGAATGTCGGACAGCTCTTTGCCAATCGTGCGGAAAGATGCACTTTCATACTACATGGGCAAGCAGAACTATACCATGTTCAAGGCCCAAGAGAAATTTGTTCGACCGGTTGTACATTCAAAACATCTAATCAGGAGACCTATCATCGGCTGCTGAATGATGTAAAAGGGAAAGGAAATAAGTTTATGCTTGATGAAGGAGATTAAGAGCATGGTTACAGAAATTCAAATTGCCAAAGGAAAAGCAATCGACACCCTTGTTAGTGGATACTCTCCTAGAAAACTCGAAGAAGGGAAAATAATTGATGATTGTTCTGTTGATTTTTCTGAACTGATGAATGAATTAGAAAAAAATTTTGACAAGCCATTTTCTTTCCTAACAGAAGGAACTGATTGGTTTTTTGACTATGTTGATACCATCCTTACCGCTGGTCAGATCAACGCTTTCCTGCAGGTTTCCAAAATCCTACAAGACAAAGAAAATTATGCAAACACAGGTTATTTTGTCAGTAAACTAATTTTGAACAGCTACAACTCAGGAACAAGAGAGTTCTATCTTCGATCAAATCCGGAAGTAAAAGGCCTTCTCTCAAATCTGCGGTTCAGGGATAGAGTGTCTGTTATTATCGAAGGTGATCTAGGAGCAGCTTGCGCTCAATATAGTAGGAATCTTGATGTGGTGGTTCACGGCAATGTTGGCCGTTATTTTGGGTATGGTACAAGTGACAGCATCTTCTTTCTCAAAGGAGACGCTGATTTCTCTGTTGGTTATCAATCATCAAATTGTGTCTTCAAGACGGACAGGACTCCGACTCTAGTCAAACTGATGTCTATTCCAAAAGACGGAAAAAAAATATTCATCCATCACGATGGATACGAGGAGGTTCTAAAAAATGGATCCTAAAGTAGAAATCACCAAGCAAGGAAGTATCGACACTCTTGTAAGTGGATACGTGCCAGGAAAGGTAGAAGAAGCCAAAGTTCCGGTCTCAGAAGGGGAGATGGATTTTTCCCAGTTGCTGCGATCTCTGAAGGGACATCTAAGAAGTCCATACAGATGGGATGCCGCTTTTGCTGGACATTATATGCAGGATGTAAAGGCCATTCTGACCGCCAGACAGATCGATGCTTTCTTGGGTGCGTCAGAGATACTTGAGACAGAGACACACTATAAGTACAATATTGGGTTCTTTGTTAACAAACTGATTAGAAACAGCTACGACTCTGGTGTAAAAGAGTTCCATCTGCATCCATCCTGGGAGATTCCCAACCTGTTGTCCAACCTGAATCCAAGTCAGAGGATTCGCATCATTGTCAGTGGAGATGTGGGAGAATGTTGTGTGACAAAAAGCTGCAATCTGGATGTTATATTTGAGAACGATGTTAGAGAAAAATGTGGCCAGCATGCCAGCGACTGCTCATTTTTCATCCAAGGGAAAGTCGGCTCCCGGCCAGGATATAAATCCCAAAGATGCATCTTCCGCACAGACACGCTTAGCAACATCCCGGAACTGTCAAGGTACGCTCTGCCTGACAATCGCATAGTCTTTGTACACCATGATGGATATGAGGAGGAATTGAAATGAAAACAAACATCATAAAGAAGAAAGGGATAGATGAGACGCTTGACGGATATCGAGGACAACAAGTGGAAGAAGAGAAAGAGATGCAGGTAGAAGAAACACCATTCTCTGCTCTGACCGCGAAGCTGAAAGAGATGATGGAATACAATTTCAGTGAATCAGTACACAAACACAAGTTCATGCACCATCCTTTCCTGCCGGAAGTTCTTTTGCCAGAAGAAATAGATCTCTTCCTCAGAACAACCTGCCAGTTTGAAACACAGAAGCATTATAAGACAAACACAGGAATCTTCATCAGCCGTCTGCTGCAGAATTCATACATGGCAGGACATAATGATTTCCACCTGCAAATTGAAGATCTTCCGCCAATAGACAGTCTCTGCTCTTATCTTATCGGGGCAAGGAATAATCCTGTGGCCGTTACTGTGGAAGGGGATGCGGGAAGGTATTTCGGCAGTCTGGTTGAATATGGGATGTTAAATATCTTTGGGGGAGTTGAACCCTTCTGCGGCGAGGATGCGCAGTACACTACTTTCAGGACAGACAATTATATCACTTCAGAAACGCTGCTCATTCACGTTACAGGACATAAAGATACATTCTGCACGCGAAATAAGATTGTCCTAATCAAGGAAGACGGAAGTGAAAGAACTGTGCGGAATTATAACAGAAATAAGAGGTTGAGAAGGTAATGATGAAGATAGACATTAAGAAAAGGAAAGGAATCGATAAGTTTGTGAGTGAGTATGTTCCAAAGAAAGTAGAAGAATGTAGTCAGTTAACAGTCCAGGAAAGAGAAGTAGATTACCCTAGACTGCTGAAATCATTTAAGAGACATATTGACGGCGAATCAGTCATATCATCAAATACAATTGAAGAATGCATACATAGGGAAGAAGAATTTCTCTCTCAAGAAGAAATAGATTTCTTCTTCCAGTTGACTTCTGTTTTCAAAGAACACCCAAAATACCATAATGTTGAATCTTTCCTCCACGTGCTACTCCAAGATTCACATGCCCATGGCAATAATAATTTTTTCCTGAACACCGAGAAGAACAAAATATCTGTCGGTAGCTTTCTAAGAGTATGGCACAACACCATGTACATCAGAATAGACGGAGATACAAACGAATTAGGCCGGGGAGCGACCAATGTGAATATAACTCAAAACGGAAACTGCCGTTCCTGTGGTGATAATGCGATCAGATCATCATTCAAAATTAGGGGAGATACAAATCATGCTGCCGTGGATGCAATAGAATGTGACTTTCAGATTCATGGTGATGTTAAATATGTTTGTGGAAGATCAGCCAAAGAAACCGCCATCACCGTCCATGGAGACGTATTGGGAGATTTTGGACAGTATTCAGAGGATTGCGTCTTTCTTTTCCACGGAAGGATTGGCCGACCCCGCTTCCTTGAGGTAGAGCGTTTCACATTCAAGACAACTAACAAAGAGACTCTCAGCAAGCTTAGGAGAAGTGTCTATGATAACAATGAGCTAGTCTATATTACGGCAGATGGAGAAGAGATCACAGGACAGGAAGAACTATGCACGATAGCAGAATCGAAATAAGGAAACGGAAAGGAATCGATACTCTTGTTAGTGGATACTCTCCAGGGAAGGTAGAGGAAAGTAAAGGGCCCACTGTTGTCGGGGGCAGTAAGCTTATGGAGTTCCTTAAGAAATATGAGGCTTTTCTGGACCATTGTAAACGTACATATATGAATATCGGCGGTATTGCCCAGCACAGCTTCTATGTACGTGATCCAGACGCTGAACCTGAACCAGCCTTGACACCAGAGGAGATTAACATTCTCCTGCAGCATACTACAAAATATGAGAATCATGATATGTACACCTGGGCAACGGGCAAATTCATCGACGACCTCATCACCAATTCTTACAACCAGGGTTATAACAATTTTACCATGAATACCAGAGGTCTGATTCCTATGGACTATCTGGGTTGTTTTCCTCAAGGATATGACTTCTGTGAAAGGATTAACAATAAACAGCTTATCTTTAATGTATCCGGAGATGTAAAGGATTTCTGCGGTGAGACGGCAAAGGGCTCAAATCTCTCGTTTCAAAGCAATGTTGGAGATATGTGCTGCTGGGGAGCAAGATCATGCAATGTTACGATCCATGGAAATGTTGGTTGTCAGTGTGCGGTTGAAAGCAGCTATTCCACTTTTCTCTTCCATGGAGAGTTAGGAGAAGCCGTAGGCTTAAGAGCGATCAATTCGGTCTTCAAGACAACTAGCAAAAGGACGCTGGAAATGCTTCGGATATATGTCAGTCAAAGAAACCCCGATAGCGGCCCATCCAAGAATAAAATTGTTCTCGTTAGAGGCGGAAGAGAAGAAGTTATCGCAGATTACAGGGGGGTCGGAGCGTTGAGGTAACCTATGGAATGTGAGATAAAGAAAAGGAAAGGAATCGACAATCTGATTAGTGGATACTCTCCCCAGGAGGTAGAGGAAGAAAATAAAGTTATAGTAAAAGGAGAGTCTCTTCTGCAACGGATAATAGAAAAACAAAATCGACTCTCCCCTATCAGAAACAAAACCAAAACTGAGGCTGGCCAACTTGAGGTTTATCTGGAAATTGAAAAACTTTTCATGGAAGCACTTTCCCCAGAAGAGATTGCTGTCCTGCCTTCCATTCTGAATTCCACTGACAGACCTGACAAGATTATTGGAAAAATGATTTTATCTCGATTACTGCGTAATTCTTACCTCGCAGGCAATAACGGATTCTGCCTCAGCGGGATAGAAATGGATTTCTTTGGAAAACAGATGGCAGGAACTGAAGACCGGTTTCTGAAACTTACTCATCAAGGGGGAGGATATAATTGCTTTTATGAAGGGCTGTTCCTTAATATCACTGCCATTGGTCACCAGGGAACCAGATACGGCTGCGACTGTAAAAAATGTGTGTTCTATATCGACGGCAATTCAGAAAACTCTCTTGGTTCATGCGCAAATCAATCCTCTTTCACGGTTACTGGTGACATTGGCACACATGGCGGTAGACACTCTTACGGTTCACGATTTTGTATCGGCGGGGAAGTGGGAACAGCATTTGCCGCCCACGTTGTGAGCTGCACCATTGAAGTTTATGGTAACTGCAATGGACAGATTGGTTATTTTGCTCGAGAAAGTGAATTCATTTTGCACAGCCGCCCTGGAAAGATCGGTAAGCACTGCACTGACTGTACATTCAAAACCCCAAACAAGGACACCCTGCAGATTCTGCTCAGGGAAACGGATCATGGGAACAAGGTCGTGTTCATTAAAGATGATGGAGAAGAGGATGTAGTGAGAGAGGGCAGCGGATCGGAGCGTTGAGAGGATGGAAAACAAAGAAACCCTCCGTAAGGGGGTGAAGCGAACGGAGTTCCCTTTGAGCATAAGTAAAAAGAAAGGAATCGATGAATTTGTCAGTCAGTACTCTCCGCAGAAAGTTGAGGAAGAAAAATACGCCGTCACTGAAAACCAAAGCACAATTGCCAGACTACTAGAGAGATATGAAGATATGCTGTATTGTTGGCAGAGTGATGTAGATCTCTTTAGCGACCTGGAGTATGAGATCTACGAAGTGCTCTCTCCCCCAGAAATTAATGCCTTCCTGCAAGCGACGATAAAAATCAATGTATTTGACAACCATCTCATAGGATGGGTTGTCAGTGAACTTATCAACAACTCGTTTCAGGCTGGCCATCGTAATTTCTATCTTAATACAAAAAATCTCCCATCTATCAACAGTCTCATGGCATACGGGGGATTCGAGGAGCAGGTATTTCTAAAGGTTGAAGGGTGTGTGGGATATGGCTTTGGTAGGAGAATGAAAAATCTTCATGCTGCAGTAACGGGAAACGTTGATGATAGATTTGCCAGAGACGCGCAATTCTCCTGCTTTACAGTCTACGGAAAGATTGGTGAAAATGCAGCCGAAAATACAGATCACTGCACATTTTTCTTGCATGGGACTATTGAAAGTGATTTTGGGAGGTACAGCAGGAACACACAGTACAAAACCCCAGATAAGAATGTATATAGTCAGTTGATTCACTCAGATATCTTAAGAGAAGGATCTGGGAACAAAGTGTTCTTGTTAGATGAAGAGGAGACTGCAGATGGACATTGAGATTCGGAAGAGAAAAGGAATCGATGAATTGGTCAGTGGATACTCTCCTGGGAAGGTTGATGAAAGTAAAAATATTACGGCTATGGGAAAAGATCATATTCTATTTAACAAATATCAACAAAAACTTCTCAATCCGCACTTTCCAGAATGTCTGGACAGGAGAAAACTTCCTCAGATCCCAAGATATCGCTATGACTCATATGTTTTTGATTACTTTGATGATATCGTAGATGTGCTCACACCTGAGCAGATCAACAGATTCCTCCAGATGACAGTACAGTGTGAGCGGTACGAGCAATACGCTGAGCTAACAGGATCCTTCGTCTCACGGCTCCTGCAGAATTCTTACAATGCCGGTCATAACAACTTTACATTAGATACCAGAAAAATCTGCCCGATTTTTGGGTTGGGAAGTTTTGTTTATGGCACTCCAGAAAGACCCCTGATTCTGAATATCACTGGAAACCTATTTGAAGAAGGTTGCACGGCTATAGGGGATGCAAGGGTAAGTATCTCTGGTGACGTTCTGCAGGGGTCAATTAATTCTCCTATTGGATCCAAAATCCATATCAAGGGCGAAGCAGGCCATGAAGTGGCCCGCTTATCTCAAGACTGTACCTTTGATATTGAATGTAGGGTTAACCATAATTTTGGCCGTGACTGTCAAAAAACGATCTTTACCTTCCACAACGATGTAGGCTGGCATTGTGGTGTCTCCAGTACTGATTGCCAATACAATTTCCGGGGAGATGTGGGATTCTTCTGCGGTAATCATGCAGAGAGATCAACTTTCAATTTCATGGGCAACATCGATAAAGACAAAGAATTCACCAGTATTGAGCATCTTTGTGAGAAAATGAAAATATTTCCCATTCAGGGAAAAATGAAGGAATGTACTTTCCGGACAACGCAGCAAGAAGACATTGGAAGGTTGCTGACATGGGCGGGCCCAGGAAACAGGATTATACTCGCTAATGAGGAAGGGGGAGAGGAGATTAAAACATGATGAAAATAGAAACCCTCCGTAAGGGGGTGCCAAAGCGAACGGAGTTCCCTTTGAGCATTCAAAAGAAGAAAGGCATCGACACTCTTGTCAGTGGGTACTCGCCTGGGAAAGTAGAAGAAGAGAAAACTCCAATGGCTACAGAAGAAAGTCCCTTTGCTGCTCTCTGGGATAAATATATATCTTGGTCACAGCAGGTAATCTCAAATCTCGAACCGATAGGTAAGAAGTTCATCCAGCAACCAGGTTATTTCGATGAGGTGCTTACTCCCCTGCAGATCAATGTTTTTTTGCAGGACTCAGTTAGGTTCCCAGAGGAGGTAGTCCCTTTGCATTTCGGCAGGTTTATCACTAAACTTATCCAAAACTCTTACGACAATGGTTACAATAACTTCCTGCTTCATCCTCCCACTCCAATATCGTGTCTCTGTGAGGATGCTAGAGGAGGAAGCAAACCATTATCCGTAATTGTAGAGGGAGAGATGGGTGTTTATACAGCTGGTGGGGCGGAAAGGATTGAACTTACGGTACTCGGCTCATGGGGTTCATTTTTTTGTATTGGTGCTCAGGATTCAGTGTTCAAAACCAACAGCAGAGATTATGTGGATTACCTGATACAGGAAATTCCCGAGGGAAATAAGATCATGTTCATTGATGAGCATGGAAAGGAATGGGTAGCGAGATGGAAAAAATAATGGGAACGGTTGAAATAATTAAGAACCCTGGAATCGACACTCTTGTCAGTGGATACTCCCCAGGGAAAGTAGAAGAAGAGACTGCTATAATCACGGAAGGAAGCGCTGCTTTATCTGAAGCGGTAGACCATTACACGAGTTGGGGAAAACCTTCACTTGCTTCCGCCTCCATCAAGAAATTATGGCCAAAGATCAAGGTAAGAACCATCCTCAAGCCAGAGGAGATAGCTGCATTCCTTCGCATTTCTGAGATACATGAAGATACCCATAGTAATGTGACAAGCGTCTTCATTTCCAAACTGGTACAGAACTCATTTGATGCTGGGTATAATGACTTCCGTCTTTCCGGGGAGCTGCAATATTTCTCCGATCTCCCCTATAAATTTAAAGGTAGGGAAGACAAGCTGCTCAAGGTGGTGATGGATGATGGAGCTCCTTACAAATGCGGGAACCGCGCAGAGTATATTGAGGTGTATGCACAGCACCACTGCTCCAGCAATCTGGGAAGTTATTCCAAACATTCAAAATATCACGTGGCGGGAGATATAATTGGTAGAGGATTAGGAGCCTATGCTCAAAATAGTGAATTCATCGTGCAGGGGAATGGTGGAAGTCATGTTGGCCAGGGAGCAAAAGAATCTAAGTTCACTATTAAGAAATCAGTTAAACACAACCTTGGCCAAAATTCCGTATATTCAGAGTACACTGTAACCAACTGCACAAGATTTTTTGGCTGTCTTGCTCAGTACTGTACTTTTACAATACGTGGGAATATCCACAAATCCTCCATCGGCAATATTGGAAGAGGAGCTGTAGGTTGCACTTTCAAAGCTGAAGTAAAATCTACTTTAGAAGAGCTAAAAAATGTTCCGCCTGGTAACCGTATCGTTTTTATCGACAAAGGAAAGGAGGAAGTGGTGAGAGACTATGGAAGCTAACATTACTAAAAGAAACGGAATCGACACTCTTGTCAGAGAGTATTCTCCTGAGAAGGTTGAGGAACGGAAAAAGCTTCTGTCAAAAGGAGAACCCATACTCAGAAAAATTGTGGACCTGCGAGCCCAACTAGATGTGAGTGAAGAGCACTTCATATCTGAGCTGCAGGTGAAAGACCACCGGGACAAGATTGAAAGATATTTCCCCCAATCCCTCACTCCTCAGCAGATAAGTGCTTTGCCCTTGCTATTATGTACCAATAATCTCACCAACAAAGTATCTAGCTTGATCATCTCTCGGTTGCTGCAGAACTCCTACATCTCCGGCCATAACAATTTCAACATAAAGTGTATGCCTGGAATTACATATTTTGGATGGAATTTTGCGGGTACAGAGGAAAGACCGTTGCAGCTGAAATATGAAGGTGGAGGCAATCATTATTTTAAGAATGGAATGTACCTGAACATCAAAGCAAAAGGAACTCAACGCCATTCCTTCGCTACAGATTGTGAAAATTGTGATTTTGATATTGAAGGAAATATCCTGGGATCTTTTGCGCAACATACAGAAAGTTCCTCTTTCAACGTCAAGGGAAATGTTGAAGCAGATGCAGCCTGGTGTTCAAAAAGATCACGATTCTATTTTGGAGGAGAAGTTGGAGGAAATTTTGCTACCCATTCAGAGGATTGTACATTTGAAGTAGTTGGGGGCTGCCGGGGTAGAACGGCCCACTATGCCAAACGGACAGAGTTCATCCTGCACGCAAACCCCGGAATGATCAGTGAGTTTTGCCAACAATGCACGTTCAAAACAACAAACAGGGATACTCTGCAGAAAATGCTGAAGGATGTACCGGGGAGGAACAGGATTGTTTATATTGATGATGGAAAGGAGGAGATGGTAAAGGATTACAGATAATGGGGCTACAGATAAGCAAGGGAAAAGGGATCGATACTATTGTCAGTGGATACTCTCCTGGAAAGGTTGAGGAAGGGAAAGAAATCATGCATTCAGGAGGTAAGTATCAGGCATTTATTACAGATTTTGTTGATTACTTGACACACGGTGATCCCTGGTTCGGTCCCAAAAAGCATTCAATATCTGAGTTTTCCATTACCCCAGAGGAGATAAATGAACTCCTCCCTTATCTAGCCAAATTCGAAGGGCATCAAAATTACCTGAGGTCAATTGGTAAATTTATTGATGAACTTATGACGCTTGCTTGTGAAGGAGGCCACACCAACTTTGTTCTTAACACAAAAGGATTCATCCCGATTGATAGCTTAGGTGCATTTGTCTATTTTTCTATAAAACATGATAAACCACTTAATTTTGAATTCACGGGAGATGTTGGCAGTTATTGTGGAGTGTATGCCAATAATAGTGAATATATTATTCATGGAAATGTCGGAAATTATTGCTTTGGCTATGCAAAAAGAAGTGCAATGTCAATAACCACCGGTCAATAGATCGGTGGCATGACTAGATCATGCCATCCTTTGGATGGTGATTGAGCACATTTGCATTCCACCAGTGAAATACACTGGTGGTATGCAAATATATCAATCCACGGGAATGCTGGTAATAACCTCGCCTCCCATGCAGAAAATACAACTTTCCTACTCCACGGATCACCAGGAGATGGGGTAGGTTACAATGCTACCCATTGCACATTTAAGACAACTAATAAAAGTACATGGGCCAAGCTCCTAGCTTCAGACCTGAGAGTAAATGATGGAAGGCCATCCGGAAACAAGATAGTCTTCATCGATGATGGAAAGGAAGAAGTCGTGAGGGATTGTAGTAAGAACAGTATGTAACAAAAATCCGCCGCTCGTCGCTATCCACGGGCTAAAGCCCATGGCTTTACGCTCCTCGCTTAGACTGGCGGATTTTTGGAACAGTAATTTAGCGCCCTAAAGGGCGGGGCTTTTCACCCAGCTAAATTCCTGTAAAAGTAGAGGAAACATATTTAAACTAAAAGATGCTAATAAAGAACAACTGGTAAAGATTATGAAGAAAAGCCAAAAAAATATAGTTGCACTGGCTGGTGTGATTGGAACCGTACTGGGAATGGTGGGGGCGATTCCTTCATTCATGAAAGGAAGTTATATAGCAGCAACATTGTCCGCTATGTTAATCGTACTTGGTCTGGTGCTCTTGGCAATCGCTTTTGGAGACTAGAATGGAGCGAATCTCTGAAAGCACCAAGAAAAATCTGTTGGATTTGCAATACAGCAAATACCTGCAATATTACAACACTTCAATTATCATCCTATTCACTTACTTTATCGGTGTAAGTATTGCTTTTGTAACTAAGCAAGTTGATATTTACGCACCCACGGAATTGATTATGGTTGGTGCCCTTACAATCGGAGTGGTTTACATAATAACCTTACTTATGTTAAGCTTCAGGGAGCACTTAAGGAACATCTTTGACGAGATAAGGAAACTTGAACTATAGTGTCCATTTGGGGGGACGATGGAGACAGCAATAACTAAAGGAAAAGGAATCGATACTCTTGTCAGAGGATACTCTCCTAATAAAGTGGAGGAGGAGAAGGAAATGCAGTGTAAAGGAGATCCTGCTCTCCAGGAGGTGATTGAGAAGTATGAAGCGTCGGTGTTTGACAAACCTAAACCAGACCTCCATGATTACAGTGAGGTACTTACGCCTGAACAGATCAAGCATTTTGCCATCTGGATTCTCCAATATGATCAAGTTGGGAACTATAGTATCCTTCGCAGTTCCGTGCTTAAGAAACTCATTGCTAACTCCTACCAGGCAGGTCACAATAACTTCTTCATACCTAAAGAAAACTCTACCTGGGGTTACGTAGGATCAAATCTTGATGCCAGTGGAAGGAAGTGCAAAATTGATGTCTCTGGTAGGGTTCATGGTTGTGGTGTAGAGAGTGTTAATGTCGATATTACGGTTCATGGAGGTGTAGCTCTCTTTGCCTATCGCACTAAAGATTCAGTCTTCACCTTCAATGGAGAAATCGTAACAGATGTCCGAAAGGAACATAGAAAGTACCTGGCCAGGGGGGCCAGACATTGTATCTTCCGTACTCCCCATGAAGAAAATATTGAAAAATTGCAGCACTTTGTTCCTTGGGGCAATAGAATAATCCTCATTAAAGGAGAAGAAGAGGAGGTGGTGAGAATTGGTTATTGAACAACTAGAGATAAAGAGAACAGGGATCGATAATCTTGTCAGTGGATACTCTCCTGGGAAGGTTGAGGAAGAAAATCATCTCCAGACCATCAGTGGTGACAGAGAAAAGGTCATCCATCATCTGACGGAGAAATATATTAGATGTATGGCAAAATACAATTTCAGGCATCCTTGGGAATGTCATGCCCAGATCAGGAACCAAAAGATTATTGATGAGACGCTCCTACCGGAAGAAATCGACCAATTCCTACAGGATTCCGTGCAATTTGCCGAGCAGAAGTACTACCGCCATGTTACCGGAGTCTTCATCAGTGAGTTGGTAAACAACTCTTTCTTGGCAGGAAACAATAATTTCAGCATTCACACAGAAAGCATACCCGAATGCTGGCAGTTGTTTTCTAATTCCGGAGGTATTGAAGAAAGGATCCTGCATCTTGACTTCTATGGGCCGACCATGAACGGCACCTGCAATAATGTTGGATACATGCTTCTTACCTTCCATAATGGGGTAGGTAGTGAAGAGTGTGTGCACATGGTAGGCAAGTCAAAGGTGATCGTCCATGGAGATGTGGAATGGGAACATTTTGCGGAAGTTGCCAAGAAATCGGAGATAATTGTCTATGGCAATGCCTCTGGTGGAATAGCCAGTGGAGCTAAGGATTCAATCATTACGATCCATGGCAGCATCCCTGAAGACGCCTACCTGATTCCCGAAGACTGGGAAGACCACGGATGGAAAATTCTCCGCTGCAAGAATTCAGTTTATAGAACAACAAACAGGGATACTCTGGAGATATTCAGGACGAATCTACCTGAGGGGAATAAGGTTGTCTTTATTGACAAGGATGGGAAAGAAGAGATAGTGAGGGATTACAATGGGGGTGGCGTGCAGGGGGACAGTGTGCAGCGGTAGAAGATGGAATTAGAAGTTATCAAGAAAATAAAAGGAATCGGCGGTCTTGTCAGTGGATATACTCCGAAGAAGGTTGAAGAAATAAGGAAAATAGAACCAAACAAGGATTCCCTCCTCCGTAGATACCTGGAATTCTTATTGGCTGACGATCTCAAAGAGAATCTGAGAGATGTCGACGAAATCGTCCTTCCGCATGAGATCAACAATCTTCTTGGATTCGTTGGGGTATATGATAACTGGGAAGACAGAGCAGGACATTTCATCAGCAAACTCATCCAGAACAGTTATTATGCTGGTAACAGAACATTTCATCTGGATAACCCTTTCTCCAATCTTAATTATTTATGTTCAAACCTACACGGCGATATGACCATCATCATCAATGGCTACGGCGGAAAGGGCATTGGCACGTATTCTTCAGCCTGCAGATTCATCCTGGATTGCGAAACAAAAATTATTGGATACAAACCCTTCTGTTCTCAATTCATCATCAACGGATTACTTCGAAATGTTGATCAATCGACCAACTGTACCTACAAGACCGGACGGGAAGACGTCCTCGCTGTCCTGCTTGAAAAGGTATGCTCAAGAGAGTTGATAGACACACCAGGAGATTCTAACGGCGCATATCACGTACCATCAGAAAACAAAATCATCTTTATAGAGAATGGAGAAGAAAAAGTAATAAGAGAACACAATAAAACGAAAGACTGCTATTCAGGTCCGGTTGCTATGTAGTGATGGAACTCGCAATTGCTAAGAGGAAAGGAATGGATAATCTCATTAATGGATACTCTCCCCAGAAGGTTGAAGAAGAACAATCGCTTCCTAAAAGAACAGGTATGATGCAACTGTTTCAGAAATACAAAAAACTGCACCCACTCCAATTGTCTTGGGATTGCTTCACGCAGGAGGAAAATCATGTAGATGAGGTACTCACACCAAGGGAGATAAACGCCTTCCTGCAGGTCACCCCCCATTACTGCGACCGGGATTATACGGAAAGTACCGGCCTGTTCATCAGCAGGCTTATCCAGAACTCTTACAAAGCTGGCCACAATGACTTCTTATTAGACACGCAAACTCTCCCCCAGATCGACAACCTGGGATGCTATCTAAAAGGAAAATATAATGACAGGATCTCCATATGTGTCATTGGTGATGTTGGAAATAGCAGCGCTACCAAAGCCAGCTATCTTGATCTTACGATACAAGGCAATGCATCATATCTGTTGGGCAAATTCTCATCTCATACAGATATCACCGTCCATGGAGATGTAGGTAGTATCTTTGAGATGGTTGATCAATGCTGTTGCTTCATAGAGGGAAAACTGAATACATCCCATAGTACAATCATGGCCTTTGAATCTGTGTTCAAGACAAATAATCCCGACACCCTACAGCATCTTCTAAGGATGGTCAGCAAGAAATCTGGTCACTATGATGAAGAGATCTGCAAGTGGGCACCAACAAAGAATAAGATCGTTTTTGTGCATCCAAAAGGAGAGGAGGAGAAAGCATACTATGGAAATTGGTGTGATTAGAGGGAAAGGTATCGATAACCTTGTCAGTGGATACTCTCCCCGGAAGGTAGAGGAAGAAAAAGAATTCTCGCACACAGATGAAAGCAAGTTCAACTCCCTCTTTAATGAACTGGAATTCTTTATGGAGAGAATGTTCGAAGAGAAAATCAAAACTGGACACATCAACCAGATTCTGACTCCTAATGAGATCGAAGCATTCCTTTTTTTCTCCCGTAAGTATGAAAAACGACAGACATACGCACCGGCAATAGGCAGTCTGCTTAACATATTGATCCAGAACAGCTACAATGCCGGCCATAACAACTTCCAGCTAAATCCCTATTACCTTAAGAAATACGTACGTGACATCGGCTGGTTCTCAGGGAGTAAGGAAGAGCCTTTGCTCATCACCCTAAGAGGCAGGTTTGGTGACCATACTGCCGAAGGATTGAAGTACGTAAACCTAGCTCTACATAAAAATACGGGCAATCTTTTCGGAGCCCATTCAGAGGATTCTAAAATAACCCTGCATGGAGACTGCGGCCATCACTCTGCCCATCACCTAAAGGCCTCTCACTTTACTGTATACGGCAAATGTGGAGAGTTCAGTGGCAATAATGCTCAGAGGTGCACTTTTCTGCTGGCAGAAGTTGAGAGGGGATTTGGCTACACGAGCAAGGACTGTACATTCAAAACTACAAATGAAGATACAATAGTAAACCTGATGAAAAGTGTTCCAGAGAAGACGTACAAAGACATCCCTTCAGGTAATAAGATCGTTTTTGTTCATCCCGACGGGAGAGAATTTATGATGAGGGATTACAGGGAGGGCAGCGCACAGGGAGGCAGCATACGGTGAGGAAGATGGAACTTGAAACCCTCCGTAAGGAGGTGCCAAAGCGAACGAAGTTCCCTTTGAGCATAACAAGAAAACGTGGAATCGATCATCTTGTCAGTGGATACTCACCTGGTAAGGTTGAGGGTGAGAAAGAGGTTGAGGAGAATCCTGATATCGCTGCTGCTTTTGCCCAGTACAAGGAGATGCTCCGTGTATCCGACATAGCCAGGGGAGATCTGATAAAAGAATTGGACATCATACTCAATCCACGGCAGGTAGAAGCTTTCGTGCTGAGAACCTCTCCTGATCATCATCTCCCAAACTTCTTTTACTCAGGAGAGTTCTTTAGCAAACTAATTCAGAATTCCTACGAAGCAGGATACAATGATTTCAACTTCGATACCCAAAATAGGATTATCCACTATCTCCCATACAATTGCCAGGGCAGCAAGGAAAGGCCCCTTTCTCTAACTATTCATGGTGAATTGGGAATAGGTTTCGCTGATAACGTAGAGCATCTCAATATTGCTTTACATGGAACCCTTGGTTATAAGAGATTTGCCCGCTACGCCTTTCACTGTACATTCAAAACATCAAACATGGAGGCATTATTTTACTTTGTCAGAAATCTCACAAGAAATAATGAAGTGATATTCATCCATAAGAATGGAGAAGAGGAACCTGTGACACATCTCAGCAAGTTATTTTAGATGACTTCAGAAACAGCAATTATCAAAGGAAAAGGAATCGATGCTCTTGTCAGTGAGTACTCTCCGCAGAAGGTTGAGGAAGAGAGAAGAGCATCTTTCTCAGACAAGACGAACGATCAGACGAAATCGCTTCTTGGATTATATGCACCTTTAGTTACTTCTTTTCTTCCATTAACTTTTTCTTCTTGCGTTTAGTTAGTTGAAGATTATTCTCTTTAGAAACAACTTTTTCCCTTGTTTCTTTCTCTAATTCTCTTCTTGCGTTTTGAGCTATTTGTCCGCCCCTTCTTGCCGAGGATTTACATTCCTGAAATCCTTTTGCATCTCTTGTCCTCGTAATGTCTGCTGAGGCTTTTTCTCCGACCATCGTAAAAATCAATTCCCAATCAGTCATATGGTCTCTTAGATTTAGATTTGGTTTTTTCAAGCCTTTGAATTTCTTGTATTCCCCTACAGTTTTACCAAATGTCGCTTTTGAGATTTCATTAGTCAAAATAGCAAAACTTTTTTCTTCCTGAACCCCTCGTGATTTCCATTCATCAGTTAAGTCTTGTCTTATCGCTATTCCTCTTAATCTCTTGTCAATCCAATCTTTAGGGTATCCTTTTAGTTCATAATATTCTTTCACTCTATCCTGAGCAATTTCTGGATTTTCAATCTCTTCAATCCTTTCCTTAGCTAATTGAGATAACCACTGTTTGAACGGTTCAGCTTTCTTTGAGGGGACGGATTGAACCAGCCTAAAAGCGTTCTTGGTATTTACACAATCGGTATACCTCATTTTGCCATCTTCGGCAGGCATTCTCAAACCGTTACAAATTGTAACGAGTTGGGGTTCTCTGTGCTTAAGCACTCTCCAATAAGTAGAGGGGTTATCACTCTCACTCAAAACTGCAACAATATCTACTGCCGAATAAAACCATTGATGCTCATACCAAAGCCTTCTAATTTTTCGGTCTTGAAATACAATCAGCCCTTTTTGAGGTTCTTTGTTTGCCATCCTTTATATTAAAATAGCCATAGATTTAAATTTTTTGCAAAACTTTTAAATATTCCCCTCCATAAGTGATAATTTAGGGGGAAGTAGAGTGCTATAAACAAAATCTACACACCTAATGATGGAATGCGAGATTATTCGTAAGAGGGGAATCGATACTCTTGTCAGTGGATACGTTCCGCAGAAGGTTGAGGAAGAAAAAAAGACAACCATCATCGCAGGGAAGGATTATCATAATTTGCTGGCCAGGTATGAGCACTTCCTTGGTGAGGTGCAATATTGGGGCCCCTATGACCTCTTCCAGGAAGCGATGGACGAAACTGAGGAGATAGAAGACATCCTTAAGCCTAATGAAATCAATTCCTTACTGCAGCTGACATATCTCTACGAAGAGCACGATGATTTCTGGATGACAGGACATTTCATGTGGAGACTCTTTGACAATTCCATCAGAGCTGGCTATATGAATTTCACTGTTAAAGCACATCCTGAAATCAGTTCCTTCTGCGGCCACTTGCGGGGCACCGCGGAAGAACCGCTCCTCATTAATGTGAAAGGGAAAACTGGGGGAGGATTATGTTCCTGCTGCAGAAATGTCATCTGCAGGCTAGATGGAGATGCTGGCGATTATGTTGGAGAATTTAGCAGGGATTCTGAATTCACGATCAACGGAGATATTGGTATAAACTGCGGTTACAGAAGTATCAACTGTAGTTTCAAAACAGGAAACAAAGAAACTCTGCAGAAAATGCTTCTCTCAGCTCCCAGAAAGAGCAGCGTCTGGTATGTTGAAGATGGCATTGCCAAAAGGAAGAGGAGATTTAAGGAGTTTATACCATGAGAACTGAAGTTGTTAAGGGAAAGAGTATAGAAGGATTAGTCGGAAGATACTCTCCAAAAAAAGTTGAAGAAGAAAAGGAAGTCGAAAACAATCCTAATATTGCTGCTGCTCTTTCACGATACCAAGAATGGATCAACTCACCACATGATGATCTTGTCCAAATCAATGAAATGGACATCATACTTACTCCGCTGCAGATAAAGTCTATTCTGGAGGTTGCAACTTCAAGTAATCATCATTTGCATCGAAATTATTCTGGCTATTTCATCAGTAAATTAGTACAGAATTCCTATGATGAGGGATACAATAACTTCAACTTCAGTTGGAGTGGAGAACTGTATAGTCTTCCCTATAGGGGCAAAGGAACAGAAGAAAGGCCCCTCTTCATCACTATACGGGGAGATGTTGGGTTCGCATTTGCTAACTATAATGAGCATTCCATAATCACTTTACATGGCTATACCCAATATCGCAGGTACGGTGATTATGCACGGAACTGTACTTTCAAAACGTCAAAAATGAAGACTTTATTTTATTTCCTAAGAGACATCTCAACACATAATGAAGTGATCTTCATCCATCGCGATGGCTCAGAGGAACTGGTAACAGAACTGCGTGAGTTTGTGGAGGATAATAGATGATACAGGCAGGAACTGCCGCACTATCGGGGCAACGACTCCGATCTGTGGAAACGGCGATAACAAAGAAAAAAGGAATCGATGAACTTACTAAAAGATACACCCCTGGGAAGGTCGAAGAAGAAAGGAAAGTTGATGTTGTTGAAGGAAAGTATGAAAAACTGTTGGGAGATTTCAAGAATTATCTTGACTTTTCTCAGTATTTGTACATCGGCGGTCCGGTAGTTGAAGGATATGGAGTAGAAATCGAAGATGATTTTACTCCTAAAGATATCAATGATTTCCTTCCGTTGATGCTCAAGTATGAAAGACATAAGGCGTATTCCCTGGCGGCTGGAAGATTTATCGACATACTGATCGTTGACCTATATGAGAAAGGGTACAACAACTTCAGGATCGACACCAAAAGAACCTTTCCTCTAAATAAACTTGCGGGATTCTCAGATTGCCAAATTGATGTAACTAAGCCATTTTGCATCGAGTTCAACGGTGATGTGGGAGATTCTTGCGGGGGAGAAGGTGTCAAGTGTAAATATATTTGCCGGGGAAACGTTGGAGATTCCGGTTTTGATTGGGTAGAGGAGTGTGAAATTATTATTTATGGAAACGCGGGGGACTATCTTGGTTTCCAAGCCAGACACTCGACTTTCACACTGCATGGTGAAGTGGGGATTAATCTGGGTAGCGAAGCAACTGATTCAACTTTTAAGACAACTAATAAAAGAACTCTAAGCACCCTTTTGAGATCAGTCGCCAAAGAAGTCGATGATGAGCCTTCTGGTAACAGGATCATATTTGTCGATGAAAACGAAGAGAAGGTAATAGAGTATTATTCATGATGGAAGCTGCAATCAGCAAAGCGAAAGGAATCGACCGTTTAGTCAAAGGATACTCTCCTGGGAAAGTGGAAGAAGAGAAAAATATCAAAGAGAATCTTACCTGGCGGAAGTACAAAGACGCTTTGCAGATGAAAGACTTTGGTGATTTCCTGAAGGGATGTATTGACGAAGTACTTACTCCACGTCAAATCAACGGATACATCCATGTGGTCGGCAGCAATTTGAAAGATTACCAGGAAGGAACTGTTGCAGGATGTTTCATCAGCAGGCTTGTCCAGAAAAGTTATGATGCTGGAAACAAGGATTTTTCACTTCGCAATCCGCATCCAGAATTGAATAATTTATGCTCATTTCTTAAAGGAGACATGTGCATTGAAGTATATGGTCATGCTGGAATGGATTTTGCTGCAGGATCTAAAGGATGTACATTCACTATAAACTGTTCGTCCCGCGCAATAGGCCATATGGCACAAAACTGCACTTTCATAATCAATGAAAAGATCTCACGTGTGGATCAGGGTCGGAGATGCACATATAAGACTTCACTAAGAGATATGCTAGAGTTACTTGTTTCGTGGGTGTCAAAAACAGATTATGTATTAGATTATGATGCCACTACCAGACGCACGATTTGTAGGCCATCTTACAACAAGATAATCTTCATTCATGGGGATGGCCAGGAGGAAATAGTAAGAAATTACGCGGCGGGCAGCGTACGGAGGAGCAGCGTGCGGTTAGGATGACTATGGAAGTTGAGGTAAGGAAATCAAAAGGAATCGATACTCTTGTCAGTGGATACTCTCCACAGAAGGTTGAGGAAGAGAAAAGAACCAGCACGGAAGGAAATTCCAAACTGGCTGACCTCATGCGCAGATTTGAGGATTTTCTTCATGAGTGGTACCCTCACCGTCCGGAAAGTATCCTCCCAAAAGAAGTGTTGCTGCCAGCAACTCTCAGTGTTTTCTCAAGCATGATAACCAAATACGAAAACAATCCTTTCTACGAGAATGACAGTGGGAGATTTCTTAACAGCCTCATCCAGAACTCCTATGATGCAGGTTACAACAATTTCCAGCTTGAGACCAGAAACAACCTGTTAGGCTTGGGAACCCACCTCCAGGGAGACAGCCACCGCCCTCTGCTCCTGGAACTGACAGGAAAGACAGAATGTACCGGTTGCCGTATTGACTACTGCCGTGTAACCTGTCATGGACCAGCTTCTCTGAATGCTGTAGGCACGGAACATTCCACATTCATCTTTTTCGATCCGGTCATCTACCTTGGTGGGGACTTCTTTCACTGCACATTCAAGACACCCGACCAACGGTTGCTGCAACGTATCGAATCACATTTCAGTAGAAATCATTCCGGCAGGGGTAACAGATTCATCCTAATCCACGGAGAGGAGGAGTACTGCTGATGGAACTTCAGATTAGCAAATGGAAAGGAATCGACGAATTGGTCAGTGATTATTCCCCGCAAAAGGTCGAAGAGGAGCAATCGCTGCGCACAGAAGGAAGTATGAAATTCCAGGAACTGTTAGATAAGTATGAAAGTATGCCCCCCTCAATACCGCTGATGGTCAAAGCAGCAAGGGAATTGCCTGACATACTCTCTCCCGAACAACTTCAAGCATTCCTTAATGTTACGTCTCTAAAGAAGGTCCTGGGTGGATTCTCTGGAGGCGTGTTCCTTACTCAGCTGCTCTACAATAGCTACGCGGCCGGTCACCGGCGGTTCATCCTTCCGGTAGAAAATGAGATCAGCGGTCTTTTCAGTTACAAGAACAAGCAAAAGATGGAAGAACCATATTCAATAGTATTCCGAGGGGATCTACCAGAGGGGTGCGCTACCCGGGCTTACAATCTCCATCTTGATGTCCAGGGAACGGTAGGTACCCGATTTGCTCACTACGCCAAGAGGTCCACATTCCGGATTCCTGCCTATGCAGGGATCGACTGTGGATATGCTGCCAGGAACTGTGAATTCCACATCGCAGGAGTAGCCGAGAATTGCGGTTACAAATGCAATAATGCCACTTTTGATATAGGAGGATGTACTTCTCACAGATGTGGAGCATATGCGAAGAATTCCACATTCCATATAGAGGGATCTGTTGCAGGAGAATGCGGCTGCTCCGCGGAAAGTTCTTCATTCGATATAATAGGAGATACGGGAAATGACTGTGGTAGCAAATCTTTGAAATCAAAATTCAACGTTATAGGGAGTGTGGGTAACTTCTGTGGGAGTGAAGCCAGATTCTCAGAGTTTGCAATTGGAGAAGATGTAGGTTACTACTGCGGTGATACTGCCCGGTATTGTGTAATTACCCTCCACGGCAAGGTTGGAAACAACTGCGGAAGAAAAGCTGAAGACACGACATTTAAGACCTCTAACAGAAATACATTGGAGAGATTACTGCTTTCAGTTGCAGCCAGAACCGGGAAATTCACATCCCGGAATAAAATTGTTTTCATTGAGGACGGAAAAGAGGAAGTGGTAAGGGATTATGCCAAATAAGAATGCTGCTATTTCCAACCTTTCACTCTAATATATTCTTTGACAATGTCCCCAAACTCAGTCGCCCTGGCAACAGAAGTCCTGGCTTTACTCAGTTCAGCATCAACCGTCATACTGTAAGTGAATTCATGCCTTTTGCTTCTCTCTGCTTCCATGTGCTCGACTATCCTTTTCGCCCTCTGTTGAGTGAGCTCCTGATTTTCCTCCTTCGCTTCCTGCAAAAGTTGTAAACCTCTTGACAGCCTAGAATCTGCTATGTCTTCCCACCGTAAGTCTTTCTTACCCTCCAAACCAGATCCTTTGATGATGAAGTAATACAATAGTGCCAACTCGTACGTATTAAGTTTCCCTGAGGAAAATATGGGCAAGCCGCTCGTTCGACCGAGCCCGGCTTGTATTATTCAGCATAATAGAAATGATTAACTGGAATGGCTCGGGCTTGAACTTCTATCTTACGAATTGAACAATCTCACTCACCCCATGGCGCAGCCCATATTTCCCCACCCAACTTAATACGTACGCCAACTCGATAGTTTTATGGGTGTCCTGTGTGCTCTGGGGGAGTTTTCTCTTATCCAAGGCCAGGAGATACTGCGCTAAGAAGAATATCCTATAGTAAGAGCAGTTGATAATCCACAGCGTCCCATCGTAATCATCCGCATCAAAGAATTCCTTAGCAGCTTGATCTTCCATTATCCGAAGAATATAATTAGCAGTCCTCAGAGCATTCTCTGATTTGGTAAGAGTGTGCTGGATAAACGCTCCTGTGGGAACATCCCATCTCTTCTCGTTGTCCCACACTTTGAAAGCACTGATTGCTCTTCTAATGTCCTCTTTTTTTATCATACCTGTTCACCAGCGAATAATACTGCTCTGCACCATGGAGAATTATTGAACCTTCCAGGACTTCCCTGCCTACGCTATGTTTCTCTCCAAACATCTTTGTCAACCAGTCTGCTGTAATGACATTAAAATCCACTTTTACGTTGCTTGATGAAAGTACTGAACGTATCCCTCGTTTCATTTTCTCGATCTCACCTTCACTTTGTACAACGAAGAGAAGATCTACATCTGATTCTTGGGAGGCTTTCCCCTTTGCCCATGAGCCAAAGAGAACCATAATGTAAATAGAATCAGACAACTTTTCCTCAATTTCTTCTATGAGAAAGGCGAATCTCACCTTCGTCAGGAATTTGCCAGAGTGAAGTAAAGATGAAACTGCCAGGAGTTTAGGACTGGCTGAAAGATTTAGTTTGCAGGCAAGAGAATTCCCAATTTTCTCTACCTTGATCATCTTTTTTTCCATCAATCCCTTGACTGACTCATAAGTTAAGGCATAACTTTTCCCGATCAGCTTACTAATTTGCCTCACGGAAAACACTAGGAAAGGCCGAGGCAGCAATATTTCCATTACTTTCTGTTCGCATTTTGTTAGCATTTTTTGATTATCGTTTTTTACGATAATTCTATCATTATTTCCGATTATTTAAAAACTTTTCGGTGTTAACAAACTTAACCGAAGATTTTTTAAAGAACGTTTACATTCACAACAAAAGAGTAGCAAGTGGGGGTTAAAAAGTGGGAAAGAAGCTAGATGGGGGGCCAAAAATGCAGATAGAGATCAGAAAAGCAAGAGGTATTGATGAATTTACTAAGGGATATACTCCAGGGAAGGTTGAAGAAGAGAAAACCGCGGAAGTATCCAGAATGTCCCAAGATGAAAGAATTTACAGAAACAATCTGCGCTTTGACGCGTTGAGTATCAAAGAAAATTTCCCTCATACGACGATATTTGAAGCTCATTTGACCATGAGAACAAAGTGTTTTTCTTCGGTGCAGGATTATTTTGACTATCTGGCAACGAAAGCAGGTTTTCCGAACGAGACAGATTACAGAAAGTACTTATCAATAGAAGCGGGATTCGGGCAGTGGGGCGATTACGCGACGCATCTGTACAAAAAATACGATGAGTACTGGTTTTACGCCTATGCTGATTTGTACATGCGAGTAGTGATAGACAAGGAGTTTGATTAATGGAAACAGCGGTTACAAAAGGAAAAGGAATCGACCATCTTGTCAGTGGATACACTCCTGGGAAGGTTGAAGAAGCAAAGCAGATGCAAGTCATGGGAGATAACAAATTAAAAAGGCTGTTAGAAAGATACAAGGAGCTGTTTGACAAAAGAAATGGTTTTCCATTACAATATCTGGAAAGAAAAGCACAAATTGACCTGCGCTTCCAGGATGTTCTCTCACCTGGAGATATAAATGCTTTCCTGCTGATGACAAAGGAATTTGCAGGTCAGAAATACAATGATGATTTAACTTCACTGCTGCTTAGCAGACTGATCCAGAACTCCTATGTTGCTGGCGAAAGAGAATTCAGGCTGCATGTCCCGCAGAAGATCAAAGCCATAGCGTATCTGGGAGGTAGTGAGGAAGGGAAATTGAAGTTGCATCTGCGAGGTGATTTTGACCAATTCTGCTGTGCTGACTCTTGTTTCCTAGATGTATTCATAGATGGAAATGTTGGACTTAGTTTTGCCATGAAAAGTGAAGACTCATCATACCATATAAAAGGAAATGTTGACCATCAATGTGCTATCTATGCCAAACGGTGCTTCTTATTGATTGAAGGGGATGCGGATGGACATCTCGCTGAGGCGCAAAAAGAATGTTCATTGACCATCCATGGCAACACAGGAGCCTCTTTTGCTAACATTTGCAGGGATTCGTTCTTTGAAGTGTATGGTGATACTGGAGAAAATTCTGCGAGACAAGTAGAAAACTCCACGTTCATCTTCCACGGCAAAGTTGATGGAAATCACAGTTGCTTGGACAGTACCAACTGCCTCTTCAAGACGGACAACAGAAAATCTTTGGAGACCCTCATTAAATGGGTTCCGGACAAAACGTTTCAAGACAAAGGTCCTTCCGGGAACAAAGTCATCTTCATCCATGCTGATGGAAGAGAGGAGGTTATTAGAAAATATGGCAAATGAAGACATTTCAATAATAAGAAAAAAAACACTGGATCAACTCCTTGAGGGATACACTCCAAAAAAAGTTGAAGAGGAAGGGGAAATAATGACAGATTCGGAGGAGTATAGACCTCTACTTAAAAAATATGAGAAAATTATGGAAGCGCCATCTGACCCCAGCAAAAGTTTTGTCCGTGATGAAAATGAGATCACAGAAATATTGAACCCAGAACAAATTCCACTTTTCTTATTGCATACTCTTAGATACCAGGATCGTAAAAATTATCCTCTAAATACAGCAATCTTCCTCAGCAGACTTATTCAGAACAGTTACCAAGCAGGCTATAATGATTTCTGTTTTGAGTCACTGCCTGATATTGGCGGGATGTGTTCATACTTGCTAGGCAGCAAGAATAACCCCATCAGGATTAGATTCAAAGGAGACATCGGACTTTTTTATGGCGCAAAATCAGAGTACATAGAAATGGATATAGAAGGTAACGCGTCTATGAACTGTGGCCATTGTATCAAGAATTCAAGAGTTACCATTCAAGGATCTGTGTATCAGCGTTGTGGTTTTATGGCTGAGGAGTCTGTATTCGAGATCTTTGGTACTACAGACAAAAACTGTGCACTTGGTAGCGGAGATTCGGCATTCATATTTCATAACAAAGTTGATGAAGGCTGCGCGGGACAAGTTGAAGGACTCACGCTTACCTTTCACGGACCTTTAGTTCCCCCTCTAGGTATGTGGACAAAGAAATCAACTTACAAGACAACCTCACTGGCTACTAAGAAAGTCCTGCTGGAAAGTGGTGTAGATACTTATGAAGAGAATAAGATAGTCTTCATCCATTCTGATGGCAGGGAGGAAGTTGTAAGAAAATACGGAGATAAATTATGGAAGTAGAAGTTGCAAAGAAAAAAGGAATCAATGATATCATCAGTGGATACTCTCCCGGGAAGGTTGAGGATGAAAAAATCATTAAAAAGAATAATACCTGGCGGAAGTACAGAGACGCTTTGCAGAGGAAGGACCATCATGGTTTCCTAAAAGGATGTATCGATGAGATTCTTACACCGCATGAGATCAATGGATACCTTTTGACAGTCGGAGGTAGCTTGAAAAACTGCCATGAAGGAAACGTTGCTGGAGTTTTCATAAGCAGACTGATCCAGAACAGCTTTGCGGCAGGAAATGAGTACTTTTCGCTTGACAATCCGAATCCAGAATTGAATTGTCTTGGTTATTATCTTATAGGAAACATGCATATCAAGATAAAGGGTCATGGAGGTACAGATCTAGCTAGAGGATCTAGGGGATGCACGTTCACTCTTAACTGTTCTTCCAGATCAGTAGGCGTTGATGCCCATTATTGTACATTCATAATCAATGAAAACCTCAGGAGCGTAGGCCGAGCCAGAAATTGTATGTATAAGACATCCCGAAAAGACATCGAAAAGATGCTCGTCAGAGATGTCTACAGAGGAGAATATGTTGAATACACAGACATCTGCACATTATTCCCCATTTGGGACCCATCCTATAACAAGATTAAGTTCATAGATCGGGATGGCCAGGAGGAGATGGTAAGGCACTATAAAGATAGCAGTCATGGAATCTGGTAATATAGAAATAAGGAAAAGAAAAGGAATTGATAGTCTTGTCAGTGGATACACTCCCGGGAAGGTTGAAGAGAAGAAAGAGACTTGCGTAGTCGGAGAATGTGATTATCTTAAACTGTTTAAGAAGTATATCAATACACAACCACTGTATCCATATCTGAAACTTCTTTTATCGATGGGCTCATATACTGAAAGAGTTAAGTATATTGACGAGATTCTGACTCCTTCTGAGATATGCAGTTTTGTTAACCTGATAGAAGTGCATCCTCATGGTTGCAGTGGGCTGTTCATCTCAAGGTTGATCCAAAATTCCTATGATGCAGGTTATAATGACTTCTCCTTAAACACGCAGAACCTTAAATTAGAGTATCTCGGAGCTGAACTATGTGGAAGCAAAAACAAAAAAATCTCTTTGTCAATAGAAGGAGACGCTGGTTATGAATGTGGGCTAAACGCTAAGCACATTCATCTCACTCTTCATGGTGACGCAGGGACATATTTAGGGCATAGGGCGGTTCGTTCAATATTCACAATACATGGTTTGATCCAGAGACCGTTCGGTTACGCCTCATCTGGTTGCGTTTTCAGGACATCAAACAAAAAGACTCTTCGAGAATTGACAAACAAAGTCTGGACAAGACGAGACGGGAAAAGTTCAGGAACAACAGTGGCATTGATCCATCCCGATGGAATGGAAGAAGTGATGGAAATTACGGATGGCATGAGGAATTAATCAGAGAATACAGATGATGGAAACAGCGATTATTAAAGGAAAAGGAATCGATCACCTGGTCAGTGGATACTCTCCTAAAAAAGTGGAAGAAGAAAGAATCATCAAAGCAGACAATAACACCATCTTCCAAAAATATATCAGGTCTTTTGTGGAAGATGATGAATATCTCTCGAACGTCCGCGAAGTGCTTCCTCCTGATAAGATCAACGATTTTCTCACCACTCTGGGCCAGCAGAAGGTTAAGGGATGGGAGTGTAAGGCTGGCCGTTTCATCAGCAGACTCATCCAGAACAGTTTCAATGCAGGGAATGAATCATTTTTGCTTGATAACCCATACCCTGAGATACAGAATCTCTGCCGCGGTCTCCAGGGAAAAGACAGGCTGCATGTTGAGATTAGAGGTCATGGGGGGTGGGGGTTCGCTCACTTCTCCAGCAGATGCCATTATAACATACAGTGCCCGGTCAATTCGCTTGGCCAGACTGAATGGTGCGAGTCCACAGTTAATGGAGATATCAGAAAAATGGAGAAATCATTCTTCTGCACATACAGGACTGAAGATCCACGCATTGACCTCCAACTCTTCAGTAAGGTCCACAAGGGACAGTGGGTTAGCAATCCTTTAGCTATCATGTCTGATTTTAAACCATCATATAATAGAATTATCTTCATCAATGACCAAGACGAGGAGCGAACCACTGTCTTTGATCATAATTATTAAAATGGAAGCGGCCATCATCAGGCGGAAAGGAATCGACGATCTTGTCAGTGGATACTCTTCCAAGAAGGTTGAAGAGGAGAATGAGCAATACATACGCGAGAACCCGTCTTCTTTCCTGAGTCTGCTGAAGGATACCATCAATTGTCGGGGAACGAGAAAGGTAATGCTTGCCCTCAGAGAAGTGGATGAAATTTTTTCCCCTGACAAGATAGACAGTTTTCTCCAGCTGCCCATGTCACATCCTGATAAAACCTGGTACAGATATTGCAAAGGTTTGCTTGTGAGCAGACTCGTCCAGAACAGCTATGATTCAGGCCGTAATGATTTCATCCTGCACACTGAAGAAGCTCTGGATTACCTTGGCAAAGTGAGAGCTTCTCCCGACAGACCGCTACTGCTTGAGGTTCATGGTAAAGTAGGATCATCGTTCTGCTCAGGGGAAAATATTCACGCCCATCTGTACGGCGATGGCAACAGCTGTAATGGAGCGCGGAACAGCATCATAACCATCCATGGATATATGGATGCCTGTGGAACTTACAGTTCTGGTACAACCTTCCGGACATCAAACAGGCGAACTCTTAACAGGATGCTCCGTTACGTGTTTGACAAACAGATCACTGGAGAGACAAGTGAACCTTTCAGTGAAAGGATCAGCAGCCCATCCGGGAATAGGATCATCTTCATCTATCCGGATGGAGAAGAAGAGGCGATAGCGGATTATACATGATGGAAACCGGCATAACAAAAGGAAAGGGAATCGACAACTTTGTTAGTGGATACTCTCCTGGGAAGGTTGAAGAAGAGAAAGAGAATTGGCAGGTCTGCTGGAAAAACACGAACGAATTTAAGGCCATCCATTCACAGAAGACTTTCTGCGAGAGGCAAATGAGATTTTGTCACCTCGGTAGATTCTCCAAAATCCAGCACCAGAAAGAAGCTCTAATGCGCAACTGCAAGAAGATTCTTAACGTTGACTTCAGCCAAAGATTCAACTGGGATTCTCTTACTCACATCAAGAAGCTCTATCCCTAAGATATTCCCTTCTTCATCAAGGTCAATTATTGTAAAATCATCTATTTTCTTATTTCTAGCAAAATCTCCTTTCCTAAACTCTATGTACATTGCATCTGCCTGCTCATCAAAGCTGATTTCCATCTTACAACCAGTATATAGTAACCACATTTAAAATATTTTCTGTTTTTTCCACCACCACTTCAATAGTTCCCCTACAAAGCTTCTTCTGAAAAAAATATTTCCCATGCTTCTTAACAGTCTTATCCGGAAACTTAATCGCATCCACAACCTCTTCTTTTATGAGCCTTCTTTTCTTCATTCTATGCTTAGCATGAAAAGTAAAAACAATCTCCATCTTCTATGAAAATACTGATTCATTAATAAACATTCTGAAATTAACCGAACAATTTAAAAAGTTTGTTTGTTTCACAACGTAAAAGTAGCAAGAGGGAACACTTTAGTAATCTCTACCTGTGGGGGTCGGATGGACATAGAAATTGTGAAAAAAAGCAAGGCAATCGACAATCTAATTAGTGGATACTCTCCTCAAAAGGTTGAAGAGGAAAAGGAAGTGTCTCCAGAATCCTCATTTGATGGCCTGAAAGAGATGTTTGACATTTACAAGGCCCACGGCTTTTTTGGAAGGGGATTCGTCTCTGGAATCTTCCTACCTAAAATAAATGCCATACTGACACCAGCTGAGATAAACAGCTACTATCAATCAACAATCACATATCGCAGCTTTTTCCACCTCATCAACAGCCGGAGAGGGGAGTTCACGGCCAGGCTGATCAACAATTCCTACCAGGCCGGCTACAATAACTTCTACATAAACACGCTTAACCTCAAAGGTATTGAAAGTCTTAGCTATTTTCAAGGGCGACCAGATAACCCCCTGAGGATTACTATCAATGGCGACTGCGGAAATTCATGCAGCAGGGAGGTGAAATACACGGAGTTCATATTCAAAGGATACGTTCCCGATTGCGGCTATTGGTCAGAGAATTCAACATTCGTATTTAGTGAAATTCCTCATGGTACAATCGGCATGGCTTCTCAAGACTGCCTCTTCAAGACAACAGATCCAAATACCCTAAAGGGGCTTATCAAGAGAGTGCCACAAGTCAATACCAGGACTAACAAACCTTCTGGACATAAGGTTATCTTGATACATCCTGATGGAGAGGAAGAACTGGTCGCAGATTACAGCGGTCCGGCTTGAGTATGGAACTACAAATTAAGAAAGGAGAAGGAACCGTGGGGACAGCACACTGATAAACGGCATACGGGGTCAGAAGATAGAAACAGCAATAACGAAAGGGAAGGGTATCAATGACTTTGTCAGTGAATACTCTCCCGAGAAAGTCGAAGAAGAAAAGGAGTTTATCCGAGAGGATATTTCCAAGATAGAAGAAGCATTAATATGGTTCAATTTCAACCAATCCAGGATCCTGAATAGGCATTTGTCTGCAACGACATACAAGTTTCCAAAAGAAGATATCATCCTCTCCCCTATGGAAATCAATGGATTTCTGCAAAGGGTTGAAGGGGATAATCGTCTTGTTGGAAAATACCTCAACGAACTTATTCTCACATCGTACCATGAAAGGAATTCCAATTTCAGACTACATATTCCTCATCATCTGCAACCTGACTTTATAGGCGATTTTAGAATTCTTCCGATCGAACCGATGCAGATTCAAATTTATGGAAACATTGGTTTGAATACGTTCACTTCAGCTGAGAATGTAAATGTAGAACTTCACGGAAACGCTCAAGACTCTTTTGCCTCGTATGCCAAAGACTGCAGTTTCACTATCCATGGTCTTCTTAGACCCTTTGCAGGATATGGTGCACAGGATTGCACATTTAAAACAGATAATAATGATACGCTCCTACGTCTTGAACATTATGCACCGAAAAACAATAAGATATTTTTCATCCATGCTGATGGGAGGGAAGAGGAATTTCAAAGATTTGGAGATAAGAATGGAAAATTGTAGTATACCAATAAAAAGAAGAAAAGGAATCGATGGTCTAGTCAGTGGATACTCTCCTGAGAAGGTTGAGGAAGAGAATGATCTCTTATGTACGGGCAATAAGTATGATAGACTTCTCATAAAGTATTCAACATATCTTTCCATCCCTTTCTGTCCCCATGACAATTCTAGGATGGAAGCTGTTCTCAGAACTGTGGATGAAGTACTACAACCGGAAGAACTGGATACCCTTCTGCAGGTAACCTGTCGTTCTCAACATGAGAAACACTTCCACCGACGTACAGGACAATTCTTTTCCAGACTGATCAATAATTCCTATCTGGCAGGGTATAACAACTTCTCATTTCATATGACTGAACTGATTGAGATGTTCTGTTTCAATGTAAGAGGAACTGAGGAAAATCGCCCTCCGGGAAGGGGTTCGATACGTTTACCTGGGTAATGTCCCCGGCCACCTGGGCACCCAGACCTACTGCCACAATTGTCACAAGATCGTCATCGGAAGAAAATCGCCTGGTATTGAAAGTAGAGGGTGACCTCGGCGCAGATTTTGCCGCATGTTCCTCTAACTGCGATTACACCATCGAAGGAGACATTGAGAAGCCCACCTGTTTCAGCGTGTACCATTGCACATTCAGGACTACCGATCCAGAATCATTTGACATACTGAAAGATAGTGTTGATCTTGGAGGGTTCAGGAAAATCTCAAGTAGAAATAAACTGGTCTTCACCCATCCTGACGGAAGAGAGGAAATCATCTAAGGATAGAATATGGAAACAACTATAACAAAGAAATGCATCGATGACTTTGTTAGTAGATACTCTCCCGATAAGGTGGAACAAGAAAAAGATCTCATCATCGCTGAAAGCAGTCTGGCGCAAGCTCTTGAGAAATATGAAAAGACGATGAACCATCATCATCCTAGTGATCATAGTAGCATCCGCTACCTGGAAGTGCAGCAGCCTTTTCAGGAAGTTCTTTCACCAGCTGAGATAAATGCCTTTTTACTCCATACCATGAAACAATCTGAACACAGGAATTACGATGATTATACTTCTTACATAACAACAAAGTTGATCCACA